>CAYMOE010000004.1:0-81501 GCA_964391985.1 uncultured Pirellulales bacterium
TTGTATTGTTATCTGTCATAACACATTGTTAAATAGGTTTTGTTAGAGGCTCTAAATCAAATCGGTTGTATTAATTACAATTCTATACGTAATGCGGTTCAGGAAGCATTACGGTGTCTTTTGGGGGTAAATCTCTTCTGGGCGGTCAGCTCATATTTAAAACTTATGGGGAAACCATATTTGTTATGGGACGTATATCTAAGAAAATAGCCATACATCGCTAATAAAGGCTACAAAACTTATGTCTGTGCTAAACAGGCAGGTCAATAAGGCCGAAAAGAGGATTGTAGCCGATATATTGCGGCGTGTGGGGAGTAATAAATATGTCTAAAGGTAAAAACGTTCTAACGACGGGTGATGTAGCAAAGATATGCAATGTAGCTCCGAGAACAGTTTCAAAGTGGTTCGATACGGGGCAATTAAAAGGATATCGTATACCCGGAAGTAAAGACCGCAGAATTCCTCTTAGCGAGCTTATGCGGTTTATGAAACAGCATGGTATGCCGACCGACTCACTCAAAGGTGCTGGTAAAATGCGTGTTCTTTTGGTTTGTTCTGATGAACAAGCAGGTTCTAAGCTCCAGCAATACCTTCGCGATAAAGCCGATTACGAGGTGAAAGTTGTGGGTAATGATTTTGAGACAGGGATAACCGCTCATAAATTCGAACCTCATGTAATGCTTATTGATTTGACAAACGGCCAGACAGCTGCGTCAGGAATCTGCAAAAGTATCCGCAGTGACGAAGAGCTTCAGGCGATTAAGATAATAGCTATGGTAAACAAACCGTCTGAAGAAGAGCAGGTTTTACTTCGTCAGGGTTTTGACGCAATAGTCGGCAAGCATGAAGGCCCCGAGCAGATAATACGTCAAATCGAACAGGCTACAGCGATAATTTATTGATGTATCAGGAAGCTTTGTTTTGTTTAGAGGCAAGACTGATTTTTTCCAAATAAATCAGCCATTTTCTCCACGCGTCTCTGTAAATGTCAATCGAGACTAAAAAACCGTCATTATGCCCTCCGCTTATTTCAATGAACTGTTTCGGTTCGATTGCGGCTTGGTATAGGCGCTGACCGAATTCGAAGGGAACTATTTCATCATCTCTGCTGTGAATTACCAGTATCGGGCAGTGAACATTATCGATATATTGAAGTGTATCGTATTTATACCTTACAAAAAATCGTACAGGCATATACCAATAGAAGTTTTTGGCCATATCGAGATAGGATGTAAAAGCGTTTTCCATAACTAACGAACCTATCTGAACCTCAGATGCCAGCCATGCGGCGACCGAGCCCCCCAGACTCTGGCCGTAAACTATGATAGTTTGAGTGTCTACTTTTTTTTGCTCGATAAGCCATTTATAGGCGGCCATTGCATCTTTATATGTGCCTTGTTCGGTAGGTTTACCTTGACTGTTGCCGTAGCCGCGGTAATCGAATATCAGACAATTTACTCCGAGGTTATAGAAGATATTAATATTATCGAGGCGATGCATAATATTACCGCCGTTACCATGGCAGAGCAGGATGGTATATTTAGATTCAGGAGCGGGTATATACCAAGCTGAAATCGCAATCCCGTCTTCTGTTTTTAATGTTAAATCTTCGAACTCCAAACCAATTTCTTCAGGAGTATATGGAACATCTCTGATAGGCCTGTATGTCAATTTTGGCTGCATTAGATATAGAGTCAGCCCGAAACCGCCGTAAATCATAGTAAAGAACAGCCAAATATAAAAAATAATATGAAGAATATTCCAGTGCATAACTATGCCTTAGTACGAAATAAACCTTATTATAAAATCGATAGTATTACGGCCGTTTATTTTAATTTGCCCATAAGAATAAAACAAGATACAATCTTCATTTATGAAACGAAGAAAAACTATAAATGTTAAAGTCGGCTCAGTTGTAATAGGTTCGAATTCGCCTGTTGTAATACAATCGATGACCAAAGTACATACTACGGATATTGCACGATGTATTAAGCAAATAAACCAGCTTGTCGAATCAGGCTGTCAGCTTGTACGGATTGCCGTTCCGACTTCCGCGGACACGGCTGCTTTTGCGAAAATAGTCCAAAAAGTGAAAGTGCCTCTGATAGCAGATATTCATTTTAGCCCTCAGCGGGCTATTGAGGCAATCGAAGCAGGAGCGGCAAAAATAAGAATCAATCCCGGAAATATAAAAAATCGTTCGGATATTCTGCGAATAATCGATGCAGCTAAATTGAACCGGACGGCTATCAGAGTTGGAGTTAACGAGGCGAGTATAAGAGATTTAAAAAAGAAAGATATTCCGCAGACAAAAAGAGTTGCTTTGATGCTTTCGGAAATGAAAAAATATATCAGGATTTTCGAGGGCAGGAGGTTTAATCAGATTGTTCTTAGTGCCAAAAGCTCCGACACGGTTAGAACGATTGAGATAAATAGACTTCTTGCTGAAACGTTCGACTATCCCATACATATCGGATTGACCCATGCGGGACTGCCGCAAGATGCTCAGATTCCGTCGGCTGTTGCTATAGGCACATTGCTGGCCGAAGGTATCGGTGATACAATCAGGGTTAGTGTTGCCGGTGAGCCTGTTAAAGAGGTGGAAATAGCAAAACAGATATTGATATCTCTAAAGATGCTCGAAAATAAAGGCCCTGAGATTATAGTTTGCCCGACATGCGGGCGAGCAGAAGTTAACGTCGTAAAATTGGCAGAAAAGATAAAAAAATTGATGAAAGACGTCCCCAAGCCGCTAAATATTGCGGTAATGGGATGTATAGTAAACGGCCCGGGCGAAGCAAAAGACGCAGACCTTGCTGTATGTGCGGCCAAAGGCAAAGCCTTTTTATATCTTAGAGGCCAAAAACTTGCCGTTGTAAAAGAATCAGAAATTCTAACAGAGCTTAAAAAATACTTAAATAAACTATAATCTTAAGCTTCTGTGCTTCGGGCTGCGAATCTTCCTTTGCCGTTTTGCTTTCTGTAATTATTGCCGTAATCTTTTTCTTCTCTGTTGTTCTGTATGTAGTTCTCGAATTTCCCAAAAATCATTTTGCCCTGTGCGGTTTGTAACGAGCTTGTTATGCTGATTGCTATATCTTTGCCTATTTTGTCGCGAGCGTTTTCAACTACAACCATAGTTCCGTCCGGCAGATACCCGATGCCTTGTTCCTGTTCTTCGCCGGGTTTTACGATTCTAACGTCCATAGATTCACCGGGAAGCGCAATGGTTTTTAAAGAATTGGCCAAGTCATTGAGATTTAGCACATCGACCTCTCGAACCTGTGCAACCTTACTAAGATTATAATCAGTAGTCGCAAGACGTCCGTTATGATGTTTAGTGTAAAGAATTAACTTTTGGTCAACGCCCTGTACTTCTTCGACCTGTATTATGGCAGTGTCGTCAATCGAGATATCAATGGCAGGGTCCTGCTGCATCCTGTTAAGTATATCGAGCCCTCTGCGGCCTCTGTTGCGTTTGAGCTTGTCTGCCGAATCAGCTATTAGCTGAAGTTCATTTAGAACAAATCTTGGAACTACCAGCGGGGCATCAAATAACTTGCTGTGATAAAGGTCGGCGATTCTGCCGTCAATTATCACCGAAGTATCGAGAATCATAGGTCTGGCGCCTTTAATTTGCTTGGCGAACTCGACATAAGGTATAACGAATCTGACATCATCTTTAGTACGAATCACAACACTAATAGTCAAAAAGCAAATACTTACTGCGAGGAACCATTTAATCGCGCCGATAGCTTCGGGTATAATATTGACTTTATATGTCTGGAAAACAACATCAACGACCGGTGAAAGAACACTGCTTATAATTATGCCTACAAGCAATCCGAAAAAAACCCCCGCCAAAGCACTAAGTTTTTTCTTGGGTGTAAAGAAATCGACCAGAAACACCAAAACACCCATTCCGAAACCCGACCAAAAGACCGCCCAGAAACTAACCGAATGTTCTTCGAGTGCCATTGATTCGGAACTTACCGTGAAAAACATTACAAGAATTAAGGTGAGAGCAAATATAAATCTAAAAACCCAAAGTAAAGTCATAAGCTAATGCCTCCAAAAAATTATAATATTTATTATTCCGTTTGCTATTATTACATACACGATATTTTTTGTCAATTGGCTAAAAAGCAATAAGGCTGCTATATTAAATATCGGTTTAATTCAGCTTTCTTCATTAGGCTCCTTTATGAACTTAATTAATACAATGTCCTAATCCGAAGCAATTACTGTAACAGGTGCGATTTTTGCTAATTCATCTTCTAATATAGCTGCATCACCGGCCACGATAATAACCAGCTTATTTTCATCTACTGATTTTTGTGCCATATCAAGGCAATCTTGAGCTTGTGCTGCTGCGATTGAATCCAAAAGCCTATCGAGATAATCGCTGTTTAACTGCTGAGATTCGATAAGCCAGAGGTCTGAAGCGATTTGCTGCGGCGTTTCTCTGTCTTTAACAAAACTTCCTAAGATATACGACCGGTTGTTTTCCAGCTCATCACTGCTTGGCGGCTCATTTTTAAGGCGTTTAATCTCTTCGATGACAGCGTTTATCGTCCGAGCTGTGGATTCGGTTTTGGTAAATGTCCCTATTTTGAAGGTGCCTGCAAATCGGCCTGCTTCATAGCCTCCCCAAACGCTGTACGTTAATCCTTTATCTACCCGAATGCTTTCATTGAGTCTGCTGTTAAAAGCCCATCCGAAATAGCTGCTGACTATCCTGCTGACAAAATATCCTTCATCGTGACGTGTAAGCCCCAAATGTCCCATACGAATTTGGCTTTGAGTGCTGCCGGGTCTGTCAACCAGATATATATGAGTTTCTTCGGCAGGGCTGATTTGAGCAAGTTCTGTTTTGTGTTTTTCTCCAGATGATTCCCATTGTCCGAATGTTTTTTCCGCCAGTTCAAATGCAAAACCAGAATTAATATCTCCGGCAAAAATCAAAACTGCTGCATCCGGACGAGCGTTTTGTGTCCACCAATCTTTTGCTTGATTGACCGTAAGCGAGTTAACATCGTTTATTTCCCCTGCGGCTGTTCTGGCATACGGATGGTTTCCATAGAGCCGGATTCTGAATTGCCGTTCAGTCAGATATTCGGGACTGGCAGATTCAACTGCAAGCGAAGTTAATACTTGTTTTCTGAGCTTTTCAAATTCATCTTCAGGGAAAGACGGTCTTAATACAACTTCACCTAATAATCCCATCGCACGTTGGACATGTTCTGTAAGACAGCTCATATTAACTGAACTTGTATCCATCGCTACCGAACCGCCAAGGCCTATAGCGTAAGTTTCTAATTCTTCGGCAAGCTGTTCTTCGGTATAGTTTTGAGTGCCTTTTGTCAGCATTGCCAAAGCCATCGAAGCCGAACCGTTATGCTCTTCTGTCCAAGCCCCTGAGAGAAAACCAAGCTGAACGGTTATAAACGGCACTTCATCGTTTTGGACTACTAAAACCTTAAGACCGTTTTTCAGAATTTTAGTGTCATATTGCGGTGTAATCCTGCCGGGTTTTATTTCTGCAATCGGAGGTTCTGAGGGGAATACATCGCTTCTAACAACACCGGGCCTGCCGAATCGAGGAGTTTCGGTTTCAGGCTCGGCAAGTTCCGAGGGCTGTTCGTCTTTGCTTTTCATCAGTGAGCCGAGCAAATTTCTTTCAACTCTGACTCTAAAAGCACGCTGAGGGACTAAATACTCTTGTGCTATTCGCATGCAATCATCGGCGGTTACCGCTCGAATTTCATCGAGAGCTGAATTGACTCTTGATAAATCTCCCATATCTACAGCGGCACCGGCAAGTGTTCTTGCTTTCCGCTCAATCCGGAGGTTTTCCGTAACTAAGGTGCGAGCGAGTTGATTTTTTGCTTTATTAAGCTCTTGTTCGGAAACAGGTTCTGCACTTAATTTGCTTATATGGGATTCGATTATTTCCAGTACCATATCGGCATTGGCACCGAAAGGAGGCATAACCGCACCTGCTCCGAATAATCCATCCTGCTGGAGGGAATAATTTTCCGCAGCGGCTGCCACGGCAAGCTGTTTTTGTGCTACTAATTCCCGATATAATCTGCTGCTGTTTCCCCCTCCGAGTATATTTGCGATAACTCTGAAAACGACCGCATCTTTATGGGCCAGCGGAACAGACCTATAAACAACTCCCACAGCCGGAGCCGGAGCATTATCTTCTTTTAGTGTTACATCACGAGGGCCCTCTATAGGCGGTTCAACGACTTCAACTCTTGGCGGCTCGTTATATTTTGGTATCCAGCCGAAATATTTTTCTGCCGCGTCTTGAGCCTGCTGATGCGAGACAGCTCCGACAATAACTAATGTTGCATTGCTTGGGGTATAATATTTTTCCCAGAAATCCCTAAGTTCCTGAACATGGGCTGCCCGCAAATGCGGTATTTTCCCTATCGGCGTCCATCTGTACGGATGAACTGTATAAACCGCGTCGAAGAGATTTTCGAAAACTGTTCCGTATGGCTGATTCAGCCCCATTCTTCTTTCTTCTTCAACGACTTTTCTCTCGATATCGAATGATTCCTGGTCAATCCTCAAAAAAGCCATTCGTTCAGCTTCGAGCCATAATGCCAAATCAAGCTGTTCAGCCGGCAATGTCTGAAGATAAACAGTTCGGTCAAAGCTGGTATAGCCGTTTGCCGAGCCTCCTACGCTGCGTATAAGAGAAAAATGGTCTGTCGGGCCAAGCCTGTCTGTCCCCCTGAACATCATATGTTCGAACATATGAGCGAAGCCCTGTCTGTCGGGGTTTTCATCTTTTGAACCGACGTGATACCAAATTTGTACCGCTGCGATAGGGCAGGAAAAATCTTCGAGTGTAATAACAGTCAGACCGTTCTTAAGCTGTATCTGTTCATAATCGAAGGCCGGTTGTTTCGGTCCGGCGGAGGTTGTTTGCTGTTCGTTTTGGGGTTTAGAATCGCATCCTTGAAAAAGCAGGCTAAATGTTATCAGTAATACTGGGAACCAGCGCACTAAAGATTTACTAAGGTGTTTCATAAATCTAAGCCTTTCTTATTGCGGTTATCTGCAAATATACCACAATAGCAGATACAATCGCCCCCGGCGAGATATTATTACGAAACATCAGCAGCTATGTTTATATAAATCCCGGTTTCGCAGGCATTTTAACGATGCGATATACATATGAGTGCATTTATAATAAATATTATTTTAACGCATTACCCAGTTTTGGCCTTTGAAAGTAAGCTTCGGGCGGCTTCTAAATACAGGGTCTCCGCTGATAGAGTAACTTAACGCCAGAGTTTTTCTCAAATATACTGTTGTCGGCTCATCAGAATCGTTCCGAGCAGGTTTCTCGACGGCTGCTGTTTCGCTGCTCAGGCCGGCTATGAACAGGCTAAGCTCTTTGGCTTTAGAATCGAAGTCCGGCCAGATAACCGCAAAATCTCTTGTATTATCCTGTCCCTGAAGGATGCGTGTTCCGGTTGGCTGTAAAACTTCGAGAAACGGATATGTTCTTTTATGGCGTTTTTGGATGTTAGCGAAAACCTCCGGCGGTGTTTGGCTGCCGGAAGGAATAATTTGGAATGTATCTGTTACAAGCTCGCACATCGGATAGAAATTAATATCCTGACCTGAGTTGTTGGTGATTGTTAATATGACGTACCAGAATCTCATGGGTTTGCGGTCTTTACCTATACGAAGCTCAATCTGGTGCAGCTGCTCATAATTTACGTCCAGTGTCCAGTCGTCCGGAGCCTGAACAAGACGAGGCTGAGGTGCTGCTGCGATAGATAAACAGCATATCAGTAATACGGCGAATAATGCAATTTTGATTGTTCTTATCATAGCAAGCTCCAATAACCGCTTTGATCAGAAGACTTTTTACAGCCCGTCCTATATTATACAAGAAAAAGCCTGAAAAGCCAAGTAATTTTGCAAAAAACCCTGCGTTTATACTATACAATTCGGCCATAGCTGGGGGTATGTTAAATAATAATTGCCTATTCTTGCAATTTGCATTATTTTGGGCGGGGCATTCGAATTAATTTTTGCGGGCAGTTACCTGCTTTAAATGGTTGGATAATCGTGATAAATATCGGTATTTATACCGTTATATACGTGTCAGGACAATAGAGATGGAAAGCCAAAAAACAGAACTTCTCGAAAAAATCGAGAGTTTGCTTGAAGTTGAAGACAAATTTACACTTAGGATATTACTCCAAGAGTACCGTGGTAGTGATATAGCCGAAGTAGTTGAGACTTTAAGCGAAGAGCAGAAAAGAGTTATATTTGACCTGCTGGATAAGGATATTTCAGCGGAGGTTTTGCAGAAAGTAGACGAAGCTACACGCCAAAGCTTGTTCCATGTGCTCACAAACAGCGAATTGATATCGCTAATTCTCGAGCTTGGTCTTGACGAGGCTGCTGATTTGCTTGCTGAGATGCCTGAAGAAAAAGCAGAGCATTTGCTTGCTTCTATATCACCGGACACAGCCGCTCGCATAAAAAACCTGATGAGTTACAGCAGTGATTCAGCGGGCGGTATTATGGACCCTGTTCTTATAAGCGTTACGGAAAACGCTACTGTTGCTGAAGCAGTTAATAAGATTAGAAATTCTGAAATAGACGAAGATTTTTTCAGTGTTTTTGTAGTTGATGCAAAAGGAGTATTTCTTGGAGAGGTTAGAATCAGATTGCTTCTTACCTGCCCGGAAGATAAAAAGATAAAAGAGCTTATCAGTGAAGACAGTTTGTATGTTTATTGTGGTGCCGATCAAGAGGAGGTCAGGAATATATTTACTAAAAATGATCTAATGGTTTTGCCTGTGATTGACAGACAGAATAGACTTATAGGCCAGATTACTGCGGGTCGAATTATCGAAGTAGCCGCAGAGGAAGCTATCGAAGATATATACACGATGGCCGGAACCACACCTAACGAGCGAGAAAATTTATCTGTATTTCATGCTGCCGGGGTTCGTATGACATGGCTGCTGCCTTGTTTATTCGGGACAGGAGTTACCGCTCTTGTATTGATATTTTTTCATAAACAGTTCGAATTTTGGAATCTCGCAATAATTTATACATCTGCAGTGGTTTTTGTACCTATGATTGCGGCTATTAGCGGTAATGCCGGCCTTCAAACCTCCGCAATTGTTGTTTCAGGACTTGCTGCAGGCCATCTTGCCGCACAAAAACTTCAACAGGTCTTCGTAAGAGAAGTAAGAATTGCTGCGGTAGTTGCTGTTCTTTGTGGTTTAGCCGGAGGCGTCATTTGTGCGGTACTTCTGCATTTTAAAAATACCTCAGGGCCGGTGGATGCAATACGAATTACAATGGCTTTTAGTTTGGCGATGTTTTCGGCGATTATGGTGGCGACTACTTTAGGTTTGCTTTTGCCTTTTCTTTTTAGAAAAATCGGGATAGACCCTGCAATTAGCTCCGGCCCGCTGGTAACGACAGCAAATGATTCTATCAGCGTAGCTATTTATATGACACTTATAATGCTGCTTATATCTTTATAAACATCAAAATGCTGGTTTTTCGGCTGTGCATGATTGCCGATATATCATCGATGTCTCTGTTGACATGACGCCCTGTAGTCTTATAATATGAATGTTTCGGCCTATATAATGGGGTAGGTATGGCACAAGAACAACCTGTACCAATAGAATCGAAGAAACAGCCTGAAAAGAAGCTTGATAAGTATTTCAGGGCTGCGGTAAAAAACCGCGCCAGCGATTTGCATTTAAAGGTCGGTCAGCCGCCGAAACTGCGTATGCAGGGACAGCTAAAGGATACTACAGCCGAAATCTTGACTGAGCAGAAAATCGAAGAATTGATTTTTGAAATTATAAAACCGCACCAAAAACAATTTTTTGTCGAGCACGGTACGCTGGATTTTGCCTATGAAATTGACGGACACGACCGTTTTCGAGTAAACATATTTCGCCAGAGAGGTTGTATAAGTATGGCGGCGAGGCGTGTCGAATCGACGGTTCCTTTGTTTGAAGAAATTCATTTGCCCAAGACACTTGAAAAAATTTGTGACAGGGCACAGGGGCTTGTTCTTGTGGTCGGGCCTACGGGTTCAGGTAAAACGACAACGATAGCTTCGATGATAGATTATATTAATAGAACCAGAAACAGCCATATTGTTACAATCGAAGACCCGATTGAATATATATTTGTCGATAAGAAGGCTATCGTTTCGCAAAGAGAAATTGGTATCGATGTCAAAGATTTTGAAGATGCTTTGACGTATTTAATGAGACAGGACCCGGATGTTGTTTTTGTCGGTGAAATGCGAGATGCGAGAACAGTAACTGCCGGTATGAGAGCCGCAGAAACAGGACATCTGGTGTTTGGAACATTGCATTCTGCTAATGCTTCTCAGGCTATCGGAAGGCTTCTTGATTTATTTCCGCCGGCTGAACGCAATATGATAAGACAGGCTCTTAGTCTGACAATTAAAGCGGTTATAAGCCAGTTACTACTGCCCTGTGTTAAAGAAGGTATTGAAAGAATCCCCGTACTGGAGATAATGCTGGCTAATCCGGAAATAAGAAAACTTATTTCCGAAGGGCGAGAAGGTGATTTGCCGAGTGTTATAAGGAATTGTCAGAGAGAAGGTATGCTGGATTTAACAGATAATCTCTGTCAGCTTGTACAGGAAGGTTTTGTTGACCCCAGAGAAGCATATAAATATGCACCTAATGTTGAAGAGCTTAAAATGGCCTTAAAAGGCATAAGAGCAACGAGCAGTGGTATTCTTTAGTAAATTTTTAATAGTATTAACGGAGTAAACAGTATGCCGGAATTGCTTTTAGCAGCCGCTGAATTAGGCGGGTACATTTCGATAATCAAGCTTGTGATTTTTTTGATTATGTTTTTTCTGTGGATACCGATTCTTGGGTGGGTTTCTGATGATGCTCAGATGCTGCATACGAAAGATGAGTTCTGGTCTACAATTTTGTTGGCGGTCGGAATTTTGGGAGCTGTTATTTGGCTGCTGATACCTATGTTTATTGTAGGATTAGCGATTTATGTTATGGCTTTAGCGGGAGTTTCAATTAGTTATGTTATGCATAGAAACTCACTTGTATCCGAGTTTGAACGTGTATTGACGGTAAATCATATTAAGGATCTTTTTGTTAATCATGAAAAAAAGCTCAGTGAACTGCGGGATATAGGTTTTATTTCAGCTCACGGAAATGAAATACCTTTGCCTGAACCGAAATCAGCGGATTTTTTCAGTTTTAAAATCGCGCATAGTTTTTTTAAGAACGCCCAGAGCATTGGTACTAATAATATAATTTTATCTCCGGCGGCAGAAGGTTATAATCTGGTATATATTGTCGATGGTGCGCAACTGGAACAGCCGTCGATAGGGCAGGAGCAGGTCGATAGGCTCAGTGAGTTTTTAAAAGAGCTTGCAAGTCTGGATGTTGATGAAAGACGTAAGCCGCAAAAAGGAACTTTTAGACTGCGTGAAGGAAATGATGTAAATAAATGGGAAGTTACCACTGCCGGCTCGACTGCCGGTGAGCATATAAAACTGCACAAGATTATTCAGGAAAGTATACCTAAACTCGAGGAGATAAACCTTCTCCCCGAGCAATATCAGCAGTTAAGCGGTATACGAGAAGTAGATAAAGGTTTATTTCTTATTTCAGGTCCTAAAGAGTCAGGGGTTACCACTACGTTATACGCTTTGTTGAGAAGCCACGATGCGTTTCTCAATAATATTTATACGTTGGAGTATAAGCTGTCAGGTCAGCTTCCTAATATTACCCAAGAGGTATTTTCTCTAAGTGATACCGGAACAACTACATACGGTAAAAAGCTTTTGTCGATAGCTCGTATGAGTCCAGATGTTCTCGGTGTCGTTGAGGTCAAAGACTCAGAAACCGCACGGGTTGCGTGTATGGCTGCGAAAGAAGGGGCAACAGTATATGCGACTATAGAAGCTGATACCACCGTAAACGCTCTTACAAAATGGATAAAACTTGTCGGGGACAGAAATCTTGCACTGGGGCCGATGATAGGCGCGAGCAACCAAAGGCTTTTTAGAAAACTTTGCGACCAATGCAAACAAGCTTATGAGCCGAATAAAGAACTGCTTAAAAAATTTAATATTCCCCCTGAGAAGGTCAAGGTTTTGTATCGTGTCGGCAAGGTTTATTATGATAAACGCGGAAAAGCTTATCCCTGCGATGCCTGCCATGAAATAGGATTTCATGGAAGAGAATGTTCGTTCGAAATTATTATGATAAACGACCAGATTAAAAAAGCTCTGGCACAGGCGAAATCGAGTCAGGATATTGCATTGCTGCTTAGAAGTGCCAAGATGCGTTACCTTCAGGAAGTAATGCTTGATAAGGTTCTTAATGGTACAACATCTATAAATGAAATGATAAGAGTTCTTTCCAGTCCGAAACAAGCAGGGCAAAAACCAGAAGTTGAAGAATAGCAGATTATAATTAAAGATTTATTAAAGCGTAGGAGATTGCCGGATGAGTTCTTTGTTGCTTTTAGTAATAGTTGCAGCGTGTGTTGCCTATCAATATTTTAAAGGCTCTCTCGTAAATGCAGCCGTGAATATTATAACAATTTTGTGTTCGTCTTTTGTGGCTTTTGGCTTCTTCGAACAAGTCTCGCGGCTTTTGGCTGCTTATCTCGGCGGCGATAATTCTTCATTAGCTCCGTGGCTGGCGGCGATAAGTTTTATTTTGCTGTTTATTTTTCCTTTTGCGATTTTTCAAACTGCCGCTTCGAAACTTATACATAAATCCATAGAATTTAATGATATTTTGAATCGGGCAGGGCGATGTGTCTGCGGAGCTGTTTACGGTTTTATACTTACCGGTCTGCTGCTTACCGTTTTGGCGATGATGCCGCTGCCTAAAAACTTGCCTTATGCTCGGATTAATAACCTTAAACCTCTTCGGGTAAACAGATCGCTGCTAAGTCCGGATGATTTTGTCTGCGGTCTATTTGGGTTAGTAAGCCGCGGCAGCATGAGTTCTAATAACAGCTTTTCCCTAATTCATCCTTCGTTTATAAGTGAGTCTTATCTTAATAGGATTGCTTTGAGCAGTAAAGCTGCGACACTTACAAGCGAACCGGCGCTTACAGTAAAAGGCAAAGATGCTGTTCAAGCTGCTCCGGATAATCTAAAAGATAAGGAAGGAAATCCGGTAACACCGTCCGCCGGAAATAGTCTTGTCGTTGTAAAAGCCGAGATTAGTTCTAAAGCAGGCATTTTTACTTTGGCCCAGATGCGATTAATTTGCAATGAGAAATCCCAGATTAGTAATCCGACTCAAGGCCGGGGCATAAACATTTATCCTTTGGGATATTTGACGTCTGACGGGAGACTCGACCCCAGAAGACTCGATGAAACGATTCAAGTTTCAAGCGGAACAAGAACCTATCAGCTTGTTTTTGATATGCCCAATAACTATTTTCCTGTGTTTTTGGCGTTTAAGCAGAATAATATTGTAAGATTGCCGAAAATCAGCAGCCCCTCAGATGCTTCGGGCGGTATGGCCGATTCAGATTAAAATCGGTTTTCCGGTGCGGGGCAGATTAAGCAAGCGCTACAATCTCTTCGAGGTCAAGCTCCATTAGGTGCTCAAGATATTCGTTTAGTTCCTCTTCTGAGAAACTCTCAAGAAAATCCTGTTTCGCGGTTCTATTGATTTCACAGATGCAGGTTATTAATTCCGTCTTGCTCATAAAATTCACCTCAAAATTGACAACTCTTAATCAAAGGTATATGGCTTATCGACAGTCGCCGGAAAAATTCTTTAATTGATGTAAGTCTTGATTTGACAAGGCCCTATAACTCGCCCCCCAACATATATCCCTTATGTAAAATTAACTACAACATATTGAGGTAATTCAAATTCGAGTGGTCAATTTAAGGATAGTGTCCAATAAAAAACCATTTTTTATCTTTATAGCAGAACCTCTTTTAAATAGATTTTTTTGTTTTTGTATTATCTTTTAGCTGAAAATTCGAACAAAACTTTGAAACATTGCTCTCAAGATAAGCAAAAAAAGCTTGTTACAATCGGGTTAAATGTGTATATTGCCCTGTTTCTATACGAGTAAAAGATTAAGCATTGGAGGTTTTGATAGTGGCTAATACGAGTGATATTCGCAATATAGTACTGGTTGGACACGGCGGAAGCGGAAAAACATCTCTTGCTGAGGCTATTCTGCATAAAACAGGAGCAATTAACCGTTTAGGCAGTGTGGATGAAAAATCATCGGTATGCGATTTTTTTGATGAGGAAAAGGAGCACGGCTATTCGATACATTCGGCGGTTGTTAATGCCGAATATTCCGGCAAGCTGATAAATGTAATTGACACACCCGGTTATCCTGATTTTATCGGTCCGGCTATAAAAGCGATTCCTGCTGTTGAGACTGCGTTAATTGTAATCGGTGCTTCGAGCGGGATTGAAACTAATACACGCAAGCTTTTCGATGTTGCCTCGGCTGCGAATCTTCCGCGAATAATCGTCATAAACAAAATGGATGCCGACAACGTTGACTTTGCCGAATTGATTAACAACATCAAAGAAACTTTTGGCCCCCAGTGCAGATTTGCGAATATGCCGTCAGATGACAAGAAAAGTGTTATTGACTGCATAGTCAACAGCAGCGGGGATTCGCCGGTCGGTGACATTGCCACTGCCCACACCGAGCTTATTGAAAGTGTTATAGAAGCTGACGACCAGCTTATGGAAAAATATCTTGGCGGAGAGGAAATTTCGCAGGATAAAATCGCATCGGTATTCGTAACAGCTTTGCAAAGAGGGACAATCATACCGATTGTCTTTACAAACGCCAGAGCCGAAATCGGTATTACAGAACTGCTCGATATTATTGTTAAATACACACCTTCGCCCGAACAGAGTGCTCCGAGGATTCTTAAAGACGGAGACAAATCCGTCGAGTTGAAAGCTGATGCTTCGGCACCTTTAGCGGGTATGGTTTTTAGGGTTGGATTTGACCCGCGTTCGAATATGAAATATTCGACCATTAGAATCGTAAGCGGCCAGCTCAAAAGTGATACCGCTATGATGCTCAATGATAATAGAAAATCAATCAGACCCGGACATATTTTGAAAACTCAGGGGCTCGAGACAAAAGAGGTTCCCGCCGGTATAGCCGGAGATATTGTTACTTTGGCAAAGGTCGAAGAACTGAACATCGGTGACCTTATTCATGATGGTAAATTTGACGGTAAATTTGAAATGCCTGCTGTTCCGGAACCTATGTTTTCTCTGGCTCTGGAACCTGCTACCCGCGGAGACGAGCAGAAGATTTCGACCGCTATGGAAAAACTCCTTGAAGAGGACCCGTGTTTCAGGGTTAACAGAGACCAGCAGACTAAAGAGCTCGTTATCAGCGGTCTTGGCGAGCTGCACCTTCGCGTAATATTAGAGAAGATGGAAAAGTATTATAAGCTGGCTGTAAATACCAAGCAGCCGAAAATTCCTTATAGAGAAACCATAACCGCTAAAGCAGAAGGGCACTATCGGCACAAAAAGCAAACCGGCGGAGCGGGCCAGTTCGGAGAAGTTTATCTTCGAGTCGAACCTGCCGAGCGAAATTCGGACCCGCCGCTGCAGTTTAGCTGGGATATTTTCGGCGGTTCGATTCCCGGGCAGTTCGAAGCTCCTATTTTAAAAGGAATCAACGACGTAATGGAATCAGGCGTTGTGGCCGGCTATAAAATGCAGGATATAAAAGTCTCGATTTATGACGGTAAGCACCATCCGGTCGATTCTAAGGAAGTAGCTTTTAGAGCTGCCGGAAAAGGCGCTTTTATCGATGCTATTCAAAAGTCTAAACCTGTTCTGCTTGAGCCGATTGTTAATATCGACGTAACAATTCCCGCAGAGAATATGGGAGATATTGCAGGCGACCTTGCTTCGAGACGAGGACGAGTTCTTGGTCAGGATATGCTTGCAGGAAATATGATTGTAGTAAAAGCTCAAGTTCCGCTTTCAGAAGTAACCCAATACAGCAGTCAGTTAAAATCCGTTACCGGCGGACGAGGCAGCTATTCGATGGCTCTTAGCCATTATGAATTAGTTCCTTCAAATGTCCAGCAGCAGATTGTCGCAGCATATCAGAAAGAAAAACAGCAGCCGGAATGATTTTTGTTTGGCTGTTTTAAGGGACATTTACAGACCTGCCTGTTTTATTTAGAATAGGCAGGTCTTGTAGTTTAATAAGACCATTCATAGGAGTTAGAAATGAAGAAAGCGACCATGGCTGGGATTGTAAGCTGGATGTTTATAATGCTGGTTTTTGTTTTGCTGCTTTGCTACTGCTCGATTATGACAAAAAGATATTCCGTTAAAAGCCCTGACAAAAGAATCACTGTGCGTTTGCTGGTCGGCAGAGATGAGGGGGTATTTTATAAAATCGATTATTGCGGTAAATCGATTCTCGACCGCTCGAGGCTCGGATTAATCAGAGCCGACGGTGATTTTGCCGGTGATTTAACTCTTGAGTCGGTATCGCCTATAGAGTTGGTAAAAAGTGAATACCAAATGCTTCAGGGCAAAAAAAGTCAATACAGCTATACCGCCAATAAAAAGGTATTTCACTTCTCGAATAATTCCGGCCAAAAAATAGATATTATTTTTCAGGTTTCCAATGACGGCGCGGCTTTTCGATATGTTTTTCCTGAAAAATCAGAAGAAATTAAAAAAATAACGCAGGAGCTAAGCTCATTTAACTTTTTTGCAGGCACTCAAGCATGGATTCAGCCAAAAGCCGAGGCCGCAACGGGATGGTGCAGCACTCAGCCGTCCTATGAGGAATTTTACGAGCAGCAGGTTGATGCAGCGGCTATTTCAAAAAATAAAGCAGGGTGGGTTTTCCCTGCGCTGTTTTGTTTAGATGGATACTGGATGCTGATTTCCGAGACCGCACCGGACAGAGATTACTGCGGCAGTATGCTTGAAAAACGCTCGGCTGGCGGCGAATTTTTCATCGGATTTGCCGATAAAAAAGAAGTTTTCTCCGGCGGAGAAGCGCAACCTCAATCATGTTTGTCGTGGTTAAGTCCTTGGCGGATTATAACAATCGGGCACGGCTTAAACGCGATAGTCGATTCCACTCTCGGTACCGACTTGGCAGAGCCGGAAAAACCGATAGATTTTTCATTTGTTAAACCGGGCAGGGCTTCGTGGAGCTGGGTGCTGCTGAAAGATGAATCTGTGGTTTATGATGTCCAAAAACAATTTGTGGATTTCGCGGCACAGATGAACTGGGAATACTGTTTAGTCGATGCGAGCTGGGATACGCAGATTGGTTATAAAAAAATCATCGCGCTCGCTGAATATGCAAAGAGTAAAAATGTCGGTCTTATACTTTGGTACAATTCTTCGGGAAGCTGGAATACGACAACGCTGACTCCCAAAAGCAAGCTGCTTACTCACGAGGCTCGTATAAAAGAATTCAGTAAACTTAAAGAAATCGGGATAAAAGGAATCAAAGTCGATTTCTTCGCCGGGGACGGCCAATCTATGATGAATTATTACCAAGACATTTTCGAAGACGCTGCGAAATTCAGCTTAACGGTAAACTGTCACGGTTCGACAATCCCGCGGGGTTGGCATAGAACATATCCGAATCTTTTAACTATGGAGGCTGTGAAAGGATTCGAATATGTAACTTTTGAGCAGGGCAATGCGAATCGTCAGCCGAATCACTGCTGCATGCTGCCGTTCACTCGAAACGTTTTTGACCCAATGGATTTTACTCCGGTTTGTTTTTCCGAAGTGCCAGGAATAAAGAGAATAACGACAAACGGTTTCGAGCTTGCTTTGGCGGTTGTTTTTTGGTCTGGAATTCAGCATTACGCCGAAACACCCGAAGGTATGGCTGCTGTGCCGGATTATGTTAAAGATGCGCTGCGAGAAATACCGTCTTATTGGCAGGACAGCCGTTTTATTTACGGCTATCCCGGTAAACTTGCAGTCATCGCAAGAAAATCACAAGATGCGTGGTTCATAGCTGGTATTAACGGGGAGAATTTTGAAAAGGAGTTGAAATTAGACCTGTCATTTATCCCCAAAAATACCGAGGGTATTTTAATAACAGATGGTTCGGATAATCGCTCTTTTGTAAAAAAGCAATTCAAGCCCGGCCAGCCGCTGAAAATCAAAAGTTATGGCGGTTTCTTAATTAGATTTTCAGATTAGGTTTTATTAAAATTTAGCGGCGATTTTTTCTGCTTGGGCGATAGCTTGTTTTACTTTTTCTTCGGCTGTACCAGGCCCGCCCGCCAATGTCGGTTCGACAATTATTGACTGGATATCCGTAAAACCCATAAATCCGAAAATCTGCTCGATGTATTTTTTCTGAAGGTCGTATGCTTCGCCGCCGGTTCCCGGGCCGTATTCGCCGCCGCGAGCGTAAATCCCTAAAACCGGCTTGCCGGTTACCAAGCCGAAATAACCTTTATTCTGGTCATAACCGAATGTATAGCCCGGCTGAACGATAATATCGATGTATTGTTTGAGTCTGTACGGAATACCGAAGTTCCACATCGGAACAGAGAGAACATATTTATCTGCGGACTTAAATTGCTCGATAATTTTTTCTACCGTCTGCCATGCCGCAAGCTCTTGGCCGCTGTGTTTTTGCCCGTGAAGTATTGTGTATTTAGCCTGAATGGTTAAGCCGTCGAATGTGGGCAGATGCTCTGTAAAAATATCAAGTTTTTCGATTTCGTCCTGCGGATGATTCTTTTTATATGCTTGGACGAAAGCATCGGCGACGGTATTTGATTTGGAACGGTTTTTTCTCGGTGAAGTTTGTATGTACATTAGTTTAGCCATTTTATTATCTCCCAATAAATTCCCTGTTATTTACGCATGCCGAACAATTATGTTCCGGTTTATTGGTATATTATTAGCATAATTTTTAATTTTTAGAAAGGCTCTAATAATTAAGAACCAAAATTAATATCTACCGGGAAATGTAATCACTGCCTTTTATACCATCTATTGTAAGGTTAGGATTGGGAAAACCGTCATTGGCTGTTTCAATATCTGCGGCTTTTATGAACATAACCTGCCCGTCTGCAAAGAGATAGTTCCTCGCTCCCTCCCCGCACCACCAGCCTTTATCGTCTTGTATCTTCATATGATTGCTTAGCCATTCTCCGACGATTATTTTTTCCGCCGGACGTTTTATTTGGCTTGGGCGTTGAGGTATAGATTCCAAAGAAACCGAACCGTAAGTATGTGCAGGGCTTGTCATTTGATTGATTTGTTCCGGACTGTGATAAAAACTCATCGAATACGAATAGCTTGTCGATTCGTATATATCCTGTGATTTTAAATCTATCGTGCACCAAAGAACCGAAGGGTTTTTATCATCGATACTGTTGGTTAAATAGGGTTTGATAAAATCCCGCCAGCCTCTGCCCATCCAAAGCCAATGCCCGCTCGGCAGCGGGTCTTGTGCGTAAGGGTAAGTGTCGTTATTTGATTGAAGATATAAATTCAAAGCGATATTTATCTGCCGCAGGTTATTTTTACATCTGACTTTTTTAGCATAGGCTTTAGCCGCGTTTAGAGAAGGTACTAATATACCCATCAGCACCGAGATAATTCCGATGACTACCAATAGTTCGACCAGCGTGAACGCTGTGAATGGTCTTTTTTTTGTCGGCATAGGCAGGCGGCTATTGTACTGTTACACTTTTAGCTAAGTTGCGAGGTTTATCCACATCGAGACCCCGCAGCACCGCCGCGTGATAAGCCATTAGCTGCAGCGGTATAACGGTAAGCAGCGGCTGAAGTAATTCCGGAGCATCCGGTATCGAAATTAAGTGATTAGCATGTTTTTTGATTTCCTCATCGCCTTCGGTAGCTACGACAATCGTCCTTCCGCCTCTGGCTCGGACCTCTTCGATATTTCCGATTATTTTTTCGTATTGCGGGCCTTTAGTGGCAATAAATACTGCCGGCATCTGGTCGACAATCAGCGCAATCGGGCCATGTTTCATTTCCGCAGCAGGAAGTCCTTCGGCGTGAATATAGCTTATTTCTTTAAGTTTCAAAGCTCCTTCAAGTGCTACAGGATAATTAACGCCTCGACCGAGAAACAGCCAGTTGTTTTTATCGATGTTTGCCTGAGCTATTTCTTTGATATAGTTAGATTGCTCTAAAATTCTGCTTAATTTTTCAGGAATCGCCGCGAGCTCTTTTATATAAAAAGCCGCTTGGTCGCTGCTTATATGTTTTCTTCGTCCGAGCTCTATCGCCAGCATCGTCAAAATCGCTACTTGTGCTGTAAATGCCTTCGTGCTTGCTACGCCGATTTCCGGCCCGACGTGAAGATATATACCCGCATCGGTTGCTCTCGCGATAGATGAACCTACGACGTTTACTATTCCCAGTACGGTTGCTCCGCGTTCTTTGGCCTGCTCGACCGCAGCCAAAGTGTCAGCCGTCTCGCCGGATTGACTTATGCAGATTACAACCGTTCCATCTTCTATTATCGGATTGCGGTATCTAAATTCGCTTGCGTATTCGGTCTCGGTCGGTATGCGAACTAAATTTTCGAATAAAAATTCGCCGACCAGTCCGGCGTGCCATGCCGTTCCGCAGGCTGTTAGTATGAGTCTTCTGGTTTTAGTTAGCTGACGAAGATGCTGTGATATTCCGCCGAGAACTACCCGGCTGTTGCGGACATCGAGTCTTCCGCCCATACAGGTTTCCAGTGACTTGGGCTGCTCGAAAATTTCTTTGAGCATGTGATGCTCGAATCCGCCTAACTCGATTTGTTCGAGGGAAAATTCGATTTCCTTGAGTGTTTTTGTCACCGTGACATTGTCTGTTGTTTTTGTGTTGAAGCCCTTCGGTGTTATAACTACCATTTCGCCGTCCGACATATACACCGCCCGGGTGGTATGCTCGACAATCGCCGAAGCGTCAGAAGCTAATATATATTCACCGCTGCCGACTCCGAGGATAAGAGGGCTGCCTTTTTTTGCCCCAATCAGACAATCCGAAAAATCCCTGCAGACTATTGCTAAACCGTATGTACCGTGAATTTCATTCAAAGCCCTTTGAACAGCTCGTTCGAATCTTGAGCAGCCATGCATAGAGCCGTTCTCGTCGTTGCAGTAGAAGTATCCGATTAGATTGGCGATGACCTCGGTATCAGTTTCGCTTGTAAATCCCACACCGCAGCTCTGAAGCCATTTCTTCAAAGTTTCATAATTTTCGATAATGCCGTTATGTACTACCGCGATTTTGCCTGTGTAATCCAGATGAGGATGTGCATTGGTCGTATTAGGTTCGCCGTGTGTAGCCCAGCGGGTATGTCCGATCCCGAGCGTTTCACACTCTTGGGGTTTATCGAGAATTTCTTCGAGTACGCTTATTCTTCCGCTGGTTTTTTTTATCTTTATCGCACCGTTAGATAACATAGCGACTCCGGCAGAATCGTACCCGCGGTATTCGAGTCGTTTTAGTCCTTCGATAAGGACCGGCTGAGCATTCTTTTTGCCGAGATAGGCTACGATTCCACACATAAGAATTCTCCGTTTCTATAGTTTTTTCTTAAAATCTATAAAACATCTTGTTTTATTGAGAAAAATTATTAATAAACATTATAGCAGAAAAAGATGTCTTCGGACAATACTGAGTTTATTGATGTTTGACTTGTGATGTTCGATTGGTTTTAATTAAAGATTGATTATTTTTCTCTTATATTAGCGTTTCGGGATACTATAAAAAAATATGATAGTAGTTATTAATTATGCTGTTGGTAACGTCAAAAGTGTATGCAATGCGTTCGAACATATCGGCTGCGAGGTCAAACTTAGCCGAAATGCCTCGGATATTGAACATTCCTCAGGCTTGGTTCTGCCGGGAGTAGCCGCTTTCGGCTATGCGATGAATGCCTTGGGAGATTTGGCGGATTTGCTGAAAAAGGTTGTACGGCAGGGCAAACCTATATTGGGCATTTGTGTCGGCTATCAACTGCTTTTCGAGCAAAGCTGTGAGCATGGCGACAATAAAGGGTTGGGATTTATTTCAGGAAAAGTAATTAAGCTGCCGGATGGTCTTACGATACCGCATATGGGATGGAATTCGGTCGAATTGCCGCAGAATATGGAGCTTTTTAAAGGTATCGGCGAAAATAAGCATTTTTATTTTGCTCATTCATATTATTCGCAGACAACCGACAGTCAGGCAAAATTTGCCTATACCGATTACGGTTTTAAATTACCTGCGGCTGTGCAGAAGAGCAATGTTTATGGTACGCAGTTTCACCCTGAAAAAAGCGGGCCGAGCGGCCTTGCGGTTTTGAAAAATTTCCAGAAAATTTGTGAGAATTATTGAGCGATATGTTAGCAAAAAGAATAATACCGTGCCTTGATGTGAAAGATAACCGCGTAGTCAAAGGTGTTAATTTTTTAAATCTCCGTGATGCGGGGGACCCGGTAGAACTTGGCTCGCGATACAGCGATGAAGGTGCCGATGAGCTTGTTTTTTTGGACATAACAGCTACTATTCGCTCCCGAAAAACAATTATCGATATGGTAGAAAAAGTCGCGGAAAATGTTTTTATTCCTTTTACTGTCGGCGGCGGCATAAGGGGTATAGAAGATTTCGATGTGCTGCTCAAAAGCGGAGCCGAAAAAGTTTCTGTCAACACCGCTGCGGTTGATAATCCGAATTTGCTGAGCCAAGCCGCGAATAAATTTGGCAATCAGTGCGTTGTTCTGGCAATCGACGCAAGACGCTCGAAAAGTAGAACAGGTCATTGGCAGGTCTGCGTCAAAGCCGGTACCGAGCCGACTGATATCGATGTTGTCGAATGGGCCGTCAAAGCCGAAAAGCTCGGAGCGGGCGAAATACTTCTGACGAGTATGGATGCCGATGGCACCAAGGCAGGCTATGATAATCAGTTAAATAAGGCTGTATCCAGTGCGGTTAATATCCCTGTTATCGCTTCCGGCGGGGCGGGTAAACTCGAGCATTTGTATGATGC
The DNA here is from genome assembly GCA_964391985.1 of uncultured Pirellulales bacterium. Taxonomy (GTDB): domain Bacteria; phylum Planctomycetota; class Phycisphaerae; order Sedimentisphaerales; family Anaerobacaceae; genus CAYMOE01. Next base: position 23,065 of record CAYMOE010000004.1, read on the forward strand.
CATAGCTGAAGGCGGGGCCGATGCGGTGCTGATGGCTTCGATAACTCACTTCGAAGAATGCGGTATCCACCAGATGAAAGAATACCTCGCCGCCCACGGCATACCGATGAATCTATAAACAGCCGCAGCTCAAAAGTTAAATCAAAAATACGAATGTCTAAACCGATATGTCGGGCCTAAAAGTGATGAATCTTAATTAGGTTTCCGTGGGACACTAATGAAAAAAGGCAAGGGCTAAAGTTTCAGCCAAGGGCAGAGCAATCTTGAGTGGAAATTTTATTGGCTGTAGCTGCTGTGTCTGAGCGAAATTACATATCATTCCTGCACAGGTTTGAATGGGCGATACAGGATTCGAACCTGTGACCCCATGCGTGTAAAGCATGTGCTCTAGCCAACTGAGCTAATCGCCCTGAAACCGTAAAGAATAGCGTTTTTTGATTCTTGCGTCAATCCTTTTAGCTGTATATATTAAGCCCTGTTAGAAATTTGGGATATTGAAAAAATGCACTAAAGGTTCGAATATGGAACTAATCGAGGCAATCCGCAGCAGATATTCCTGCAGAAATTATCTGGAAAAAGCAGTCGAAACCGAAAAAATCGAGCAAATTATGGATGCGGCACGTTTAGCTCCTTCGGCGAAAAACTTTCAGGACTGGAGATTTGTAATTGTTACGGATTCGAATGACAGGGTAAAATTGGCACAGGCGGCGAACAACCAGATGTTTATAGCCAAAGCCGCGGTTATCATAGCCGCTTGCAGCGTCTGCGAAGAAATATTGCGCTGCGGCCAAAAAATCTCATCTATCGATTTATCCATAGCCATCGAGCATATCGCATTAAGAGCGACTGATTTGGGGCTGGCGAGCTGCTGGATAGGCTCGTTTTATCCTGATAAGGTCAGGAGTATTCTGGAAATTCCAGAAGGTGTTGAAATCGTTGAACTTCTGGCTGTCGGATATCCGGCAGACAGCCGAAAAGAACCTAAAAGGCTGGCTCTTGAAAATATCCGCTGTTATGATAAGTGGCAGTTCTGATTTAAGCGGCTATATAAAAGGTTTGCTCATTTTGTTTTTTTTCGATAAAATAGCGGAAGTTTTAGAACCATAGGGGACGTGGTGTAACGGGAGCACGCCGCGGTCGCATCGCGGAAATGAGGGTTCGATTCCCTTCGTCTCCAGTCGGTTTTGAGAACATGGAAAATCTGCTAAATGAGCAGACGGCTTTTACCAAAATCCGGCTGGCGCAGATATATCGGTTCCAGTGCAATCGGGTCTGCGAAATGATCTTGAAGTGCTTTTTGCCAGCCTAACTGATGAACTTTTGCTGCAGTTGGCCACCAATATTTTTCATCTAAGAAATTAACGCCGTGGGTTTTAAAGCTGTCACGATAATATACCAATCCTTCGCCCAATAATGATATAGGCTCGGAATTTTTGCATTTTTCTAAGAAATCTTCGGCTGTTATAAGGCAGTCGTCGAAAATTTTTTTGTATCCTGTTTCGCCGTCCGATTCATAAGCGGCCGCGAAGAACAGTCCTCGTTTGGCGTCTAAGATTGTTCCGATTCGCTTATATTTTTCGGGGCTGCTTAGATTGGCTGCGATGACATCTAAAGTATCGACCGCTATTATTCGGCATTGATTTGCGAAATTCATTGTTTTGGCAAAGGCTGCGGCAATTCTAAGGCCTGTGAAACTGCCCGGGCCTATTGAAATATGCACCTGCTCAATTTCATTTGCCTGTTTTCCAAATTGTTTTAATAGTTTATCTATCGCAGTAAAAAGCTCCGCGCTATGCCTCATAACTTCTGGAAACCGGATTTCTCCGAGCAGTCTTTCGCCCGCGGCCAAAGCTGCCGAGCCGTATCTGCCGCTGGTTTCGACCGCTGCGATAAGCGGCTGGAAATCTTTGTTTTTCTTCATTGTTTTTAGCCTTATTGCCGATGATAATATAGGACCGTGGTAATAGTATCTGCCTATTGACAAAAAATCAAATCCTAAAGAGTTTAACAAGGAGGCATAGGTATAAAAATGGTATCTTCAGGCTTATTTTCGGGATTAAAAAACAGACGGAAAATGATGCCCTTGGGCTCAATAAGATTTATTATCGCGGTCTTAACTGCTGGTTCGGTTTTTTTTGCTTTTGCTGCGGATGATTCTGTTATGGATGAATCTGTCGGGCAGGCTGTCGAGCAGTGGCTTGCGATAGCCGGCGCGCAATATGACAAGGCTATGTTTAATCAAGCCGAGCAGTCGCTGCTTAGAGCGCATGATTTTTACCAATATATTAGTCCGGAACAAAGGCAGCGTATAGATGAGCTATTCGATAAGCTTGAAGATGCCGTCATAGAAAAACAAAAATTGATTCAGGAGCTTAAGATTTCTGATGAAATGATTAATAACAATCAGCTTGCCCAAGCCAAAACTATACTTGAAGCCCACAGGGATAATAAATTGCTTAATGAAATAGAGCGAGGGCAAATCGATATGGTGCTCAAAAAAATTGATTCATTGCTTATCGCTCGCAGAAACGAGATGGCTGAATTATTTAGAATCAGCACGCAATATTATCAAGGGGGTGAATTGGAAAAAGCAAAACAGGGTTTTTCTGAAGTCGCAGCAAGCGGTCTGTATGTACCTTCGAAGGGTAAAACTGCCGAGCAGTATATTCAGGAAATAGAAAAACAATTGTCCAAGAAAAGTTTGCCTTCGCAGCAGTCTCATCAGCTCGCGATTGAATCGCAGGCACAAGAAAAATCCGGCTCTTGGTTCGGGAAAAAATCGCAGGACAGTATTGTTTCTCAGCAAACTGGCTCTGAGGTTTCTTCCGTCAAATCGGATGCGCAAGTTGCATCTAAACAGCCGCCGTTACAGGCAGGTCGTTCCGAAGGCCAAGGTAACATCAGGAGCGGCTATGCAAGGGCGGTAGTACGCAATACCCATACAAAAGTCGCCGAACATTTGGAAAAAAATGAGTTCGAACAGGCAAAAGCTTTGGTATTCGACGCAAGAACGCTTGTTGTAAATTATCAGAGAGATATAGATTCTGGGCTTTATCAGCTGCTTATGGCTGAATTGAACGGTCTTGACGATACGATAAAACGCAGGCAATTCGGACTATCCAAATAATTGCAACTTAAAAATGGTTTTTCGGGGGGCGGGAAATGCCTTTTCTGCGGGGTTTTTGGTTATTTATCGCTTAAAAACTGCCGACTTAGGGTTTAGAAAATGCCAATAGTAAACCTTGACAGGCGGTTTTAAATAAGTATAATATGGGACTGCCTTTCAAATGAAGGGTTTGTTTCGGTTTTGGGGTGTTTTTTGCTTGCAAAATTGATGTTTTTTTTATAAAATCAAACTCGCCGAATGGCATTTCAAAATTGCGGGTGGTTTTTGGCGTAGGTGGGTGAAAATTTAGTGTTTTTTCGTAGTTTTTTTATTTTTAGGAGGGCGGTCTCTTGAAGACGCTACTTAATTTATCCAAATCGTTTGGCACTAAAGGGCTATTAATAACCGTATTTGTGCTTGTTTGCGCAGGTACCCTTTTTATGCCTCTGAGTCTGGCGCAGGAAGGACAGGCTGAACGGCAAAAAATTGTTCAGCAAATCGCCGAGAAGTGGATTCAGGTCGGAATGGAACAGTATGAACGGGGTTTATACAAAGCCTCCGAACAATCGTTAATTAGAGCAAAAGACTACGAAGATCATATGCCTGCTGACCAGAAAAAACGTTTGAATGAAATGCTTGTGCAAGCACAAACTGCGGTTGCCGAAGTTCAGCGTATAGAAATCGGCATTGCTAACGCAGAAACATTGATGGCTCAGGGCAGAAACGCCGAAGCCAGAAACATTTTGGAAGGCATTCGTGACAGCCGATATCTTACAGAGCAGCAAAATGCTTTTGTCGAAGAGTCTCTTGCAGCGCCTACGGTTGGCATTTCAGCCAAGCATGCTCAAATGGCCCAGCTCTATAATCAAAGCGTAGATTATTATAACGCAGGTGAGCTTGAAAAGGCTCGCGAAGGCTTTCTTGAAGTATCTAAAAGCGGTCTTGCAATAGCTCCGGCAGGCAGCAGAGCAGAAGATTATCTTGCTAAAATTGATGCCGAGCTCGCCGAGCAAATGATAACAGGGCATTCTCCTGCTGCGGCTACCGTTGATATTCACAGGGAAGTATTCGGGGTTGAGCAGCCTGTTGATACCAGATATATCACGCCTGCCGAAGAACCTGTAATCATAGTCGCAGAACCTGTAGCCGTGCATACAGAACCCGCGGCTGCTGTAGAAACATCAGAAGCCGGTTATCTCGAAGTTATACAAAGACGACAGAATATTATTCGCAGTCATACTAAAGCTGTGGTTAATGACGCCTCCGCAAAATCAAGAAGCCTTAAAGAACAAGGTGATTTCGATCAAGCTCTGAAATCTGTTGATTACGCCCAGAATATTGTTAACAGAAACAGAATGCAGTTGGGTGAGGCATTATTCGCTGAATATAGCCAAGAATTGCAAAAACAGCGTGAAGATATCGAAACAGCACAGAGAAATATGCAGTTACAGATTGAAGAACAAAGACGTATCGCAGCTGCTCAAGAGCAAGAGCAAATTCGCTCTCGAATGGCGACGGACAGGCAAAACAGAATAAAAGACCTTTATGACAATGCAGTAGCTTATCAGAAACAGCAGCGGTATGAGGAAGCTTTGGGGCAATTGCAGATGCTGATTGCCATAGATCCCTTGAATAATAATGCTTTGATTCTCAGAGATACTCTCGAAGACACCATAAGCTTCCGGAAACAGTTGGAAGTGTATAAAGAAAAGCAGCAGCAGAGGTCTGCAATACTTTTAGAGACCAGCCGTGCTGAAATACCTTATGCGAAAGAAATGGTTCATCCGAGAAATTGGAAAGAAATCGCAGCTAGAAGAGTTCCCGAGCAGGCAATAGGAAGAGATCCTGCGACGGCTAAAGTTTATGAACAGCTCGATGAGCTGGTTGACTTGTCAGATCTCAACAGAGATATGGCATTTGGCGATGCGATAGGGATACTTAGAGATTCGGTTGACCCGGCTTTGAGGATATTCGTTATGTGGCGGGATCTTTATAATAACGCGGATATTGATCAGACAACCCCGATTAATATGGACCCGATTTCTCCTATTAAGCTAAGTTCCGCTCTTAGGCTTATGCTGGAATCAGTATCAGGCGGTTTTGCGAGACTTGGATATATTGTTGATAACGGTGTTATAACGATAGCTACCGAAGAATCATTGCCGAGTGAATTGGTTACGCTGGTTTATGATGTTACGGACATTATCCAAGCTCCGGCGGAATATCGAGTTCAAGTAAGCGGCGGCGCCGGCGGCGGCGGCGGCGGCGGTGTTAGCGATGTCGGCGGTGGTTTCCAAGATCAGGGACAAGAAGACCAACAGGATGCAGAAACTTTGCGAACCGAAGCAGCAGAGAGAGTTGACGCCTTAATTTTATTAATACAGGATACGATTGCGCCTGATTCATGGTTCTTCGCCGGCGGAGAAGGAACTATTACCGCGTATAGTAATAAACTTTTGAGTGTTCGCCAAACAGCTGAGGTGCATAATCAGGTTAATAAACTTCTCGAGGAACTTAGAAAATCTCACGGTTATCAGGTTGCTATTGAAGCTCGTTTCCTAATAGTTCAGGAAAATTTCCTCGAAGAAATAGGTTTGGATGTAGATTTCTTTATCAGGCCGGGCGGAAAATGGGGTGAAATTGCTTTCGGGCAGAACTCCTCCGAAATTGCTCTTTCCGCTGGAACAGGCATTACCGGAACTTTCGGCGGAATTACGGGTGCGGGTATTGGTGTAACAGGGGTAACCGCCGGCTCTATGAGCGGGGGATATGGTTCGTTTCTTGATGATTTAGAAGTCAGTTTTTTGTTAACTGCTACACAAGCTCATCGTGATGCGACTATTGTTACAGCTCCCAAAGCTACTGTGCTTAGCGGAGAATCAGCGTCATTCCGTCTCGAAAGATATCTGTATTATGCCGGAGATATCGAAATTGAAAGCAGAGAAGCAGCTACTACCGACGGGTCTACTCGAGGTACCTTTACTGTTAACTACGAAGACCGCTCTGTAAGAAGCGGTACGATTCTTAATATTACACCAACTATTACGCCCGACAAAAAATATGTTCTTTTGAATATAGATGCGCAGCTTCAAGATTTTCTCGGGTTTAGAAGACAAGTTATTGATATACCGTTGTTCGGTGATGCACCCGGGCAGGGAATACAATATGGTCTTGATTTCCCGGAAACAGAAGTTTCGCAGATTAGAACACGTGTAAGTGTGCCCGATAGAGGTACTTTGCTGCTGGGCGGACAGAAACTTGGCGCAGAAGTTACGAAAGAAGCCGGCGTTCCAGTATTAAGCAAAATACCTGTTCTCGGAAGAGCTTTTAGAAACACCAGCCAGGTTAAAGACCATAAAATTCTGCTGATATTGGTTAAGCCGACTATTCTGCTTCAGCAGGAAGTAGAAGCTGATGCGATAGCTTCGATAGAACAAGGTTTTTAAAGATTAAATTTGGAGTAAACAATAAATATCCTCAGCTTGGGGGATATTTGTATAGTTTTTAGCTGTGTTATTAGTTTTTAAAATTAAGTTTTTAGTATTTAGTAAAGTAAGATTTGGCTGATTCAGGGTGTTCGATGCCGAAAGGGGCGGCAATATTATGAATAAAAAAGCATTGCTTGTTTTATCCGCATTATTTCTCATTTCTTTTATATCTTTAGCTGACGATGCACCTTATGCCCAAGGACGAGTGCTTGTGCGTTTTGCTTCAAGCGGGTATGGCCTTGACAGTGCTGCGCCGTCGCAGCAGGCGGTTGCCAGACAAAACCTGCTTAATCAGGCAGGCGGAGGTTCGGTTGTTCGTGTCTATAATAAACTCGGAGGTTGGTGTCTTGTTAACATACCGCAATCAATGTGCGTAGAATCAGCTATTCAGTCTTATGTGTCTACCGCCGGAATTGTCGCGGCTGAACCTGATTATAAAATAAAAAGTTATGCTGTAACACCAAACGATACAAGATTTACAGAACTGTGGGGATTGCTAAATACTGGTCAGGCCGGCGGGAGAATAGGTGCGGATATAAAGGCTGCTGAAGCTTGGGGGTATGGGGTTGGAAGTAAAGATATAGTGGTTGCTGTTACAGATTCAGGCGTAGATTATACACACCCTGACCTTGCAGCGAATATGTGGATTAATTTGGCCGAGCTAAACGGCATTGCCGGCTATGATGATGATGGAAATGGCTATGTTGATGATATTTACGGTTATGATTTTATAGGTAATAGTGCAATTAATTCCATGCCTGACTCAGACCCGATGGATTTTGATGGGCATGGTACTCATGTAGCGGGGACTATCGGAGCTGTTGGAAACGACGCCAGAGGAGTTGTTGGAGTCAATTGGAATGTCAGCATTATGGCCCTAAAAATATTCGATGATGCTGGTGGTTCTAATGAAAGTTTTGATTCGATTGCCGTTGCGGCTATAGAATATGCAATAAACAATGGTGCTCATGTGATTAATGCATCATGGGGAAGTATTGTACCAGGGGCGCCTTTTTCGCAGTTTTTGTATGATGCAGTAAAAAGCGCCAGGGATGCAGGAGTGCTTTTTGTTGCTGCAGCCGGAAATGAAAATAACAATAACGATGTTGCCCAAGCGGAAGTGTGGCCTGCTAACTTTGATCTGGATAATGTCATTACAGTTATGGCTACAGGAAATACGGATTATAGGGCCTATTATTCAAATTATGGTTCTGTTTCGGTTGATATTGCTGCGCCGGGCGGGGATTTTTTACGAGGCGGCAATCCCGGTACAATTTTAAGTACTGCGCCGGGCAATAGATATGAATTTATGCAGGGAACTTCAATGGCTGCTCCTCATGTTGCAGGTGCCTGTGCATTGATTTTATCGATTGACCCTTCTTTAAGCTATAATCAGGTAAAAAGAGCAATAATAGATACCGCGGATAAGTTTCCGCAATTGACTGATTTATGCGTAGCGAACGGCAGATTGAATCTTTTGGCTGCTATAGAAGAAATAGTGTTAGATAATGAACCGCCGACTCCGGATCCTGCTAAATGGGAATCGTGGGGTCGTCCTGCCGCAACCGGTCGGCATTCTATAGTAATGCAGGCTGTTCGAGCTCAGGATAACAAAAGTTCTGTCCAGTATAAATTCGAATGTACTACACATTCTTCTTTTAGCAGCGATTGGCAAAATGAGCCTTTATATCATGCGCAAGGGTTAGCTCCTGATACGACGTATACTTTCCGTGTAAGAGCACGTGATGAAAGCAATAATATGACTGTATGGTCGGGCTCTGCGTCTGCTAAAACAGCGGCTGCTGTTGATAATCTGCCTCCATTTCCGAACCCGATGCAATGGAAGATAAGTCCGAGGCGCCATGGTATTAGCGGCGTTGCGATGCAGGCGATGAAGGCTATCGACGAGAACGGCCCTGTTCAGTATGAATTTAGAGCTTATGTTGATACGCCTGATCATCCTGCTGCAGAATTAAATAGGCCTTATGACACGGATCCTAATTATCTTATACCTTTCGGGCTGGTTCAGGGGAAGACGTATTATTTTGAGGTTAAGGCTAAGGACGCTCTTAATAATGTTACTGAATGGAGCACTAAGGCAATGGTGAGTCTTACGGCTCCGCCGAAAACCATCGAAGTTCCTTTCAACCATCCAGATATACAGAGTGCGATTAATGCTGCCAAGAATGGCGATACGATTGTGATTCATCCGGGCAGGTATCCTGCAAAAGGGTATAACCAAGATTCTGCAAATATTGATTGGTTCAGAGGTTTTAAGGTAGATAAGAATATTACAATACGAAGTATTAATCCAGATGACCCTCAGATAGTTGCCTCTACGATTATTGATTGTATGAATGATGTCGAAATGTCCGGCGGCTTTTTGCTTGTCGGCGATACTGCGGTAGGTGGGGGGTACTGTGAGCTTCGCGGTCTTACAATTACTAATATTTATATCCATGGCGGAACTATGAGCACACCTGCATTACCAGGTATGGATGGTCACGAGTCGGGTGTACCTATGTTCGGTGGCGGTATTGCTATCGATGGAAATCATCTTGTGGAGAATTGTGTAATCAGAGATAGTATACTTATTGGATGGCATGGCGGAGACGGTTCAGACGGCAATGATGAGTCACCGTACATTCCGATATCAGGTGGTAAAGGCGGCAATGGCAGTGATGTCGGAGGAGCAGGAATATATGTTGCATGGGGCAGCCCGATTATACGTGGTACAACTATACAGGATTGTCAGGTATTTGCAGGCAATGGCGGCAGCGGCGGTGATGGTGTTGATGCTCCACCTGAAATTAACGACCCGAATAATCCCGGCGGCAGAGGCGGTGATGGCGGTAATGCAGGTTCTGCTTTTGGTGCCGGTGTATTTGTTAGTCCGCAAGCTGGTTCACCTATTTTTGAAGATTGTATTATAAGAAATTGTTTTGGGTTTGGCGGAACTGCCGGTGATGGTGGTACAGGCGGTGATTTTGCTGATTCATCAATTCATTCTCCACTTACAGACCTGCCCGGTGATGGCAGCGGCGGTCATGGCGGAGTACCCGGCTCCGTACTTGGCGGTGGTATATATTGCGGTTCTGAAACAGTTTTAAGAAACTGTATAATAGAAAGAAACTATGCTTTGGGAGGTTATGGAGGAAACGGTGGAGATGCAGGGGCACCGTCTCCTACAACCGGAGAAGGATTTGATGGCGGAGTCGGCGGACTGCTTGATAGGTGGGACCCGTATTTAACCGAAGATACACCGCAGGGATTGAACAGTCCGGATAAATTTACGGCTAAAGGTGGAGGTTTATATGCTGAGCAAGGTATCTCTATATTAATCGAAAACACCGAAATAAAAGGTAATATTACCAGAGGAAGCGTCTCCGGGTTAGGCGGACTAACCTCGTATATCGGAGAAATTCCAATACCGTCTCGACAGAATTACCAGATTGCAAGTCACGGCGGCGGTATTGCAATTGGTTCTAATGTAACAGCCCATCTCGAAAAAAGCGAGATATCTCAAAACCAGACCATTAATAGCTGGGTTAGTGGCTCTTTCAGAGGATTTGATGGCGGGGTTGATATATTCCCTGATGGACTTAATCCATCCGAACGTTCTGAGCATGTTATGATAGATTATTTTGGATGGGGCGGCGGTTTATACTGTGAAGGCAGTTTAAACCTTCAAATTATTGACTGCACCATTTCTGGAAATGAATCCCCTGTCGGCGGCGGTATGGCTGTAGCTGACATCGATAATATTAATATAATTAGGGGCATCATTAGCAATAACACTGCTGGATACGGCGGCGGTATAGTTAATATTAATTCCGTATTAGATATTAATGACTGTATAATAAGCTCCAATACGGCATCGACTAGTACCGGCGGCGGTATTCATTGCACAAGCAGCTCTCTTAATATGCGGAATTCTGTATTAGAAGAAAATATCGCAGCGATTTCCGGCGGCGGAATTTTTATACAGGGGGTTAATTCTCCTACTGCAGAACAAAAACTGACAAATTGTTTAATCATAGGCAATCAGGCATTTAAGAGCGGTGGTGGTATTGCGAGCAGAGATGAAGCTGTAGTTACCGTCAAAAACTGTACGGTTGTTGAAAATACTGTTTCAAATACCATTTCGGGAAGCGGTGGAGGTATAAGCTGTGCTGCTAATAATTCAAATTCGATAAGTGTCATTGAAGTTGTCAGCAGTATATTATGGGATAATGCCGCAAAATATGGTTCACAAATCGCGGTCGGAGATGCATTAAGCCAGAATAATCCTGACGCTACGGTTTGGACGAGGTACAGTGATTCGCAGGGCGGCAGTGCCGCTGTTTTTGAAGGGATTACACAAGACCCCAACGGCGGTCCTTGGTCTTATTGGGCTACAGGTAATATAAACGCGGACCCGATTTTTGTCCGAGCAAATGCAAAAGATCCTCTTAGTGCATATTATCTAAGTCATCTTGCTTCCGGACAAATTGACAACAGTCCGTGTATTAACGCAGGCAAGGATAATGCCTCGGATTTATTCGATGAACTTCAGCAGAGGCAAGTTACAACCCGAACAGACGCAGTAGCCGATAGCGACAGGGTTGATATGGGCTATCATTATCCGATACCTGAAGAAATAAAAATGTATGGTTTGACAATTGAAGTTGAGGTCGAACCCGGTTTTGAATCGGACGGCATGCTCCAAGCCCGTTTATATGGTGACAATGCTTTCGTGAAACAAACTCGCAATGACCCGTGCAGTTTTTATGTGCCTCAAGGCGCTATAATTGAGTTGACGGCTATTCCGGACGCGGATTTCAAAGTTGATGTTTGGACCGGTGCCGACAGAGTTCCCGCGGCGGGCGACCCATGCAATGTTGTTACTATGGATTCGACAAAGAAAGTAACCGTATCATTTACCCCTGATGGTTTTTATTATCTTACAACCAAAGTAACCACTGATAACGGTCATATAGAATACTTTAATCAAGCTCTCGGGCAGATGGTCGTTCACGAGGGCAGGTCGATACATAAAGAAGGTGAGGTAGTAGAACTTCTGGCTGTGCCTGATGATAAATCTAATATCACTCACTGGACAGGTACAGATGATGACTTGGCTATATCACGAGAGAATACAGTTACAATGACCAGCCGTAAAGATGTTAGTGTCAGTTTTTCACCGCCTCGGATACTTTATGTCGGAGCGGATTCTAAATATCCAACGATTCAGTTAGCCATTAATGCTGCAATTTCCGGTGATATTGTTATGATTACACCCGGGACTTACGATATCTACGAAGCCAGTCAGGACGAACCATATTTATTTGTATCCGGCAAAGATATTACTATTACAAGTGTTGATCCGCTTGATGCGAATAATGTTACGATAATCGGCGGTTTTGTTATAGAAAATGTACGCAGAGAGATGGTTATCGAGGGTCTAACTATTCAAGCCCATTATTCAGGCGAAAAAAGTATCGGCGGGCCATACAAGATGGTTAATGTACAAGGATCCGGAGTTGACGGATTGCGAGGATACTGGGGTTACGGCGGCGGCATGTGGCTTGTTAACGGCTATATGTCGGAATATGATTTCTTATGGCCTGAAGATGAAAATAATACCAAGTCCAATGTTACTGCATCTCCTACAATACGCAATTGTATTTTCCGTGACTGTATTGTTCGCGGAGTTCATGGCGGTGATGGTTCAGGCGGAACTGATGAGCGCGGCTGGGGCGGTAACGGAGGTCCCGGCGGAGCAGCTTATGGCGGAGCCGTCTGCATAGGTGATAACACATCGCCTTTATTTGAGAATTGTTCTTTTATTAACAATATGGCAATAGGCGGTGATGGAGGTAACGGAGCAGATGGGCAACAAGGCCCCCAGGGGCATGGTGGCAGTTGGGGTGATAAAGATGGTGCGTGGTGGTGGGAATATCAGGTTACGGATTACTGGAAGTACAGCGGTTTTGGCGGAGCCGTTTATTGCGGAGTTAACAGTTCACCCGAATTTATTAACTGTTTATTTGAAAATAATAGTGTTTATGGCGGCAGCTCAGGTATAAGTGGAAACCCGCCTAGGCCAGGATGGCCTTACAGCCACTATAAGATAGACCGTTTCGGCGGAGCTGTATATGCAGCAGATAACAGCACCGCGATTTTTAGAAATTGTACTTTTATAGGCAATGAAGCTGATGTTGACGGCCCCGAATTATGGGTGAATACGGCACCGACTGTTAGTGCGTACGATACATTATCTTACGGCGGCGCGATTGCATTCGAAAGAGGTGCGGATTTAATTTTTGAAAATACTGTCTTTATCAATAATACAGCTACGGTCGGCGGTGCGGTATTTTATAATGAATCTGCTCCGTATATCTTCAAGTCCGAGTTTATAGGAAATAGTGCTTTGCACGGCGGAGGACTGCTTGGTGTCGGAGGTGCGGGTATAATAGAAAGATGCTTATTTACTGAAAATCAAGCTACTATTAATGGAGCTCAAGGCGGTGCTATAGCATCTTTGGGCGGCAATACTCAGATAATAGATACGCAGATTATAGGTAATTTTTCTCAAACGAGCGGCGGCGGTATTTACATTTCCAACAAAGATATCGAAGGCGATGATGTTTCGGGCTGGAATAAAGTTCTGATTCACAATTGTCTTATAGCTGAAAATATCGCAGGAATAACGGGCGGCGGAATCAGCGCTAATTGGCATGCATATCCGGAGATTGAAAACTGCACGATTGCTAATAACACAATCGCCGGTGCCGGAGGATATGGCGGCGGTCTTTATAGTTCTTATGGAAATTATACAACTGTAAACAACAGTATAATTTGGGGCAATTCCGCGGGAACTACAGGAAGCGGGCATCAAATTGCAGTAAGGCCTGCCTCCAGACCGGCTGCTGTGGTTGTAAGTTACAGTGATATTCAGGGCGGTATGGTTGCGGTTCAACCTCCATCGGTCGGCGGAAATGTATGGAAAGACAACGGTTGTATATTTGCGGGTAATCCGAGCAGCAGTAATATCGGATCAAATCCTGCGGATGACCCGTTATTTGTATCGAGTCCGAATGGGGATTATTATCTCAGTCAAATATTAGCGGGGCAGGCTAAGAATAGCCCCTGTGTTGACAGAGGTCAGGCAGCTGCTTCTGCTACAGTTCTTGCAAGCGGTGTCAGCTTGGATAAATATACTACACGCACGGATGAAGTTTTTGACAAAGGCCGTGTTGATATGGGATTCCATTACCCCTTAACATCTATAGGTGCTTTGTGTAAGGTATGCGATTTGGTTTATGACGGCAAAATTGATTTTGCTGATTTTGCCAAGTTTGCTTCGGTTTGGCTGCATCAGGACTGCTCAGAAAATAATAACTGGTGCAGCGGGGCAGATTTTAATTATGATGAATCTGTTGGTATTAAGGATATTTCGCTTTTGGCGGAATGCTGGAAAGTTCACGATGACCAGCCTCCTATGCCGAATCCTATGCAATGGGAAATTCAGCCTTATTCGACTTCTGCCGTGGCTCCATACGAAATTAGTATGAAAGCCGTCGGGGCGATTGATGCTTGGGGCTGGCCGGTACAATATCTGTTTGAATGTACTACTGACCCGAACTTTGACAGCGGGTGGATTTCAGATAGACAGTATACTGCAATCGGACTACAAGCCGATACTGGTTACGTATTTAGAGTCAAGGCTCGTGATGCATTAAATAATCAGACCAGATTTTCGGTTGAAGCCGGAGCTGTTACAGGCACAGAGAGTTTTGCCGATGACGAGACCCCGCCTACGCCAAATCCAATGACGTTCTCTCAATTACCGTATACGTTGTCGGATACGGAAATCGGAATGGTGGCCAGTCTTGCTTCTGATGAAAGCGGTGTTGAATATGGGTTCTGGAATACTACAACCGGTCAGATTATCTGGCAGGATTCTCGCGAGTTTATCAGTGCAGGTTTGACGCCGAATACTACTTATACATTCAGAGTTGCCGCTCGTGACAGGTCGTTTAATAGAAATATGACTGCTTGGTCAGAACCTGCTGCTGCGACAACTGCTGAGGCCGGACAAGTAGCTGACAGAGAGCCTCCGATAACAAATGTTTATCCGAATATTTACAAGGCGGCATTTGCAGTGCTTCCTAATGAGTTTACAGGTGCTGACGGTTATTACCATACTATGACCGCTGTAACTGCAACCGACCAGACGGAGCCGGTTTTATATAGGTTCATTTGTAAGGATTTGAGTGGATTGAGCAGCGGCTGGCGGATAGACCCAACTTATACGGTAAAGGTTTCATCCGCAAGTTCCAAGAGCTGGTATATGTGGCGGGTTGAAACTCGCGACAGTGTTACTCCGATACCGAATTACGGTACGAGCAGTGATTTCTTTAACCCCAGAGGTCAAACGATACCGTATCCTTAAGATTGAATGAAAACTCGGATATTATATAGAGAAAAGCCCCGGCCGAACCGGGGCTTTTTCTTTTTTCGCGGTAAAAATTATTATTTGTTCTTAACCGCCTGATAAGCCAAATGTGCCATCAGACTGTCGAGTATCACCATTGCGGTATAATTTTCGGCAACGGGCCATATTCGTCCGGTTATAGTCGGGTCACGTCTGGTAATTGCGGCCAGCTGCGTATTTTCTAATGTGTATTTGTCGATGGTGTGCTGTGGTTTATCTATTGTCGGAGTTGGTTTTACTGCGACGCGAACAACGACCGGCTGTCCGGTTGATAATCCGCCGGTGATGCCTCCGGCTTGGTTCGAATCGAAAACAACCTGTCCGTTTTCTGAGTGAATCGCGTCATTCGATTGTATTCCGGTCATATCTTTGACTTTCATGCCGGCTCCGATTTCTACGGCCTTGACTGCTCCGATTCCGATTAATTTTCCAAGCTCTGAATCAAGCCTGCAGAAAGCCGGTTCGCCAAGTCCTACAGGGAGTCCTAATACGACTACTTCGACAACTCCGCCGCAGGAATCTCCGGTTTGACTTACTTTATTTGCGGCATCGACCATTGCTTGTGCGGCATCGATATCCGGACAATTAACGATGTGATGTACGCCGTATTTTTCACGGATTTCTTGGGGTATCATCTTAGGAGTTTTATCTCTTATAGCGTCGATTTCATTTTCAATCTGGGCGAAGATGCTCATTTTTTCGAGGAATCGCATATTCATATTTATGCGTCCTTTGACATAAACTTCCTGATAGAACGGGTCATAATCACAGCGCATCTTTTTGTATTGTTCGGTGTATTGCAGGGCCTTTTGATGGTCGATTTCCCCGCATGAGGCACCGGCGATTTCTGTAATATATGAAAAAACCTCGATACCGAATTTTTTAAGAATTTTTTTGGCTACGTATCCGGCAGCTACGATGGTCGAAGTTCTTCTGCCGCTGAAAAATCCTGCGCCTATCGCGTCATCATCAGGGCCATATTTAACGAAAGATGCGTATGAAGCATGCCCGGGGCGAGGTGTCCGGTTAGTATCCTGATACTGCTTAACATGGATAAAGTGCCGGTCGAGATTAGGAATCAAAATCGTCAGAGGAGTACCATTGGTATGATTCTTATTACCAGCACCTTCGATTGTATCATCAGCGTTCAAGCCCGTATATATTACAGGTAAATCCGGTTCTTTTCGCGGACTTGACAGTTCGTCCGCCCCGGGTTTTCGAAGCAATAAGTCACCGTAAATTTCCTGTTCGGTAATTTCCATAGCCGGAGGATGGCCCTGAATAACAGTAGTCAGCCCTTCCTGATACGAGCCGCCGGCTACGGATACTTGGAAGATACGTCCGAAGTTACAGCCAATCATAATTTTCTCCTTTAAAAAATAAAAATATAATATAGACACTGAAATCTAACAGAAAAAACCGTTCTCTACAAGCCAAAAACATCTGTAGAGATTCTATGTTTAGTTAACTGCATAAGATAGTCGCTCATAATCTATTACAGAACCGTTATCCAGACAGCAGGTAATAATTTCCTTTCCAAGCGGGTTCAAATCCGAGTGAAGAAATTTTGTTAACTCTTGTTTGAAAAACTCCTGCAGAATTTTAGAGCCGCAGTCATATCCTTCTAATCCGACTTCGGGTTGTTTTTCCACGCGTAAAAACCATTCAGGCAGTATTACGCCTTCAATTTGCATAGAATTTAAAGTGTAGCCGAGAATCGGACATCTGGCAGGTTGTATCTGCGAGGAAAGAAATTTTGCTATACCTCTTCTGGCCAGATATTCGCGTGCTATCCATTCCGGCATAAAACTAACTTCCCATGCTCCGACGTATTGATTCGGAGTCAAAGTATAGCGAACCTTTGGGGTGCTTAGGATTTGCTGCAGTAGAAGATTAGCATGGTCAACTATTCTTCCGGTCGCAAATGGCCAATAAGAGCCTACTCCCTCGCTCGTCATCCCGGCGGTATCTGTTATACTCGGATTAGAATATCCTCGGGGAGCTACCAGCCGCCATAACCATGCAAGGCCGGCAGGAAGAAGATGCAGATAACCTATAATTCCATAGGTAGGTTTTTTGCGGGTGAACGGCGGTGTTCGAACGCCGAAATTTCTGATGTGGACTTCCACTGTTCCATCTACGGAATTAGGTACCATCTGCCGCGGTAAAATTACTCTGGGGTTTGGGCAAGGTACTCCCGGTTTATCCTCAATGTGTTCCCATATCAAACATGTAGAACCTGGGACAGCCTGAAGATTTAGAAAGATAAGAGGTTCTTTAGGTTTTATGGTTATCGACTCAACATCAGGGTCGGTGCCGTACCGAAGAATGTGATTAAGCCTCACAAACCACGCTTTTTCTGCATCACCTGCTATCAAATATTCGTCAATATTTTGTTTGATTGGTTTACACATAGCCATATCGTCTGTTACCGGCAGAAGGCTGCAGCCTTGATTAAGAACCAAATTACGTTCTTCACCGGTTACGATATTTCGTCCGAGCATCAACCGTCCGTCTGCTTGTCGGTGTGCATACTGAAGCATTTCACTTTTGCCGCTTCCGCTTGCCCCTTCGTGCATTATGGTTGTAATATTGTCGTATGGAGTAATTACCTGTACGGTAGCACCATGCAGCGTGGGCCAATCTTCTTTTTCGCCCATAGAAAGCAATACTCCGTAAACACCTTTTTTTGCGCTTGGGCCGGGGTATAGATTGTAAGAGAAAATCTCGTGTATTTGGTCCAGACGATTATGAACAACGATTTGTTTGCCATCAAAATGGGTATGTCTGAACGGCGGGGCCAGATAAATTACACTGGCAATTTGAAAATCGTCTGGTATTTGATTGGGCAAAATCATTCCCTGAAGGTCAGCCAAACCTCCTATGAAAAATCCTGCGTTGTTCGGTGCAATAAGTAATGCCCCGTATTGCTGGGCTGCACCAATTCCCCCCGGTATAAAAGGCATAACTACAAGTTTCTGCTGTTTCAGCCAATCGAACGTTTCCAGTCTTGATTTTTCAAAAGATTTGCCGAATCTTTCAATAAAAGTTGCTTTATCAGTCGGTTTTTCATCTGCAACCAGCATGCAGGAAGGATCTCGTCTGCGCATATATGGTTCCGTATAGTTAACGGCCAGACCGTTTTTACATTTGGTAACAGTTGCTTCGATAACTCGACCTCTGCCGGGCACCTCATAGGCAACCTCAAATACGCCTTCTTGCTGTCCTCCCATTGCCATGGACAGTATATCCTGTCGGGAAGTGGGCATTGACCAGCATGGACACATCTCAAGTAAGCTGGCTATGTACTGCGGCACATGCTTGCCTAACAAATTAAGATTTCCATCAATCACTTTATAATTCTCCTAAAGTATCACTTGCGAACGGTCTATCCCTAAATTTATTGAAAAACCATTATTTTTGCTGTTTTGGTGTGCATTCTAAAGGCCATTTTGACTAAAAATAGCCCCTAATCGGCAGCCTAATTGTAAGGCAAATAAAAAAGCCGACAAAACAGCTTTCAGCTTTTTTGCCAGCATATATCCAGCAGGTAATGTTACCCCCTGTTAATCTGCCTTGAATCTACAAGACCCGCCAATATAAGGTATTTAATTTGCCTGTCAATAAAAAAGTGAAATATTTTTTTTGAGATGTTTATTCTGTTGTTATGAGGGAACCATTAAGGGTGAATACAATTATGCGTTCACCGGTTACGGTGCTGATGTCGGTATGAATGCTGATAACTTTTCGTCCCGTGATATCGGAGATGACCGAGTTAAGAAGAGTTCTTGCTTTTTCTATAAGTTCCGTTCTGACCTGCTTGACAAGAGTTAGTCCTCTCGTATCTTTAGTGCTTTTGGCCAGTTGCTGCTCGGCTGGCGTTAAGACTCTTTTTAATCTTACCACCACAAGATCTTCGATTATATGGGTTTGAGTTTCTTCAGGCCCTCGTCCCATATATTCTTTCTCAAATTGTATTAGGGCTTCGCTGATTTGGGCTTCTATCTGGCCTTTGGTTTTGCTTGCCATACAATCGTTTTTTCCTCAGTGTTTTTTGCTATTTTCTGTAAGCATATCTTCATTTCTGAAATATTGCAAATCTTTCCCAGAAATCCGGAAAAGATTTTGCGACGCAGGCGGGATTTTGTATTGTTTGGCCGCCTGTAACCAGACCAGCTGCGGCGAAACTCATAGCGATTCTGTGGTCATTATGCGGGTCTATGGTTGTTCCTTTGGCGTGAGCAGTTCCGGTGATAACCAGCGAATCCTCTTCGCATTCGGCGTCTATTTCCATTTTGGCAAGCTCTTTGGCCATCACGCCCAGCCGGTCGGATTCTTTATGCCGCAGATGGCCTATATTTGTCAGCCTGCTTGTTCCTTCTGCGAAAGCGCATGCGACGGCAAGAGGCGGGACCAAATCCGGTAAATCACTCATATTTTGTTCTATGGCCTTAAGATTACCGCCTTCGACGGAGATAGAATCGGCAGTTCGGTAAATTTTGCACCCCATTTTTTCGATTAATGACAAAAATTCTTTGTCGCCCTGTTTCGAGTCGATTCTGAGATTGCTGACGGTAACTTTGGATTTGCATATCGCAGCGGCTAAGAAGAAAAACGATGCGCTGCTGTAATCGCCCTCAATTTTTATGGTTCGGCCTTTATACCGCTGGTTCGCCGCGATTGTTATTTTTTTATAATCGTAATTTTGTGCGGTGACTTTGAAATCTTCCATCATCTTCAGGCTGATATCGAAATAAGGTTTTTCGGTCATATTATCGAGGCATTCTAAGGTTACATCCTGCCGTGAATAACAAGCGGATATGACCAGCGAACTGAAATACTGGGAAGTTTTGGCTCCGTGTATCTTTGCTGTTCCGCCTTTTATTCCTCCGCCGAAAATTCTGACAGGGGGGTAACCTTCTTTTTCCAGAAATTCGATTTTACAGCCGAGCTGTTTTAGTCCTTGGATAACTTCGCCTATCGGCCGTTCGTTTAATCTTTTATTTCCCGAAAGAACAACAGGTTTTTCAGAAAGACAAGCGGCACTTGATAAAAAATTCATGCCCACGCCGGATTCGCCGACATAAAGCTGTTCGGCTGCGGGGGAGTATTTACCGTCCGAGCCTTTTACAATGATTTTGTCCGGTTTTTGCTCGATACCGATTCCAAGGGCTTTTAGGCAATTGATTACGTTGAGCTGGTCCTCGCCCAAGAGGGGTTTTTCAATAATTGTTACACCGTTTGCCAGAGAGCCGATTATCAAAGCCCGAAGAGTATGGGCTTTTGACGGCGGAGCCTCGACAACAGCATCTTTATTAGTTATTTTTTCTACATTTTTTTTCATAAGCAGTTTAATCTGTAATTATTTAGCAAAAAAGACGTGCAATTGGAAGAGATATGTTTCACAGCCTATTAAAATATAATATGATTCGGCCCTCTGTTGAACTATTGTGTATAAAACCGTAAAATCAGTGTTTCTGTTATTAGATTCTGTAATAATAGCGGGGCAGTATCAGCAAAAATTGAATTTTAATCAGAAAGGGATTCGTGGATTTAATTTCAAAGCCAAATCTGCAGCCGGCTGTGTTTTTGGATAGGGACGGCACGATTATCGAAGACCTCGGTGATTTGAACCATCCGTCTCAGGTAGTTTTTTACGATGATACTATTAGTACACTGCGCAGACTTCAAAAGCATTTTTCCCTCTTCATCGTGACAAATCAATCTGGTATTTCCAAAGGTACTCTGAATCATACAGGTGTTGAATCTGTCAATAAATACGTTACATCGCATCTGGCTAAGGCGGGTGTGAAGATTGTTGAGACATACGTCTGCCATCACAGCCGTGCCGACGGCTGCAGCTGTATTAAACCTAATCCCTTTTTTCTTTTAAAAGCTGAAAAAGAGCATAGGATTGATTTGAAGCGGTCGTTCGTTATAGGCGACCACCCGCATGATGTGATACTTGCGGATAATGTTGGCGCCGAAGGCGTATATGTGTTGACAGGGCACGGTTCTAAACACCGCAAAGACCTTACTCCGGGCAAGACGATTGTTCCGGGGATTCGTGAAGCCGGCAGTTGGATTCTCGCATGTTTTGAAATGCAGCGGCAAAAACAGGAAAATTCCGGATTATTTGATAACGCGGCAAAAATTCTGCGAAATGGCGGCATTGTAGCGTTTCCGACAGAGACGGTATATGGGCTTGGTGCAGCGGTTTTTAATGAGAAAGCTGTAGCGAAAATTTTTGAGGTAAAACAACGCCCGAGTTTTGACCCTTTGATAGTCCATGTGGGCAGTGTGGAGCAGTTACCGTTGTTGACGAAGAATGTGCCAACAGCGGCACAAACTGTCATTGAGCATTTCTGGCCAGGTCCGTTGACTGTTGTATTGCCGAAATTACCGCAAGTACCCGATTTGGTTACAGCCGGACTTGCAAATGTAGCGGTTCGAATGCCGAGGCATCCGGCTGCGATGGAATTAATCCGTAAGGCTGAATTGCCGCTGGCGGCTCCCAGCGCAAATCTTTTTGGGTATACCAGTCCGACTACCGCTCAGCATGTTTTCGACCAATTAGCTGAGAAAGTGGATTTTATTATTGATGGCGGAGCCTGCCATATCGGAGTTGAATCCACTATCGTATCTTTCACAGATGATTCGCCGATGCTGCTGCGGCCGGGGGGATTGCCGTTAGAGGAAATTGAAGCACTTATCGGGCCGCTGAGAAAAAATACATCATCTGCCGTGCTTCCCGTAACTGCGCCCGGTATGCTGCCGCGCCATTATGCCCCGCATACAAGATTAAAGGTGGTCTCTGATTTTAAAGATTTTACTCCGCCGTCCGATAAAAAAGTAGGTGTTCTGGCATTGAGAAAGATTGATAAACAGGAATCTTTTGAATCTGTCGAAATCCTTTCAGAAACCGGCGACCTTCGTGAAGCGGCAGCTAATCTTTTCGGTGCTATGCGCAGACTCGATGAAAACGGTCTGGATATAATTATCGCGGAAACAGTTCCCAATACCGGTCTTGGATTGGCTATAAACGACAGGCTTTCACGGGCCGCTGGAACTTGTTGATAATTAAGCTGATTATCAGCCGAAGTGTATGCGCATTTGACGGGGTAGCCTCGACCATAATTATTTAGCGGTAAGGCAGGATAAATAAAAGAAATTTATCGCAAGGGCTTGCTAAAGTATTATTTTTCGGATTGCGATTTCAGCTCATTGGTGAAAATCTGTAAATCTTCAAAATCAATTTTGCCGTCCTGATTGATGTCTCCGACCAGATAGCGTGAGGATTTTCTTGAAAAATCAATAATATTTTCGAGCAGAATAGCTATGTCCTTATTATCGAATTTGCCGTCGGTATTAAGGTCGAACCATAATTTTTTGTCATCAGCGGTATTTTCCGCGGCACTCCACGCCAGAGCATATCTGTCAGGGTCTGTATTTTTGTTTTTAAGAACGGAATAAGCGACTACAATTTCGTACTCGGTAAAATTCGGGTTGGCTTTGGTATAGATATGCTCGACGTTATCGACTTTGCTGTCGCTGAAATCAAGCAGGTAATTGTTGTAAGGATTTTCCGAATCAATAGCCCAAAGCTCGAGTTTCAAGTCAGCATCTTTTTCCGGCAAAGCCTCGAAAGGATATTTGTCCTGATAGTTTTTATTCCAGACGACAGTTGCGGTAATGAATTTTTCCGCCGGGCTGCTAATTGTAAACCGATAACTGTTCTCTAAAACCATGTTTGGGTCAAGCTTGGATACATCCCAGCCAAGCTTAGCCGCGTTACCGGGTTTGTATTGTCCTGCGATAAGCGTATTATATGCGCCGACTGCGTTTAGCATTCCCGCTCCCTGCATCCAGTCCAGAGGTACGATATTATCGTCATCTTTCTCGACTCGGCCTTTGTGCCAGTAGGGCAGTTTAGTTGCCGAATTCATTAATATAGCTTTTATTGCCTCTGGTACAGCGGCTTCATTAAGGGCGGGGTCTTGTTTGGCTTTTTGCAAAAGCAGCCCTGCTGTACCTGCGACAACAGGAGTTGCGAAACTTGAAAAGCTGCCCGAATATACATAACTTCCGGTATCATCGAGCCCTGCAACCAAGCAATCTCCCTGAGCAATTATATCAGGTTTGCATCGCATATCATTGGTAGGCCCGCCGGTAGAGTGGTTCGTCTGAGGGAAAGAGAAACCTTGAAACGAATTTTTTTGTTCATCGCTGATAATCGGAGTTGTTAATCCGACCCCGATTATATTGGCTCCGGCAGCGGGATATAGCGGAGGGTCATACGCTGAAAGGCCGTTGCCGATTCCGGCTATAATAATCATATCGTGATGCTGAGCTAACGCGTCAAATCCTCTTGTCCACCAGTCTTCAAAGGGGCTTCCGGCGCTTACAGTTATAATATCCGCGTTAGGCTTGGAGTTATGGAATATGTAATTTTTAAGAAAGTACCAAAATTCATAGATTTCAGCGTTTGACTGATTCAAAATTCCTTCGTAGCTGAATGTGCTTGGTTCTTCAATCTGAACATTTGTATCTTCGCCGAATAATATCGAGCAGACAGCGGTCGAATGTTCTGAAATCCCCGGCGGCAAATTGCTGTCATCGTGAAACGTAAAAAATTCTTCGTTGAAGCTTCGGTGGTTTACATTTGGAAGATAATCATTTTGCGGTATGCCTTGCTGATATGTTGTGCTACGGCAGATTACACCGATATTCAGAGAATCACCGTTTAGGGTCGGGTCGATTTGTTTAAGATGGAAAATTCCGGCGAAATCGAGTGCTTGAGGCTGCATTTTCGAATCGGCTGTTAAATGCGCGCAGAACAAAAACAGTACTAATAAGCACTTAAAGACCGAACAGAAAATACCCCTTACAGGGGCCGATTCTCTCATCACAACGCTCCAGAACCTAAAGCACAATCCGTTTTAATTGCGAATCCCCAAAGCTGATGCGTCTTGATACTATCTGATTCTCATAATCATTATACCACAAAATCTTTTGTTTTTCAAGGTTTTTAGTGTTCCTGATTCGGCTGAAAACCATGTTTTTTGTTATTAAAAACGGGTTTTTTATAAGACCTTAAGAGTTTATTCGGTCTTGCAGAAAGTTTGCGGATTTAACCTTACTCAAAGCCTTATAAAGCCGATGTATGATTGCGGTTGAATCAACAATTTCGGCATGCTCGTTTTTCAAAAAGGGTATAGGGCATGGAAGAACTGATAATGCTCATAGGTGAAAAAGCGAAAGAAATTCTTCAGTATGTTCTGGAAAACAAGATTCCGGCATCTATGTCATACTGTGTTGAACAGCGATGGCATCGAAGACGCATATTTATTCATCATGTAGAAGACGGCAAAATCGAAATTATGGTCAAGCCTAAGATTAGCTTGAAGGACCTGCCGATAGAAAAAGGACATCTTATAGGTGTATCTTTTCAGTGTGAATTAAGTCACAGCAGCGACCGTTTTATATTCAGCTCTGAAGCAATTACTGTGAAAGATGATATTATAAGCATGGCTATGCCGGAAGAAATTGAAATCGTTCGGAATACGAATTTTATCCGGTACGAGGTACCGCAGGACTTGGATATTAGCGTCGATATTTGGCATAAGAAAATGCATAACGGTGACGAACCGATGTTTACCGCTCATATTCTTCAAGGCTGGTCGGGAAGACTTATAAATTTGTCTGCTGACGGGCTTTGTGCGGGTATCGATATTGCAAAAGGTTTTAATTTGGAGAAGGGCGATTATATCGGCTTTCGGTTTATTCCGTTTCCTAATGAGTCTCCTATCACAGCCAATGCCTGTATCAGAAATTTGTATATGACTGCGGATGAGCAGGAAAACCGGCTGGACTTAGATTTGGTCGGTTTAGAAGCCAGCCCCGAAGGCAGAATGGTTTTGCGGCGTTTGTGTAATGCTATTTGGCGTTACCGCCGACTGTCGAATTACCCGCAGCTTAACAAATCCGCTATCCGACAGGCGACAATTTCCGAATCATTGTAAATAAGTCAAGATAAAGATTGAATCTTCCGTACTTGCTTTAATTTTGTGTTATAGTTATACTCTTATGAAATGCATTGCCGTGGCAGGCTGAGGCCTTAAATGACAGTAATTTTAAACGCCAAACAAATCAATAAGACTATCGGTGTAATCGCCGAACGAATAATCGCGGATTTACCGCCTGATTCACAAATTGCGGCGGTAGGGATTCGCAGCAGGGGGGAAATACTTGCCCAGCGGCTCGCCGCGAAACTCGAAGAATTGTCCGGCAGGGAAATACCGTGCGGGACTCTCGATATAACCTTGTACCGTGACGACCTCAATTCGCCTGCCAATACTCAAGCCAAGGTTCAGCCGACAGAAATCGGATTTAACATCGATGATTGCATCATAATATTAGTCGATGATGTGCTTTATACCGGAAGAAGCACCCGCGCAGCACTTGATGCACTGGTGGATTTGGGAAGGCCGATGGCGATTAAATTAGCTGTTCTGGTTGAACGTTCCGGACGTGAATTGCCGATACAGGCTGATTATATAGGGTTTAAAGCCGAAGTGGATGTCGATAAACGGGTACAGGTCAATTTTGTCGAATCTGACGGAAAAGACGAAGTGTTCGTGGAATAAATGAAACCGAAAAACAAAGAAATAATATGGCGGCATAAGCATCTTCTCGGGCTGCATGATTTGACAGCCGAGGAAATCAGATTTATTCTTGATACAGCCAAAGGCTTCGAGCAGATAAGCACGCGTTCAGTCAAAAAAGCCCCGCCTCTTCGCGGCAAAGTAGTAGTTAATCTTTTCTTCGAAGACAGTACCCGAACAAGAAACAGTTTCACTCTGGCTGCGAACAGGCTTAGTGCCGATGTCATAGAATTCACAAAAAAGCTAAGCTCGGTCAGCAAAGGTGAAACACTTCTCGATACAGCCCGAAATCTCGAGTCTATGGGTATCGATATCATTGTTATTCGTCACAGCGCCGCCGGCGCTCCTAAACTGCTTAGTAAAAATATCAATGCATGCGTGGTAAATGCCGGAGATGGTTATTGCGAGCACCCGACTCAGGCGTTGCTTGATGTTTACACTATTACGAAACACAAAGGCAATCTGGATGGTTTGAAAATTGCAATTGTTGGAGATATAGCTCATTCGAGAGTGGCAAGAAGTGATATGTGGGCTATGACAAAACTCGGAGCTGAGGTTACCTTCGTAGCTCCTCCGACTTTAATGCCGAGTGAAGTCAAAAAGCTGCCTGTTAAAGTAAGTTACTCTCTCGATGAAGTTATCGAGAAGGTTGATGTAATAAATATGCTCAGAATTCAATTCGAAAGACTCGGAGGCAATCAGTTCCCGTCGGTGCGTGAGTATTCTCACTATTTCGGGCTGACGGTCGAGCGTCTGAAAAAAGCCAAACCTGATATTCTCGTTATGCACCCGGGGCCGATTAATCGCGGCCTTGAAATCGAAAGTGAGGTTGCCGACGGTAATAATAGTGTAATTCTCGAACAGGTTAAAAACGGTTTGGCGGTGCGGATGGCTGTGTTATTTTTGGTTAATCAGGCTGCGGCGCAGGTGCAGGCATAATAATTATGGAAGAACTTTTAATAAAAAACGGCAGGGTGATTGACCCGGCGAACAATCGCGATGAAAAATGCGATATTCTTGTCAGTGACGGTAAAATTGCCGCTGTTGGAAAAGTGAAAAACAGCACTGCTCGGGTAATTGATGCTTCCGGAAAACTGGTTACGCCCGGTCTTATTGATATTCACGTTCATTTTCGCGAACCCGGAGACGAAGAAGAGGAAACCATCGCCAGCGGTTCTGCCGCAGCGGTTGCAGCCGGTTTTACTTCGGTTGTTTGCATGCCCAATACCAATCCTCCGATACAGGATGAGACTGACGTCGAATATATTCATAGAAAGGGCAGGCAGGCCCGCAAAACCCATGTTTATACAATGGGAAGCATTACCGAAAACAGAGAAGGCATCGAGCTTGCGGAAATGGGTTTTATGGCTCAGGCGGGTGCGGTCGGTTTTACAGACGACGGCTGCGGAGTGCAGGACCCGGCGGTAATGCTCAAAGCTCTGAAATATGCGGCGATGTTTGACAAGGTTATTTCCCAGCATTGCCAAGATAATAATTATTGTAAAAACGGTGTTATGAATGCCGGATATAATTCGACTGTTTTGGGATTGCCGGGAATAGATGTTCTTGCCGAAGAAGCGATGCTTTGGCGTGATATTCAGCTTATTAAAAAGACTCGAGTTCGCTATCATGCCCAGCATATATCCACGGCCGGTGCGGTTGAATTGATACGCCAAGCGAAAAAGATGAATCTTCCGGTTAGCTGTGAAGTAACCCCGCATCATTTGCTTTTAACAGATGACTGCTGTGCCGATTACGATACGAATTATAAAGTAAATCCTCCTTTGCGGACAACCGCTGATATCCAAGCGTTAAAGCAGGCAGTTCGAGAAGGTCTTATAGATGCACTTGTATCTGACCACGCGCCGCATCTGCAAAGTGAAAAAGAGCTCGAGTTTTTGGCTGCTCCGTTCGGAATAGCTGCTCTTGAGTGCGCGTTAAGTCTATATGTCAAAGCGTTAATCGAACCAAAAATTATCGGCTGGCCTGAGCTTATAAAAATGATGACATGTAATCCGGCACGAATAATAGGCATAGATAAAGGAACTCTTTCTTTAGGCAAACAAGCGGATATTACAATTATTGACCCTGATATCGAATATACCATAGATACGAACCTCTTTGTGTCGAAAAGCCGTAACTGTCCCTATCAAGGCTGGAAGGTCAAAGCAAAAGCGCAAACCACAATCGTCGGAGGTGAAATAAGATTCCAGTCCTGAGTTTTTCGGTTAATTGTTTGTGAACCGATTAAATTTTACCGCTGCATCAGCTATTATGTTAATTATTGACGGCTATAATCTTTTGTGGGCTGCTCAAAAGCAGTCCGAAGCAGGCGCAATCACTGATATACAGCTTTGTCATATGATTGGCCGGTACCTTAGACTTACTAATCAGACAGGCCAAATTATTTTTGATGGAATTGGCCCTCCCGACAAATCTCCTTTTGCAAAGGCTGCTAACCTTGAAATTATTTTTTCGGGTCAGAATACGGACGCCGATTCTATTATAGAAGCCAAAATCACTGCTGATTCGGCTCCCAAGCGGCTAACTGTAATAAGCAGCGACCAGCAAGTTAGAAAAGCAGCTAAGCGGGCAAAATCAGTCTCGATTAAATCCGAACAATTTTATGGTGAGATGATTAAAACTCTTGCACGAAAGCGGCCTGAGCGTGAGCCGATGGAAAAAAGGGCCGGTTTAGATGAAGCTCAAACCCGTCAATGGCTGAAGTATTTTGAGCTTGAACAATGATTTTATCTATGTTAACATCTGTGTATCAGGGTAATCAAAAACACGCTTTTACAGGCTGAATCCTCGATGGCTACCAGTGCGAACAGCAAAATAGATATATTAAATGAAATACGAATACTTGGGGAGGAGTTAATTCGGCACTCGGTCAAAGCCGGTGATTTATCAGGGGTATCGGGCGAAAATAATAAGTACAAGCTGGCTTGCATCTTACTGGACAGTTTTCCGCATGCGGTATGTATCAAAGATACTTCAGGGCGGTTTTTGGCCTGCAACAAAGCGGTTCAGCAGTTGATGCAAGCTGACAGCATAAATCAGCTTATAGGAAAAACCGAGAAAGATTTCATACCCGATTCAGAGGCTCAACTCTGGCGGAAAATAGAACAGGATGTTCTTAAAACAGGCCAAACTGCTTTTGATTGCGAAGTGCCCGTCACCGACAAAAATGGTGTCCAAAAGTGTTATCTTGTGACTGTCGTACCTGTCTTTGATGATTCTAATCGTATCGCAGCTCTTATAGCAGTAAGTCTTGACGCTACAAAGGAAATACAAGCTATTAGAAATATCGATGAGTCTGAAAGGAGATACAGAACTTTATTCGAAGGCGCTGCGGAAGGGATTCTGATGGCTGATGTGCAAACAAGGCGTTTTTATTTTGCAAATCCGGCTATATGCAAAATGCTTGGCTATTCTGAATCTGAGTTAAAATCTTTGAGGGTAGATGATATACATCCCAAAGAAGAAATGGATAAAATTTATGCTATGTTTAGTCAATTTGTAAAAGAGGAAAAATCTACAGCTATTGATATACCTTTTTTATGCAAGGACGGCAGCATAAAATTTTTTTACGGCAGTTCCACGACGATTGCGTTAGATGCCAGGCGATATCGCGTCGGCTTTTTTACCGACATGACAAAACTTAAAAAGACTCAACAAAAACTGGATACTACGCAAAAGCATCTTCAGCTTATTATTGATAATTCCTTCGACGGTATCAGTATCTGCGAATTTCATACTAAGCTGAATAAGCGTCGTCTGGTTTTTTGCAATAATAAATACGTAGAAATGACCGGACGAAGCCGTGAGGAGCTGATGGCCGCGGATAATCTGAATGATTTTGTCAGTGACCGAGTCAATCAGAAAACCAAAGATTATTGGTATCAATGTATTTTAAAACAAATCCCCTTTAAAGGCCAAACTTCTTGGATTCGTCCTGACGGCAAGGAAAATATCTATGAGTGGGCGGCTGCTCCTGTTGTTATTGACGGACGTTATTATATAGTAGGAGTCGACCGTGATATTACAGAGCAAATCCAAAAACATAAACAGCTTGAAATGGCTGAGGCTCGATATAGAACTCTTGTCGAGCAGCTGCCGGCCATTCTTTATGTAGCTGCTTTAGATGAAAACTCGACCACGCTTTTCATCAGCCCGCAAGTTGAAACTATTCTTGGAATTAAACCGCAGCAATACAAGGTAAATCCTGATGTTTGGCGCGAAAGGCTGCATCCTGAAGACAAGGACCGTGTAATGAAAGAGCTTGTTCAGGCTCATTCGCATGAACAGCCGTTTTCTTGCGAATATCGAATGATTAATTTTTCGGGTAAAATCGTATGGTTCCGCGATGAAGCTTCGATTGTTAAAGACCAAAACGGCAAACCGCTTTTCCTTCAGGGTGTTATGCTCGATATCAGCGACCGTAAGCAGGCGGAGCATGATTTAGAGCAAATCAAAAGTGAATTAGAAACCCGTATTCAGCAGCGTACCATAGAGCTTGAAGGTCTTAATAAACAGCTTCGCTCTCTTGCTGCGGAATTATCACTTGCAGAAGAAAGAACCAGAAGACGCATAGCAAGCGATGTTCATGATAACATAGGCCAGAATCTCGCTCTTGCAAGGATTAAATTGCAATCATTGGCTGAGTCATCTCAAAATGAGGCAGCCAAAGAAGAGCTAAAAAATCTCAGCAATCTTTTAACCAAGACGATTGAAAGCACGCGGCTGCTTACTTTCGAAATTAGTCCGCCCGTTTTATACGAGCTGGGGTTCGATTCAGGAGTCGAATGGCTTTTAAGGCAGAGCAGACAACGGGACCGCCTAATAACCGACTTCGATACGGACGGACAGACAAAACAGCTCGATGAAAATATTAAAGTTTTTTTGTTTCAAGCGGTAAGAGAGCTGCTTATCAATGTCGCCAAACATGCCAAAGCAAAACATGTTGATGTGTCGATAAAACAAGTAGATGATAAGATGAATATTTGCGTGGCTGATGACGGAACTGGATTTGATATTGGGAAAAAGCTGCCGTTAAAGGAAAATATGGCAACAGGATTTGGTTTGTTCAGTATAAGAGAAAGAATAAGGCTGTTAAACGGAAGTCTTGCGGTTGAATCGAAACCGGGTTTCGGAACAAAGATTATTATGACAGTGCCGTTGAAAACAAATGGTTCTAAAAAAAGGAATAAAAAGTGAAAAAACGAATCTTAATTGCCGATGACCACAAAATTACAAGGCAAGGCCTGCGCTCACTGCTGGAGTCTGACCGTGAGCTTGAAGTTGTGGCAGAAGCTCAAAACGGGCGTGAAGCTGTTACGCTTGCAAGGCAAATCGAACCTGATGTTATTATTATGGATGTAAGCATGCCCGATCTCAACGGTGTCGAGGCGACTCGGCGCATAATCAGCGATAATAAAAACGTGAAAGTTATCGCTTTGTCGATGCACTCTGATACTTTATTTGTTTCAGAAATGCTTAAAAGCGGGGCGGTCGGTTATCTGCTTAAAGATTGCGCTTTCGAAGAGCTTTTACAGGCCATAAAGACAGTCATTGACGGCAAAACTTATCTAAGCCCTTCTATTTCAAATGTTGTAGTCGATGATTATTTGCACAGACTGGCCAAATCACATGTTCTTGAAATTGATGTTCTGACCGACAGGGAGCGTGAGGTACTGCAATTATTAGCCGAAGGTCAGTCAACCAAGCAAATTGCAATAAAACTGCACGTCAGCGCAAAAACGATTGAGACGCACCGTCGGCAAATTATGAATAAACTGGACCTTCATACCGTTGCCGAACTGACAAAATATGCAGTTCGCAAAGGTTTGACGACCCTCGATGCTTAACAGTCACCGAACAATTTCTCAAAAGAAAACCTGTTGACCATCGTGTATCTGCTATATACTCTGATATTGTTTGTGTTTTGGGTTTTTGCATAATTCGAGATTTATCTGCAATAGGAGTTTTTGATGGACATATTGCTTAATATAGCCGCCGCGGCTGCTATCATGCTTGCTGTGCTCAGTATGTTTTCGAATCTGGGCTGGATAATGAAATTCAGAATCATCGCAGTTGCATTAGCGGGTATTATTATTACAGGACTTTTGGCTTGGCATATAGCCGGCCAGTTAGACGTAAAAAATATTGTTATTTTTCCGACTTTGGCAAAAGCTGTAGTACTTTTGGTATTAGCTTTTATTACCGGATTTGCGGCTTATTTTGCAGCGTGGCCTTACGGCAGACAAATTGCCCCTGTTGCGGTTCCGCTCGGGCTGGCTGTTTGGGCACTGCGAAGCGCAGATATTGCAAGTTTAATGCAAAAAACCGCTGATGCCGCAGCAAAATATCAAGTAATTAATCAATTTAAGTGGACAGCGATGTTATGGCTGATGCCTATCGCAGCCGGTTTCGGCGGTATATTACTGGCTGAATTATTATTAAAAGGAAAACCGCAGATTTTTCCCGAAAATAATAAAAAAGTATCTCAGCTTAGCGGATTTACGAATATTTTCACTGCCATTGCCGCTTCGGTATTAATAGCTCTTTTCTGCATCAAAATGTTTGCCCAAGACGTAAAGTTTTCCGATTTAAAGCTGGGTTCTGTCGTTGCTCAGCCTCACCCCGGGCAGATTGCGTTTGCTGTTGCTGTTTCATTCGGTATCGCAGCTTTTGTTGTAAAGTTGTTTCTAAAAGAAGGTTATTTATGGCCTATTCTGGCAACAGCGATTTTGCCCCCTTTGTGCATTATGTTTTATGCCAAACCGGATACTATCGAATATATGGCTGATAATTTCCCAGCGGTCTTTTTTGTACATCCGTCTCTGGCAATTTTGCCGATACACATGGTTTCTTTTGGCACTGTTGGTGCTATTTCGGGCAGTTGGCTGGCAGTGGTATATAAGATTTGGCGTACCGAACAAGCCTTGTAAGTTTATAAGACCTTATTTGACACAAACTTACCGCCTAAGGCATTTCTTGGCCGATATTGTTTTTGAAACATGGCTTTCTTTGTAAAGCCTTGTAAAACAAGAACTTAGGTCTTAAAAACATTTATTTTTGCCCCTAATTTTTCATTCTAACATAAAAACAACTGTTTTCAGTGTCCTAATTGGCCGAATATATATAACAGTAAAGACCTTATCTTTATACGCCGAATATGTAAATTGCTGTTTCTAAAGGCCGTTAAAGGTGTTATTCGGCAGCCTATGCTGAACAGTAACATGTGAGTTTCGTAAATAAAATCGTAGGCAGCCGTCAAAAGGAGTTGAAAATGCTCGTTTTAAGCAGGCAGAAGGATGAGTCGATTGTTATCGGTGACGACGTTGAAATCACCATAGTAGATGTTCGAGGTGATAAAGTCAGGCTCGGAATTACTGCACCTAAAAACATATCCGTACACCGCAGAGAGGTTTATGACGCTATTCAGCGTGAAAAAGCTGCGAAAAAAGAGGATTCTGCAAAAGAAAAATCCGACCAGAAACCGCAGTAACCGGTATTTTAGTTTTTTTCTTCAAATCCAATTCTTCATAAAAATACAAAGATTTAGTTGCGCGGAGCTTGGGCGATTTGGCTTGTAAGTTCGTTCAGCAAAGCCTGCATCTTCGGGTCCGCTTGCTCTGCCTGACCTATTTTATCACATGCGTGCATTACTGTAGTATGGTCTCTTCCTCCGAGATGTCCGCCGATTTCCTCGAGGCTGTGCTTGGTAAGACTTCTGGCGAGATACATACATATTTGTCTTGGAGTTGTGATGCTTTGGCTTCGTCTTTTGCTTTGTAAATCTACTACCCGCACGTCAAAATGTCTTGTTACAACGTCGATGATATCAGAGATTGATATATTTTTTACCGAGCTTTCAAACCCTTCAGCCAAAGCGGTATGCGCAATCTCCATCGACATCGGTTTGCCGGTAGTCAAAGATACTGCATAAAGCCGTGTCAAGGCTCCTTCGAGCTCTCTTATATTTGCGCGTACTTTACGTGCAATATAATCGGCTATTTCCTCTGTGATTTCCATTCCGCGCATTCTTGCTTTTTTCATAACAATAGCTACTCGCGTATCATGACTTGGCGGGTCGATTCGTGCCACCAAACCCCAATTAAATCGGCTGATTAACCGTTCTTCCAACGAAGGTATATCAGCAGGGGAACTATCTGCGCTTAGAATTATCTGCTTGCCGTTGTTATAAAGGGCGTTAAATGTATGAAAAAACTCCTCCTGAGATTGTTCGCGGTCGGACAAGAATTGAATATCATCGATAACCAGTAAATCGACGGTTCTGAACTGGTTTTGAAAATCAGAAAGATTTCCCGATTCTATGGCTTGTATGAATTTGTTGACAAATTCTTCACAGCTTAAAAATTGTATAGATGCATTTTGATGCTGGTTTCTGGTCTCGATACAGACTGCATGGAGCAGGTGTGTTTTTCCAAGCCCGCTGTTGCCGTAGATAAACAATGGATTGTATGTGTCTCCGGGAGAATGACTTATAGCAACACAGCTTGCGTGGGCCAGACGATTGCTCGGCCCTACGACGAAATTATCGAAAGTATAATCAGGATGAAGCTTAAAACCGGCACAGGGGAAAACCGTTTCTGTGCCTTTATAACCGTTAGAAACGACAAAATCCACAGAAACAAGATGTCCTGTAATTTGCTGAGCTGCTTGAGTGAAAGATTTTCCGCAGTTATCGCATAAAAATTGCTGAGTCGCTCTGTCCGGACAGCCGATTCTCAGATTACCGCCGTTTAGCTGAATTAAGTTGAGCTCGTCGAACCATCTGCGGATATTTGTCGGGTCAAGTTCTTTTGCCCGCTCAACTATTTTCGTAAATATATTTTCAACTTCCAACGCGGCCAATCTCGACTCCTAATTAATGACCCGGCGGACGCCAAAATACCGGCTCAATAAATTTGAAAAAGCACAAATAACAAAAATCCCTTTTTTGCCGAATAGTCAGAACGGGCGTTCTGATGGCTTATATCTAATCCTTCCAAAACGAAAGCTTGATAAGGATTTAACTATTAATTGAACATTTTGTCAAACGTAAAATGCCCGTACTTTTAAAAAACGCGGTTAATTTATAATAGAGTTATACCTGATAGCGGTTTGGACTTGATATTTTGGGTAATATGTGCGAAACTTCTTTACCTAAAAGTGCTTTGAGGTTAATAACTTATGGGTATTTTTACAAAAACATTAGATTATTTAAAAGACAGACTCGGCAAGACCCGTGATAAAATCAGTTCATCTTTATCCGCGGTTCTTACATTGGGCCGGAAAATTGACGAAGAGCTTCTCGATAAGCTTGAGGAAACTTTAATAAGTGATGATATTGGCGTCGAGACGACTGATAAACTTGTTACAGAGCTTAGAGAAGCTTACCGCAGTAAGAAAATCGAAAAGACCGACGACATTATTCCGTTTCTCAAAGAATATATTAAAAACTATTGGCCTCATCAGGACAGACAGCTTAAGCATGCTTCTAATCCGCCGACCGTTATTTTGGTAGCCGGTGTGAACGGTTCGGGCAAAACCACCAGCATTGCTAAGCTTGCCTATATTCTAAGCCGTAACAAAGAAAATGTGATTGTCGCTGCTTGTGATACTTTTCGAGCGGCAGCGGTTGAGCAGTTGAGTATTTGGGCCGAACGTATCGGTGTCCAAATAGTCAAGCATAGAAGCGGTTCAGACCCGGCAGCAGTGGCATTTGATGCCTGTGAAGCGGCTATTTCAAGAAAAGCCGATTATCTGATACTCGATACGGCAGGCCGACTTCATACGCAAAAGGACCTGATGAAAGAGCTTACTAAAATCCGTGACGTTATTGCCAAAAAAATCCCCGGTTCGCCGCATGAAGTTCTTTTGGTTCTCGATTCGACGACCGGTCAAAATGCTATTGTTCAGGCAAAAATGTTCACCAATGCTATTGATGTTACAGGAATTTTTTTAGCCAAACTGGACGGTACGGCTCGCGGAGGAATTGTAATAGCGATTAAAGACCAGCTTGATATTCCAGTAAAATTTGTGGGGTTGGGCGAGAAGCCCGAGGCAATTGCTGAATTCGACCCTGATAAATTCGTCGAAGCATTATTTTCTTAACACATTCTTGCAAGCGATTGTTAAGCAATAA
The DNA here is from genome assembly GCA_964391985.1 of uncultured Pirellulales bacterium. GTDB lineage: Bacteria > Planctomycetota > Phycisphaerae > Sedimentisphaerales > Anaerobacaceae > CAYMOE01. The sequence continues at coordinate 58,958 of CAYMOE010000004.1, forward strand.
ATTATCTGATTAGAATAGCACAAATCCCTCAGGAAAAGTTGTATATAGCATGAGCAGTTTTCCGATTATAAATAATGTTTAAGGGAAATATTTAAGGTAATAAAAACAAGGAATTTTGATTTGAATGTGGCTGGATAGGTGGGTTAGAAAACAGAAAGAAATCAGAAAATCTCTAATAAATACGTATCTTCATCGTATTTGGGGACAGAGACTTTTTGCGGATGTACTTTGGAAAATCAACAGAAGGTCTATCGCAGGCGGTTTATCTCTCGGACTGTTTGTCGCTTTTACACCGAGCATTCCGTTTCAGATGATTATTGCGGCATTTGGTGCGATTTATTTTAAGGTTAATCTTCCGATAGCTTTGGCAGCCTGCTGGGTAACGAATCCTTTAACTGCTGTTCCGATTTATACGGCTGCATGGAAATTCGGAAGATATATAGTAGAAAATATAATGCCTGTCAAAGAGGCCCTTGAGGTTTATCAGATAGAAGGCAAGACTACTATGATAATCCGGCAGGGTATTTATCTATGGACGGGTTGTCTTTTTTTTTCCGTAACTTCAGCCCTTAGCGGAAATCTTTTAGTCAGGATATTCTGGTCTCTGGGTAGAAAAATCAAGCGTATGCGTCACAGTAATATCCCCGAAAGCAAAAATAAAAATAAAGGTTGATTAATTTTTCATCATCAGCGGCTGACCGGTTGCATCTATAACATCCCGCCAGAGATGACCTTCAGGGTCGATAGCGTTTTTCCGCGATACGGCCATTTGAATCGGCAAATGAACAAGATGATTATGAACAAGGCTAATCAGCAGACTTGTTTTGCCGGCCATAGCCGCGTGAACAGCGTTTGTTCCGAGCCTTTGACAATAAATTGCGTCATTCGAATTTGCGGGTGTGCCGCGTATAATATAACTTGGGTCGATGTATCGGATATTAACCTCGATATTTTTGCTTTTGAAATGCTGCGAAATTTTATCTTTCAGGAATACGCCGACATCGCTCAAAACTTTATTGCCGGAAGCATCGATTTTTCCGGTATCGGGTATTAAATCCTGCCCGGCACCCTCTGCGATTAGAATTACAGCGTGGTGGCGATACTGAATCCTTTTTTCGAGATGTTCGAGCAAGCCATTCGAACCTTCGAGGTCGAACGGAACTTCAGGTACGAGAACGTAATTTACATCGTTAATCGCAAGGGCGGTATGAGCGGCGATATACCCGGATTGGCGTCCCATTACCTTTACAATTCCGATGCCGTTAACTGCACAAAAAGCTTCGACATGTGCTGTTGATACGGCGTCAACGGCTTTGGATACCGCTGTTTCAAAACCGAAAGATTTCTGAATAAAGCTTAAATCGTTATCAATTGTTTTCGGGATTCCCACTACGGCTATTTTCAGCCCGCGTTTTTTAATTTCTTCGGCGATACCCAGCATTCCTTTTTGTGTTCCGTCGCCTCCGATGCCGAAAAGAATATTTATTCCCATTCGCTGCATCGAATCAACAATATCGCCGGGGCGGTTACCGTAACCTCGCGATGAGCCGAGAATAGTCCCGCCTTTGGTGTGAATTTCGGAAACGATATCAGGGGTTAGCTCCATTGATGGAATTCCGCATTCGGAGAGAAAACCGCGATATCCGTATCTGATTCCGCTGATTCTTCTAACTCCGTATCGATACCAAAGGCACATTACAATAGAGCGTATAACGTCATTGAGTCCCGGACATAATCCGCCGCAGGTAACAATTGCAGCGTGACATTTCGTCGGGTCAAAATAAATTTGTTCCCGCGGGCCTGCCAATTCGAGAACCTGTTCTTTGGATAGGGGCTCACTCGGCAGAACACCGCCTCCTTCGATGTCAAATAGAATGTATTCTTCATCGGAAACAAAATCAGACTGTTTGCCTTCTTTGGTTTTAGAAAGAGGCACAGTAGATGTGACTTTGCATGGGCCAAGAGTTTCAATTGTAAAATCCAGCTTTTCGCTTGTGTTTTCTGTGTCGCTCATAATGTTTTATCGGCTTATAAAGCCTTGTCCTTAAAATAGTTGTAACTAAATATACAACACCCGACGGCAAGTGCATATTATTACTGTTTTTTTAATAGGATTCTGCTGTCTGCTACGATACAGCCTTGACCTTCAGGATAGACTATCAATGGATTAATATCCAGCTCGGCAATTTGGGGCTGTTCGGTAAGCATTTGGGACAATCTTAAAATACAGTCTTTTATCGAGCCAATATCGCTGGGCGGAGCTCCGCGAACTCCCTGGAGAATTTTATATGATTTAATGCTCTGTATCATTATTTCAGCGCTGATTTCCCACATCGGGGCTAAACGGAAGGTAACGTCTTTTATGGCTTCGACAAATGTTCCGCCCAGACCGAACATGCATATAGGCCCGAATTTGGGGTCTCTGACCGCTCCGAGAATGACCTCAATGCCTTTTTTGGCCATCGGTTCTATTAGAACCCCGTCAATCTTTGCCGATGGATTGAAGGACTTGGCGTTTGAAAGTATTTCATCGAAAGCCGCCCGAGCTTGTTCTTTAGATTTGATTTTTAATCGAACTCCTCCGGCGTCGAATTTATGCACGATATCCTGCGAGCTGATTTTCATCGCAGCCGGAAATAGTTCCGTATCGTTTAATTTGTCTATATCCGAGGCATCTTTAAGTATCGTACTTTTTAATACAGGAAAACCATAGCATTGCAGAATTTGATTGGCTTGATGCTCGGACATATAATAACTGTTAACCGTCTGCAGTTTACTATCGATGATTTTTACAACATTGTTACTGTCAGCCGAAATTTGTTTTATCTGTCTTTTGTCGAGATTGAGCAAATTCGCATAGAAGCACATGGTTGACATTGACCTGACTGCCGCTTCAGGAAAAGCATAATTTGGGATTCCGTGCTGTTCGAGATGTTCGACGCCTTTGGAAACATCGACAATTCCCATAAAAGAGCACAATACAGGTTTGTTAATCCCTTCTGTTACATGCGGTACGATTTGCGCTGTCTGCAGAACATCTATCATTGCCTGAGGTGAAAGAATTATAATCGCACCGTCAACATTATCATCTTTTAAAATATGCCCGATTGCCGCTTCGTAACGTTCGTGCGTTGCGTCTCCTATGACATCGACCGGATTATTAACGCTGGCAGTAGGGGGCAAAACCTCTCTTAGTTTAGTTTTTGTCTGTTCTGACAGTTCGGCTATTTCAAGATGATGACGAACCGCCGCATCGGTTGCCATAATACCCGGCCCGCCTGCGTTAGTGATAATCGCGATTCGTTTTCCTTTTGGTATGGGTTGTTTTGAAAATGCTATGGCATAATCAAAAAGCTCATCAATTCCTTCGACTCTTTTGATACCGCTTTGGTGGAAAATAGCGTCGTATGTCGTATCCGAACCGGCCAATGAGCCTGTATGCGAAGCGGCTGCTCTTGCTCCTTCGACCGAGCGTCCGGATTTAATCGCGAGCATAGGTTTTTTTGCCTGCCATGTAATTTCTCTGGCTGTTTCCAGAAATGCTTTTCCGTCTGTAATATCTTCCAAATACATCAGAATTACATCTGTTTCCGGGTCGTCTCGCAGGTATTTGAGCAAATCGACTTCGTTAACGTCGGCTTTGTTTCCGAAACTGATAAATTTCGAGAAACCTACATTTCTGCCGTGGGCATAATCGAGAACCGCTGTACAAAGTGCTCCTGATTGTGAAATAAAAGCGATATTTCCGGATTTGGGCATCTTGGTCGCGAAGCTGGCATTCATTCGGACTTTGTGGCTTGTATTAATAATGCCAAGACAATTCGGGCCAATCATACAGATGCCGTGTTTTTGAGCAGTTTCTATCAAATTATTTTCTAATTCGATTCCATGACCGCCGATTTCCTTAAATCCTGCGGTAATGACAATCGCGCCTTTTATATTTTTTTGGCTGGCTTGTTCCAAGATGTTCGAAACCATCGCCGCAGGTACGATAATTATCGCAAGGTCAACATCGTCCGGGATATCCGCCAGATTAGGATAAGCTTTGACGCTCTGGACAGATTGTGCCTTTGGATTGACCGGATAAAGCACGCCCTCGAATCCGGCGTTTAGAAGATTGCGAAAAACAGCCAAGCCTACGCTGCCGGGCCGGTTTGTAGCTCCGACGACAGCGATTGACCTTGGAGACATAACTTTTTCAATATCTTGTTTCATAGCTGTCTCCTATACAATGTGTTTTTACACTGTATCAGTCTGAAGTTACAGTATGTACTGTTATTGTATTTGTAGTTCCGGCTTTTCCTATAGGTTTACCGGCTACGAGTATTATCCTGTCCCCGGGCTGCAGCCAACCGCGTTCCAAAGCCATTTTATCAACAATTTGTATAAATTCTTCGGTGTTAGCCGGAATAGCTCTGCATCGCGGTATCACTCCGTAATGCAGGCACATTTGCCGGCAGATACGCTGGTTCGAGGTAAACGCCAATATCGGAGCGTCCAATCTTGCCTTGCTGAGAAGTCTTGCGCCAGAACCTGTTTCAGACCAGACCGCGACGAGTTTGGCAGCAATATCTTCTGTTATGTGTGCGACACTGTGAGCCATTGCGGCTGTCAGCAGAAGTTCGTCTGTAGTTGCAATCTTAGGATAAACCGCATCGCCTTGTTCGAGGTATGATTCGGTGTATTGAGCGATTCGGCGTATTGTTTTAGCTGCTTCTACTGGATATTTGCCGATAGAAGTTTCGCCGGAAAGCATTACAGCGTCTGTGAAATCCATTATTGCGTTGGCAGTATCGGAAACTTCCGCGCGGGTAGGAAAAGGATTTTCTATCATACTCTGAAGCATCTGGGTTGCTACGATTACAGCTTTTCCGCGGCGGCGGCACATATGAGTGATTCTTTTTTGAATCAGCGGAACTTCCGCCAAATCCATTTCCACACCCAAATCTCCGCGGGCTATCAGTATGACGTTGCTGGCTTCTATAATATCATCAAGATTCTTCAGAGAGCAGGGCGTTTCTATTTTAGCGACGATTTTGATATCAGAACCTTTTTCTTTGAGATAACCTGCTAACTGCCTGATGTCATCGCCGCTGCGAACGAAACTCAGAGCGAGAAAATCAAGTTTATGTTCGATTGCCCAGTCAACGCATTGCCAATCTTTTTCCGTTATAGAAGGTGCGCTGACCTGTGAATCCGGCAGATTGACGCCTTTATTGCTTTGAACGTTGCCTGCGATTATTATACGGCAGCGGACTTTATCCTCGGATTTTTCTATGACCTGCATCGCGATTTGACCGTCGTCGATTAAAACGCGGTCACCGATTTTAACATCGCGAGCGAAATTTTTGTAGTTAATCGGGAAATAGCCGCTATAGGGCTGTTCGTTACCGATAAAAATGGTAACTTCGCTGCCGGCGTCGACTTGCTGAATAGCAGGTTCTATTTTACCAAGCCGAATCTTAGGCCCGCAAAGGTCTCCCATCACTGCTATAGTATGAGGATGTTCGCCGCGGACAAGACAAACCTGCTCGAACATCCGGTGATGTTCGTCGAGACTGCCGTGCGAAAAATTCAGACGAAATACGTCAACCCCGTTATCGACCATTTGTTTAATGGTTTGAGCCTCACGGCAGCCGGGGCCGAGTGTCGCAACTATTTTAGTTTTGATCATCCGATGACCAGATTTCCGTTAAACCCTTGGATAATTTCCGAGGTAATATGTTTTCGGTAAATCTCCTGTAAGCGGCTTGGCGTAGTCAATAAAGGCCTGAGTAACGTTATTGCCATCGGCGCTAATAAACTCATCGGGCATTGTCTTGCTGTGTTCAGCTACGTTGCGAAGTTCGGTGCAGAATAATTCGACGGCATATTCGTCTTTATTTTCAAGGCGTTTTATTGCTACGGAACCGCTTTGTTCGTTCATTGAAAGTCTTACCGCTTCGCGTCCGCATTCGCGAGCTTCGGCTACGTCGACAGGCGACTGGAAACCGACAAAACTTCTTTGCAGATAACCGAAAGTATCTGCTCGGACGCGTTTTATTTTTAGATTAGCTTTTATTTGTTCGGCCATGTAATCGGCCAAAGCACCCGTTCCGGAAAGCTGAATATTCCCGTGTGAGTCAGTCTCGTTGGTTTGCAGAATCTTTTTTGTCCACGGAACTCCGTCAGTATCACATATTCCTTCACTTACAGCTATTACGCAGCGTCCGTACTTTTTATAAACCTGTTCGACATCAGCGACGAATTTTTCCATTTTAACGTGTTTTTCCGGCATATAAATAAGATGCGGGCCGTCATCTTCTTTTTGTCTTGCCAAAGCCGCCGCAGCAGTTAAAAATCCGGCATGGCGGCCCATTATGCAGTCGATTTTGATGCCCGGCAAAGCCCTATTATCCAAGTCATCGCCCATCAAAGCGCATGCTACGAATTTTGCAGCCGTACCGTATCCGGGGCAGTGGTCTGTTACGAGCAGGTCATTGTCAATTGTTTTTGGAATATGAAACGCTCTTAATTCATATCCTACATTAGCAGCCATTAAATTGACGATATGGGCGGTGTTTGCCGAATCGTTTCCGCCGATATAAAAGAAATATCTGATATTACGTTTTTTGAATACTTCGAAAATCTTGCGGCAGTACTCTTCGTCAGGCTTATCACGGCTTGAACCTAAAGCTGAAGACGAGCATGCTGATATTCCTTCGAGGTCCGCTATAGAAAGCCTTTTTAAGTCAATGAAATCCTCTTTAACGATTCCTTGTACGGCGTGTATCGCTCCGTAAAGGTTCTCAATCTGGTCGTGTTTACACACTTCTTCGATAACTCCGGCCAACGATGCGTTAATTACGCCGGTCGGTCCTCCGGACTGACCTACTACCGCATTGGCCTTAGGTGCCTTTGCCATATAAAACCTTCTCCTTGAAAAACTTACAATTTTCTTGGTTGATTCACAAACCGTAGCATTATACTAATTAAATGCTGTGGTTCAAGGGAAAAGGAACTCTGATGGCTCAATAACAATACCGGCTGTATTGCGGCCTTATATGCAGAACAGGGAGAAAATAACAGCCTGCTCATAGTTTCTTCGCCGCAGAGGACGCAGAGAATTTTTAATTTTGAATTGTGGAATCCCGAAGCGGGATGGAGATTTTATTTGTTTAAGCCACAGATTTCACAGATTTGCACGGATATTACACCATGAAACCCATGAAGAGAACAGTGCCGTAACCACGAGAATCAAGTATCCAATATCAAGTATCGAGGCTCATCCGCCGTGGCGGAATCCAGTATCCAGAACCTACTCACCATTAACTACTAACTAATTTTCAGCCACAGATTTCACTGATTAACACGGATTTTGTCATTGCGAGCGCAGCGCGGCAATCTCTACTAACTATTAACTAATCTTAAACGCAGATTTCGCGGATGACGCAGATTTTTCATTTTTATCTTGAGAAATTGATAAGTTTAGAGTGTTTGTAACGGGGGGGGGGAATTCTTTAAATTCAAATCCTTTTAAGCCTTAAGACAATAGGATTTTCAGGTTCAACTTCAGATTCAGCAGTTGTGCCAGCAAATTCAAATCCTTTTAAGCCTTAAGACATACAATTGTTAAGAATAGAAAGTTGTATAGGAGCGTGCCAGCAAATTCAAATCCTTTTAAGCCTTAAGACACCGCCAGCAGTGCCGGTATCAGGCCGACATAATTGGTGCCAGCAAATTCAAATCCTTTTAAGCCTTAAGACCCGTCAGAAAAAATAATGCGATATGCAACAGTAGGTGCCAGCAAATTCAAATCCTTTTAAGCCTTAAGACCAGTCTGCCGTCAGATGGCGACTTACTCTTTACGGAGTGCCAGCAAATTCAAATCCTTTTAAGCCTTAAGACTTTCCGGCCACAAATTATTTGTAAACCCGGCTGGAAGTGCCAGCAAATTCAAATCCTTTTAAGCCTTAAGACCAGTATCAATCGCCGGTCCCGAAGCACCGTCCCACGTGTGCCAGCAAATTCAAATCCTTTTAAGCCTTAAGACGGATTATCCGGTGCAGTAAATTTAAGCACCTTCTTCGTGCCAGCAAATTCAAATCCTTTTAAGCCTTAAGACTTTGCCGGTGTCGGTATCTTGATTATTGTTGTACTAAGTGCCAGCAAATTCAAATCCTTTTAAGCCTTAAGACCGATTTGCTCTGATACCTCTGATACCTCAACAATCGTGCCAGCAAATTCAAATCCTTTTAAGCCTTAAGACGGTCTGGACTGGAGGTCAAAGTAGCCCGATATTTACGTGCCAGCAAATTCAAATCCTTTTAAGCCTTAAGACAATGCTGAAAGCCTGTGCAATTAAAAACGTCCAGTTTGTGCCAGCAAATTCAAATCCTTTTAAGCCTTAAGACGTACTATCGCAGGGGCAATGAGCGTGTTTGTAGAGTGCCAGCAAATTCAAATCCTTTTAAGCCTTAAGACATGGCTTTTGCGCAGCCTATAGCCATTGAAAAGGTCAGTGCCAGCAAATTCAAATCCTTTTAAGCCTTAAGACTCCAATCTTGTAATCTATATTTTTCAACAAGTCGTGTGCCAGCAAATTCAAATCCTTTTAAGCCTTAAGACAAAAGTGGCAGTTATATAATCATCTGCATCAAGATGTGCCAGCAAATTCAAATCCTTTTAAGCCTTAAGACATACGGACGGGTCTTTACCCCTTATTGAGAGCTTAGTGCCAGCAAATTCAAATCCTTTTAAGCCTTAAGACGGCTATCTTTGCAAGATATTTTCTTTCTTAAGGTTATGTTGCCATAACCGAGCAGGCTTATGCAAGTAACGTAATTTTCTATTTTTTCTAATATCATAAATAGAAAATAATAAATATAACCCCTTGTATTTACAGAATTTCGAGCGAGACCAGAAGAGTTTGGTTATAACCGCCGCTCGTCAAAGGATTCAAAAAAATATGAACTTGCAAAAGACTCAAAAGGATAAAAAACTGCTTGAGCGGTAGCTATGCTTTGAGGAATAGCCGGGGCACTTCAACTCATAAATTGTCAATCTATAATTGACGTCATAATTATAACATACAAATCTTTCCCGTCAACAAATAAAATCTCTGTTTTTCTTTGCTTCCAGTTTCTTTCCGAGGACGATCCATTTACTGTCATAATCTCTGTCATCGAGCACAGGGGCAAGTTTAATCATTACAATCTGGTCTTCATTATGATTTATAATATCCTTGAGTTTCTCCATCAAAAGTGCAAAATCCTTTTCTGAAAGCTGACAGATAAACACGGAATACTGGAAACCATCGCCATAGCCCTGCATTAAGCTATGCACCTTTTGCAGCCGCTTGGGTTCGCAAATATCATATGAAACAAGCGTGTGATATCTCATAATCAGCGTGTCATTAAAGGAATATAATCTTCGAATTCACCCTCGATAACTCTTGCTAATAAACGAACTTCAAGCTGCAGAATTCTTCTGTAACTCATTCGATATTCGAACATCGGATGTGTAACCAGTTCATCAACGCGATTTTCATAAGCCGCGAGCCATTTTTTCTTTGTCCCTAATTTCATCTGGCAGCAGCCGGATAATTGAAGGAAATCATCTCTTTTTATTATATTACTGTTGATGACGCGCAAAACGGTAGAATCAACAATCAACGGTCTGAATGCCTCCATCATATCGAGAGCAAGGGCAGGTCTGCCGGCAACCGGCTTATGATAAAATCCGAACATCGGGTCAAGACCAACCGCTACAATAGCTGAATAAAAATCTCTGACAAGCAAAGTATATCCATATGAAAGCAATGCATTAATCGGATCTCTTGGAGGTCTTTTGTTTCTTGATGACATATCGAAATTCTTCTCGTCCGACAATGCTTTAGGAAAATTGTTCCAATAAATATTCGCCGCAGCACCTTCGAGTCCGCGGATAGTATCAATTGAAGATGCATTATTTAATCGACTTATCAGTTCGTTTAATCTCTCAAGACAGTCATCATCTCTTTGCATGTTTCTTCTTAAGAGCGTTCTTTGATTTGATATTTTGGAGCTAACGATATTGCGAGCAAGACGAACAATAAATTGCTCATCTTTGAATTTAGCAAACTGCTTTCTTCGCAGGTGTATATTTTTCGATAGCGGCGATGTTATAACCGCTTCGAGCCATCCGCCGGGTGTAACAAAATTTACAGTCGCATCTTTTTTAACTAAAGCAATCATTGCTTGTGTTGTTATCTGGCAATTGCTTCCAAGGCACACATGGCTTACGTCTTTTAATGGTATGGTTCTTTGCGGCTCATTAGGGATATCTATTGTCAAAGCATCACTTTTTTTTGAAATATAAGTTCCCGATGTGACCGCATATACTATTCCGGCATCATCCCTGCCGACAATTATTTTTCTCGGTTCATCTATCTTGCGTTTTATAAACTGCGTTTCATCCGGCATGCATAATTCATTTAATGAACAGCGAATACATTTTTCGGAGCCTGTTAACGGTTCAGGTAAAGTATCCGAATTGGCTGTTTTATGGGCTTTTTCAATAACGGCAATTAATGCTTTTTTTAACTGCTCGCCAAATTGAAGCGGGAGTTTTTTATTATTTCCTCTGTAATAGATATATCCTTTTGTACAGGGAAAACCATTTGTTTGCAATAAAAGACATTGTGCTGCTAACTGCATCTGGTCGTTATTCCATATATCGCCCTGTAATTCGTAGCCCTCAACAATAAAGGGCTTATCGCCTTTGGGGGAGCTTGATTTTTTATCTTCGACAGGGATGACTTCATCTTGAGTTTCGTATATTCCATCGAATTTGCCTGTTATACCGTGCTCTTCATCGGAAAGGATAAAAGATTTTGTTATACTGTCAGGCCAGGGCTTTTCTTCCGGTTTCGTCTGGCGGTTGCGTTTCCTGTTATGCTGGGCAGAACCGGAGATAGTATCGGCGCTGTCGTCGAAAAGCCCTTTGGAGTGCATCAGGTAAAATAATCTTGGGCAATACAAATACTCGTTGAGCATCCGTATCGGGATATACTCCGATTCAGGGTGTGGTGTCTCCATATTTCTTTTTCAATGCTTTGTTGATTCTTTTGTGCACAATATTCCAAAAAATACTTTGCTCATACCAACGATCTTTGTGGATTACATTCCTTGAAGGGTCCCGAAAGATAACCAATTTTTCACCCTTTTTCATTCGGGATTTGTTGTCTTTATTATTTGGTGTTTGTTCATCTTTAAGTTTTCCACCAAGATGTAAAAATTCATCTTTATTGATACCATGCAGGGAACAGGAAATGATTTCACCCTTTTTATTGCGATAAGGGATAAACTTGCAAAACTGATTTCTATTAGTAATACTCTTGAGTGCGTTTTGTAAACGGATGCCAATGGTCTCCGGGAGACAGCAATTTTGAGGTACATTATGAATTACTGTCATTCGGCAAGGTTCCCCATAAGCTGTCGCAAATCTTCTTTGTAAGTTACGGGCAGCATTTATATCAGCATGATGTTTTACAATATTATTTTGCTTATCAATGGTCACAAAGATTTCGCCAAGATCCCAAGGGACAAGCATGTCTAGTGCCAATTCTTTAAGTTTAAGTTCGGTTTTTATTTCTTCAAGTTTTTCTTTGATAAATGGATTGTCCAAATCTTCTTGTGTTAATTGTTTTGCCCGAATGCCGGGTGAGCCATTTATTGCACAATATTTACTCGTAAATTCTGCCAAAATCGTGCCGATTGTTATGCCATACAGATCAGCTTGCCTTTCAACTTCATTGATAATTTCACGATGGGACCATTGCATCAATTTTTTGTTTTCCTTTCGTGGCCTGTCGGTTTTAAAATTATATCTGGAAAGATCTTCAAACAATATTATCCGGCAAGGTTCAAATTTCGGCACCCACTTATTAGTGTTTTCATCGTATTTTCGCCCGCGCGCTGCCTGAATGATTTGGTCTGCTCCTTTTTTTATCCGGTCCTCTTTTTTCAAATTTATATGCTCTAAAAGATTAGAGGCAAATCCTTCATCGTTAGTTCTCTGATCATCAGGTTTGCGGGGATGGGCCGACCAGCTTTTTATTAAATTGCGAACTCTCGTCAAATAATCCAAACCGCTTAACGATAGGCCAATATTATACGAAGGATGTTTTTTATACAATTTATCAATACATTCATTGACCCGTTTTTCCCATGCATCGGCATCGAGATTAACTGCATTTTGTAAATTTGATAACTCTTCAGAAGCAAAGTCAAATTCCTTGTTACTTATCAACGTTTGAAGCATATTTTGTCTGACTTTCTGATTAATCGCATATGTGCTTCTGGCAAGGGTATCAGTTAATCTTTTTACACGCATTGATTTACTGGAGTTATTTCTCCAAGCGGATATCCTTCCACTGATATCCTTTTCTATTTCCTTGTGGTAATCTTGGCAGAGGATAAGCCAATTATCTGAAGAAACTGCGTTATTCAAATCAGCAATGATTTTATCAGTTAATAGTTTCTTATTATGTTTACGAGATTCATCATTCTCGAAATCCAAATTTTGCAAAAAATCCAAATATTCTTTTCGTTCTTTGTCTGTACTTTTCCCTTGAAGTTTTATAAACGCCCTTTGAAATTCAAGCAGGTCTTCCACATCATTTAATTCTTGCCATAATTCTGTTGGGATTGGATTTTTCTTTTCGCCCGGCAAATTAAGAATGAATGAAGTAATATGCACCGCCCATAATTTCCCTTCGACGGCCTCATAATAGGTTTTATCCGCAGATGGTTCTTTGCTGACAATCTCAAAGATACTGCAACTGGCAAAATTCCGCAGACCCATATCGACGGACATTATGCGCAGACCGGGCCATATATCGCCAATCTGTTTGAATGCTTTTTTCTTAAAAGTGGTATCACTAATGGAATATCGTAATCCTATATCTGGAATGCATATCTTCTCGTTCTTAAGCCATTCTTTGGGAGCCATGCTTTCAACGTCACAGACAAGCTTAAACCGTATGCCGAGTGTATTATCCTTTTTCCCAAAATCGCCATCTCGTAATTTTCCCAAATTCTTTTTATACTTATCTTCATTGTCCTTATCGCGTTCCATAAACGGTCGGTCAAGGAGCACAGCACTTTCGCTGAGTTTTGCCGTGTAATTTTCATTTATTTCTCGGGGATGAATAAATGTCGCAACGACTGTTTTTTCCCCCCTTGAGACCATGAAATTCTTTATTTGATCTGATGCGGCGAGTTTTATTCGGAATGGAACGCTTACTAAATTCGTACCTTCCTTGCAAAGTAAGGACATTGCGATGAACAAGGACTGTTTTCCATTATTTTCCCCGTTAGCTTTCTTCTTAATCTGGGCCCATTCTTTATTTTCTAATTTTGATGATTTCTTCTGGCTATCGTCATAATATAAAATATAATTTTCGAGGTTGGCTCCTGTCGGAGCATAACAAACCCAACAAGGATGGATTCGTGGCTCTGACAGCGTAGAGATTGCATGTTCCTTTTTCTTATTCGGATTATTTGGGTCCAATCTAAAATTGAGGCCATTAAGCTTAACAATATCTGTTAAGCAACCATCCGTTCGCCAAATATCTTCGTTGCCCTCTTTTGCAATCCATCGAAGCACATCTGGATCGCCAAATCTTCCTTTAAGTTTTTTCTGTAATGTGTTAAGTGCTATTATTCTGTCTTGCTCGGAATTGCATTTCGGTTTGCGCCATTCCTTAAGTACTTTTTCCCAACTTCGTATTTCTCGTCTCTTAATGACATATTCGTATTTAGCTTGGGTTTTCTTCTTGCGAGCATTTTCGTACGCATGAATTTTTGCAATCAATGTTTTATTGTATCGCTCCTCAACAAATTTTTCCTGTTTATCTCTTTCCTCTTTTAATTCTTCGTATTCATTTTCTGTACGCTGATTACATTCTTCCCAGCCAGACATTTGCTGGACCGTAAGGCGTAATACCATTTGATTCCACGGCCCAACTTCATCTTTCTTTTTTGGCTTTGACTTAGAAAGTTTTATTGGTGTCTCAAATAGCGGAAGTAGCCCTAATGTTCTTAATTTGAAAAGAACTCCAGAAGATCCGCTTTCCTGTATATTTTTTCTTTGTATTTTTTGGTCGGCAACGAAAGCTTTCTGCCAATTTGTGTTGCTATAATCAGGCTTGCCTACTTTAATCCAGCCAGATTTATTATCAAAATTATTTCGAACAGCAATTCCTTCAGAGGATTGTATCCACTTTATAGATTCTTCCTCCCATCCGCTGACGTTATTTTGCATTTTTTCAACCCAAGTGGGTAACGGTTCAACAATTTTCTTTTTAGCGCTTTCCCCTCCTTTACTGGACTTAAGCATCAAAGGACATGCAAAAGTCCTTGCGCCTTGTGCGCCAGCGGCGATGACAGTCGTGTGTAATTGCTTTAAGGTTTTGATTATTTCATCATTGCTGTTTGTATTTGTTTTACCATTTTGCTTTTGAATATTGCGGGCAAGAGAAATCGCCTTCTTTTGCACTTCTTTTTCATCTATTGGCTTATCTTTACCATTATCGTCTTTAGCTAGATATGACTTCCCCCGACAAAGCAGTAAAATCTCTTCTATCTTCGCAACGGCCTTATTAATTTCCTCGTGTGTTGTCCAGAGCGCTTGCCGTAATTCTTTGCCTTTTTCCGACCTGTTTAGCACCATCTTCAGATTGATTGTTTTAGTTGCCATTTTGTTCCTTCCGCCACTACTGAAGATAACAATTCACACCAAACTAACGCCAAATTTTACCCCCAAATTCTTATTTATGCAATTCCAAAAAAACTATTAAAAATCACGAAAAACTAACGAAAAACCATGAAAAACTGCTTAAAACTTGCAAAAAACCATTAAAAACTGCCCTAATTCTGATGAAAAACCGTGTATTTTGCTCGGCTTTTTAATGAAGGCCGAAGGCATTCGCGGCCAAGGCAATGGTCTTTCGCATCCCTAAGGGAGAGAAAAGACCTTGCCGAAGTACGCACAGCCGAGCAAAATCTGTGTTAATCCGTGTCAAAAAAAACTCTGTGTTCTCTGTGTCCTCTGTGGTGAATAAAAGGCAGGCTTCTTTCGAAGCCCGCCCATTAATTCCAATCTGATGTCTTGCGTCTGGAGTCTTGAGTCTAAACTCGCTTCGCGAGTTTTAGTACATGCCTCCGCCGCCGCCCGGCATAGCCGGCGCTTCCTTCTTTTCGGGAATCTCGCTGACAATCGCATCAGTCGTCAGTAATAACGACGCAATCGATGCTCCGTTCTGCAGAGCCGCCCGCTCGACCTTCGTCGGCACAATCACGCCGAACTCAATCATATCGCCGTATTCCTTACGCAGCGCATCATAGCCGAAGTTCTTCTGGCTGCTGTCCATAACCTTCTGCGCTACAATCGACCCGTCCAGTCCGGCATTTAACGCAATCTGCTTTATCGGAGCCACTATCGCCCTGCGGACAATATCAATTCCAATCTGCTCATCGCCCTGTGCCTTAATCTTATCCAGTGCTGATAAAGCCCTTAACATCGCCACTCCGCCGCCCGGCAAAATCCCTTCCTCTACAGCCGCTCGGCAGGCATGCAGGGCATCCTCGACCCGCGCCTTTTTCTCTTTCATCTCAGCCTCGGTCGCAGCCCCGACGTTAATCTGGGCAACCCCGCCCGACAGCTTGGCTAACCGTTCCTGAAGCTTTTCAATATCATAATCACTGGTCGAAGAATCAATCTCAGTCTTAATCTGCTCGATACGAGCCTTAATCTCCTTCGTATCGCCGCCGCCCTCGATTATCGTAGTTGTATCTTTATCGATTTTTACCTGCTTAGCCGTACCGAGCTGGTCCATTCCGATATTTTCAATATCGATTCCGAGGTCCTCGAATACCGCCTGTCCGCCCGTCAACACGGCTATATCTTGGAGCATAGCCTTTCGTCTATCGCCGAACCCCGGAGCCTTAACCGCCGCGCACTGAAGAACCCCGCGGAGCTTATTGACTACCAGCGTCGCCAGAGCTTCACCTTCAACATCTTCCGCGATTATCAGCAGCGGCCGGCCCTGCTTAGCTATTTTTTCCAGCAGCGGAACTAAAGATTTTATCGAACTGATTTTCTTTTCATTAATGAGGATATAAGGCCTATCCAAAACCACCGTCATATTCTCAAGATTATTTATAAAATGCGGACTGAGATACCCCTTATCACACTGCATACCTTCGACAACCTCGACGGTGGTTTCGAGCGACTGGCCTTCTTCCACGGTAATCACGCCGTCTTTGCCGACCTTGTCCATCGCCTCAGCCATTTTTTTGCCGATTTCCGCATCCTGATTCGCACTGCAGGTGGCGACTTGTTCTATTTGCTTGCTGGAGTTGACTGGGGTGCTCATTTTCTGCAATTCTTTTACGATTGTTTCAACGGCTCTGTCGATACCTCTTTTAACCTGCATTGGGTTTGCGCCGGCAGTGATGTTTTTTAGGCCTTCGTCAAAAATGCTCTCGGCGAGAATTGTTGCGGTGGTTGTTCCGTCGCCTGCGACGGTGGAGGTCTTCGAGGCGACTTCTTTTACCATTTGGGCACCCATATTCTCGTATGCATCTTCAAGCTCAATTTCCTTGGCTACACTGACGCCGTCTTTTGTGACTGTGGGCGAGCCGAATGATTTTTCTAAGATTACGTTTCGTCCGCATGGGCCGAGTGTAACTTTGACGGCTTTGGCAAGTTTTCTTACGCCTTCACGGATTGAGGCTCTTGCGTCAACGCCGAATGCTATTTTTTTTGCTGCCATTTTTATAATCTCCGATTTATTGGTTAATTGGTTAATTGGTTTTTGCCACGGACGGATAAAAATTGATATCCTTTAGTCTTCTATAACGGCTAAGATGTCGGATTCGCTCATAATCAGATGTTCTTTTCCGCCGATTTTAATTTCAGTACCGGCATAGCTTGTGAATAATACCGTATCACCTTTTTTTACCTGAATTTCTTTTACCGAGCCGTCTTCGAGAGTTTTTCCGGGGCCTGCGCTGATGATCTTGCCGCGCTGAGGTTTTTCTTTTGCGCTGTCAGGCAGAACTATTCCTCCGGCTGTCTTTGTTTCGGCTTCGAGCCTCTGGACAAGAACTTTGTCGCCCAATGGTTTAATCTTCATTTTGTTTTTACTCCTTTCCGAGAATTTTTAATCACTGATTACACTAATTTAAACTGATTTTTTTATCACTAAGACACAAAGGCGCTAAGGCACCAAGTTAAAAATGTCAGAGTTATAAATTTTTACAAACAGCCTGTTTAGAAGCTGCTGGAGAATATCTAAATCGACGGGCTTATCGACGACGGCAAAAATATCGAGTTCGAGAGCTTCGGTAAGCACATCTGTACAGGGCGAACTTTTCAGGGCGATGCACGGCAGGCGAGGATAATCGCTGCGGATAAGCTTTATTACAGCTGCGCTCGCGCCGGGGGTGTCCATATCGAGAACGGCTGTGTGGATTCGCCGGCTGCGAAGGACGCTGACGGATTCATCGGCGTTTTTTGCTAATAGCAGGGTTACGCCTCGCGGCTGAAATAGCTGACGCAGGGCCTGCGGCCAAGCCCAGTCCAGCCCGCTTGCAAGGATATTTATAGGTTCAGATTGTACAGCTCGCGCTACCATACGGCAGGATAGCTTGCAAAAGCTGTGCCAAGTTCTGTCCGGCCTGCACCCAGAAGATATAAGTGCAGTATTGATAAGGAGATATGGCTGTGTATATTACAAAAGACCTTTTGGCAGAAATGCATAAAATGGCTGACAGGCTGTCAGGCTGGCAGGAAGGTAAAGTAAAAAGTCAAAGGTCAAAAGTAAAAATGGGCGGGCTTTGCAAAAAGCCCGTCTATGCATATCAAATAGCAAATATCAAATAGCAAAAATACCCATTCGGCATTGTTCGACTACGCTCACCACGGGTGCTCAAGGCAGGCCCTTCGATTCTACTCAGGGCGGGCAGAGTAAAAATCAAAGATTTGAGTAAATTTGAGCGGTTTTTCACGGTTTTTAAGCAGTTTTGCAGACGGCCGGGAGGTAAATTTTTGCTTTTTTCATAGGATTTGCAAAAATGATTTTTTTGGTGGGGCAGGACACGGCTATGGCAGCAATTTTTTGTAGAATAAATAGGCAACTATTAAATAGCTGGACAAAGGCAAGCCAATATGTTATAATTCATAATTCGGCCTTGAGCAAGGCTGAGGGCAGGCATTGATGAAAAGACACTTTTTAATCATTGTGTTTATCGTATATATCAGCACCGTATCGGGCGAAACTCTGTACGTTAGGCCGGGGCATTATACGAATATTCAGGCGGCTATTAATGACGCAGTAAATTGGGATATCATCGTTGTTGACCCGGGCACTTATTATGAAAACATAAATTTCCTCGGCAAAGCAATAACCCTCACCAGCCTCGACCCTAACGACCCCTGCACAGTCGCATCGACAATTATCGATGGTTCGCTGCCCGCCGACCCGAATAAAGGCAGCGTTGTTACATTCAGCAGCGGCGAAGGAGCGGATTCAATCCTAAGCGGTTTTACAATTACAGGCGGCACGGGTTCGTGGCTGCAGATTTTCTGGCAATTCAAGGGGCATTTGTGGAATCGATGCGGCGGAGGTATCGTCTGCTATAATAGCTCATCTCCCACTATCGTTAAAAACAAGATAAAAAATAATCTTGCCGGTCAAGGAGGCGGAATATATTTCTACGACCACAGCCATCCTATAATTGAAGAAAATATAATTTCGAATAACCATGCAATTATTAACCATGGTTTTATAGACCCTAATCCTGCGGACCCAAACATATACGACCACGGTGACGGCGGTGCAATAGTAGGATTTCAATACTGCAACGCAATTATAACGGCAAATATAATTGAGGATAATAATGCCGATTATTACGGCGGCGGAATACATCTCCGCCAGTGGTCCAACGGCCTGCTTGAAGATAATAATTTTATCAGTAATAGTGCGCTGCTTGGAGGAGGAATACATGTAACATATACATCAAGCCCGATTATTCGCGGTAATTTTATTTCTGCAAACTCCGCCACATCTTTAGGAGGCGGAGGCATCTACCTGTATTATTTATCTGACCCAATAATCGAGAGAAATCTGATTACCGAAAATATTAGCACAAACGGAGCTGGTATTGCCGTATATTACTCCAGTAAACCTACCATAAGAAATAACCTTATAATCGGAAATTACAACGGCTCTGTAATTAGAGTGCGAGGTCAGTATTCCGACCCTGTTATTGTTAACAATACGATATCACATAACCAAGGCCGCAATAATACTGGCGC
The DNA here is from genome assembly GCA_964391985.1 of uncultured Pirellulales bacterium. GTDB lineage: Bacteria > Planctomycetota > Phycisphaerae > Sedimentisphaerales > Anaerobacaceae > CAYMOE01. The sequence continues at coordinate 78,302 of CAYMOE010000004.1, forward strand.
AATAGATTGCACAGAAAAAGCAGCCCCGAAAATATTCAATAATATTATAAGCCATAATAACCCCGGCTATGGAATTTATGCTGCAACTGCCAGTACGCCATTAATAGCTTTTAACAATGTTTGGTCAAATCATGCGGGTAATTACAATAGTGTACTTGGCGATAAAACAGGAATAAACGGCAATATTTCCGCAGACCCGTGCTTTGTTGGGTTATCTTATTGGTCGGATAACGGTACTCCGGCTGATGCGAATGATGACTATTGGGTTATGGGTGATTATCGAATCGGATATTTTTCGCCTTGCCGTGATGCTGGAACGGCTGATTACGCGGACAGTATAGATTTTGCGGGAAATCCCAGACCGCATTTTGCCGGTGTAGATATCGGAGCTTATGAGCTTGGGGTTTATGACCTGACCGCAACCGGAACGGTTGATTATACAGACCTTGCTGTGCTTTGTGGCGATTGGCTGAACGAAGGCTCTGGGCTCGCCGCCGATTTAAAACCCGATGGAATCATCAATTTCCTCGATTTTGCAATCCTATCCTCAGACTGGCTGAAATAAATACTTTCCGAAAAGCACATCGTTTCATATAGGATGCGAGCAACGAATAGCCGGATGGTTTTACAAACCCTCGACAAAAGAAGTAAGATTCAATCATCGTGGTAATGATTTACAAGGCACAAGTTTTTACTCTTATTAATTAATGTTCGTGCCAAGTTGGGGATTCAACCTTTTTAAATTTCAGCATTACCGGGTGTTCGTCAATAGAATTAACATCAGGCGGCGTTCCGCCCTCAAGCATGCTGTAACTTAGCCATTGAACGTCCCATATCAAGTCTTTCTCTGAAATAAAACCTTCAAAATAATCCTTGCTCCAGCCTTCTAAATAGTCCCCCATAATCTCGATTCTGAAATACTCAAGGATTACTGAAACTTTCAGATATTTCGATTGCAAATCGTAATTTACATCACAGGGCCCTAAAATAAAAAGGCCCATCCCCTGATAGTCAGGATTTTCAGAATAATACTGGCCTTCGCGAACATCTATAGGAACGCCGACAGTATGTATAAGTTTGGAGATTGTGCCGTCAGGTGCAAATTTAAAGCCCCAGCCGAATTCATTCGATTCCCATACACCCACCAGAAATTCAGGAAAATCTGTTTCTGTTTGTACTGCGGTATGCCCAGGCAGGGATTTTTGCCCTTCAATGCAGCCGTAAAGCACCAATAGACTCAATATTCCTAAAGTAATAGCTAATCGGTTCATTCGGAGTCTCCTTCTAAATACTAAATAATACGGAATTTTAACTATCTGGTGCTGAATAAACAAGATAAAAAAAGGCAGGCTGTTATACCGCAGCCTGCCTTTTAAAAATCAAAACCGTATTTGACACTTATCTTCTGAATCTGCGAAGCAGTAATCCGCCAATTCCAAGCAAGGACAGCGTCATCGGTTCGGGTATCTGACTGATGGTAATAGAATCAACCACATCAAAACTCTCAAAGCCGATTGTGGTAACCAGATGCAGAGTTACATCTCCTAGTCCATCACAATGAAACAGAATGTTGTTGAAATACAAACCAGACGGTGCTGTATATTGTTCGTCTGCCTGGAAAGTATCTATAGAACCAAAAACACTTGAGGCACCGGAATAACCAAACAGTTCAGCCAGATCTGCATAGTCTTCCGGGTCAAGTATCATTGCTGCATCCGGAGCCGGCGGTATGATAACTGAACCGCCACTAAGAGTTCCTGGGCCATTAGACACAATAAGCCCCCAAAACAGACCGTCGCCCTGTACAAAACCGTCAGGTGTATTAATACCTAATGCAACAGTTTCACTCTGCTGAAGAGGAGCACCATCATAGCCGCTTATCTGTAAAGTTATTGCATTTGCCAAAGATGCAATTGTTAGAACAATCGCTAAAACTAAAATCTTTTTCATTGTTTTTCCTTTCACCTTACTTCGTTGATTTTAAACCCCATTTTTTCTTTTTACTTATTTACGTCTACATTGAAAATTCTATATTCTGCATTCTACATTCTAAATTCCGACAAGCCCTCCTTTCGTAATTAGGCCCCCGTATGGGCTGTTATCAATTTGTATTTTTAGCCGCAGCTTTTTACTTTTACCTTTTTACTTTTTATTTATAGCTTTCTGCGGCTTACATATATGCGCACCATCTGCGCAGAGAACCGAGTATTTAATTTTCATCGGATGCTTGACGCTGATTTCGCAGATTTCGCAGAAAAAACCAAAAATACGCAATACTTAACATTTCAGCGTAAACAGCGCAATCTGCGTCAAAAGCATTTAATCAAAATACAGGCATCAAAGCCTAAAAGTGAGTTTCCAAACCACCCCTGGTCTGTTGAGTATTCTCGCACCCCCATGCGATTAAGCGTATTATAGCATAACCTGTAACCCATTGCAAGAAAAAAATGGACGTTTTACAAAAATATTTTTTGTAAAACGTCCACCCTGAGCCTGCCGAAGGGTCTATCATTTAGCCGCAGATAAACATCTTTTGACGCTGATTGCGCGGGTTACGCTGATTTTAAAGAAGATAAAAAAAGCCACAGATTACACTTGCCTACGCCAAGGCTACGGCAAGGCAGGCTGATTACACGGAATTTTAAATAACTTTTTTGGCGCAGATTGCGCGGATTACGCTGATTTTAAAGAAGATAAAAAAAGCCACAGATTACACAGATTTCACAGTAAAATATATTTATAACACCATACGTTTTACCTGCACAGACTTTGCGAAGTTAATCAATAATCCAACTTCTATTTTAGCGGCCTTGAGATAATTTAAAAGCTGAGCCTCAAACCCTGTGTTATGATTTTCCGCGGATTTGACCTCAACAATGACTTTCCCGTCCACAATCAGGTCTGCAAAATATTCCCCTATCATCTCATTGAGGTAATAAACAGTAAGCTTTTTCTCGGACTCAAAAGGTATTTGACGTTTTCTAAATTCAACAATAAGTGCGTTATGATAGACTTTTTCCAAAAACCCGTATCCAAGGTTATTGTGTACGGTATAAGCAGCGTTTATTATTTCTTTGGTTAACTCTTCGTGTTTATACTTTTCCATCACCGTAATTGTAACCCAGTTCTAACTAATTTGAAGTAAAATCTGTGCAATCTGTGACTCTTCTTATAAAATTACAATCTGTGTTCATCTGTGA
>CAYMOE010000004.1:81601-131251 GCA_964391985.1 uncultured Pirellulales bacterium
AATCTGTGGCTATATTTTTTTATATCTTTCTGTGGAATCTGTGAAATCTGTGGCTATATTTTTTTATATCTTTCTGTGGAATCTGTGAAATCTGTGGCTTATTTTATAATTATCCTCTTCGGAATCTGTGGTAAAAAAAAAGAGGCGAGTAAAACTCGCCTCTTTAATTTCATCAACCGTTTAAGGTTTCAGCTTAGCTTCTTTTTCTGAGCAGAAGTCCGCCAAGACCCAGTAACGCGATTGTCATCGGTTCCGGTATCTGCTGCGAAATAACCAAGCTGTCAGCAACTACGTATTCTTCGAAATCAATGGTGGTAACCAACAGAACAAGAACATCGCCTTCGCCGTCACAATGGAAGAGAATTTCATCAAAATAAAGTCCGCCGGGGGCAGTATAAGATGGTGATGCCTGGAATGTGTCAATGCTTCCAAATACAGACGAAGCACCAGCATAACCAAACATTTCCGCCAAATCTGCATAATCGGCCGGATCGAGAATCATTGATGCATCCGGAGCCGGAGGCATAACTACAACACCGCCGCTAACGCTGCCGGGGCCACTGGCTACTATTATACCCCAAAAAGCACCATCACCTTGTGCGAAACCATCTGCTTCGACGCCCAGATTAATCGTATCACTTGGGAGTAAAGGTCCAGTAATATCTGAGGAAATCGAAAGAACCATTGCATTAGCCATAGCGACTAAAGCCAAAACACTTAGTAATACTAAAACTTTCTTCATCATCGTTCTCCTACCTAAAAGTTTCTATTTAAAAAATTGCTCTGTTAATTCAGAGCACAATCTAACACACAATTACGGAGCTTCCCAGAAGTTCCACTTATCACCTGCGTCTAGAGTGCAATTCTGGTCTAAATCGCAGCATGGTACATTTGTCTGAGACTTATTGTAATAAGTCTTCAAAATATTCAAATCTGGAGTGGTAACCCTGTAAAGACCTGTCTTAGCATGGTCGAAGTCCGCACAAATACCATTTGTAATGCCTCTTAAAGCTGTATCATTTTTGTTATATGCAGCTTTTAACAGATTAAGGTCGGGGGTTGTAACCCAATACAAACCCGTTCTAATACCATCTGCATCGCCGCGGCACTGTCTCGGATAACACCAGCATTTCGGTTTATCCCAAGCGTCCCAAGCAGCATACTCAGGAGCCGTGTCCTTCAAGCACTCTAGTGGTTGAACATATATTACGGTGCAGCCGGTATAAGTTACGTCTGCTTCGGTAGCATCGTATTTAACAACGCCGCCGCGGGTGGCATCGGCACTGATTGTAATATCAGAGTCACTGCCATCAGGGTCAACCGTAAATTTAATTACTTCACCGCTCTGGGCAGGACCATTGCCAACGCCGGTCGGTGAATGCAAAGCACCCATCTCGATTATCATATAATCGTAGGTGACTCCGCCTGCGGCAACCGGTGTACCATTATACTCAGCACCTTCTACATCAATCGAACCGGGGTAAACCCAGTATCCGTTCGATGTATTTTGGGTTACTGCAGTAATCGTGCCGGAGCTGAGGGCAATATTAAGCCCCATACCTCTGGGCGTATCAGCTGCCGTAGCGGCTGAATAATTGACTGTAACTTCGTCACCGTCAACGCTGCAGCTGATAGTAACATCCGCCGCATACGCTGTGGATACCAGAAGCATCACAGCCAGCATTAAAAACATTTTTTTCATATTACATCCTTTCAATCTTTTCTTCTTCGCGAGGCACACACCTCGCACATCATTGGTTAACAATTAACATCTCCCGCCTTTAATAATTTGAATTATCTTTCATTTTTTCACGTCCTATAAAATTAGGCCAAACAACTCCTAACCCTAAACAACGTGCCGACCGGCAGGATTGGTCGGAATGTTCCAATCTTTTCGACTCCTACGGCTCCTCCTTTCTCGCCCAAAGGCGATGTCAAGGTGCGAACCTCAAGGTACACACCCACGTTTCCGTTAGTGAAGGCCAACTGTAGACTACCAAAACCAACAATGTAAATCAAGTTAAATTTGTGTAAAAAATCAGAAAAAACGCATTTTTTTTTGCCTTAAATTCCAAAACCCCCTAATTTAACTATGGATTAAGGTCTCCCTCGGCGGCTTTTTAAGCTATTTTTTGCGGTTCTAAATGATTAAACAAAGGCCAAAAACCCAAAAAAATAATAAAAAACAGAAAAATTTTTCATTTTTTTCGTTTTTTTGCCGGTTTTTGTGCATTTTTTTCATTTTTTTGGTATTTTCCGCGGATAATTGGTTTTTGCAGATAAGGCGGGATTTTTGGCGAAAAGATTGGGGTAATTTGCGGATTCGCAGAACCTTATAATATTCGCCAAAGCCGCCAAAAATTGCTTCGGAGCACGATAAAAGATGCAATAAGCAAGCCGGTGTGCAGTTTAAATATGCTTTTCATTGCCGCTGTACTGCGGTTTTTGTTAAGAATTAAAATTTTTCTTTCCGCAGATACCGATTCATTTTTAATAATTACAGCAGCCAAAGACTGCGGCTGTATTAAAATACATAACTTAAAATTATATAGGGGCGGTTAGCCGCATAACGGCCGAAATCCGCTTGGAATGCTCTAAAACCTGCCAAAAGCTCCAGCCGCACTTTAGCGGGACGAAATCATATATTGATTTGTTGAAAAGATAATCTGGCTGCACAACATAACAGAAAATTCGGCGGCGATTGGAATTTAAGGTTTTTTAAGAGAGCTCAAATGTCGGTTCTCATTCGCTTTAATATCTGAAATAGGCCTATAATAATAAATATTATCACTTATTATATACTTATTTATCTTTAAAAATAGATTTATTTAAAGCAGACAGCTTGCATTACCGAAGTAAGGCTGGGTTTGTCCGGCAGGTTGTTTAAATTTGCGGGAAACACGGTTCCTTTTGGGCTAACGGGGGCCGTTTTACTTAATCAGTTGTCTTTGCTGTTTTATTTGTTGTAAGGCGTTTAAGGCTGCTGTACTGCGCAGCATGTGAACGTCTTGCGCGCAGTCAAAGCCAGCCGATTAAGGGGGAAAGTTTGCCCTTGTTTGGGATTATCCGAGAACTAAGTTGAGATATTGCAATAAGCAAAATCAACATAGAATCTTTTATAAATTCTTCTATAAATACAGGGAATGTCTGATACTGCTGACGGCTGTGTCTGTATTAAACATGCCGTCGTATGCAGAACCTATAAACCCTGCGTTTTTATCGGTTGACCTTAACGGCCAAAACGGAGCGACCGGTTCCGGCTGGCAAGGCTGGAATTTCGGCAGCCCCGCAGGGTCAGCCGGAACGCCGGTTTCAAGGGCTTTCGGCGATTATTCGGTTAAAATAACGGCAATAGGTACGTCTTTTGATTCAAGAGACAGAGGCGGCTCAACTGCGGAACCTTTACAGGATTTCATTTTTGCAGGCAGAGATACAGCCATCGGTCTTGGCCGGCATTATCTTGTTTTCGAATTTACAGGGTTAAACCCTAACGCTCAATACGAGCTTACATTTTTAACTTATGACGCATACCACAAAAAAACTGTGAGTTTTATGGCGTTTGATACGCGAAATCCGTCTTTGTACTCTTATGGCAACGGCGAGAACAACTATCAGCCTGTTGCAGGTGGTATTAATGATAATTATGAACCGGGGGTAAACGGCAGTACCAACCCATTTTATGGTACACTGCTTGGCAGGAGTACCATATGGGGGCCAAGTCTAACTTCTATCTATCAATACTCGTCCAGTTTCTTTGCCGTAGCGGACTCGAATGGTAAAATCACGATTTATGCATGGAATGATTCGGATACTTATGTCGAAGCACAGCTGGTTTCGATGGTCAACGGTTTTGAGCTGGGTTTACCCGATTATATCTGGAATGGCAGCAGCAGCGGCATTTGGACAGACGCAGGCAACTGGTCGGGCGGTACAGCTCCGGTTGATGGAAGCAGCATCTATGACAGATTGGTTTTCGGCGACGGCGGTGCGGGCGAATTAAATATTACCGGTGCTGACGGTGTTTATTCGAAAATAGAAGGGATTGATTTTTCTAATGCTCCGGGCGGCTATTCGATAAGCGGTACAGGCAGTTTTTCTATTGAGCAGGGGGGAACTATCGAGGGAGACAGCGGTTTTGCACATATTATTAATGTTAATCTTGTCAGCAATGATTCGGGCGGCATTGTTTTTAGTGATTCGGACGACATAACGATAAACGGAATTATAAGTACCGGTGTTGCAGGCGGGGGTATTACAAAATCAGGAACAGGTACTCTGACGCTGAACGGGGACAATACTTATACGGGCGGAACTTATTTATCAGGCGGTACAATATTATTAGGCCATGATAATGCACTTAGCTTGGGGGGACTTTCGATAACCGGTGACGGTCATATTCAATCAAATGATAACAGCCGATTGATAGGCAACGCTATTAATATAAATAATAATACTACTCTAACGGTATCCGGCTCACAGGACCTGACTCTGAGCGGTATCATATCCGGTGCCGGCGCCTTAAATAAAGATGGCGCCGGTACTTTGATGCTGAGCGGTGTTAATAATTATTCGGGCGGAACAACGGTAACTTCAGGAACTCTCATAGGCGATACGGATAGTCTTCAGGGGGATATTGTTAATAATTGTGAAGTTGTCTTCGAGCAAAATAATGACGGGATTTATGCTGATGTGATGAGCGGAACCGGAAATATGACCAAAATAGGGTCCGGCGTTCTGCTGCTTAGCGGAAATAATACCTATACCGGCACAACGACGGTAGCAGATGGCACTTTAAACTTAACAGGGCAGCTTTGGGGCGATGTTATTGTCGACGGGGGAATATTTGTCGGTTCCGGGATTATCGCTAACGGCGGCAGTTTGTGGGTGAAGAGCGAATCCAGAGTTCTTGCCGGTAATAGCATCGGCACGATTATAGTAAGCGGAGACTATACCCAAGATACCGGTTCGGTTCTTGAGATAGAAGTTATAAAATATTCCGACGGAACTCTCGGCAATGATAAAATCGAAGCGGCCGGTTCGGTGCTTTTGGAGCCGGCGAGTACGATTAGTGTTATTGACCTTACGCCGCCGGATAGATTTATCGGCACAGGTGATAAATTCACGATTATTACTGCCCAAGAAGGCATTACAGACGAGGGAGTTATTATAGACAGTACCGCAGGGACGCTGCTTTTTAAAGGTTCGATTGTAGGAAATGATTATATTTTAACTGCGTTCAGAGATGCCTTCGGCAAATACGGTGTCGGCAAAAACAATACATCTCTGCTTCGGGCAATCGATATGGATATGGGTTCGGCTCGCGGTGATTATGTAGATGTTATTAATATATTAACTGATTTCGATAAGAGGTCTCTTAACATAGCGGCGGAACAGTTGAGTCCTTTGTCCTATTCGGCGGTTTCGGGGGTCTCTTCAAGATTGACTCGCGACCTTCATGCGGATATGAGTTCGTATCTTAATAAGAGGCGTAATAACATAGAACAAGCTTCGCGGTTCGGAGTTCTTGGCAAGGGCAGTCTTCTTCTGGCTGATGCTTCAACGAACCCTGATACGCTTGCGTATGTAATTTCTGAAACAGAAAAGCGTCGAACTTCTGAAGAAATACCTGATATGCAGACAAATACTTTTATAAGGCCTTTCGGTGTTTTCTTTAATCAGGATTCCAGCCCGAAATTCACCGGCTTTCAGGCGCAGACAGCAGGGGTGCAGTTTGGTATCGACAGAGTTTTTAGAAGTAACTGGCTTTTGGGTATAGGCGGTTCTTACAGTCATTCGTGTCTCGATTATAATAAAGGACTCGGCAGGGCGAAGATTGACAGTTTTCGAGTCGGGCCTTATATGAGTTATTATTCAGGAAGATTTTATATAGACAGCTCGGTCAGCTTCGGATATCACCTAAACAGCACAGAGAGAAATATCGAATTTGCCGGAATTAATCGTACGGCAGAAGGCAATTATTCAGCTTACGACCTTTCTTTATATACAAGTGCCGGATATGAAATTGACTTTGACAAATGGACACTGACGCCTTCTGTGTCGCTGCAGTATACCTGTTACCGCAGCCAAAGCTTTAAAGAAACAGGAGCAGGGGATTTAGGTCTCAAAGTGGATTCAGACACCCAAAAATCGCTTCTGTCACGTATGGGGTTGAGACTTCATACAATAACCGAATTGGCAGGCATGAAACTGGTACCTGAGTTTTTTGTAGGTTACGCCCATGAGTTTATGAATGAAAAAGATATCCATGCCCGTTTTACCGGCGGTGTTACGAAATTTAGTACCGATATAGACAGCGGTCGAAAAAACAGTGTTTATTTTGGAGCAGGGTTGAGCACTCTGCTTAAAGAAAACATATCAGCCTTTGTCAGTTATGAGGGAGAGGCTTATAGCGGCGGGGGGGCTAATGCACTAAGGACCGGTCTGACGATTAAATTTTAAATTGTCATAGGGCAGACTAAAAGCTCCAGCCGATACCGGCGCTTATTGTTGTAGATTTATTACTGTAACCCAAACCGGCCGTGACTGTCAGGTTCTTCTTTTCGCCAAGGATAGCTTTGGTTCCTACAGCTAAAGCGCTTGTATTTTCGAAGTTTCCAAAGCCAAGTCCTATCGAAACATTCTTGCCGGGTATAGGGTCGGGGATAGCTGACAGTGCGGCTATAGAAGCAATTCCCGAATATGCCCTGTCCACTCTGTCTTCGAGCTTTCTGTATTGTCTCATATTGACGGCATCATAATCACCGACCCCGTCGGCTACGCCTGTTACCCTTGCCGGGCCGCCGGTAGTGTCGTTCTGGAATCTTGCTCCATTGTCGTCGAGAGTAAGTGATGTCGAATTAGTTCCGCCGGAAACAACAGTGCTTGTCTGGTTTATCATAATACCATGCGGCACTCCGTTATCTGTGTTTACGAAGAGATTTGCCGTTGTCGGAGTCATAATCAGCTGCGCGCGAGCGTTTGTATCAAATTCGTCATCATCGGCCTGCAGAATAACAGTGTTGTCTGCACCGATAATAGTCATTCCATTATTACCGACATTTACAGTTGCGCTTGCGGTTGGATTAAGACTGTAGATACTTCCGTTAACACCGAGATCGCCGTCAACAAGCATGCCGCCGCCGACATAAGTTCCGTAATCGAAAGTATTGACGCCGACACTGCCTTCCTGTGTATTGCCTACAATAATTCTGTTATTATCAGTGTCACCTGAAACTTCGATGCTGTTACCGCCGGAAGTTATCGTTGTCTCGCCGACAATTGTGTTTGTTGCGCCGGTAATGATATTAGTCGATGTGCCGGCATTACCGATGGTATTTGTCGAATTGGCGGTAGCTGAACCTATATTGTTAAAAGCTCCTTCTATGTTATTTGTGCCGGTAACAGCGTTAGCAATAAAATTATTTGTTCCATTTGTACCCATGGCTGAAATTGTGTTTGATTGGTTATCGGCATTGGCTGAAATGATATTGCTTCCTGCTGATGCTGTAATAGTATTGTTGCCTGTCGTTGCGGTAATAGTGTTGCCTGTCCCGCCTGTTAACTGATTCTGCTGGGCTGCGGTTATGATATTGTTTGTTCCCGCCGACAAAGTGTTTGTGGTATCTGCTTCGATAAGATTTGTGCCGCCGTCGGCATTTGCAAGAATCTGATTTGAAATATTATCATCGCCGCCGATTATAATAGAAGTTGCCGTGCCGTCGTTGGTCGCGTTTAGAACGGTTATTTCTTCTGTTGTTTCAGTTCCGACGCTGATTATCACATAATCATCTGCTAATTCGAGAGTAGAAGAATTAGAACCGCCGGTTAAGGTTGCCGTATGGGTCGTCTCGTTAACAGTCAAACCTTTGCCGTCGCTGGTTAGAACCGTAACCTGCGTATCTGTAGCGGTTACCCCCGCTCCGCCGGTTACTGCTATGCTGGCATTGTTGGTAGAAAGATTGACACCGGCATTGCCGCCTGTGATTGAGCTGCTTGTCGTTCCTGCAATCGTATTTGTTTCGCCGGTAATAATGTTTGTCGATGAACCTGCCGTACCGATAGTGTTGTTTGTTCCGGTAGCGGTTAAATCCCCTGAAACTTCAAGAATACCGCTTATGCTGGTATCACCGTTCGAAGCGACGATAAAATTTCCGCCGTCAACAATTATGCCGCCGTTCAAAGAAGCAAGCCCTGAAACCTCCAAGGTGCTTTCCATTGTTACGGCTCCGGTAACGTCGAGAGTTCCGCCTATCTGGGCATCGCCGGAGGTGCTTAAAGATGTCCCGCTGATACTGCCTGTAGAACCGTCAAGAACTATAGTATTGCTTGTTCCGTCTGTAATATTGATTATTCCCTCGGCTCCGCTTGTGTCACCGGCATTGATAATTTCGGTATTTATGGTCGAAGCTGTTAAGTTGTCGACTCCGATGATATTATTTTCACCGCTGACTGTATCGCTGATATGAATACCGTCCGCGACAATACCGCCGCTTAAAGTTGCAAGGTCGCTCGCCTCTAAAGTTGTTACCCCCGATATGGCGCCGGCATTTGTAATTCCGCCGTCATTGTTATCGATTCCTCCGCTGATAATCAGACCGCCGTCGGCGGTTAATGTTCCGCCGACATAAACATCGCCGGTATCTCCGTCAAGGATGATAGTGTTGTCCGCTCCGTCTGTAACATTTATAGTCCCCGCTGTTCCGCCTGTATCGCCTGCGTGAACAATGATAGCATTGGCTGTTGTAATATTGGCGGTATCGATATTGGCTGTATCGGCGTTGATAGTAGTAGCACCCAAAGTATCGACTCCGCTGATATTATTTTCGCCGCTGGTAGCATCGCTGATATGAATACCGTCAGCGACAATACCGCCGCTTAAAGTTGCAAGCCCGCTTGCTTCTAAAGTTGTTACTCCTGATATTGCGCCTGCATTTGTAATTCCGCCGTCATTGTTATCGATTCCGCCGCTGATGCTGGCGCCGCCGCTTAAGGTTGACAATCCGGTTACACCCAGCGTATTGCCGAGAGAAGTTGCCCCTGTTACACCTAAATCACCGCCAACAGAAGCGTCATTTGTAATTGATACCGTAGAGCTTCCTAAAGTAGTTGTTCCTGCGTCGGCACGGATTATTATTGCAGGGTCACCGCCGTCATTATCGATAACTATAAATTCCCCGGTGCCGCCGTCATCGGCATCTACAATAATTGTGAAATCATCCGCGGCACTGATGTAAGGATCGGCAGTTTGATCGACATCGGCACTTGCCTCAACTCCGTGAATAGTGCTTGCGCTGGTATCTCCGGTTCCCATCGCTTGCTGAGGTAAAATTGTTGAGATTACCACAATCAAGGCAATTAATTTTTTTATGGTTTTCGGAATATTTTGCATGCTGCTGTTTCTCGATTACATTATTGAACCACTTCTTTTTTTATTACTACTGTTCCGCGTCCTGCTGGCATTAGAAAAACCTTAACTGCTCCGCCGTCAAGCAGAACGATATTTTTCTTCAGTACGCCGACACGTTTCAAATTTTTAAATACGGTTTTTTCAAGTTCTTCGCTGCTGATATCAACATATTCGACCATGTCATAAACGGCTTCCTGATTCGGGAAGAAATTTGCACTGGCGTAAATAATCGAATTGTCCGACCTGATAATTTCGAATGAAGTAGAAAAAATATGCTGATCCGGAGGATTTTTAGGAGGCAAAATAAAAATTCCGCTTTGGTTATCAGCCATGAGAAAAGTTGATACCTGATTGATGCGCGGTATCGAAGATTGAACTCCGAGATTAATTGCTGTTTGGGTTACTGCGTTGATAGGCTGATTCGGATTTTGACCGGAAGGTGCGGCTGTATTGCCGGTTCGCTGTTGTGATTGCGGAACCGCTGACAGAGGTATCAATCCGCCGGTGTTAAAAAGACATAAATATAAAATAATGCCGGCAAAAATTAACAGCCCGAAAATAAACTGATGATTTTTTATATGGTCCAAAATGATGTACCTCCGTTTCTTAATAGTGCTAAGATTATTGAGCTGTTTTGCTTTCAAAATACATCCCATGCTAAATAATGGCGAATACTTGTATTACGAAAATATTCAGACTATACCAAACATCGGTTTTTGAGGTGAAATTCGTTTAAAATTTGGGATATAAATACCGTGATATTTTTCAAGGAAATGAGAAACCGCCGACAAGAAAAAACATGTTTTTTTCTTAATGTCAATATTTGGTCAAATGCATTACTTGAAATTGCGCTGCGGTTATTAAAAAACGGAGAGGAAGGGATTCGAACCCTTGGTAGGGACAAGCCCTACACAGCCTTTCCAAGGCTGCTCGATCAGCCGCTCCGACACCTCTCCGGCATTTCGCATTATGTTGACAATCTATTAAGCTTGTGTATTTTACAGATTTAGCATAATTAGTCCAGCATCAGATTTATTTTCTGCGGTTAAACTAAAAATTGTTTGCGACTCGACAGCTGCTCTTTTTATGTTTTTATAAAAAAACAGCGTTATCAATACTGAAAATGAATATTTTGGGCTTTGATAAATGAACATCGGAATCTATGGCAATAAGCCTTTTAAGACAGCCTTAATTCACGGAGGCCCGGGAGCTTGCGGGGAAATGTCGCAAACAGCCGAAGCTCTGGCTGTCAGAAGGGGAGTTTTGGAACCGCTGCAGTCAGCCAATTCCATTAAGGGTCAAATCGAAGAATTAAAAAAACAGCTCGAGGAAAATGCTGATATTCCTGTAACACTTATTGGTTTTAGCTGGGGTGCTTGGCTGAGTTTTATATTTACCGCCCAATACTCCGAATTTGTCAAAAAATTGATATTAATCAGCAGCGGGCCTTTTGAAGAAAAATACGCCGCACAAGTTCAGCAAACAAGGCTGAACCGCCTTAACAATACTGAAAAAGCGGAATATCAGAAAATTATCCAAAATATCGACGGGTCTTTAGTCTTGCCGAAAGATGCACTTTTTGAAAAACTCGCAAGGCTATGCCTGAAAACAGACCAATATGAGCCGCTAGTGAACATACCTGAGTCTATAGATTTTAGAATAGATATTTTTAAAGGGATATGGCCTCAAGCCGCCCGGATGAGAAAAAGCGGAGAACTTTTAAAGCTCGCGGAAAAAATATGCTGTCCAGTAATGGCTATTCATGGCGATTATGACCCGCATCCTTATGAAGGTGTTGAAAAGCCGCTGGGCAATGTTCTTAAAAATTTTCATTTTATCCTGCTCGGCAAGTGCGGACATAGACCATGGCTGGAAAAACATGCGAAAGAAGAATTTTACAAAATTCTTGAAAAAGAACTGTCTTGAAGGAACAATAGTAAGTTATTGTTTTGTGATGAGGTATCTTTATGAAATATAGAACATTAGGACGAACCGGTTGGAAAATTTCTGAAGTAAGTTTCGGGGCTTGGGCCATCGGCGGAGCATGGGGGCCGGTCGAGGATAATGAATCTTTGGCGGCTTTGCACAAGGCTATCGATATGGGAGTAAATTTTTTCGATACAGCCGATGTGTACGGTGACGGACGAAGCGAACGGCTGCTGGCAGAGCTTCGCAAAAAGTATAAACAAAAAATATATATTACAACTAAAGCAGGCAGAAGATTAGACCCGCATACCGCTGCCGATTATAATCGCAAAAATCTCACATCGTTTGTCGAGCGAAGTCTTAAAAATCTTGACACAGATGCAATCGATTTACTGCAATTACATTGTCCCCCGACAGAAGTTTATTATATGCCGGAAGTTTTCGGCATCGTTGACGATATGGTCAAAGCCGGAAAAATCCGCTATTACGGCGTCAGCGTCGAAAAAGTCGAAGAGGCTCTAAAGGCAATCGAATATCCGAATGTTCAATCGGTGCAAATCATTTTCAATATGTTCCGGCATCGCCCGTCGGAGCTTTTTTTCGAGCAGGCAAAAAAACGCAAAGTTGGTATAATTGCCCGTGTGCCGTTAGCTTCCGGTATGCTGACAGGCAAGCTCAAACCCAATACCGATTTTGCTCCGGACGACCACAGAAAATTTAATCGCCGCGGCGAGGCATTCGACAGAGGCGAGACTTTTTCCGGTGTTGATTACGATACCGGTCTGAAGGCTGTTAAAAAATTAAAAGCCATCTGCCCGTCCGGCATGACGATGACTCAGTTTGCGCTTCGATGGATTCTGATGTTTGATGCTGTTACCTGTACGATTCCCGGAGCAAAGCGGCCCGCTCAGGCTCAAGAAAATTTTTCCGCCGCGGATTTGCCGAAGCTGTCTAATAAAATTATGTCTGAAATTAGAAAGATATATGACAGCCGAATCCGCGACTTGGTTCATCATTACTGGTGATATTAAGTGCGTGAAAAAATTCTTGCTTTTATCGGTGATACATACCAAAATGCCGCCAGTGTGAATTTTATTATTTTGTAAATCAAAGAATTGGAGACGATTATGACCAAAGCCTCAGCCCGCCATATCCTTGTAAAGACCGAACAGCAGTGTGAAGAATTAAAACAGCAAATCGCAGACGGCGCCGATTTTGCCGATATAGCCAAACAGCATTCACAATGTCCTTCCGGCAGCCGCGGCGGAGAGCTTGGTGAATTTACACCCGGCCAGATGGTAAAGGAATTTGACGATGTGGTCTTCGGCTATGAGGTTGGCAAAGTTCATGGCCCGATTAAAACCCAATTTGGTTTTCATCTTGTCGAAATTACCAGCCGAACCGAATAACCAAAAGGAGTTCACTCGATGATTAAGGAAATTACGGTAAAACAGCTTAACACCAAAAGCTTCATCAGCGAAAAGGCCGAACAGATTCGCCAAGCCGTCGGTTCGGGAAAAGCTATAAACGCTCTTTCCGGCGGGGTTGATTCTTCTGTTGTTACAATGCTCGGTCATAAAGCTCTCGGTAAAAATCTCATAACGGTTTTTGTTGAAAACGGTCTGATGAGACAAGGCGAAGCCGAGCGGGTAGCCGGATTATTCAAGAAGCTCGGCGTTAAAGTTGAAATTGTCGATGCCCGAAAAGAATTTTTCGCGGCTCTTAAAGGCCTTACTGACCCGGAGGAAAAACGCGAGGCTGTTACTCAGGCATTTTATAAAAAGGTTTTTGGCAGGATTGTCAAAAAAAGCCGTGCGAAATGTCTTTTGCAAGGAACTATTTTGACTGATATCGACGAAACCGTTGCCGGTATTAAACGTCAGCATAATGTATTCGAGCAGCTTGGGATTGACCCGCAAAAAGCGTTTGGTTACCGCATTATCGAACCTCTGCTTCAGCTTCGCAAAGACGGCGTTCGAAAAGTCGGTAAAGCTCTCGGGCTGCCTAACGAATTATTTAACCGTATTCCATTTCCCGGTCCGGCTCTTGCGGCGAGGGTTATTGGCGAGGTAACACCAAAACGAATTGAAACTGTCCGCCAAGCGACGGTCGTTATAGAAAAACATCTGAAAAACACAGGGGCGTTTCAATATATGGCGATTCTGCATCAAGACCGCGTAACAGGCATGCGCGGCGGCAGACGCGATTTCGGCCAGCAGATAGAAATCCGCTGCTGGGACAGCCTCGATGCCCGAACCGCTAAACCGACAAGATTGTCCTTCGATATTCTTGAGAAGATGGCTCGTCAGATAACTGAACAAGTGCCCGGAGTTGTCAGCGTTACATATAATATCGCGACAAAACCGCCTTCAACAATCGAAGCGATTTGATACATACTGATTCAAAATAAAAAGCCCGCAATCGGTGAATCTGACTGCGGGCTTTTTTGTTTGAGTTTAAATATATTTATCTCTGGATGCGGCCTCGTGAACCTTTAATGAAGTTTTCGACTTGCTCCAAAGTTACCATTGTCGTATCACCCGGTGTAGTTGTAAGAAGCGCGCCGTGTGCCCATCCGAGTTTAACCGCTTCTTCAGGTGCTCTGCCGGTAAGCAATCCGTAGAAAAATCCGGAAGCAAAACCGTCGCCGCCGCCGACACGGTCATAAACATTTAGTTTGCATGTCGGAGCCTGATAAGTTTTACCATCCACCCAAGCGATTGCGCTCCAAGTATGGTCATTTGTAGAGTGTTCTTCGCGAAGAGTTGTTGCTACGGCTTTGACATTCGGAAAACGTTTCGTAACATTGTCCATCATTGCCACAAAAACAGACGGGTCAAGTTTGGATTGCTTCACAACATCAGGCCCGGCTATTCCCAGCCCGTCCTGAAGGTCCGCCTCATTGCCGACAAGCACATCGACGTTCTCTACGATTTTTGCGAAAATGTCGAGGGCTTTCTTCTGGCCGCCTCTGAATTTCCATAACTTTGCCCGGTAATTGATATCGAAGCTCGTAACCGCGCCTTTGGATTTAGCGAACTTCATTGCTTCGATAATTACTTCCGAAGTTGTCTCGGACAATGCCGTAAAAATTCCGCCGCTGTGGAACCATTTTACTCCGTTGCTGAAAATTTCTTCCCAGTCGAAATCGCCTTTTTTCAGCATAGCTGCTGCCTCGATTGCGCGGTTGTAATCTACTTCGGGAGTTCGAACTCCGTAAGCTCTATCGCTGAAAACAATCGCCATATTCGGGCCTTGAACCCCGTCGCGCTCGAATATTTTATAAAAAGGTCTGACGCCCATCGCCCGAACACGCTCTTTGATTAATCGTCCGAGCCGATAATTCACCATTGCCGTCGCAACGCCGGTATTCAACTCGAAACAATCAGATAGATTTGCGGCTACGTTAAACTCGCCACCGCTGACGTGGACATGAAAATTATTCGATTTGTGAAACGGTATAATTCCCGGGTCAAGACGGCAAACCAACGCGCCAAGAGATAATAAATCCAGCGAACCTTTCGAAGGTACTGCTAACTTACTCATAGAAAGCCTCCGTTTTGAGCAAAAACATTAAAATCACGCATCCAACGCCTTACTTAACCCCCAAAACTATAATGTTTTAACGGCCTTGTCAAATAAAACCCGCCGAAGATTTTTGATGCTTATTCTGAGCTGTTTTCTATCCGCCGCCTGCCGAAAAAAGATTGCAGCAGGGCGGTGCATTGTTCGGCTAAGACTCCGCCGGTTACTTCCAGACGGTGATTGAGCCGTTTGTCCTGAACTATATTGTAAAGACTTTTTACCGCTCCGGTTTTTGGGTCGTCGCAGCCGTAAACTAATCTGTCCAATCTTCCCAGAACCAAAGCTCCGGCGCACATCGTACAGGGTTCTAACGTTACATATATAGTACAGCCGTTCAACCGCCAGCTTTCCAACGCCGCAGCCGCTTGGGTAATTGCTATTATCTCCGCGTGGGCGGTCGGGTCTTTGAGCTGCTCTCGCTGATTGTAGCCTCTGGCGATAATCCGATTTTCATAAACTATTACCGCTCCGATTGGAACGTCACCGTTTTCCTCGGCGATTTCGGCACATTTAATCGCTTCCTGCATAAACCGTTCATCTGTATTTTTCGTTTCTGACTCTTGCATATAGTTCGAATGATAGCCGCAGCGGATATTCAGGGCAATATAAAAACGCAACTGGATTACTCTAAGTGTTTCAGGCTCAATTTCATATATTTGAAAGCTACCATAAGATTTGCCTGTGTCCATGTTAAAGGAACTTGGTCGTTAGGAACGTATTTTCCTTTTTCGAAAAACCATGCCTCCGGACATTGATAGGGCAGCTCGAAGTGTTTGTCGGTGATTTGACTTATAGAGCGGTTAAAATGAAAAAGCTGTTTTTGATAATCGGATTCGCTGCTGGATTTTAGAAAGCGTTTTCCGTAAATAGTAGAAATAACAGGGTCGAAGATGCACCACTGCGCCTCGTATCCGAGCGTTAAAAACTCATTTATTTTTTTATTCCCGGATTCGGTTTTATCCGCCTGCCGGTAATTCGGCTGCCAGTAGCGGTCCATCAGATACCGCCGAATGCCGTATTTGCCCATTAGATATTTTCGCACCAGAGAAAGTATCATATCGGCTTTTTCTGCACTTATTAATTCTACGGGCTCTATCGCGAAAATTAAAGCGGCATCGTAAGCTCGATTTAACGCCGGGTCTTTTTCGATGCATTCGTAAGGAAGAATTTTGTTGAGACTTATCCAGCCTCGCCTAATTAATAATCGAAGTTTTTCTTTGCTTAATCGGTATTTCGCGTCTTTTTGAAATTTGGTTTTGAGGTTTAAATCCCCGATTAGCTTTTCGAACTCCTGCAAGCCTGCCAGCGCGATTGCGATGCTCGATGCCGAAATTTTTTGTTCTTCTTCCCAGTGTCCGCTGTCTTTGTCTTTCCAATAACAGATAGCATCGAGATATTTTGCGATTACTGCGAGTAAATCTATATCAGCGTCTTTTTCGGGGATAATTCCTTCTCGCGTCAGCTTGCAGTAAAACCATAAAAAATAGCCGATGGCGTCGTTTTGAGCGTGCCCCCACGGCTGGTTGATTTCTTTTAGACCAAGCCCGCTAAAACGGATGTGCGGACGCTGCATCGGGTCGTTCGGGTCGGCTTTATGCGTAATAATGTTTTTCAAACGATATATATGCTTGCGGAAAAACGACGCTATTGCTGTTACGCATTTCTTCGCCTTGATTTTGCTGCCGGTTTCATAGAAGGCATAGGCGATGTGGATATTATCGCGCACCCAGATATTTTTATAACCGCTGATATTCGCGGTTTTGCATTTCTGTCCGACCGCCCGGAATAGACCGCTGTTTAGCGGCTTGATATCGAATGTTCCTTGCTGCTTAAGAAAATTATACAGCGATTCTAATTTGTCAAGACCGGCAGGGTGTTCGAGAATTAATTTCTGCGGCTGATTCTGTTTCATCGTTTTATTTGTAATTCGTAATTAGGCCAATAGAATCGCTTCAAAACAACTACGCCCGAGAGGATTCGAACCTCTGACCTCCGGTTTAGGAAACCGATGCTCTATCCTGCTGAGCTACGGGCGCAAAATCAGTAAGGTTACGTACTATAACCGCTATTTACAGGTGCTGTCAACTTTTGGATACACAACGCAATATATAGGCGGTTCTTGTGTCTAAAGCGGGGCAGTAAGCATCAGAGCCTGTGTTTTCTGCGGTGTTTTAAGGCTATATTGATATTTCAGTGCGTTAAGCCGCATAATTAATAATGACTTATAAAAAACAATCAATGGTTGTTTTCTCATTTTTGTCAGTATTTTGGCTAAAATTAAGCAAATTTTAGAAGTTTAAAGCAGCATTTTCATAAAAAACCACAAAAAACCATAAAAATAGTTGACATTCGATAATGAAAGTGTTAAACCAAAAGCATAGAGGTTTAGCTTTCACAAAAAGGCTGTAAACCCGCGTTTTAAAGAGAAGAGGATATGATTAGGGTATTCATTTCAAATGTGCGTTTTAGTAAGAATAATCAAATATTAAAAGGATTTGGATGCGGTCAGAGTCTGAATTTTTTTAATTCTTAATAACGTTATTGAGGTTTTTTAGGAGGAGTACGGTTATGAGCAAAATTATAGTAGTTTTTTTAATGGGTGTTATTGTATGTGCCGGTTATGGCGCGGTTCCATATGTTATAGGTAACTGGGAACAGCAGTCTGATGGCTGGTTTGACGAATGGGATTTAAATTATAGTTATTCGAGTCAAATTGGTGTTACTTTAGATTCCTATTCTTTGGAAGTAACCCAAGACGGTTGGGGCCAAAGCCTTGCCAAAAGCTTAAGCGAGGCTGAGAGGCAGGCGTTTATGGCCAATGACATATTCAAAATTGATTTCTCAGTTCAGGCAAGTAATAACGAGTTCACAAGCGGCTGGAGCCAGATTTATGAGGTTGTATTTGATGGCGATGGCGCAGGCTGGCAGGTAGTTACAGGTGATACCCCTGCTCTGAATTTCTATTGGTGGGAGGGTCAGATTCCGGAACGTACTGCTACGCTGGAGATTGATTATAGTGCCTACAAAAGCCTGATGAATCCTAACCCCAGTTTTATGCAGATTATTATTGCTTTGAACACCGGCGGCGGGGCACCTGACAAGCTGTATTTTGACAATGCCCGCTTGGTTCCGGAACCGGCTACAATGGCATTGCTGGGACTTGGTTCCTTAGTGATTCTTCGCAAGAGGTCGTAAGTAGAGGGTTAATAATAACTTAGCTATCTCTGATAGCTGCAAAAAGCGTCAATTTCTTTATGAGATTGACGCTTTTTTTATTATAAAACCTTATTTGGTAAGGGTATGCCTGATTTTTATCGGGGAAAGCCTTATTGTCCGGGTTGATATGGTCAATGCAGCGGTAGTATTTGGTAAATTTTTGGGGTAGATTTTCCTAAAAAATATTTTTGCCGCCGAAAAAATAACAATATTTAGAGCTGTTTCTTTGGTCAAAAAACCCTGTTTTTGGCCTAAAAATCGCGTTTATTGGAAACTTGAGCAGTTTTGTAAAAAAATGTAAAAAACTGTATAAAAAAAGTCTTGACATCTTTAATTAAAGATGGTATCACAGCGTATGAGTAGTTGTCCTTTATTGTGCTTTAAAGGTAGTAGAAGATAGAAAGAGAACGTGAGAGAGAGTCTATGGCTCTTGGAAAGAGGACTCATCCCCCGTTTCCCGATCAAAAAGTGAAATTTGTACGCCCTCAGTGAAGTGAAGGCCGTGCGAGGCGGTTCCAATGCGGCGTAGCTTGGGATTTTGCCAGACGCAACTGAGGTTTTTGGCTTGTAGCCAAATGAAAAAGAGGTTTTTTTTGTACTTCGTAGGAGGAGTATGACTATGAACAGAATTATTGTTGTTGCTTTAATAGCAGTTCTTGCATGCACAAGTTACGGTGCCTATGTCATAGGTAACTGGGAAAGCCAGACAGCCGAAGGTTGGGGCAAGTGGGATGGCGGCGTAGTTGAAAATCCGAATTTCGCCTATTCTTCTGAAATCGGCGTTACCAGAGGTAACTATTCTTTAGAAGTAACCCAAGACGGCTGGGGTCAGGTTCTTGCTATAGACTTAACTGCTGCTCAAAGGCAAGGGTTTATGGAGAACAGATACTTTGTTATGGATGTATCCGTTCAGGCAAGTGCTAATGAGTTCACAGCCGGCTGGAGCCAGGTTTATGAAATAGTATTCAATGGCGATGGCGGCGGCTGGCAGACAGTTATCAGCGGTACTCCAATATCTTTCTATTGGTGGGAAGGTGAGATTCCAATGCGGACAGAGAGGCTTGTGTTTGATTATCGCGACTACAGGAACTCGATGAATCCGGATCCTTCTTATCTGCAGATTGTTATTGCTTTGAACACCGGCGGCGGAGCACCTGACAAGATGTATATTGACAACGTAATGTTTGCCCCGGAACCGGCAACAATTGCTATGCTTGGTATCGGTGCATTAGCTCTTCTTCGCAAGAGATCGTAACCGCAGTTAATGATAGCTTTTAGCTATCTATAGTTATTGCGAATCAGCGTCAATCTCATAACGAGATTGACGCTTTTTTTATAAAGCCGACATTAGGTTTTAATATTGTTAAGGTTCTGACTTATTTTCATCCGGTAAAGGTTCTGTTATCTGCTTTTGGGGTAGATTTTCCTGAAGAAATTCCCTTATTTTCAAAAAACAACGATATTTAGAGATGTTTTTTTGGTTAAAAAAGCGGATTTTTTGGCCAAAAAGCTGTTTTTAGGGATTTTAGTCTTCAACTCTTGTAATAAAGGCGTAAATTTCCTAAATTAAGACCTTGACATTTTTAATAAATAATGATATTTTGAGAAATGAGAGACTGTCCTTTGTATTTTAAAGGGCAAGCAAGAAGAAAGAGTTGAGGATGTGATGAGTCTCCGGAAGAGGCCTCACCCCGTTTCCAAATGAATAAGTAGGTTTATGTTCTTGGAAGGCCGTGTGCGGCGATTTCAAAGCGGCGTAGCTTGGATTTTTGTCGGGCACTATTATGTTTTGGCTCGTAGCCAAGTAACGAAAAAAGAGGTTTTTTGTACTTCGTAGGAGGAGTAAAACATGAACAGAATTATTATTGTTGCTTTAGTGGCAGCTCTTGCGTGCACCAGTTATGGTGCCTATGTCATAGGTAACTGGGAAAGCCAGACAGCCGAAGGTTGGGGTTTATGGGATGGCGGCGTAGTTGAGAATCCGAATTTCGCCTATTCTTCTGAAATCGGCGTTACCAGAGGTAACTATTCTTTAGAAGTAACCCAAGACGGCTGGGGTCAGGTTCTTGCTATAGACTTAACTGCTGCTCAAAGGCAAGGGTTTATGGAGAACAGATACTTTGTTATGGATGTATCCGTTCAGGCAAGTGCTAATGAGTTCACAGCCGGCTGGAGCCAGGTTTATGAAATAGTATTCAATGGCGATGGCGGCGGCTGGCAGACAGTTATCAGCGGTACTCCAATATCTTTCTATTGGTGGGAAGGTGAGATTCCAATGCGGACAGAGAGGCTTGTGTTTGATTATCGCGACTACAGGAACTCGATGAATCCGGATCCTTCTTATCTGCAGATTGTTATTGCTTTGAACACCGGCGGCGGAGCACCTGACAAGATGTATATTGACAACGTAATGTTTGCCCCGGAACCGGCAACAATTGCTATGCTTGGTATCGGTGCATTAGCTCTTCTTCGCAAGAGATCGTAACCGCAGTTAATGATAGCTTTTAGCTATCTATAGTTATTGCGAATCAGCGTCAATCTCATAACGAGATTGACGCTTTTTTTATAAAACCGGTTATGGTTGTTTAGCTTTTTTGATTTGATATAACAATAGATTTAAACCGATGGCTTTAAGAGCAATAGAAAACCGAACCTATGGATATGTTTATTTTTTAGGCGGTTTGGCGCAGGTGTGCATCTGAGCAAAATTAAAATCAAGTTTTTTGGAAGGTATTGCTTTTGTTTTTTCAGCTATTTTTTCTCTGAGCATTGCCACAACCTCTTTACCCATAAGTGTTTCAGGTTCGAGCATCGAAGCGGCATATAATCCTGTCCTTTCGCTTGATTCTCCTGCAAAAGTTATCACGGATAAATCCTCAGGAATCCTTAAATTCAATTGTGATACTGCAGCCAATAAAGGAGGGACCGAAGTGGACCAGTAAAAAAGCATTGCGGTGGGTCTGTCAGGCCTTTTTAAAATCGAACAAAGCACTTCTACCTGCTTTTCGAAGCTGTCATCGACCTTATAATCCGGAGAAATATCCCAAGCTTCAAGACCGGCTTTCTGCATAGCGGCTTGATAGCCCTGTTTTCTTTCATGGACACTATAATGGGCATTGGGCAAACGGTCCGCAAAGAAAAAGTTGCAATAAGTTATCCTTTTGTGTCCCAGCCCTATCAGATGTTCCGCAGCTTTTTTGGCAGCCGCGAAACTGTCGGGATAAACTGAATTATATTCCATCTTATAGTTCATCCATACGGTCGGTATGGAAAGATAAGATATAGCGTCTTTTACTTTTTGCGGTAAATACTGATAATCGTTGACGATTAATCCGTCAGCCATCAGCGAGCGTAATATTCTCGGAATTTCCGGAGCATTTACCCTTTCTTCGGGTATGTAAGCCATCAATAAATGCTTATCATCCTGCTCGAGATTTCGGTGTATTGCGAAAACCAATCTTTCCGGCAAATAACTCCTGGATTCGATACTGCTGTGAAGTACCGCTACGCTGTTAAAGGTACCTTTTTTTATACCTATAGCGTAAGCATTAGGAATGTATCCCAAATCGGAAGCTACCTTCCTGACTTTATCCTGACACTGCTGGCTTATGCGGAATTTGCCTGCTTTATCGTTGAGGACTCTCGATACAACGGAGATGTCCACACCGGCGAAATTCGCAATTTCCTTTAGTGTTGCAGACATACACTTTTACCGAATCCTTCCTCTTTTTGAGCTATTTCCTTAAAAAGCAAAGCTGTGAGCATCAAAAGTTGTTTATTTCAATCCATCCGTGATGAGCCGAGAAGCCGACCGCCAAAGCCCCAAACCCTCGACCAAATTATTATTATATCATAAACAATACTTTTTTCAACTATTTTTTTCTATCTTTGTGAACTAATTAGGATTTTGGAATGCTTGGATTAAGGCTTACGAATTGCAAAAAATGCCGCCTAATCGGGTTTTTAGTAATCTATAAAGACAATATCTTCCGGTATTACGACGACATCGCGTCTGCCAGTTCCGCCACTTCGGCTCATAAAACACAGGGATTATTGATTATTAATTGTCAAACAGAAAGATTACTTCCATTCAGCGCAAAGCCTAATAATACTTAGGAAACTGCTTTTTCGGAAATTGCCTTATCGCTTTTCTGTATGCTTCCATTTGAATTTTATATTCCTCAGAGTTTCTATCTATCTCTCCTATTTGGACAAAATACTCTAAAAGACTTCCGCAGTGAATCGACGCTCTTATATGTAATTCATTAACAGTCAGACCAAAATCCTCCATAAATTTCGGGCATATATGTCCATATACAGGACAACTCCTCGAATCACCTTTTGCAAAAGGCATACCTTCAACATCTCGATTATTTTGTCTATCGTATTCGTATGGGCATTGCTCTGTCCCTTCACAAGGTAATGAAGGTTTTATAAAAAGCAACCTCATTATTAAACCTTTTAATCGCGGCCAAGCATAATAAAACATAATTATATCTCAATTAATATTCTATGAAGACTACATCTTCGGGTATTGCAACTACATCGCGGCGGTTTGAGCCTAAAATCTTTCGGATTTCGCTGCTGTGTTTGCCGATGAGCTGTTTTAATTCGGTGCTGCTGAAATTGCTGACGGCTTTGGCATTTTCGTTGAGCATGACGACTTGGCCCGCATCGAAAGAACCCGAGACAGCGATGATTCCCTTGGGAAGAAGGCTTTTGCGGTTTCTGACCGCGTTTAAAGCCCCTTGGTCGATAGTTATCGTTCCGGCTGAGGAGCTGTTTATTATCCATCTTTGACGGTTCGTTAATTTTCGTTTTGGTAAAAAGACTGTACCGATAGTCTCGCCGGTCATTATTCTGGCAATAACATCTTTTTCCCGACCGTTGGCCAAAACCATTCTGCATCCGGCGTTGGAGGCAATTTTGGCAGCTTCGATTTTTGTTTTCATACCGCCGACCGCATATTTATGGCCTGTTTTCGTTCCGGCGCTTTTTATAATATCGGCGGTTAATTCAAATACCGCAGGAACCGGTTTGGCGCCGGCAAAACGCCGGGGGTCTTTGTCGTACAGCGAATCTATATCGCTAAGCAGTATCAGCAAATCCGCATCAACCTTGCTGGCGACAAGCGCGCTTAGCGTGTCGTTATCACCGAAAGCTGTGCCGATTTCGGCTGTTGAAACACTGTCGTTTTCATTTAGAATCGGCACTACGCCGAGCTTCAAAAGCGTCTCGACCGAGTTACGCAGATTAAGATACGTCTTTCTGTTATTGAGAACCTCAGCCGTCAAAAGAACCTGTCCGACTGCTATATTGTACTTGGCGAACGCATCGCGGTATTCATCCATCAGCAAAGGCTGGCCTATGGCAGCACACGCCTGCCGTAATTTTTTATCTTTAGGTCTTTCTTTCAGTTTTAGATGTCCGGCTCCCATTCCGATTGCCCCGCTTGTTACAATCAGAATCTCGCGTCCGGTCTGTTTCACAGCAGCCATCTGACTGACGATTTGACCCATAAATTCCGTATCGACCCTGCCATTTAGGCTGAGGGTATTGGTTCCGATTTTTATTACAACACGTTTTACCTTTTCAAAATTACGCATAAATCATCCATTTTGCCACAGAGTACCTTTTTATTATAGCCACAGAGGGCACAGAGTACACAGAGAATTGTAACCACAGATTGCACAGATTTCCACAGAATCCTTTGCCTGTCCTCCATAGTTTTAACGAAGAAGGGTCATTCCTGCGAAAGCAGGAAGCCAGTATTTACAGAATGGGTTTCCGTATCAAGTACAGAATAACAGTTCTCATAGCAATGCAATGCCGAAACAGCCTTCTTCGCAGGGCGAAGTTTAAAACTCCAATGTTTATTTTAATTTCGAAGGACCTCGACGCATAAATCATACTGACTTTTTTCCACGAAGCGTACCTCTTAAAAATTTGATTTGCTTTTTGGTCTCGGCGAGAAGATTGCGGTATTTTGCCCTGTACTGCTTTGCTCTTTTGTATTTTTCTATTTCTTCCTTGGTAACCTTGCCTTTATATATGAATTTAACCTTGCCTTGTTCTCGAAGGACAAGATAATAATACTCATGCCCCTTAATTTTCTTTTTTATTAAGCTTCCCTTCGGCAGTTTAGCCAGTTCTCTCTCATAGCTTTTTTTCAGCGTCAGAGAATTCTTTAGCTCTTCTTTTAATACGCTTTTTATCACATTCATTTGCTGATATCAGCCTTGCAGAATAGTTACCATACATTCATCTTTACAGTTATAACTTGTATGATAACTTATCAAAACTTTTTGTTGCTTAAGAATATTGGTTCCGATTTTTATTACAACACGTTTTACCTTGCTGAAATCTCGCATAGTTACTCATCCGCCATTCATAAGCGTTTATCCGTACCGTGCAAACCAAGCAATGCCATATCTATTTACAGGTTACTATTTTATAGGATACTAAAGGTACTTGGAAGCAAAAATAAAGTTTCCTTTTGCCAATCTACGGCAGTAATTCGGGCTTGATTACCAAGAAAATAAATACTACATTGGTATGCGCTATGGTTATTTTATAGGGTAGAATGATAATGAAAACACAGCTAATTTTCCTTTTAATTACGCTAACATTTATTTTGCCAACGGCTATCCCGCAACAGCCACAACAACCTGCACCTGTTATGCCGCCGGACGGAACAATTGTTCATCGTGACTTGCCTTACGTTACCAACGGTCACGAGCGGCAGAAGCTCGATTTATATCTGCCGAAATCAGAGGACAAGCTGCCGCTGATTATCTGGATTCACGGCGGAGCATGGCTTGCCGGTAAAAAAACCGACCAAGTTCCGATGGGCTATCTCGCCGAAGGCTATGCCGTTGCAAGCATCAACTATCGTCTCAGTCAGCACGCAATCTTCCCTGCCCAGATTCAGGACTGCAAGGCTGCCGTCCGCTGGCTGCGTGCCAACTCGGAAAACTATAACATCGACCCGAACCGCTTCGGAGCATGGGGGCCATCGGCAGGCGGACACTTAGCCGCACTGCTTGGTACAACCGGCGATGTGAACGAATTTGATACGGGTGAGAATCTTTCAGTATCCAGCCGTGTGCAAGCCGTGGTTGATTATTTTGGGCCTACTGATTTACTTCAAATAAATGTTCATCGCCTTCCGGCAGACATGGTTCATGATACGGCCGATTCGCCTGAGTCAAAACTGATTGGCGGCCCGATTCAGGATAATCGTGAAAAGGCAGCCAAAGCTAATCCGATTACTTATATCACAAAAGATACTCCGCCTTTTCTTATAATTCACGGAGATAAAGACCCGCTTGTGCCGCATCATCAAAGCGAATTGCTTGTAGAGGCACTGAAAAAGGCGAATGTCGAAGTGTCATTTTATATTGTCAAGGGCGGCGGACACGGTTTCTTCAAAGACCCCAACGTTCCCAAAATAACCAGCCAGTTCCTTGCAGAACAACTCAAATCTAAAAAGTAGAGTGGGCTAAATGCTATAAATCAAGCTTCTTATGCGTGAAGTGTTTTTTGCCGGATGAATAATCATCTACGATTTGGCCGCTGCCAATCAGCTTCCATTTATAAATTAATAGGCCTTCCAATCCGACCGGCCCTCTCGAATGAATTTTTGTTGTGCTTATTCCGACTTCTGCGCCAAGGCCGTACCTGAAGCCATCCGCAAACCGTGTGCTGCAATTCCAGAACACATCGGCTGAATCGACTAATTCCATAAATTTGGCGGCTGCTGATTTATCGTTCGTTACTATAGCGTCGGTATGATGCGAACCGTATTTATTTATATGCTCAATCGCCTCATCGACACCATCCACTACCTTTATCGAAAGTATGTAATCCAAGTATTCTGTTGACCAGTCCTGCTCAACGGCTTCTTTGATATCGATGATTTTACGGGTTTTATCACAGCCGCGAAGCTCAACCTGTTTTTCTTCTAAGGCGGTTCTTATCTTAGGCAAAAAATCTTTGGCGATTTTACGAGCGACAAGCAGCGTTTCGGCTGCATTGCAAACCGCGCAATACTGGCACTTGGAATCGACGGTAATTTTCACGGCCATATCGATATCCGCTTCGCCATCAATATAGACGTGGCATATACCGTCGGCGTGGCCGAGAACGGGGATATTGGTATTAGCCATTATATGCTTTACGAATTCATTGCTGCCGCGAGGAATTAGCAGGTCGATATACTCATCGAGTTTTAGCATCTCAGCTACGTCTTGGCGGGTCTCTAATAGACCGAGCCAGCCTTTTGGAATTCCGATATCTTCAGTTGCATGACTAATCAGGTCAGCTAAAATCTTATTTGTATTAGCAGCCTCGCTGCCGCCTTTTAATAAAACGGCATTTCCGCTTTTTAAACACAGCGTTGAAATTTGAACAAGGGCATCAGGCCTCGATTCAAAAACTACGCCGATTAATCCGATGGGACAGCTAACCTTATAAAGCTCAAGCCCTTTATCAAGCTTGGTTGCCGATAGTGTTTTGCCTACGGGGTCTTCGAGCGTGATAAGGCTTTCGATGCCGGAGACGCAATCGGCGATTTTCTTTTCGTCAAATTTCAATCTTTTCAGCAGCGGTGCGGCGAGATTGTCAGCCTCGGCTTTTTTCAAATCTTTCTGATTGGCCGATAGAATCTGTTGTGTGTTTTTCTTTAGACTATCGGCTATGGCGTTTAGGGCTGTGTTTTTAACTTCGCTCTTCACAGCAGCAAGAGAAATCGCCGCAGTTTTGGCCTGTTTTGCTAACTCAGATATATTCACAATAAACCTGTATATACTTAAAAAAATTCACCACTTTTCATTCTGAATACCGACTTGTCGGGATGAAGAATCTTTGTTGCTAAGAACACCAGATTCTTCGGCTTTGCCTCAGAATGACATTTAATAAGCATTTGATACAGAGAGTACCATTTTCGGCTTGGCTTTTCAACTATTTTGCAGATGCCCAAACTATAGAGGTATGATGATTTTTTTTAATAAATTAATCCTCTTTTAGAATTTTGGCGGCCCAGTCGGCGGCGGAGGGATTTTGGCCGTCAGGAAATTGCGGCAGTATCAATACGCCGTTTTTATCCGCTTTGATATTTATTTTTTCAAGCCACTGTCCGTCGCGAGGGTTGAACCATTGAAAACTATACTCGATATCGGCATCGAAACCGTTTAGAATCGGCAGGACAGAATTATTCTCGAAATAAAGCAGGGCAAAATCCTTATCAATAGTTCTCATCATATACGACCAGCCGTCCAAGCTTCGTGTTCGGCTGTTCGGGGCTTTTTGCGGTTTTATATCATCACCGGCAAGCTGCAGAAGCTGATATTTGTCACCTTGCGATAAAATAAACGCAGCCATATGCCGCATATAATTTGCCGATTCGTATTTCATTGCATCCCAGAAATGCGGTCTTAATCCGGCAGGCTCGCCGGTTGTAGTAATATCATAAGCGCTTGTGCCGTGGACATGTCCTGAAAGAGCTCCGGAAAGTACCGAGCCGTACATCTGCGCGCGAGAAAAATAATTATCGCGCGGGGAATTGGCAGGAGGGCGTTCTTCGCCGACAATATTTATTTCATGATTCCATCCGGTGTAATAAGGCTCGAAATTTATTACCGGATACGGCGGGTCAAGCCTGAAAATTCTTTGAATCGCCGCGGAAATACCATGGTCTCGCGGTTTATTGCCGACGCTGTGCATTGTAAGCCACGGGCAATCTTGGTTATGTCCGAACTGCGTATAAGTCGAATCGCTGATGAGCGTGCTGTACATTTGCCCGAACGGCATGGGGCCGTATTTCTTTAAATGATATGTCAACGCCGCGTTAAATTCATCGGCTGTCAGGCTGTATTGCGGCGGTATCCAATCCAGATGAATCCCGCTGAAAATAATGTTGTAAGCTCCATATCGTGAAATCAGGTATTGAACATATCGCGCATAAGTATCATTAAAATCGTAATACGCTTTCCAAGATGGACAGCAGTCTCTTCTGACGGTTTCGAGCAGGGGAGTAAAACCGGCGTCTGACAGATACTGCATTTTTTTATCGAGGCTCTTGAAATATTCGGGGTTAATGCTGTTAAAATCCGAGACGCCTTTATGCCGGTCGGACATTTCAAAGGGCAAGTTGCCGTGTTCGTCACGCATATCTTTGGCGGTCATTTTTCCATCTTCGGTAAGATATCCGAATT
The DNA here is from genome assembly GCA_964391985.1 of uncultured Pirellulales bacterium. Classification (GTDB taxonomy): domain Bacteria; phylum Planctomycetota; class Phycisphaerae; order Sedimentisphaerales; family Anaerobacaceae; genus CAYMOE01. The sequence goes on from CAYMOE010000004.1 coordinate 109,949, forward strand.
TTTCCCACGCATTTCTAAGGTATACTCCGCTCGAATCGGCATAAGTGCTGGGATTATTATCCGCTTCCCAGTTCGGGAAACAGGCTATCATACTGACCGAATTAAAACCCTGATTTTTGCGGTAATTAACGGCATCTTCGAATCCTATCCCCGGACCGGGTATGTAATTTTTCGCAGGTTCTGTGCCTCTGAGGGGTAATCGCCAAGTAGCGCCTGCCAGCCACGTATCGCCGACCATAAAAAAAGCTGTTCCGTCTGCGTATTGCAGGGCACGTCCATTCGGTGTCGCTCGAACAAATCCTCGCCGATTGGGATTTTGCAGTTTTTGTTCTTGTGTCCATTCGACAGCGATAAATTCTCCGCTTTGATTATTAAGTCCATAGTCGTCGGGCTGATTCGAACCGCTTGTCCATTTCCATTTTCCCTGTTTGGTTGCGACGATTCGTACGGCAAATTCATTTTGGCCGTTCCAGAAAGCATAAATTCGCTTTGAAAAGTTCGGGCCTTGCAGCTCGACCCAGCAGGTAACATCAGTGTAATAATTTTTATATTCCTTTTGGGAGGTTAGAGTTATCTGTTTCATCTGCCAGATACGAATATCTGAAGAATCACCGGCGAGGATAAAGCTGTTTGAAAAAATCATATAACATACGCAGATGAGCAGAATTTTTTGTAATTTTGTGTTCATAGGCCGTCACCCCTTAAAAGATGAATTCTTGCTTACTCTGCGGATTATAGCCCAATAGAGGAAAATCTTCAATCGGCAAAAATCGGTTGAAATTTAGATGACTAAACGGTTATTCCGGCTTGTCTGAGCTGCTGCGTTTTTATTTGCGAGCAATGTTCGCAGCGAAACTTTGGCGGAGATTTGCTCCTATCATAGTTGCTTGTTTTGACCAGCCGATAGCCTCGTGATATCTTGCCGCAGTCGCAGCATTGAACATTTTCCTCGACCTGCCACTGTGCCAGCAGCAAGGGAGAGGTGAAAATAAACTTATCCACCCAGAAGAAAATCAGACCTCCGATAAGATTTGCCACTATCGTAGCAGAGATTTTGCTTAGACTTGCAAGAACTATTAATGTAACAGCCAGTATCGGCGTGCTTAATTGCCATCGAATAAGGTAAAGGCCGTATTGCCTGAAATTTATTTTTGTTCTCATCCTTGAGCCTCATTAAATACATAATCCGTCATTTTTAACACCGGCAAAATAGTGCCAATCGACAGCAATATAATGCTATTTTGTTCCCCTGTCAAATCTTTTTTGTTTAAGATTTAAATGTTTGCATTTTGGATTTATTTAGGATTTGTCCGCCGTCCGCATGGCGAATTTAGAATATTTAGGATTTAAAAGATAATCGCCGCATATCCGACGCTTTCTGCGCTGCGGCGATTCATTCTCTCGGCCATGATTTCGTTGCTGTTGGTATGAGCAAGCAGAGTGCCTCTTGTTCTTCCTAAATTTTGGGCAGCCGATACCGCCGCCGCCGCAGCACCCGCTCCGCAGGCATTGGAATTTTCTGCGGCACTTGCAAGTATTTTCTGGGCGTCCATATTTAAAACAGCGTCAATGAAATGCTTATCGTTAACTTCGGTTGCCCATTTTAATCCTTCTTCGCCCGAGCCCATCGGAGTAAAGCCGTATCGAGGCCCGTAATGAGTCAGGTCGGTCGAGCCGATGCAGACGATTTTTTTATCGTCGAGCGAGGTAATTATATCTCCGAGTCCTTGGCCTAACGCAATCGACTGCTTGGTCGGCGGGGTAAGAATAGGGACAATTTGGGATTCGGGAAATAAATACTGAATAAACGGAATTTGTACCTCGATACTGTGTTCATATTTATGGGCATTAATTTCTTCTGCAGCTAAATTATTTTCGATAATCGTTTGAGCCAGTGTCTGGTCAATCGATATTTCGCCAAGCGGGCTTGTCCAACTGCCGCTGCTGTAAATTGCGGGTTCGTGTCCGTAATAACCGTGCGCTGCGCCGAAAATTACGAATGTGTCGACTTTTTCATGCCGCTGCTTTATCGCAGAAAAAACCATCGCAGCCAAAGACCCGCTGAACATCCATCCGGCATGCGGGACGATTCCGGCGACTATTGACTTGGGTAATATTTCTATGAAATTCACTTTTTTCAGACAATGTTTTATATCCGCAAGACACGAATCGCGGTCATCGGAATAAAATTGTCCGGCTACGACGGGTTTTCTTGTTTGCATTTTTGCTGCTCCCTCGTTATCATTGCATTTTATAATTAACGATTAAATATCTAACACTATATTTTAAAACTATACGAGGGAAAAAACAATGCCTTTACAAAACAAAAGCACAAGCCAGCCTCGAGCGTGTCGAGAGGTTGCGGTAGTAATGGGTTCTGACAGTGATTTAAATGTTATGCAAAGCTGCATCGACCAGCTTGAGGAATTCGATATTTCTCCGATTGTCCGCGTACTTTCGGCACACCGCACGCCCCAAGCAGCATCCGATTTTGCCCAAAATGCCGCCTCGAACGGCGTTAAAGTTATTATCGCAGCAGCCGGAATGGCCGCTCATTTGGCCGGTTCTTTGGCAGCCAGAACGACTTTGCCGATTATCGGTGTTCCGATTAATTCAGATGCCGGAGTAGGAGGATTAGATGCGCTTTTAAGTACCGTTCAGATGCCTCCCGGAGTTCCGGTCGCCACAGTAGCTATAGGCAAAGCCGGCGCGAAAAACGCCGCGATTTTGGCAGTGCAAATGTTAGCTTTGTCGGACAAATCTTTAGAAGAAAAACTCGTGCAGTTCAAAACTGACCAGCAAAAAAAGGCCTTAGAAAAAGATGCTAAGCTTCACCGATGATTTAAATCATTTCAGCACAATGCGGTTTTTAAGGAGAAGCGCTATGAAAACGAAGTTAGCAGTAATTATCTCTCTTTTACTAACAGTTATTTTGCTTTGTCCGGTATGGGCAGAGCCTAACGAACCTAAGCAAACACAAGAACCTATCGTTATCGAGCTTCCCCAGCCCCGGACCGAAGGGGGAATGCCTCTGATGCAGGCATTGAAACAGCGAAAGACCAGCCGCGAATTCAGCGATGAAAAATTGCCTATGCAGGTTTTGTCGAATATGCTCTGGGCGGCTTGCGGGGTTAATCGCCCTGACGGAAAGCGAACGGCTCCGACAGCGATGAATCAGCAGCAAATCGATGTTTATGTTTCACTGGAAGAGGGTCTTTATTTTTACGATGCGGCTTTAAATACTTTAAAGCTGGTTTTGAAAGAGGATATTCGCGAAGCGACCGGCCCGCAGCCGTTTGTTAAAGGAGCACCTGTGAATTTGGTGTTTGTTTGCGATTATGCGAAGATGAAACGCGGCTCAGATGAGGATAAGGCATTTTATGCGGCTACGGATACCGGATTTATAAGTCAGAATGTTTATTTATTCTGTGCTTCTGAGGGCTTGGCAACGGTGGTTCGAGGATATGTCAATAAACCGGCTTTGGAGAAGAAAATGGGTCTTCGGCCTGAGCAAAAAGTAATTCTTGCTCAGACGGTCGGGTATCCTAAAACAAATTAACTATCGAATCTGCATCAGGGATTTAGCAGTTTATTCAGTGACATTAAATCGCTGATATTTGTTATATTGGCTTTGCGGTTGATTCTTTTCATTAGACTTGTAAGAACCTTTCCGGGGCCGATTTCATAGAACTGCTCGATGCCGTCGGCGATGAGTTTTTCCACGCATTTTTGCCAGAGAATCGGAGCGATAAGCTGTTTCTGCAGGCCTTGCGAAATTTCCGATGCGGAGTTGTAATATTCGGCGTTGATATTCGCGATGATTTTGATGTTTGTCGGTTCGTTGAGCTTTGTCTGATTTAGAGCTTGAGCGAGGGATTCGGCTGCTGGTTTCATCATTTCAGTATGAAAAGCTCCGGCGACGGCCAGCGGAATAGCTTTGATAGCGCCGTATTTGGCGGCCAATTGTTCCGCCCGCTGACAGGCGGATTTTGTCCCGCTGATTACAATCTGGCCGGGACAGTTAAAATTCACGCCGAGAAGTGTTTCGCCCTGTGAAGCTTCTTCGCAAAGCTGACGAACTTTTTCTTCATCTAATCCTATAATGCTTACCATCGAGCCTTGTGTCGCGTCTGCGGCGGCTTGCATAGCCTGACCTCGTCGCTGGACTAATTTTAGTCCGTCTTCAAAGCTGACGATTCCGGCAGCGTACAATGCGGTATATTCGCCCAGACTAAGTCCTGCAGTTATATCCGGCAAAAGGGCAGATTTTGCCATGAGGCATTCTAACACTGCGGCTGATACGGTGAAAATCGCCGGCTGTGATATTGTTGTGCTGTTTAGTTTTTCGGACGGGCCTTCGAAGCATATTGTTTTCAAATCATAACCGACGATGGAATTAGCTTTTTCGAATATCGCCGCTGCTTCGGGAAAAACTCCGATAAGGTCTTTACCCATTCCGATAAACTGTGCGCCCTGACCGGGAAATAAAAGTGCTATTTTCATAGTAATCCTCAAAAAACAACTTTTTATCATTCAATTTTCTAAGATATTTTATAAAGTAAAAGAAAATCGCAAAAAAAATCGCTTAAGTCAATAAAAAATTCCATAAACCGCTTCTGCTTGACTAAATCATCTGTTTTAGTGATAATCCTTTAAGATGTGGGAATTACAAAATCCAAAACCGGTTAGGCTTATCGTTGGAATTCTTGCTGCGAGCGATGAGGCTCTTAGCATGGCCGTTGATAGTTTGCAAGAATGGTTCGGAAAAGCGGATTTTAAAAGCGAGGTTTGGGCTTTTACTCAGACCGAATATTACAGAGACCAAATAGGGGACAATATCCTTAGGCAGTTTATAAGTATCGAAAAATTGATTGACCCCGGTGAGCTTGCCCTGATAAAACATAAGAGCAATGAGCTTGAAAGAGAACTGGCGGAACGGCTGAAACTTAATTTGCCCAGACCGGTAAATCTTGACCCGGGTATTATCGAGCCTTCGAAATTGATATTAGCTACGACTAAAAATTTTTCGCATCGTATATATATCGGCAAGAAAATGTACGCCGAGCTGACTCTGATTTTTAATAAGGGCAGGTGGGAAAGTTTCGGGTATACCTTTCCCGATTATAAACAGACGCGTTATCACGAGTTTTTTTCGAAGGTTAGAGAACGATTGGTTCAACAATTGAGGGATATATGCTGATAAAAATAGCGTTTATATTATTTGCGGTTTCAGTTTTGATTTGTGCGGTTCTTACTGCGATAGTTAAAAAACTGGCCTTGAAAAGCGATTTTGTAAGCAGGCCTGTCAAAGACAGGTATAATCGCTCTGTTGTGCCTTTGGGAGGGGGTATCGCAATATTCACAACTATCGCGGGGATACTTTCGGGCGGAATTTTAGCTGTGAAATTTTTAATTGTACCCGGGCGTCTTGATAGATGGCTCGGCGATTCTGTAATAATCCATACGCAGGGATTTATCGACAAAATTCCGGAGCTGATTATTGTTCTGGTCTGCATGAGCTGTTTATTTGTGCTGGGGTTGTGGGATGACAAAAAACGATTAGGCCCTTGGTTTAAATTGGCCGTACAGTTCGTCGTCGCTGTTATTGCCGCGGCAGCGGCGGACATCCGTGTCGAGATGTTCATACACAATAAAATTATTACTACGGCTCTTTCAGCGTTCTGGATTGTTTTGATTATAAACGCTTTTAATTTTCTTGATAATATGGACGGGGCGTCGGCTGGTATCGCGGTGATAGCCTGTTCGCTGCTTTTTGTAGCGGCGGCTCTTAGCGGACAGATATTTATAGGAGCAATGACGATAATTTTCGTCGGAGCGCTTTTAGGATTTTTAATTTTTAATTTTCCGCCCGCCAAGATTTTTATGGGAGACGCCGGTTCGCTGGTTGTGGGTTTTATCACGGCTGTTATCACGCTTCGCACTACATATTATCAGCAGCAGTACGGCGGGCCTTGGTATCCGGTGTTTATGCCGTTAATCGTGATGGCAGTGCCTTTGTACGATTTTCTAAGCGTAACGCTGCTGCGAATCAGTCAGGGCAAAAGTCCGTTTGTCGGTGATACCCAGCACTTTTCGCATCGGCTTAGACGGCGGGGGCTGGGCGATGCGCAAACCGTTTTAACGCTGTATTTGGCAACCTTAGTGACAGGCCTCGGAGCTGTGTTTTTATATCAGGTCGATTTGACCGGAGCGATTCTTATTTTTGTTCAGACTGTAATGATACTGGCAATTATAGCGATTTTAGAAACCACTTCGCCGGAATCTAAAAACTAATCCGAAAAAAACACTAAAACAAGAGAATGCGATGGATTTAGACAAAACTGTAAAAACCAAATCAGAATGGTTCGAATATCTGCTGCTTGGAATCTGTTTGTGTGTTCTGGCGATTCGCGCAACATTTCCGGAGAATATTAACTATACCGGAGCTAATCCGTGGCTGAATCTAAACGATGATTTTATAAGTCTGTCGCTTTCGTCGATTCTGCTGGGTACGGTTGTATTGTGGTGGATTTATATTTTATTCAGGCGTGATTCGGCTTATCGTTTAACCGGTCTGGAAATCGGAGCTATGCTGTTTGTTATAGGCGGGATAATCGGTACGCTGGCCGCGTCGAATAAACGCGCGGCGATTAATGATTTTATAACTTTGATTGTGCCGATAATCACGGCGATGATGTTTGTCCAGATATGCAATTCAAATATTAAAATACGTTTGGTACTTGCGGTGCTTGTCGGCATCGCGGTGGCGTCGGCGTTTCAGTGTGTCAGCCAGTATTTTGTCGATACCAAGCTGCTGATAGAACAGTACGAACACGAGCCGCAGAGCATATTAGAGCCTCTGGGAATTACTCGCGGCACTTTCGAACATATGCTTTTTGAACATCGGATTTATACCAGAGGCATAAACGGATTTCTGACGACCAGCAATTCTGTCGGTTCATTTGCGCTGCTTAGTTGTTTTGCCGCGATAGCTTTGTTTGCCGAAAGAATTAGAAATTTTATTCGTGAAAGAAAATCTTCCTTGTTTTTAATCTTGACCGGCATTGTGTTGGCTGTTTCTCTGCTAAATTTGGTCATTCCTCAGAGCAAAGGAGCCATCGGCTCATTTATTTTAGCGTTGTTAGTATTTTTCCTGCTGATAATTTTCGGCAGAATTATTGCCCGCAGGCGTAAAACAGTATTGCTGGTTTGTCTGATTGTCGCAATCGCAGCCGGTTTTTTAGTAGTATCATACGGGATGAAGCACGACACGCTTCCGGGCGGAAATTCGATGCTTGTCCGATGGCAATATTGGACCGCTTCGGCGCAGATGTATCGGGATAATTCTTTTGCCGGTGTAGGGCCGGGAAATTTCAATTCATATTATCCTAAGTATAAAATACCCGCGGCACCGGAGGTGGTTCGAGACCCTCATAATTTTCTGCTGGCGTTTTTAACGCAATATGGACCGATTGGCCTGCTCGGATTTTTATTAATTCTCGCGGCGGTATGGAATAGAGGATTATGCGTGCTCGGTACTTGCGAACTGAAATCTTCTCAGCAGAACAGCAGAAAGATTTTCATCATTTTTGCGGCGGTTGTTACTGCGGCGATGCTGCTTGTCAGACCGTTTGTTAAGCCTATGGTCGTATCTGATGAGCATACGGCAATAATATTCTACGCATTTTTTGCTTTGTATATCGTGCCTGCCGTTTCGTTCTTAATAGGTTTCTGGCTGGCATGCGGGGCATTTAAAGAAAAACAATTGTTAGTAACTGATTTGACAGCCGCTGCGATTATTGCGGGTACTTTCGGCGTAATAATTCATAACACTATAGATTTTGCCGTATTCGAACCGGGTATATATACGAGTTTCTGGTTCTGTATGGCGATTATCACGGCGATTTATATTATTAATCGCAATGCGGGCTTTAAAATGTTTCTTTTGGGAATATCAGCAAAGATGATTTTGCTTTTTTTGCACTTGATAGTATTTGCGTTCGTTTTCGTGTTGGGCTTTATGCCGGTGGCTCAAAGCACTCACGCAAACCGTAAGGCACAAATTTCTTTAATGTCCGGTTTGATGGATAATGCGCAGGGGTTTTTAAATGCCGCCGCAAAAGCCGACCCCCTGAATCCTGTGCCATATTCGGTAAAAGGGCGTTTGGCTCTGCAGGAGTATTATTTTTACAATGGTGCATCTGAAGAACCGCTTTTCATGGCCGAAGATTCGTTTGCTAATGCGATTGATAGGGATAAAGCCGATTTTAAAAACTACGAAAAACTTGCCCAAACATACGAATTATTCGGTGATTTGAATAAAGCTATGGAACTTTGGAGCAAAACCTTAGAATTATATCCCGGCTTCGACAGGGGACATTTATCGCTTGCTCGGACAGCGGAAAAACTTGGTAAAAAGGATTTGGCGCTGAAACATTATAAGATAGCCGTCGAAATTGAAGATGCATATCGTCAGCAGTTTATGATTATGTATCCCGGCGAAGAAGTTTTCAGCCGGCTGGGACGGGAGGATTACGAATTTGCAAAATCACGTATAGCTGATTTAGAATAAAAAATAAATAACGGTGAGCTTCAGGATGCACTTTTTCCAAAACCGCAGAAAATCGATGATGAATCTTAACGCCGGACGGTTTTAAGACTGTTTTTTGATGTCTTTTTTGGGTTGGGTTTTTGCCGCGGGTTTGGTCTCGGATTTTTCCGTTTTGGCTGTGTCTGTTTTTTTCTCTTTACCGGAATCAATTTCTTTTTTCTGGGCCTGTTTGTAGCTTTCACTTCTGTAATCGGTTTGATAAAAACCCGAGCCTTTGAAAATTATTCCGGCTCCGGTGCCTATTAGACGGTTAAGAGAATTTTTTCCGCATTTGGGACATTTACGCAAGCTGCGGGCAGTGATGGATTGAAACTGCTCGAATTGATATTCGCATTTATCGCATTTGTATTCGTAAGTCGGCATAGTTATTTTCTGCTGTTATATAATTATTCGGTGTCCGTTGTTTCGTCGATAGGCTCTTGCGGATTTTCCTGCGGCTCAGCAGGCAGTTTATTAACGACAACTTTAGATGGACGAATGATTCTTCCGTTAAGCATATAACCCTTTTGAAACTCCTCGAGAATAATTCCGTCTTCTTTAGACGGCTCTGTGCGCTGGAGCATAGCCTCGTGAATCGAAGGGTCAAATTGTTTATCAGCAGTATCAATTTGCTGTGCCTGATGCGATTTAAGAGTATCGAGCATCTGGTCATATATCATTCTTACGCCTTGTGCCATAGCCTCGACATTCATTATTGATTCAGCGTGGCTGAACGTTCGTTCGAAATTATCGAGAACAGGCAGAAGACTTTTAATTATTTTTTCCTTTTCATAAGCTATGGCTTCGGCAATCTGCTTGGCAGAGCGTTTTTGATAGTTGGCATAGTCAGCGCTTATACGCTGAAGCTTATCGAGACAATCTTCGCCTTGAGCTTTGGTCTTTTCGAGCTGAACCTTAAGTTCCTCAAGTTCTTTGGTCAGAGCTTTTGCTTCTTTTTTTTCCTTGTGAGTTGGCTTATGTTCTTCAGTCATTGTCCGCACTTATTTATTATTAGTAAAATACTTTTTCAGCTTATCAATAAACTCTTTCGCCTGCGGGAAGATGCTTTTGTTTTCCAGTTTTGCAAACTCTTCCAGCAGCTGTCTTTGTTTTGCGTTAAGTTTCTGCGGCGTCTCAATAGTAATCTGCACCAGTTGGTCGCCGAGCCTGCCTGTACGTATATCCGGCAGTCCTTGGCCTTTAATCCGGAAAATGCTGCCGTACTGCGTACCTGCCGGAATTTTCAATTGTTGAGTTCCGTTCAAACTGGGTACATCAACAGAATCACCCAAAGCTGCCTGTGTAAAACTAATCGGCACAACCGCTATCAAATCATTCCCGTTTCTCTGGAGAAATTCATGTCGTTTAATTTTAACATAGCAGTACAAATCGCCTCTTGGCCCGCCTTGTCTGCCCGGCTCACCTTCACCGGAAACTCGTATTCCCTGTCCTTCATGGACGCCTTTGGGAATTTTAACCGTAACAACACGTTTTTTAGGAACTCTTCCGGACCCTCTGCATGTTTTGCAGGGATTCGTAATTATCTGACCTGTACCTTTGCACTGAGGACAGGTCGAAACCATCTGGAAGAATCCGCCGCCGCGGGCTACTTGTCCGTTTCCGCCGCAAGTAATGCATGAAGAAGGTTTCGCTCCTTTTTCGCACCCGCTGCCGCTGCAATCAGTGCAAACATCCTGACGAGTAAATTCGATAGTTTTTTCCGAACCGTTAGCAACATCGTCCAAAGATAATTCCACGGTTGTTTCAAGGTCATAGCCTCGCGAAGCGCCGCCTCGGCGTGAACCGCGGCCTCGAGCACCGAAAATATCACCGAAGAAATCCTCAAAGCCGAACATATCCTCGAAGATGCTGCCGATATCCTGCCACTTCATTCGGGAGAAGTCGTGAACTCCGGCTCCTCGAAGCCCTTCATGGCCGAACTGGTCGTACCGCTGACGTTTTTCAGCGTCACTAAGAACTTCATAAGCTTCGGCACACTCTTTAAATTTGGCTTCGGCTTCTTTGTCGTTAGGATTTTTATCGGGATGGTACTTCATCGCCATCCTGCGATAAGCCCGTTTAATCTCATCAGCCGATGCTGTCTTGGCTACACCTAAAACTTCATAGTAGTCGCGTTTTTGCATTATCTGGTTCTGAGTTAAATACTCCGCATACAGCGTTTAACGTTAAGTTTCCTATATAGCTGCAGAACTATGTGCGTCAAATGCAGCAAGCTATCTTACCGAACCGTGTATCGGTTCTTCGTCTTTATCTTTCAAATCCGTAACAAGCACATTTGTGGTCAGCATAAGCCCTGCTACCGATGCAGCAGTCTGCAAAGCCGTCCGAGCAACCTTAGCAGGGTCGATTATACCGGCTTTAATCATATCCACAAATTCACCTGTATTGGCATCGTATCCGACATTCTTCTTTGTTACAAGCTGCTCGAGAAGTTTCGCGCAAATTACATCGCCGTGTTCGCCGGAATTATCTACTATTTGTTTTGCAGGAGCCGCAAGAGCTTTTACAACGATATCGTATCCGATTTTCTCATCGCCTTTAGCTTTGGATTTCGCTTTTTCTACTTCTGCGATGGCCCGCAGGAATATCGTTCCGCCGCCGGCTACGACACCTTCTTCGGTAGCCGCTCTTGTTGCGTGCAATGCGTCATCGAGCAGGTCTTTGCGTTCCTTCATTTCTGTTTCAGTCGCTGCTCCGGCCTTGATTATCGCTACGCCGCCGACGAGCTTTGCCAGACGTTCCTGCAGTTTTTCCCTGTCATAATCACTGGTTGTTTTTTCCATTTGATTGCGTATCTGTTCGCAGCGAGCCTGAATTGCTTTTTTAGTACCTGCGCCTTCGATGACCGTTGTTGTTTCTTTGCCTACAATAACTTTCTTAGCTTGGCCAAGCTGTGAAAGCTCGACTTTTTCCAGCTTAATGCCGAGGTCTTCAGAAAGAACCTCTCCGCCGGTCAGTACCGCCAGGTCGGCAAGTATTGCTTTTCTTCTATCGCCGAAACCCGGAGCCTTAACCGCACATATTTTTAATATTCCCTGCAACCGGTTAATAACTAATGCGGCCAGAGCTTCGCCTTCCACATCTTCGGCAATAATCAAAAGAGGCTTGCCAAGCTGTGCGACTTTTTCCAGCAGGGGTATCATTTCACGGACATTCGAAATTTTCTTTTCGTAAAGAAGAATATAAACGTCCTCCAGAACCGCTTCGAGAGTATTAGGATTGTTCATGAAATAAGGTGAAATATAACCTTTGTCAAACTGCATTCCTTCTACGACGGTTAATTCTGTTTCGAGGCCTTTGCCTTCTTCGATTTCAATTACGCCGTCCTTGCCGACTTTATCAATGGCATTGGCGAGAATTTCACCGATTTCTTTTGAATTATTCGCGCTTATTGCTGCGACTTTGGCTATGTCATCATGGCCTTTTACAGGAATGCTTTCTGCGCGTATAAACTCAGCGGCTGCATCGGCGGCTTTGAGAATTCCCCGCTGCAAAGCTATGGGGTTAACACCTGAAGTTACAAATTTCAAGCCTTCTGTGTAGATTGCTTCAGTCAAAACCGTGGCGGTTGTCGTACCGTCGCCGACTTCATCGGCTGTTTTGCTGGCGGCCTGATTGACCATTTTCGCGCCCATATTAAGAAACGGTTCGGGCAGTTCGATTTCTTTGCTTACGGATACGCCGTCTTTAGTAACTTTAGGCGAACCCCAGCTTTTCTGAAGAATTACATTGCGGCCGGTCGGGCCGAGGGTAACTTTTACTGCTGCGGCAAGTTTTTCAAGGCCTTCCTTCAAAGCGTTTCTTGCCACGTTGTCGAACATCATTTGTTTTTCCATTTTTTATCACCTCTTAAGAGAGCTGTGTTTAAGATTCAATTTTTATTTCTCAACGATTCCCAAGATATCGCTTTCACGGCAGATTATGTATTTATCCCCGTCTATTTCGACATCGTTACCGATGTATTTAGGATAAATGACTTGGTCGTTCTTTTTCACGTTCATTTTACAGATTTTGCCGTTTTCAAGAGTTTTACCGGGCCCTATCGCGACAACAGTTCCCATCTGGGGTTTTTCCTTGGCTGCGTCCGGCAGAATGATTCCGCCTGCTGTTTTTTCTTCTGCTTCAAGCTGTTTTATTACTACTCCATCTTCCAAAGGTCTGAGTTTCATATTTGTTTCTCCTTGTTATATTTTGGCTTATAATTTTGCCCTGATTTTATTTTTAAAATATTACATCATATCCATTCCGCCCATTCCTCCCATTCCTCCCATTCCTCCGCCCATACCGCCGTAACCGCCCGGACCTGCCGGTGCGTCATCTTTATCTTTTGGTTTTTCGGTTACAAGGCAATCGGTGGTAAGAAGTAATCCCGCAATACTCGCGGCATTTTGCAGTGCGCTTCGCACCACTTTGGAAGGGTCGATAACACCGGCTTCGATAAGGTCTTCGTATTCGTCGGTATTGGCGTTATATCCGAATCCGCCTTTACCTTCGGCAACCTTACTGACAACAAGATTTCCGGTCGCGCCGGCATTTTCAGCGATGCAGTGGCATGGCATAGCAAGAGCTTTTTTCACAATACCTGCGCCTGTCTTCTCGTCGCCGCTAAGTTTGAGTTTGTCGACAGCATCGAGACATCTTATAAGGGCTACTCCGCCGCCGGGGACTACGCCTTCTTCTATTGCGGCTCTGGTCGCGTGAAGAGCATCTTCGATACGGGCTTTCTTTTCCTTCATTTCAGCTTCACTGGCAGCGCCGACATTAATCTGCGCGACTCCGCCGGTCAGCTTTGCCAAACGTTCATGGAGTTTTTCTTTATCGTAGTCGCTGGTGGTATCTGCAATTTCAGCTTTAATTTGTTTGATTCGTCCCTGAATCGCGCTTTCGGAACCTGCTCCTTCGACGATTACCGTATTATCGTTATCTATGGTTACTTTCTTGGCAACGCCGAGCTGTTTGATGCTGACATTATCAAGCTCGATTCCGAGGTCTTTGAAAATCGGCTCTGCACCGGTCAGAATCGCAATATCTTCTAACATCGCTTTTCTTCTGTCGCCGTACCCAGGTGCCTTAACAGCGGCAACTTTGAGAACGCCTTTGAGCTTATTAACTACCAAAGTTGCCAAAACTTCAGATTCCACATCTTCAGCGATAATCAGAAGAGGACGGTTGGCTTTCGCGACTTTTTCCAGCAGGGGAACCAGCTTGGCTAAATTGCTGATTTTTTCTTCGTGAACCAAAATATAGGGTTTATCAAGTTCGCACTGCATATTGTCCGGGTTTGTTACGAAATGAGGTGACAAATAACCTCTGTCAAAACTCATACCCTCGACAAAATCAACGGTTGTATCGATGCTCTTTCCTTCTTCAACGGTGATAACGCCGTCTTTGCCTACTTTTAGAAAAGCATCTGCCATAGTCTTGCCGATTTCAACATCGTTATTCGCCGAAATAGCCGCGATATTTATAATGTCGTTCTTTTTGGTTATATCAACCGGCTTTGAGAGGGTTGCGAGTTTTTCAATAACTGCTTTGACAGCCGCCTGCATCCCGCGATTGAGTGCCATTGCGTCTGCTCCGGCTGCGAGATTGCGATAGGCTTCTTTGAACATCGCTTCGGTTAATACGGTGGCGGTTGTTGTTCCGTCACCGGCGATTTTAGAGGTTTTGCTGGCTGCTTCGCGAACAAGTTTTGCCCCGAGGTTTTCATTTTTATCGACAAGTTCGATTTCCTCGGCTACGGTAACCCCGTCTTTTGTAACTGTCGGGCCGCCCCAGCTTTTATCCAGCACAGCCGTTCTTCCGCGAGGGCCTAAGGTTGATTTAACCGCAGCGGCTAACTTCTCTACTCCTGCCAGAAGAGCCGCTCTGGCATCAGATTCGAATGCAAGCTGTTTTACTGCCATGATTTGCTTTCTCCTTATTCTTTCGTTTTACTGTTACGCGATTAATGTTTATAGAACTTCACCGTAGGGTTTAGTGCAAAAACTATACCACTTTTATAATTTAGTTCAATAAATCAATATGAGAAATCGCTAATATATTGTTAGGCAAGGAGTTATAGCAGGAAGAATGATTATGCAAATACGCTGTCAAAATGGGTAAGATGCCATTTTTGGCATAGATACAGGCGGATAAACGCCAACTTGACAGGCTGGGTATAACGTGATTTAACACAAAGACGCTAAGGCGCAAAGACTCAAAAAAAAATATTAGTGAATAAGTGGGCAGGGTGTCAGGAGAAATAGGATAACAGGCTATAAGGTTGTAAAAATAATTATCTATGGTAGGATTTGGCCGGCCTGTTGAAACGGATTTAAGGAGTCAGCAATGAGTGCGTTTACCGAAAATCTTATCGTATCACCGCTGCCGGACGGCAAAACGTGGGTGTTGAGAAAAAAATTTTCCTATGACGTGGGCGAATTGGGAAGTGGAGAAACAATCGAGGTCCCCGCGGGATTTATTACCGATTTCGCGAGTATTCCGAGATTGTTCTGGATGATTTACCCAAAGTGGGGCAAATACGGCAACGCAGCCGTAATTCATGATTATTTGTACTGGATGCAGGAGAAAAAATATCCAAGAAAACGAGCCGATGAGATTTTTTACGAGGGCATGCTCGTTCTGGATGTGCGGAAATTTACAGCTAAAATTTTATTCTGGGCGGTTAAGTACTTTGCCGCTTTGGCGTGGAAATGCAACGCGAAAGCAAAACAAAAAGGCGAGAAAAAATTCATCGATTTGCCTGATACCGTGATACAAATACCGGATTTAGAATTAAAAGACTTTTTGCCTTGATTGAGTAATTCATTGGTATTTTTCTGTTAGGGGTTATATTCAATATGGAAATTTTAAAAAGTACACGGCATCAAAAAATAATAGGTGATTTCGGAGAAGCTCTTTTATACAACTGGCTTTCGCGTTCAGGTTTTGAGGTTACCATAGTGGACCATACAGGGATTGACGTGCTTGCATATAACCCCAAGATGAACGAGCGGCTCGGAATTTCAGTAAAATCCAGAACACGAGTAAAAGGTACTGAGGCGGAATCTGTTAATATTCTCTCATATCAAAAAGGTAAAAATGATAGGCAAAAGATTCTTGATGCCTGCAAGGCATTCGCAGCCAAACCATGGATAGCAATATATGTGGAATCTTGCGATTATGCAGACTTATTTTTACTCAGCCTTGAACATTATGACTGCAAATATCGAGTCCGACAAAAACGGGCTATCGATACTTGGAAAATGTCTAAAAAGCATAGAGACAAATATAAAACTGACCCGCAAGTCCGACACATTCATATGGATTTCTCAGGCAGTTCATGGTGTTGGATGTAAAATTATTTCTGATTAAGTTTTTATGTTTATCAAAGCCAACAGCTCACTGTGAACGGTTTTATTAGCGGCCATTGTATTAAATTTCTGCCCGCAAGACTGACAAAATCCTCTCAGAGCTACGAAAAAACCTGCCGAATTCTAAAAAATATTTCAAAAATCCCCCTGTGAGAAACGCTCTATACTTAAGGAATACTATTTTTAGCGAAAGGCATCGTATGGCCGTCAGAATTCGATTTGTTGTCAAAACAGACAGCACAGAGCCTAACGAGCGAATTAAAGATGTCGGCGGGATAAATAATAATGGTACGCTGTGGAGGTTTTCGCAGAAAGCTATTATTGAGGACATAGAAGCGGACCAGTATCAATATTATGTTTCTATAGATAACCGCACGGTTCCCGTAATAGTTGCGCAAAGTCATTCAGGCAAAAAGTATCTGAAGACGGAATTGGACGGTGAGCAGCCGGATAGCATTCTGAATCTGCCGAGTTTTCCGTGAAATCCGGACTTTACAGAATCCGCAAGGTCAGGTTCTAATCAAACTCGAGTGTTATATTTATAACCAAACAAAACGCCCCTGAGAGCAGGGGCGTTTGATGTTAAATTTTGTAAAAAACGTTTCTTAGTCTGCCAGATGAACGCTCATTCCTTTTTCAATTTGCTCGCCGCCCTCGATGGCCGTGCAATAGGCGATTTTTTCTCTTACCGACGTAACTTCGATAATGGCAACCTGCGTCATTTCCGAATCGAGTACTTCTCCGGTATCTTCATCAATCAGCTCTTCAACGCTGCCGACGCTGAATCTTTGTCCGACGCTCACGCCTTCCCGTTCTCCGCGGTTAATAATGATTTTGTCATCTTTTGCCATAACAATAGTGCCTTCCCACGGAATTTTATCGAGCTGCTTGATAATAAAATCGAGCCCCTGAGCAACCGCATCTTCGCAGGCTTTGCCGACATTATCGACTTTGTGGCCTGCCACGCCGCCAGTTACTCCGCCAAGACCTCTGCCGAAATAACCTATGCCTGCCGCTTTTCGTTCGGATTTACCGATAATACTTCTCGATGCTTTTACCTGTCCGGTTTCCGAATCGACCAGATAAATTGTGATATTAATTTCCGCGTGGTCTTTTGCCCCGCCTAACTGAAGCCCCTGAATATTAATTCCTCCGGCTCCGCCGGTGGTAGTATTCTGAACATGTGTAACAGCACCTTTAACTAAAAGCTGAGCCAGTGTCATTCGTCCTCTTTGCGGAGTCTTTTTGCCTTTGGCTGTGCGTCCGCTTTCAGCCAAATCCTGTTCATCCATTGCTTCGGAACGCATCTCCTTATCGCCCAGAACAATAAACCATCCGGATTCCTGCAAAGCGTTTGTCATAATTTCCGTAAATCCGTCCCCGACATTCCATTGACCTGCCCAGTTGGCTTTATTTTCGAAAGATGAAACTGTGATTGTATATCTAAGGTTGCCTTTCGGAGCGGCGCGATTAGATTGCACGTTATCGAGCACCATTGCTATAGGATAATTTTTCCCGCCGATGTAATACAGCGTCCCCCAGACCTTAACACCTTGGTCTTTTTCACACGTTCTTTTCAGCCGGTCGCCGATACCGTAACTTTCATACATCTCATAAGCCGAGGAACCTTTTTCTATATAGGCATTGAAGTTTTCTTTTGTTTCTCCGGGCCTGTAAAGTTTAACGGCTGTGTATTTGTCTGAAATAAAACCTTTGTCATCAAGTATGAATTCGCCGCTGTCAAATTCCCCCAGACCGGCTTGAATCATGACCGTTTTGCCGGTGATTAAAATATCCGCTTTTTTAAGTTTTTTGAAATCCATCTCTTCATAAGATTCGTCAGCCCACAAAGCCGCCGTACACACCCATAATAAAACCGATACAAACATTAAGACACGATTTGCTTTCATATTATCATCTCCTTTAGTTTAGGTTGCCTATTGTACTATCGGTTTTATTTATACTAACAGTTCAGTTTTTGCAATAGGAAATTGCACAGTTTAGGGGTTGACCTGTTTTGAGTGATTATTATAATTCGACAAAGTATTATAACGGCGGATTTGAACTTTTTGACTGTAATCTAAGTATTATCCGAACGTGCAATTAATTTAACTTTGCTGTCGGAGGCTGAAATGATAAGCGTTAAACAGTTGCTTCGTACTTTCGGGCCGATTATTGCGGTTGATTCAGTTTCTTTCGAGGTCGAGAAAGGCCATGTTCTGGGGTTTCTCGGCCCTAATGGTGCCGGAAAAAGCACTGCTATGCGTATGCTGGCGTGTTTTCTTCGGCCTGACTCGGGTACAGCGAGCATTTGCGGCTATGATATTATAAAACAGCCGATTCAGGTCAGACAGCATCTCGGCTATCTTGCCGAAAATGCTCCTTCGTACGGGGAGATGACCGTGGGGTCGTTCTTAAATTTTATCTGCGATGCCAGAGGCATAAAAGGTAAAGACCGCAAAAAAGCAATCGACAGAATCGTCCCGATGTGTTCTATCGATTCGGTCTATCATCAAACCATCGAGACACTTTCTAAAGGTTACTGCAGGCGAGTAGGTCTTGCTCAGGCTCTGATACACGACCCGCCTGTTTTGATTCTTGACGAACCGACGGACGGGCTTGACCCGAATCAGAAATATGAGGTTCGCCGTCTGATTAAATCAATGGCCAAAGATAAGTGCATAATAATTTCTACGCATATTCTCGAAGAGGTCGAGGCTGTTTGCAGCCGTGCAATAATCGTCGCCAAAGGCAAAGTCCTTGTCGATTCGACACCCGAACAGCTAAAGCAGCAGTATCAATGCGGTATCGATGAGGTTTTCAGGAAAATTACGCAGAAGAAAACTGCTTAGTACGAAAATACCCTGTAGGGAGTATTAAATATGAAAGCATGTGTCGCGGTATTTAAAAGAGAATTAAAAAGTTACTTTGCCACTCCGGTGGCTTATGTATTCCTTGTGATATTCCTGTTTTTTACTGGTTATCTGCCTTTTAGACAGGGCTTTTTCGAGACTCGCCAAGCGGATTTACAGTTGTTTTTTAGAAATTTTCCGCTGCTGTTTGTTTTTCTTGTTCCTTGTGTGGCGATGCGTCTATGGGCCGAAGAGCGGAAAAGCGGCTCGATTGAATTATTATTTACACTTCCTATAACGCCCAGACAGGCTGTTATGGGAAAATTTTTCGCGGCATGGTTTTTTTTGCTCATAGCCCTTTTGTTAACGGTCACTATGCCTCTGACGGTTATGTATCTCGGCGAGCCGGATATAGGATTGATTTTAACAGGGTATCTCGGAACAATCCTGATGGCAGGGGCATTTCTTGCAGTCGGATGTTTTTTCTCGGCACTGACGAAAAATCAGGTTATTAGTTTTATCCTTTCAGTAACCGCTCTTGCGATTCTTGTTTACGCGGGTATGCCTACCACTTTGAATTATCTTTCAGGGTTTCTTCCTGCCGGTTTGGTCTCTGCGGTCGAAGGAATGAGCTTTTTGACACATTTCGAATCCTTGCAGAAAGGATTGATTCAATTGCCGGATATCCTTTATTTCGTATTTTTAATTCTCGGCTGGATTTTTGCTTGTATTATCGTTCTTGATGAAAGAAAGGCTGGCTAATGAACAGAACACCAAGATTAATATTAGCTGTGGTCTTTATCGGAATAATAATGTTTTCCGCCATAAGCATTTCGCAAAATCTTTTCAAAGCTGCTCAGTGGGATGTCACGGACCAGAAATTATATTCTCTTTCTGACGGTACGATGGCGATTCTGGCAAAGCTGAATCAGCCTGTAAAAATGAAATTATATTACACAAAAACCGCTGCAATGAAAGGCCCAGACCAGATTCGCTATTTCAATAATTATTACAATTTCGTCCAGTCAATCCTTGAACAGTATGCTGCAAAATCAGGGGGTATGGTAACTCTCGATATTATTGACCCTCGGCCATTCACTCAAGATGAAGCCGATGTAATGCGTTACGGTCTAAGACGAATACCTATGAC
Source organism: uncultured Pirellulales bacterium (assembly GCA_964391985.1). Lineage (GTDB taxonomy): Bacteria > Planctomycetota > Phycisphaerae > Sedimentisphaerales > Anaerobacaceae > CAYMOE01. The sequence continues at coordinate 129,917 of CAYMOE010000004.1, forward strand.
TCAGGAAGAAAATTTTATTTTCGGCCTTGTTTTGCAGACTCAATTCGGCGTAACAAAAACAATCGAATTTTTTTCGCCGGAAAGGCAAAGCTTTATCGAATACGATATCAGCTCACTAATCGACAGTGCAATTCGCCGCCAAAAGAACACAATCGGGGTCATAAGCTCGCTGGCGGTTATGGGAGACGACCTTAGCCCATATATGATTCGAATGATGCAGATGCAGAATCGTCCTATGCGCGGGCCTTGGACCATAATCGAACATCTCCGCCAGAAATATGAGGTCCAATCCGTTGCCGACGATGTATCTGAAATAAACGATATTGACCTGCTTTTAGTTATTCACCCAAAAGATCTTCCAGAAACAACTTTATTCGCTATCGACCAGTTCGTTTTAAAAGGCGGACGAGCAATTGTTCTTGTTGACCCGTTTTGTTTCGCTGACCAGCCTTCTCAGCAGCAAATGTATTCCGGACAGGCCCCTCAAAGCGGTTCGAATCTCGAATTGCTTATGAATCAATGGGGTCTTCGAATGCCGAATAATAATTTTGTAGGAGACCCGATATTGGCCGAGCTGCTGCCGTGGGGACAAAATCAATCTATCGCCAGAGTTATAGCTATAATTCGAATAGTCTCGGAATATTTTAACAGGGATTTAGCGATTACCGCCAATTTGAATGAAGTCAGAGTAGCTTTTGCAGGTGCTTTGAAAGAAATACCGATATCCTCGCCGGATGGACCGGAAATTACCAGAACTGCCTTGATTAGCACATCGCCCAAAGGAAACACGTTTACGGTTGAAACGCCGTATGAGCTGATGAACCCGAACCCGCAAAGGCTGATGCAGAGATTTACAGACGGCATCGAACCGGTAATTATGGGGTATCTGGTAACGGGAAAATTCAAATCTGCTTTTCCGTCCGGAATCGAGATTAAAGACGAATCGGACCCGAACGCGCCGCCGCAGTTACTGACAGGATTAACACAAGCCCAAGAAGATTGTGCGGTTATTGTCTTTAGTGATGTCGATTTTATAACCGACGCTTTGGCCTATCAGAATACGTTTTTCGGCAGAATACCGTTAGCAGATAATGCGGCAATGCTTATGAACGCCGTTGATGAGCTGGGCGGCTCAGCGGAATTAATTTCGATACGCTCGCGAGGCACGTTCAGCAGGCCGTTTTTAGTAGTTGACCGAATCGAAGCTTTGGCTGAAGAATCTACTGCTCAGCAGGAAAGAGCTATTAACGCCGAAATCAGCAGTTTTCAGCAGGAACTTAACAATATTCTTGCTTCAGCCAAAGAAGGTCAGGAAGAAGTAATCGGCAGTGCAAT
>CAYMOE010000004.1:131261-194460 GCA_964391985.1 uncultured Pirellulales bacterium
ACTCGAGCTAAAAATCCTCGATGCACAGATGAGGCTTCGTGACGTAAAAATGAACAGACGCCAGAGCATAGAACATCTCGGAAATCGACTAAGGAATCTCAATACACTGCCCGGACCGGTTATAATTCTGCTTATAGCCGTTTTGCTTGGTATCTATCGTGTTTCTAAGAAAAGACGTTATATCAGCCATGCAAGCGATGCATAAATTACTGATTTGAGGTGCTTAGAGAATGAATAATAAAAAGCTTACTATACTGGGTTTAATAGCAGCTTTTATGTTAGTTTGGGCGGTAATGCAGGCAAAAATTGCCGGCCGTCCCGCTTCGCCAAGAATATCTTCGGCCAGCCTGATTCAGGGACTGAATCCGGATAAGGTTAGGCAGATTGAAATAAAAGCTGCGGATTTGAGCCTTGAGCTTCGGCGAGCCGGAAATATTTTTGTCGTACCTGATAAAGATAATTTTCCTGCGAGGTCTGACAGAATAAATGAATTATTTACGCAGCTATTAGATATTAGAATGACCGAATTGATAACTAATAATCCCGCTAACCACAAAGAGCTGCAGGTTACTGAGGAAAATGCCTCGCATGTTATAAAATTTCTCGACGAAAAAAATGAGCTTATTACAGGGATTATACTCGGCAATAGAACCGAACAAGGCGGTCAATATGCACGCCTTGCCGGAGCAAACGAGGTTTATCTTGTTTTGGATGTACCTTGGATTCGTACTTCACCCTTGGATTATATTGAACAGAATCTTTTGCAGCTTAACACAGAGAATATTGCTTCTGTCACTGTTACCGACTCGGGCGGTTTCAGTTATACTTTGAAATCCGACCCTAACAGCGGTGAAGTTTCACTGTCTGTCCCTATCCCAGCGGGCAAACAGCTTAGTCCCGAACATAAGAACGTTTTTTCTGCTTTGCGCAGCTTTAGGCTTGAAGATGTTATGAGAGATTCTTCGGTTCCGGAGGAGCTGGTTTTTGACAAAACTTATATCTGTAATCTCAAAGATTCTTCCATTTATATAATTAAACTTGCCGAATCTCAAAACGGCGATACCTTCGTACAGTGCAGTGCTGTTTTTTCTGATAAGCAGGATGTGGTTATCGACATCACCAGACAGGAATCAGACGAAGAGCTTAGGAAAAAAGAAGCGAAACTGCTTGCCCTCGAAGCCGTCGAAAGGTTTAACAGAAGATGTAAAGGCTGGACTTTCAAAATCCCGTCATGGATTGCGAATAATCTTACCAAGCCTTTAGATGAGCTTTTGGAAGACATAAAAGAGCCGGACAATGCCGAAGAAATTGAAGACTAATCTTTTGCGATAATTGACAGCTTTGGTAATTTGGCGACTTAGTTTTTAATTTGCTGCAGAATCAGCCGCGAAAACTATCCATCAGTTTTATGAATTCACCGAAAAGATAATTCGAATCGTGCGGCCCCGGCGATGCCTCAGGATGATACTGAACGCAAAAAGCCGGAACATCTTTGCACTTAAATCCCTCTAACGTTTGGTCGTTGAGGTTTATATGCGTATATTCGACCTTCTTATCTTTCAGCGAGTCGGGGTCGATGCAAAATCCGTGATTCTGGCTGGTAATTTCAATTGCTCCGGTCTTTAGATTTTTTACGGGATGATTTGCTCCGCGATGACCGAATTTCAGCTTAAAGCTTTTTCCGCCCAAAGCTAATCCCAAAATCTGATGCCCAAGACAAATCCCGAAAATCGGAACTTTCCCTAAAAGCTTGCGTGTATTTTCTATAGCATAACTCAGCGGGTCAGGGTCACCCGGCCCGTTACTCAAAAATACTCCGTCCGGTTTTTCAGCCAGCACCTCTTTGGCGGTCGTCTGAGCCGGAACAACCAGAACCTCACAGCCGCAAGAGCGCAGCAGCCTCAGAATATTCTGTTTAATCCCGAAATCATAGGCGATGACTTTATATTGTATCGGCGGTTTCAATTCTTTACCGCTCAAAACATCTTCGACACCTTTATCCCATTTATAAGGTTTTTTCATCGCGACGTCTTTGACAATGTCTCTGTTAACAAGCCCCGGATATTTATCCAGTTGTTTTTTCAAAACAGCTATATTCTTTTCGGTCGAAGAAATTATGCCCCGCATAGCTCCTTTTTCGCGTATATGCCTGACCAAAGCGCGCGTGTCAATGCCTTCCAGTCCGACTATATTATTCTTCTTCAAATACTCATTTAGTGAATTTTCATTTCGCCAATTGCTCGGATAATCGCAATTTTCTTTAACGATAAATCCGCTGACAAACACCCTGCGCGATTCGACATCAAGAACATTGCATCCGTAATTACCTATCAGAGGATAAGTCATTGTGATTATCTGTTCGTTATACGACGGGTCGGTTAGTATCTCCTGATAGCCGCTCATCGCGGTATTAAAAACGACCTCTCCGCATTTAAAACCTAATGCTCCGAAGGAATTACCTTTGAAAATCGTTCCGTCTTCTAATAATAAAACCGCATTCATTCTTACTTTACCTTTTTACTTTTATAAAATAGCTGCATCGGCTTGACATCGACTTTTTCACGTTTCATCGCGTCAATTGCTTTTACTACCGCACAAGCTCCGCGTATCGTCGTTGCGTAGGAGACCCCTCTGTCCAGTGCCGTTCTGCGTATCGCGAATGAATCCATTGTCGTTTGCTTGCCGGCGGTCGTATTGATAATCAAATCAACCTGACGATTTATTATGGCATCTATGATATTAGGCCTGCCCTCTGACATCTTCAGGACGAACTCCGCCGGTATATTATTATTTATAAGATTTATACACGTTCCCTTGGTAGCCGCAATTTTAAAACCCATCTCACTGAGTTTGCGCGCGATTTCGACCGACATCGGTTTATCATTGTCTCTAACGCTGATAAATACCTTGCCCTGAGTCGGTAAAATATTTCCCGAAGCTATCTGGCTCTTGGCAAATGCGATACCAACATCATCGCTGATACCCATCACCTCGCCTGTCGAACGCATCTCCGGTCCGAGTGTCGTATCGATTCCGGGGAATTTCAAAAATGGAAAAACAGCTTCTTTGACGCTGTAATAATCCGGACTTGCCTCTTTTGTAAACCCAAGCTCTTTAAGAGTCATTCCCGTCATAGTTTTGGCCGCTAATTTTGCCAGAGGAACCCCTATAGTCTTACTAACATAAGGAATTGTCCGCGATGCACGAGGATTGACTTCCAGAATATAAAGTTTCTCATCTTGTATTGCGTATTGAATATTAATCAATCCGATGACTTTCAGCTCCATCGCAAGTTTTTTGGTCTGGGCTTTAATTTGGTCGAGCAGTTTTTTGCTTATCGATACCGGCGGCAGCATACAAGCACTATCGCCGGAATGAATTCCCGCTTCTTCGATGTGCTCCATTATCCCGCCGATAACCACACGCTCACCGTCACAAATCGCATCGACATCGAGTTCCGTTGCGTCGTCGAGGAACTTATCAGTGAGAATCGGATGCTCGCCCGAGGCTTCAATCGCGTTTTCCACGACACTTTTCAGTGCCAACTCATCGTAAACAATTTCCATCGCTCGTCCGCCGAGCACAAAACTCGGCCGAATCAAAAGCGGATAGCCTAATTTGCGGGCAATTTTCAGCGTTTCTTTATAATTCATCGCTGTTCCGCTGGGCGGCTGCAGGAGATTGAGTTTTTTAACCAAACGATTAAACCGTTTCCTGTCCTCAGCCATATCGATGCTGTCAGGACTGGTTCCGATTATTTTCACTCCTGCTTTTTCCAAAGGCACCGCCAGCTTCAAAGGCGTCTGTCCGCCGAACTGCACAATTACCCCGTACGGTTTTTCTGTCTCGACGATATTCATCACATCTTCGAACGTCAAAGGCTCGAAATACAGACGGTCAGAAGTATCATAATCGGTGCTGACGGTCTCAGGGTTGCAGTTGACCATAATCGATTCGATGCCTATTTCACGCAGCGCAAAAGCCGCATGAACACAGCAATAATCGAATTCGATTCCCTGACCGATTCGGTTCGGCCCGCCGCCAAGTATCATAATTTTTTTACGGCTGGTCGGATTCGATTCACATTGCTGCTCATAAGTCGAATAAAGATAAGGCGTATGCGCCTCGAATTCCGCTCCGCAGGTATCGACCATTTTATAAACGGGTTTAATTCCGGCCTTTAAACGCTTGGCACGAACTTCAGTTTCCGCTGCAGCGGTTTTTATCGAAATATATTTATCACTGAAACCTAATTCTTTGGCTTTACGCAGAAATTTTGTGCTCATCTTATTGAGTTTCTTAGAGCATATTTCCCGTTCGAGCTTGATTATGTCTTTTATATTATAAAGAAACCAAGGGTCGATTTTCGTAAGTTCGAATATCTCATCGACCGGCACTTTTCGCCTCAAAGCCTCAGCAACATACCAAAGCTTATCCCATCGCCTCATTTTCAGTTTCAGTTTTAGCTGATGAGTCGAAAGGTTCTTTTCGATATGCCTGTTATCAAGGGAAAACCTGTCGATTTCCAGCGACCGAATCGCTTTCTGCAAAGCCTCCTTAAAAGTCCGTCCGATTGCCATCGCCTCGCCCACAGATTTCATCTGTATGCCGAGTTCAGGATTCGTTTTAGGAAATTTTTCGAATGTAAAACGCGGCCATTTCACCACACAATAATCTATTGTCGGCTCGAAGCAGGCAGGCGTCTTCTTGGTAATATCATTCGGTATCTCGTCGAGCGTATATCCGACCGCCAGCAGCGAAGCAATCTTGGCTATCGGAAAACCTGTAGCCTTGCTCGCCAGTGCCGAGCTTCGCGAAACACGCGGGTTCATCTCGATTACATACATCTTTCCGTTTTCAGGATTGACCGCAAATTGTATATTCGAACCGCCGGTTTCAACGCCGATTGCTCGGATTATTTTCAGCGAAGCGTCACGCATCATCTGATATTCTTTATCCGTCAAAGTCTGCGCCGGAGCAACCGTTATGCTGTCCCCCGTATGAATACCCATCGGGTCCAAATTTTCAATCGAGCAGATAATAACAACGTTGTCTTTGGAATCCCGCATAACCTCAAGCTCGTATTCCTTCCATCCGATGACGGACTCCTCGATGAGAACCTGACTTTTCGGGCTTAGACTCAATCCCCAGTTGATGAGCCTTTCATATTCTTCCATATTATAGGCGATGCTCCCGCCGGTTCCGCCAAGGGTATAAGAAGGCCGGATAATCGCCGGAAAACCTACCATATCGACGATTTCTCGGGCTTGTGCCCAGTTTGTAGCATAGCCGCTTTTCGGAACTTCCAAACCGATGTCCAAAATAGTCTTTTTAAAGCGGTCGCGTTCTTCCGCACGTTTGATACTCTGCAGATTAGCTCCGATGAGTTTAACACCGTGTTTTTTCAATATCCCGCGTTCAGCCAAAGCCACCGCGGTATTCAGACCGGTTTGGCCGCCCAGAGTCGGCAAAAGGCTGTCAGGATGTTCACGAATTATGATTTTTTCGACCATTTCCGGCGTAATAGGCTCAATATAGGTTCTATAAGCTAACTGCGGGTCGGTCATAATCGTCGCCGGATTGCTGTTGACCAGAACAACCTTATATCCGCGGTCTTTGAGCACTTTGCAGGCTTGGGCTCCGGAATAATCGAATTCACAGCCCTGACCGATTACGATAGGTCCGGACCCGATTATAAGAATCTTTTCAATGTCTTTACGTTTTGGCATAGTTTTGGTCGCTCACCGCTTGTTTTTAGAACCTAAAAAAAAAGCCCTCTCAAGAAAGGGCTTTTCTCTTATATATATTACTATAGCAATAAATTTTATGTTCATTAAAAGCGAGAGTTTACAGCTTTGACCTTGGCACTTCAAGCGTTTTTTTGTAATACTTATTATAAAATTTAATAATAATAAACCGGTGTTAAGCTGTATAAGTCTTTTAATTAATCTCGCGTTTAATATCATTCAGCAGATTTATTGCTTCGATTGGGGTCAAATTATTAACATCGGTCGAAGCCAGCTTATCCAAAACTGATTTATGTTTTTCGACGAACAGCAAATCTTTTTCCTGTTCTTTAGTTTTGTGTTTTGCCAGATGCTTTCCTCCGGCTTCTTTTTGAAACGTGCTTTCCAATTCGGCTAAAATTTCTTTCGAACGTTCTAAAATCGGCTTGGGAATACCCGCTAATTTTGCGACGTGAATGCCATAACTTTTATCCGTTCCTCCCGGCAGAATCTTATGCAGAAAAACCACCTCGTCCATCCATTCGCGAACAGCCACGTTGCAGTTTTTGATATTCGTAAAAAGCTCGGCCAGCTCGGTCAATTCGTGATAATGAGTCGCGAACAGTGTGCGGCAGTTAATTTTGGTAGCTATATGCTCGGTAATTGCCCATGCAAGCGATAATCTGTCATAAGTACTTGTGCCTCGGCCGACCTCGTCGAGAACCACAAGAGATTTTTCCGTAGCGTTATTTAGGATATTTGCTGTTTCGGTCATTTCCACCATAAAAGTCGATTGCCCGCGGGATAATTCATCTGAGGCTCCGACGCGTGTAAATATTCGGTCAACCAAACCGATAGAAGCCTGCTTAGCGGGGATAAAACTGCCCGTCTGGGCCATAATCACCAAAAGGGCGGTCTGTCTTATATAAGTGCTTTTGCCGGACATATTCGGGCCGGTAATAATCACCACGTCGCCTTTACCATTGCCAAGCTCAATATCATTAGGGACAAATTCTCCGCCGAGCGACTCGGCAAGAACAGGGTGTTTGCCGTCGGTTATCAAAAGCTCGCGGCTGTCGGCAAGCTGAGGTCTTATATAATTCCGCCGTTTGGCGATATATGCAAGCGATGTTAGGCAGTCAACCTGAGATATAACTTTGGCAAGTTTCTGCATCCTGCTGATATAACTTAAGCTGTTTTGGCGAATCTGCTCGAACAATCGCTGCTCAAGTTCGATTGCTTTTTCCTGTGCTCCCAGTGCCTCGGTTTCATATTGTTTCAGCTCGTCGGTGATATACCGTTCGGCATTTTTTATTGTTTGTTTTCGGACATAATTCGACGGAGCCTTGTCGGCGGAACTGTGAGGTATCTCGATATAATAGCCGAAGACCTGATTAAAACCTATTTTAAGATTGCCGATTCCTGTCTTTTGAATCTGCTGTTTTTGATAATTACTAAGCCAGCTTTGCCCGTTAGTTGATATTGTCCTTAATCGGTCAAGCTCTTTGTCGAATCCGTTTTTTATGACCCCGCCGTCTCGAAGATGCGACGGGCAGTCCGTCTCTATGGCTGCTTCAAGCAAATCAGCCAGAGTTTCCATCGAATCACAGCCTTGAGACAGTTTTTTTGCCAAATCCGTCTGTAAATTTTCGAGCGTTTGAGCTAACAACGGTATTTTTCTAAGTGTCGAACACAATGCCGCAAAATCTCGCGGAATCACACGCGAGGTGCTGATGCGGGCGGCGATTCTTTCAGTATCGCAAATATTGCAAAGCTGCCTTCGCAATTCGTTTAATGTGTCCTCTATTTCAATCAGTTCTGCGATAATATCCTGCCGCTGTTTAATCGCTTCTATATCGCAAAGCGGCATGCAAACCCAATATCTGAACATCCTTGCGCCCATACTGGTCAGTGTTGCATCAAGGCAATCGAGCAGGGAGCCTTTTGTGCTCTCGGCACGAATCGTCCGCAGTACCTCCAGACTTTGCAGACTTACCGCGTCAATCTGAAGATGTTTTTTATGGTCGACTTTTTTCAGGCTTTGAATATGCCCCAGCGTGGTTTTCTGAGTCTCATTTAGATATTCGATAATCGCGCCCGCCGCGGCTATTGTTTCATCCGAATCTTTAATTCCGAATCCTTCGAGCGTTGCAGTGCCGAAATGTTTTAATAATCGCTGCTTTGCCTGATAAGGGTCGAAGTACCAGCTTGGTCTTTCCGTAATAGTCGCGCTGGTTACCGATGAGATTGCTTTGGCGAGCTTACGCATCTCGGCTTCGAATAATTCACCTCTGCGGTCGGCCAGCAGGCATTCGCAGGGGCCTATCCGCAAAAGTTCATCTAATAATTTTTGCTCTGATAGCTGCTGAACATAAAAATGCCCCGTTGAAATATCAACCCAGCTTATTGCCGCATTTGAATTTTTACCCAGATTAATCGCGCAGAGAAAATTATCCTGCTTAGAATTTAACAGAATATCATCGGTTAATGTACCCGGCGTTACAATCCGTACAATATCACGTTTAACAACGCCTTTGGCGGTTTTTGGGTCTTCGACCTGTTCACATACCGCAACCTTATAACCAGCCTGAATCATTTTTTTCAAATATCCATCAACTGCGTGGTAGGGGACTCCGGCGAGAGGAATAGGATTATCGCCTTTGCTTCTGCTGGTAAGTGTCAGACCGCAAACTTTTGAGCAGGTTTTTGCGTCTTCATAAAAAGTCTCATAGAAATCACCCATCCTGAAAAATAGTATGCAGTCAGGATATTTCTGTTTTACCTGATGAAACTGCTTCATCGCAGGGGTCAAATTGTTGCTGTTGCTAACCATAAAGCTGATTATACAGATGCTTGGCCGTTTAACAACTCCGCAATCGCCGCAAGTATTGTTTTATCCGATTCGGATTCTGAAATTTTTTGCAGAAGATTTTCCTGCCGCTTTGTAAAACATACGGCTTGCATCGAATCGAATCGCTCGATACCGCTTATTTTTTGTATCTGGGCAATTAGATTTTCGATACCGGTATTATTTTTTGAGCTTATTTCAATAATTCTTTCACGGAGAAAAAGTGGAAGGATATTTTTATCGAACTTTGCCGATAAATCACATTTATTTAAAGCTGTCAGAACAGATTTTTTCTTAAGCTTTTCGAGAAATTCCTCTGTTATCAGCGGTTTTTGTTCGGTGACATCAAGCACAAGCAGCATCAAATCAGCCTGATTGAGAATTTCGTATGCTTTTTCCTGTGCTTGCTGCTCGACTGTACCGCCGGTACAGAAACTCTTATCGATTCCGGCTGTATCGAACAGCTCAGCCGATAACTTGCCGATTTGACATTTTGCACTTACCCAATCGCGGGTCGTGCCTTTAATGTCCGCCGCTATAGCTTTTTCTTTTCCCGCGAGGCAGTTAAAAAGTGTGCTTTTTCCTGAATTAGGCGGGCCGGCCAAAACAATTTTACAGCCGTAGATTAAAAATCTTGCCGTTTTGCTTGCCTGAAGAATTGTCTTTGCCTCCGAATTAATTTTGTCAATCGAATCCGGCGCTGTAATTTTCTGCCAGTTTTGCAGAGTTTCTGTCAGACCGCCTTCGATTTGATTGAAAAGTATTTTTGTCCCGTCGAGTGTAGCGGCTTTGCTTATCGCCAATCGGGCTTCGATGGATATAGTATTTGTCGATGGCTGATGCGAATAGATTTGTACAAGCATCTGCTCGTAAGATACTGCCGCGGCTCCTTTTTGTTCGAGTAATCTGAGAATATCCGAGACAATCAGCGGGTTGCCGTGGCAGCTAATTGTAAAATTATCTTTTGTTTCACAGCCGACAATAACTTCGTCGATAATATTTGCGTCGCTGGTTATAGTACCGAGAAATATTTTCCCGCTAACAAAACCGAAAGATTTTCCGGAAGCAGCAGTAAATATCTGCTTGAGAATATCTTCTGCAGCTGGGCCGAAAAGCCGTATTGTCGCGATTGCCCCCGTTCCTTTGCCTGTCATTACCGCAGCAAATGTTTTCATCGGTTATGACTGCTCCGATTTGCCGTCCAGATATTTTCTATATGCCAGAGCGATTCCTTTAACAACAAGATTCGGAACATAAGAGTCGATGAATTGGCAGTCATCTTTGATAATATTGGCAGATGAGCCTGTTAAAACAGTCTGGGGCCATTTGCCGATTTTTTCGGCGTAGCGCCGTATAACCTCTTCGAGTGTCCCTATCGCTCCGTAATATAAACCGCAATTGATTGCATCGGCTGTATTTTTCCCGTAAGGATTGTCCGGTTTTTTAACTTGTATCTGCGGCAGCAGGGCAGTTCCTTCTTTCAGCGCTTTTGCCTCTATTGCAAAACCCGGACAAATCACGCCGCCTTGAAATACACCGTTCTCATCTACGAGGTCTATAGTTAAAGCCGTCCCGAAATCAACCACCACTACAGCATCTTGTACGACCGCATAAGCCGCCGCAGCCGAGATACATCGGTCCGTTCCGACTTTAGCAGGGTCATCGACCCACATAGCCATCGGCAGAGGAATATTATCGCCGATAAGCATAATTTTTTCTTGCAGCAAATCTTCGATGATTCTTCGTACCGATTCCGTCCACTGAGGTTTGACGCTGCTTACGACTATTACTCCGTCGCGTTTTTTATCTTTAGACCTATTAGATATAGGGATTTTTTCCCATACCGACTGTATAATTGTTTTAAGCTCGTTCTCGCAATCTCCGGAAACGGATTCTATGGATTTTTCCTCTCCCTCGAGAAAAAGCCCTATGCGAATATTTGTATTGCCGATGTCTATTGCTATTAGGTTCATAATGTTCCTTTTACATTATTCCCTATGAGTTGTCAATTTATGGCAATTTTATACTCTAAGTTATTATAAGAACTTTTATTTACTTAGCTGGTTCTTTTTGATATAATACATGGTATGGAAAAGGTGGATTTTCTAAAAGTACAACGCGATGCTTTCAAAGTTACATCGCTTCTTGACCCGCCGGATGACAAAGAATACTGGCTGTCTAAAACCCCCGATGAACGTCTGGAGGCCGTAGAAATAATGCGGCAAATTATCTATGGCGATGAAGCTTCCCAACGACTTCAAAGAGTTCTTGAAATTGCTCAACGTCAATAATGTTGAGTATCTGCTTATCGGAGGCTATGCGGTCGGCTGTTATGGCTATCCTCGTGCTACCGCCGATATGGACATCTGGGTTGCGATGAATCCTGCCAATGCTGATAAGATTGTTAATGTCCTAAAAGACTTCGGATTCAATCCGAAGGATTTATCTCCAGAACTTTTTCTCAAAGAATGGCAAATCGTTCGCATGGGCGTACCACCGGTAAGAATAGAGCTTGCGACCACGATTTCCGGCGTAAATTTCAGTGATTGTTTCTTACAGCGGGTGATAGCTGAAATTGATGGAGTGAAAATAAATCTGATTAGCTTGAATCATCTAAAAGAAAACAAAAAAGCTTCCGGCAGACATCAGGATATAGCTGATTTAGAACATCTTCCCTGAATTTGCCTTCTAACTTTCGTGCTCCGACTTGGTATGTTTAACTTTTTGCCAGAGCGTCTCGCAAAGCTCCTTAATTCCCTGTCCGGTTATAGCGGATATAGATGCTGTGTCATTATTTATTTTCTTTTTTAATTTTTTAAGAGCTTTACCCTCGGGGTCGAGGTCGATTTTATTAATGATTATAATTTCCGATTTTTCGGCAAGAACTTTACTGTATTGGCTTAATTCGTTCCGAATCTTAGCGTAGTTTTCGGCAGGGTCTGACCCGTCGACAGGCATTATATCAATTATGTGCGCGATTACCTCGGTTCTTTCTATATGCTTCAAAAAATCATAGCCCAGTCCCGCACCTTTATGAGCACCTTCAATCAATCCCGGAATATCGGCCATAACAAACCTTCGATAACCCGTCAATTTAACGATTCCGAGCACCGGCTCAAGGGTCGTAAAAGGATACGGCGCAATTTTCGGTCTCGCTGCAGAGCAGCGGGATATTAATGTGCTTTTCCCTGCATTAGGCATTCCGACAAGCCCGACATCGGCTATGAGTTTTAATTCAAGGCGAATATTACGTTCTTGCCCTTCTTTGCCGGGTGTGGTTTGACGGGGAGTCTGATTAATGGATGTCGCAAAGGCTTTATTTCCCTTACCGCCTTTGCCGCCGTGGCAAATACATATCTTCATACCGGCTTCGTTGAGGTCTTTTAAAAGCAAATCCAAATCGGTATCATAAATCAGCGTTCCGGGCGGGACCTTAATTATCAAATCCTTGCCGTTGGCCCCGTGTTTATTACTGCCTTCGCCTGTTTTGCCGTTCTGTGCTATCCATTGATGTTTTCCGGCAAAATCCAGCAGCGTATCCAAATTTTCATCAGTCTCGAAATAAACATCGCCGCCGTCTCCGCCGTCTCCGCCGTCAGGCCCTCCTTTAGGTATGAACTTTTCCCGCCGGAAACTCAAACAGCCGTCTCCGCCGTCGCCTGCTTTTACGTATATTTTTACCTCATCTATGAACATAAAAATCTTCCAACTGTATAATCTGCCTGCTATTAAGGCTCGAACAGGGTATTATAGCCGAAATAACATAGAATGCGAAAATAAATAGGTTTAACAATAAGGATTTCATATAATTAAGCCTTATGCCGGATAAAATTAATAACTCGAATATGTTTTTACCGACTACCGCCCAAGAAATGCGTCAGCGGGGCTGGGAGCAGGCTGATGTTATTCTTGTTACAGGCGATGCCTATGCTGACCATCCCGCGTTTGGCGCGGCAATGATTGGCAGGTATCTGGAAAAACTCGGGTTTAGAGTCGCCATACTCGCTCAGCCGGACTGGCGAAGCGTCGATGCTTTTAGGGTTCTCGGCCCGCCGAGGTTGTTTTGGGGTATAACTTCAGGAGCTATCGATTCGAGGCTTAATGATTATGCTTCGATGGGACATAAACGAAAAAAAGACCTCTATAGCCCCGGCGGGGCGGTCGGGCTGCGGCCGACAAGACCGTTGCTGGTGTATTCGGCAAGAGTACGGCAAGCATATAAAGGTATCCCCGTGATTCTCGGCGGCCTTGAAGCAAGTATCCGAAGGCTTGTTCACTATGATTATATCGAGGACAAAATAAAACGCTCTGTTTTAGTTGATGCCAAAGCCGATTTACTTGTTCACGGGATGGGCGAACGGGCAGTCAAAGAAATCGCTCGGCGATTAAACACCGGCCTGTCAATCAGCCAACTGACCGACATCCCCGGCACGGCTTATCTTTCTAATAAAACAGCCAAGATTCCAGACAACGCCGTTAGTTTACCTTCGCTGACCGAACAAAATGAAGATAAAAGCAAAGCAATGCTCGCCCAGAAATTATATGAAGCTCAGGCCCACCCTAAAGGTTTACCTATTGTTCAGGAACAAAACCCCGGGATGTTAGTTGTGCTTCCTCCTGCTCAGCCGTTAAGCACTGAAGAATTAGATGAGCTTTACGATTTGCCTTTTACTCGAGCTTGGCACCCGCGTTATAATAAATCTTCAGGAGTTCCGGCTCTCGAGCCTGTCCAATTTTCGATTACAACACATAGAGGCTGTTTCGGGGGCTGTGCTTTCTGTTCGATTCATCTGCATCAGGGCAAACAAATTTCCTCTCGTTCGATTGAAAGCATTTTGTCCGAAGCCGAATTATTAACAAAGCAAAAACATTTTCGAGGCACTATAAGCGATATAGGCGGCCCGACCGCAAATATGTACGGTATGCACTGCAGCCGTGCCGAACAATGCAGAAGAACAAGCTGTCTGGCTCCTTCGGTCTGTAAATATTTTAAACCCGATTACGGCCCTATGATAAAATTGATGGAATCGCTTTTAAAATGGCGCCAAAAGCAAAAATCTAAAATAAATATATTCGTAGCTTCGGGCATCCGCCACGATTTGGCTATGTATAGTACCGAATATATTAACCTGCTGGCTCGGTATTTTGTCGGAGGACACCTCAAAGTCGCTCCGGAGCATTATTGCTCGAATGTTCTTGAATTAATGGCTAAACCTTCCTTCGAGATTTTTGAAAAGTTTGAGTCTGTATTTCAGAATGCCTCCCGCCGAGCCGGTAAGGAACAATACCTCGTACCGTATTTTATCAGCTCACATCCGGGCTGCACTTCTGATGATGCTTTGGCACTGACGGAATATCTTGTTTCACGCTCGTGGTGTCCGCGTCAGGTTCAGGATTTTATTCCGATTCCTTTGACTTTATCAGCGGCGATGTATGTTTCACAAATAAATAAAAAAGGCAAAAAAATATTTGTCCCGCGCGGGCACAAAGAAAAAATGCTTCAAGCGGCGTTACTGCAATACTACGAACCCAAAAATAAGAAAATTATTAATAATTTTCTGCGAAGCCGCGGAGATACCAAGTTAATCAATCGAATTACTTACCTTCAAAACCGAAAAAAATATCATCACTCTTCTTGATTCGGACTTGGCGGAGTTTTCAGTACAGCCCAGCGGAATTTCGCAGAGCTGCTTCTGGGATTCGAAACGATTTCTTTTATTCGAGGCTCGATGGGGCTTTTGGTTACTGACTGATATACGCCTGCTCGAAAACCTTCACGAAAAGCTTGTTTGACAATGCGGTCTTCGCCGCTGTGAAAACTTATGATGCCGATTCGTCCTCCGGGATTAAGACAGTACGGTGCGATTCGCAGAAGTTCTCTTAACGAATCAAGCTCGTCATTGACTAATATCCGAAGTGCCTGAAAAGTTCGAGCCGCCGGATGCAGCGAACCGAATTTTGAACGGTTTTGCTGCTGCCATTTTTTAGGTGTCAAACCTTTCGCTTGAAATATAATCCGGATAAGCTGAGATGTCTGCGTAATTGCTCCTGCCGCCCGCTGATTTACTATCATCTCAGCGATTTTCTCGTGGTCCGGTTCATCAGCCAATTCCAGAAAAGCATTAGACAATTCTTCTTGGCTGAGACTGTTTAACAAATCCGCGCCCGTTTGTTTTATTCGTTTATCCATTCGCATATCCAGCGGGCCTTTATTCTTATAGCTCATCCCTCGCTCTGGATTGTCTATCTGCATGCTTGAAACCCCCAAGTCGGCAAAAACAATATCACAGCCGCTTAGATTTTCCTTTTTCAAGATGTTGGCGATGCCCGCAAAATTGCTGCGATAAAAACTAACAGCGATTTTCTCGTTACTTAATCTTTGCCGGGTGCGCTCTAATTCGTCGGAATCTACATCCATCGCGATTAATTTTCCGCTTGGCCCGATGTGTTTTATAAATTCACGAGAATGTCCGCCATAACCGACCGTACAGTCAATAACCGTTTCTCCGGCTTTAGGCTTCAGACAGCCGATGACTTCCTCTAATAGAACCGCAATATGAGTGCCGGCTGGCGTCTTACCCTTTGCACGAAGATGAGTCTTCATTTCCGGATAAGATTCGAGATTGTGCTCTTTGTATTTATCTTTAAAGTTTTTAGGATGGGTTCCGCTGTATCTTGGCCGCCGATAGTGCCTTTTCGGATGGTTATGGCTGTTATCTTTTTCAGAAAACGTGTTCATAATACTTATTATAAAAAAGACAAGGGTAAAAAAAATGCGAGTTCCGATATTTTCGAAACCCGCAGCTTTTATTTTGTGTTATATATGCCCTCTGAGGCTTAATTTGGTTAAACTATATTAATCTTGCGGCCGTTAAATTCTACCTTGCCTTCTTTGGTCGCAAAAAGTGTATAATCCCTGCCCATGCTCACATTTGAGCCCGCGAAGAACTTTGTGCCGCGCTGGCGTACGAGAATAGAGCCTGATTTAGCAGTCTGCCCGGCATATAATTTCACTCCCCTAAATTGAGGGTTGCTGTCTCTGCCGTTCTTAATCGAACCTTGTCCTTTTTTATGTGCCATGTTTATACCCTAAAAAAGCATATTTTTGCTTAGTAAAGAATCAAGTATTATAGCTTTTTCCCGAGGCATGTCCAGCCATTTTTTTAAGATTTTCTTAAGATTTGGGGATGAAAAATTAGTTCGCTACCCCCAAAAGGTCGAGCATATCAGAAAAAGGTGTAATCCCCACTATTCCTATTTTCAAGTTGCCCTGCGGGTCGATTATGAAACTGCAGGGTACTCCGACAGCCCTGTATGCCCTCTGGAAACCAAACGGCAGCGGCAGCTTGCCGTCGTCTAAAAGCACGGTATAGTTTATCCTGTTCTTAGAAACAAAATCCTTTAAAACGGCGGGGCGTTCATCTGACGCCGCCAAAATCACCAATTCATCTTCGCTGAACCGGTTTCTCAGCTTAATCAAATCAGGGATTTCCGCTCGACAGGGAGGGCACCAAGTCGCCCAGAATATCAAAAGTACTTGCTTTCCTCTGTAATCACTAAGCCTGTGCTGCCTGCCGTTAAGGTCCGCCAAAGCGAAATCAGGAGCCTCTTTGCCGAACAGGTGCCGGTAAACAGGCTGCCACGTTTGAGCCGTTGATATTATCTGCTGAAGACTTTTACCTGAAGAGGAAAAAGACGGATTTTTTTGCTGCTCTATAGTTATTGGCTCTATGTATAACGAGGGATTATTAGGCTGTGAATCTTCAATCGCTGTTTCGGGCGTATTGCTGTTCTCCTCGTCGATTGGCTGCATAGCCAAATTCCTCTGGCCCATAGCCCAAAATACGACAGATGCAACAAAAGCTAAGATAAAACCGGCAATAATAAGCCCATCTTGGTTTTTTTTCGGATTTTCCGGCATAATTACACTCTCCGTATTAGTTTATTTATTATAAAATACCGCAAATTGGCCGTTTAGTTCGCATAATCTAAACCAAAAACCGCTTTTCGTAAACATTTTTCCCCAAGCCGATGTATAAATAACAAAACATCTTAGGTTTTCAGCCGGAGTATTTTTGTGTATTATAACCGCCTATGAGCAGATTTTTATTTCCAAAAAGTCGACGACTTCGAGCTAAAAGCCAATTCAAGGCTGTGCTGGCACAAAGGGCTTATGCCTCAGACCAACTACTGCGAGTTTCGGCAGCCAAAAATGATATATCCTACAGCCGTCTTGGTGTTTCTATTACAAAATCGCTCGGTTCCTCGCCGCTTAGAAACCGCCTGAAACGCCTCGTAAGAGAAGCGTTTCGGTTAAATCAGGAAAGTATCCCCGCTGGATACGATTATATAGTCTGTTATCGTTTTAATTGGTTCTCGGCCCTCAGCCAAGATTCTCCGAAAAATGCAGCAAAAACAATAAAAACCCGACAGGTCGCCGATTCCTTAGTCAAATTAACCGTAACTGCCGCAGCGAAAACATCTTGACGAAATCCGGTTTTTTACTTAAAAAACGATTGTTTGCTTCGAATTATTATGAGCGAAAAAGCAAAAAAGTGTGCGATAGGTCCTGCTGCGAAAAAGGCTGGCGTTTCACGTCAATCTGTGCAATATTATCTTATGCTCGGATTGCTCGAACCGACCGAAACAACTTCGACAGGACGAAGACTTTTTGACGATAAAGCGATAGAGCGTATCAAGCTGATTAAAAAACTTAACCAAAGCGGCTATCCGCTTAGGGCAATAAGAGAATTGTTCCTTAAGGGCAGAACGAATTTGAAAGGACTCGAACGTGAGTGACTACGAAACAACTCAGCGCCGCCGAAATATTACGGTTGGAATATTCGTCGTTATAGCACTTTGCGCACTTGTCTGGCTGATTTTTATGTTCAATGAGCTGCCAAGAAGGGTAACGGGGTTCCGCTCGATGCAGATACTCGTACAGTTTCCGACAGCTCAAGGCGTTCAGGAAGATACCCCCGTTCAATTCTGCGGATATCAGGTCGGCAGGGTAACGCATATTATGCCTCCCGAACCTCGGTTTGACCCTTTAACAGGAAAAACATATCACCAGACTTTATGTGTGCTCGGTATAGACCGAAAATATAAAGACATACCTTCGAATGTCTCCGTAAGAGTTATGACCAGAGGGCTTGGAAGCAGTTTTATTGAAATGAAAGTCGACCCGAAAAAAGAACTCACTGCTCTGGATCCTAACCGGCCCGAAACGGTTTATCTTTTTGACGGTGCCTTGCTGCAGGGTTCCGCCGGAATGGCCAGCGAATTTATTCCCGCCGAAAGTCAGGAAAAAATCGATATATTACTTACGAGTCTTACAGAACTTATCGGAAACGCAAACGATATTATAGGAGACAAAGCTTCAAAGGATAACCTCAAGAATACTCTTGCGAACCTCGAAAAAACTACCGCTGTTGCATCGGAAATGGTGGAGCAATTTAAACTATTTGCCGTCAGCGGAACCGAAACAAGTGAAGAGCTTTCGAAAGCCATCGCTGAAATAAGACTTTTGACGGAAAAAATTAACAGCGGACAAGGCACTGCCGGTATGTTTTTAACCGATGGCCGGTTTTACGAAAATCTTCTCGAAAACACCGAACAGCTCAGAATTTTGCTCGAAGACGTGAAAAACCTTATTGCCCAGTACCGCGCAAAAGGAATTAAAATAAAACTCTAACCCGTTTTATTTTAACGTTCTATTAAACACCAAGGACTCGAATAAAATCCCATCAAGGATTTTATAACTTTAGCTTATGAATCCGGTAGGGAAAAATACGCATTAGCGGAGGATTTGGAAAAATAATTGAGTTATCCGGCCTTTAGGGGTAAAATTAATCACTGATTTCACGGATTTTTACCATTCCATATGGGATGGCATAGCCAGAAGAGCATGAAAAAAATAGATATTATGGTTAAACGGTAAATAAGCGGATAGTCCCGATGTATCGGGATTTTAGCTAAAGCCTCAAGAAGGAGTGATTTTTCAAAAGGTTTATTTACTATCTTTGTGGCGTAGTAAAAAAGTGACTATATTAAATTACAACTTAGGTGTTTCTTTATCAGGCGGTTCTATCCCAAGGAATTCTCGATAAATTCTATTACGATACTCTTGGCCGATTTCATTTACTGCTTCAATGAAGGCCTGGTAAGTGCCTAAGCCCCCAATTTTTTCCCAGAATTCGTCCCCAATAAGAACAACTTTGTCTTTCTTCATGTCAAACCAGCGCGCCGGAAAACTCCAATTATAATCTTCCCTCTTGCCATAAGGATTATATGGCAAAGCATAAAATGCACCATCTACTTGTAAAGGTTCCATACAATAGAGCTTAAGGAGTTTTTCTTTGCTGACTTTAGTTTGGTCACTATTTGGCAATGGGGCCTTTATTTCAAAAGCGTATTTTGTATTATCGGTTATGTTTTTTGCATATACATCACAAATAACTTTTGTGGGAATTTTTTCTCCTCCTCTTCCTTCTTTGACATAACGTAATTCAGATTCCCAATCTGGTTTAATTTTTGTAGTTCCCGTTTTTCCATGTTCCAATCGGTTGAGAATCTCAGAAATTCTGCGCAACTGTTCTTTGTCTACCATTCCTTTAATAGCATGCCCCTGTTCGCCAACCCCCACCCCTTCTTTGGCGGCAACGACAGCTAATTTTTCCCAAACACTTCCAAAAGGAGTAACAAATCTTCTTTCAAAATGAGACCCTTTAAATATTTCATCTGGGACCAATGCAGCATAAAGCGGTTTTTTTGCTATATGGTCTTCTTTTATAAATGGATCAGAAACTAATACTTTATACATAACCCGATCCATCATTTCTTTAATGACAGATTGTATTGCTACCTTCATATTATGTGTTGGCATAAATAAACTCCAAATTAGGGTTTTCGCCAAATGAAAACTGATTCGTAAAAATTTCCTGCACGTCTTCCAGTACGACGAT
Source organism: uncultured Pirellulales bacterium (assembly GCA_964391985.1). GTDB lineage: Bacteria > Planctomycetota > Phycisphaerae > Sedimentisphaerales > Anaerobacaceae > CAYMOE01. The sequence goes on from CAYMOE010000004.1 coordinate 150,800, forward strand.
TTACATGTCTTTTTACCGTTGCTTCAGTTTGTACTCCTAAACTTTGTGCAATTTCTGGATATAACTCGGTACGGTCATGAGCAACAACTATAATAGGCCCCCCTGATGGCATAACATCTAATGCTTGGCTTAATACGGTAACTATATCTTGCTTGTATTGAGATACTGCCCGAGGATTTCTTCCTTTAGAAGCCGAACCAATTTCATGTTTGGCATTCTCTTGAAGATCTAGTAGGCGATAGCTGTATGCGTGCTGATCATGGTAATCGATTAGTCCAACATACGGAGGGCTTGTAATAACTCCATCCACTGCGGGCATAGACATTTTTCGACTATCACCATGATAAACTCTAACCGAGGCGTTTGTTCGCAAATTTGCAAAATCAGATATTCGCTTGATAGTGTCATAACTGTATCGATAAAGAAATTTGTAAGCTTCTTGAGTAGGAGAGCATGTTCTAGAATGTTTATGACACCAATATGGTTCGCGTTGGGGACGTTTAGGGAAATCAAGATCAAAGTGTGTGGTAAGACGAGCTGATCTCGCTGACCGCGAAAGTATAATACGCATTAAGTCTTTATATTTGTAAGAACCATTTTCGATTAAATAACGATATGTAAGAAGTTCTTCTAATGCTTGTGGAGCAAACCATTCATTCAGATATTGATCTATAGTTTCTTTAGATGCGTTTTCAAGTTCTTCCATACGATCAGATTCGAATAAATGGCCTTGTATTTTGTATGGATGGGTTGAAACTTTAGCCTTTTTCAATATATCTAATACTTCTATACGCATTTGTTTAACATCATATTTCGCTGTTTTAACTTGGCACAACATAACATTAAAAGCTGATATGTCATACCCAATAGAATTGACCCCAAGTTCATTTGCTTGGACTAAAGTTGTTCCCGAACCCACGAAGGGGTCTAAAACAGTTTCACTTTGTTTGAAATATTTCCTGAGGAAGATTTCTACTAATTGAGGTATGAATTTCCCTAGATATGGATGAAGCCTATGAACATGTTTAGTTCTTTCTGACTCAGGTAAATCTTTCTCTCGCCAATTTAGGTTTAAGTTTTCTAAGGGAGTCTCAGGTGTTATCTCGCTTGGCGAAGTTGGGCTACTTCTACTATCGGCATATATTGTTAAAACTTTTTCTTCATTGGTTAACATATCAGAAAAGTTCCTCCTGAACTTTATTAATTTTCCTAGTTACTTTTCATCACCTAAAGCGTCAAGTATTGATGCTGTTGGATACCAGACTTTTAGATGTTCTATAAATCGGTTTTGAGTAGATAGTTTTTTTACCGTTTTCATTTCTGATATACATCTGTAATGGTATCGTCGGTTGTTTTTTTCTATTTCAGGGACTTTACCATAAAAGATTATATCTTGACATCTGCCTTTGTCAAAGTATTTACATTCTCCGCACTTAAAAGGATTAGTAATCGCAGCCCCTTCCGAGTAAGTTTCGACTACATGATCACAGTATGTAATCCACTTTTGGCAGTGAGGGCATCTGAAAGGTTGATCGCTATCAAGTTCTGCGGTAACAGTAGGAATAGAAGTAGTTGTGACGAAGTTTGTGTTTTGGCCTTCTTTAAAAGAACCAACTTCAATTCCGAAAACACGACCATCATTTTTGAGTACAAGGAAGTCTGGAGGAGCAATACTCCTTCCCTTGGTAATCAATCTTTGATGAAGAAGCAATGGTATTACAAGACCAAACTTGTAACGAATCAAATAAAGATAGATTAAGAACTCGATTGCAAGTCCTCTGGATTTAGGAAGAAGCGAATCCATGATTTTGTATAAATCTTTTTCTGATTGCCCCCAGATTATGGTGGCTGTAGATTTTTCTAAAAGTTTCAACTGTTTTTTTTGCTCTTCATCCTCAAAAAAATTTGTCAGACCTTTGTCTAAAAGTGCGTTGATTAGCCCCTTTCTAAGTGTTGGATCAGTAGATATGTTTTCTTGTAGAAGTAATTTGTTTGAGATCCTCATAACAATTTCTATAAAAGCTTTTTGATGAGCCTCTGATGCAGTTAAAACATAGTAACCTCGGCCAAACACTGTATAGGTTATTAAATCTGCAAGAGTCATCCCTCTGTGAAAACGTTTTCCCTTTTCAGGGGATCCATCTTTCCTGCCTCCCGAATAAAGCTCCCGGGCAAATTCATCGTAAAAACGTCCGAGATTTTTCAGTTTTGCCTCATTTTCAGCATACGCTGGAACCACTTTAATAAAAAAGTCTTCTATTGTCTGAAGATGAGTTACTGACTGAGCTAATTTGCCAAAAACCTTCTGCATTTTTATTACCTAAAGACCGATTACCTTCAGAAATATTTATATTGCAACATGTGGGTTCAATGGTAAGGAAAAGGTTTGAATATGTCAAGATTTGAAATAGCGTCAAACATTCGGCTAAGAAATATCTTTCATGTGATACTCAAAATCGTTATCCTGATAATAGTCTTATATGAACAGGATATATCAAATAATTATGAAGGCACTTTACAAACACAATCCAAGCGGGGAATTGTTTTTTAACCTCAAGCCCAAACTACCCCCAAGGGGACTCGAACCCCTGTTACCGGGTTGAGAACCCGGCGTCCTATGCCACTAGACGATGGGGGCAATATTCGCTGCTTGTGTCTTGATGCTCGATGCTCGAAACAAAAGCTTAAGTTGCCGTTTACTAAATACTGTTCACTAACGACTAAACACCAAATGGCTGCGGTCAGATTCGAACCGACGACCCTGGGCTTATGAATCCCATGCTCTAACCAGCTGAGCTACGCAGCCAAAATCACCGCTAATTTACAAAATAATCACGGGGTTTGCAAGCCTATTCATTTTCCCGCCTGACAAGTCGAACCTGAAGAGCCGAGCCTTCTTTGCCGATATACATAATTATGACAAAAGAAGAACTGCTGAATCAGTTAGAGCATACCAAGAACAACTATATCGTCGGTCTGGCGGCGATGTCGGTGTTCGGTTCGGGGCAGGCTATGGGGCTGCTCGAACATCATTCGACCGCGTTCGGCGATTATACCGTAACGTTCGACCAGCTTGCGAGGCTGCTCAAAAATGAAAGAGATTCGAGGATTGTGCTTGCCGAATTCAACAAAATGCTGATGAGAACCACCATTAAAGAATCATTCGAGCATATAAAAGATTATTGCCAGAGCACCGACCAATATGTCCTTCTAAAAGCCGAGCCTTGGTACGAATTTGCGAGGATTATACGAAATTTTCTTTCGCACAACTGCAGGTTCATATTTAATAAGTTCGACCGCGAGCGGCTGCCGATTCGATGGAGGGATTTCGAGATTACCGAGGCGTTGCACGGCAGGGGGCTGAGCGGACATATTTTCGGTAATGTCGAAACATGGGAGCTTTTTCAGCAATTCGTGGAGTTTGCAAGCCAAAAACTGCGATAATTCTGATGTTTGCCCAAGCTGTTATGTTTTTTATCGCAAAACCTCAATAATATACGGCTCCCCATTAAATAACAAAAATATTCGCGATTTTTTACAAGCTGCATTTATAGTTCTTGGAAAAGTTCAAAATATCTCAATTTTCCATACCGAGTTTTAAAAACCAGCTAAAATCTATGGCGGTAATAGTTCAATTTAGCTCACCATAAGCGGCAGTACAAGGCCGTTGGTTAAGTGTGCCTCGAGATGTTGATTCCGGGCTATTGAATTATCAGGGAAATTCGCCCTTGAAATAAAACCGCATTTCTAATATAAATACTTGCATCGGCAGGGGGTATTAGTGTATAATCCTACCCCTAAGCCCTTTATGATAAGGGCTTATCTCGTATAATAGGAACTAAAGTAAATTTCGGAGCAATAAATGTTACCGGCACAAAAAACAAGTAAAACCAGAACTCGCACCAGAAGGGCGCATCATAGGCTTAAACCCACAAATTATTCGGTCTGCCCCAAGTGCGACCATGCCAAGCTGCCCCATGCGGCCTGTGATAACTGCGGTTATTATAACCCGAAAATCACGCTGAAAATCGCCAAGGAGGAAACTGCATAAACTATGCGGATTGCATTGGATGCAATGGGCGGTGACAATGCTCCTGATGAAATTATCGCCGGAGCGCTGGAGTCTGCCGAGTTTTTAGGTCAGGATGACGAGCTGATTTTGGTAGGCCCCCAGCAGTTAATCCAGCAAAAGCTGGACTCCGCGCGTCCCAAGCGAAACATTATTCAGGTTACAGATGCACCGGATGTGATAGGTATGGATGAACCGCCGGTAGATTCGCTGAGACAAAAACCGCGAAGCTCAATCGGCGTCATCGCGAAATTAGCAAAACACAATCTTACCGATGCCGTTATTTCCGCCGGAAATACCGGAGCCTGCGTTGCGGCATTTCAGATGCGTATGCGAAATCTCCCCGGTGTGAACCGACCCGGCATTGCGGTGGTTTTCCCGACTTTCGAAGGGCCGGTTACGCTGTGTGATGTAGGAGCGAATATCGCTTGCAAACCGATAAATCTTTATCAATACGCGGTTATGGCGAGTATGTATTCCAAACATCTGCTGGGAATTGAAACTCCTCGGGTAGGTTTGATGAGCATCGGACAGGAAGATGCCAAAGGCAATGAAATAGTTAAAAAAGCCCGTGAGTTTATGAAAAGCGACCCCAAAATGAAATTTGTCGGTAATATCGAAGGCAGAGATATTTTCCGGGGCGTCTGCGATGTAGCGGTCTGTGACGGATTTGTCGGCAATGTGATTTTGAAAATGACCGAGGGATTGGTCGAGGGGCTGTTCAAAGCGATAAAACATGAGCTGCTTCAGGAAAGAATGTGGCTTGCCCGGATGTTTAAACCGGTAATGATGCGTATATATCAGAAATACGATTATAACGAATACGGCGGCGCGCCGCTTCTTGGCGTCAACGGCACAAGTGTTATCTGTCACGGCGCAAGTACCGCCAAAACAATTAAAAATGCTATACTTAGCTGCAAAAAATACCACAGTAATCGAATCAACGACAAAATAGTCGAGTATCTGTCAAAATCATCAGTAAGAGGCCCAGATGAACAAGGAAGTTGACGGAAGAGTAGCGACATACCGGGCTGTAATTACAGGGACCGGTTCTTTTGCACCTGAAAAAGTACTGACTAACGAAGATTTATCCAAGATGGTCGATACGACTGATGAATGGATAACTACGCGTACAGGAATCAAAAAACGTCATATAACAGGTGATGACGAAACAACCGCTTATCTTGCTACCGAAGCGGCCAAACGAGCTTTGGCCGATGCTGGTCTTGCCGGAAAGGACATCGAGCTTATCATCGTAGCAACGATAACACCTGAAATGCCGTTTCCTTCGACCGCATCGTTTGTTCAGCAGGCTCTTGGAGCGAAAAAAGCTTTTGTATTCGATTTGGCGGCAGCTTGCAGCGGATTTGTTTACAGCATGGCTATAGCGTCGCAATTCATCGAAAGCGGCAGATATAATAACGCACTTATTATAGGCGCGGAAACTCTGAGCAAAATTACCAACTGGAAAGACCGTGCGAGCTGCATATTATTCGGTGACGGAGCCGGTTCGGTAGTTCTTCAGCGGGCAACGGATGGAAGCAAAGGTGTGATATACAGTACAATGGGAGCCGATGGAAACAGCTGGAGGGCGCTGAATTGTCAGGCTCACGGTTCGCGGCATCCGTCGAATAAAAAGCTTGAAAATCCTGATATGATATATATGGAGATACACGGACGGGAGGTTTATCAGGAAGCTGTTCGAAAAATCGTAGCTACGGTTTTAAAGTGCCTTAAAAAATGCAATTTAACGCTGGATGATGTTGCGATGATGGTCTCGCACCAGATGAATGCTCGGATTATCGAATCGGCCGCAAAGAGACTTGGCCTGCCTGAGGATAAGTATTTTGTTAACATACAGGAATATGGAAATACATCGGCTGCATCATTGCCGATAGCCTTCGATGATTGCCGCAAACAGGGCAAGATTAAGAAAGGCGATATTGTGATTCTTGTCGCGTTTGGTGCAGGGCTTACTTGGGGAGCCAATATCATTCAGCTTTAGTTCACTGCATACCTAAACTTCCGGCGAAGATACAAGCTTGACCAAAATATAACTTTATGGTTTTTGTTCGCTCTTGGTTTCAGGTTCTGGATAATTTATAATTACCAAAGCAGATAAATCAGTATTTTTTAAATCACAGGGGAAATTATTGTGGCAGTATCTAAAAAGGCAACCACATATCAGGCATACAGCGACCTTGCATGGGTCGATTCGATAATTTCTCTGCCGGATGAGTACGAAGATGAAACGAAATTTTATGTTAAGCTGATAAAGAGCAATATTAAAATTAATGCGGAAACATTGCTTCATTTAGGCTGTGGAGCAGGAGGTCATGATTACACATTTAAAAAATATTTCAAAGTAACAGGCGTTGATGTCAGCCCGGAGATGCTCGAAATTGCGCGAAAACGTAATCCTGAGATTGAATATATTTGCGACGATATGCGAAACGTAAAACTAAAAAGATGTTTCGACGCAGTTGTAATTCCTGACAGCATCGGCTACATGGTAACGGTGACGGATTTACGAAAGACTATTAGAACGGCTTGCAGATACCTTAAATCCGGCGGATTGCTTTTGATAACAGCTCTTGTCAAAGAAGATTTCAGAGAGAACAATTTTGTATATACCGGTTCTAAGGGAACAATCGAAGTTACTATTTTTGAAAATAATTATGCTTTTAAAAATAAATCTGCCTATGAAGCAGCACTATTTTATTTGATTCGGCGGCGGGGCAAGTTGGAAATTTTTACCGAATGTCATAAGCTGGGACTTTTTCCTTTGAAAACTTGGTATTGTCTGCTGAAAAATGCGGGACTCAAAGTTAAGCGTGTCACTGTTAAAAATTCTTACGACCGTTTCATTCTCGATGAAGGCAAATATCATCTGCAAGTGCTTGTTTGCGTTAAGTCTTTATGAAACAATAGCTTATAAGGGTGGACGGTGAGTGCTAAAGAATATTTTAGATGTCGCTGCCGGCTTTTGGTTCGAGGGACAAATCCGCGAATAATCCGGCTTTGTATTTGTGATAGGCAAGTGAAGCTACCATAACAGCGTTGTCTGTGCAGTATTTTTTCTCTGCGACCAGAAGGCTGCAATTCATCGAATCACACATTTTTTTTAGGGCGTCTCTCAAGGGAGTATTTGCCGCGACTCCGCCGCCGAAGAGAACGGTTTTCGCGTCGGTTTTTTCGATGGCACGTTTTGTTTTTTCGACAAGCACATCAATCACAGCCTGCTGAAATGACGCTGCGATATCAGCTATTTGATTTTCGTTCATAGACTCGATTTTAATTTGGCTGTTCATATCTTGGCCTTGACAATAGTAAAGAACAGCCGTTTTTAGGCCGCTGAAAGAGAAATCGAGAGAATCCTTAGCGAGCATGGAACGCGGGAAATCAATGGCTTTTGGATTACCGTTTTTTGCGGTTTTTTCGATTGAAGGGCCGCCGGGATAAGGCAGCCTCAAAATCATCGCGACTTTATCAAATGCTTCGCCCGCGGCATCGTCGATTGTGCTGCCCAGCAGGATTGGTTCTAACGGCGAGCGATAATCGTAAATGCTTGTATGGCCTCCGGATACTATCAAGGCTATCGCAGGCAGTTCTACCTGCGGTTCGTTAATAATCGCCGACTGCATATGAGCGTGGAGATGATTTATCGCGATTAAAGGTTTATTCCATGCGAGGCTCAGTGTTTTTGCAGCTGTAACCCCGACCACCAAAGCCACAGTCAGCCCCGGCTGATTGGCGACGGCGATAGCATCAATATCATTTTTGGTAATTTGCGCCTGCTGCAAAGTCTGCCGGAGTACCGGAAGAATTTTTTCTACATGAGCTCGCGAAGCTACTTCCGGTACGACACCGCCGTATTGCTCATGCAGTTTTACCTGCGAAGATACTATTGTAGATTTAACGGTTGTACCGTCTGCAACGACGGCGGCGGCTGTTTCGTCGCAGCTTGTTTCGATGCCGAGAATATTAATCGCCGCTTGCTTATGGTTATTTTTCGCCAGTATATTATTACTTTTATCCATGATTATGTTTTTCGTAATTTTAGGAGTATAAGTAACTGTTTGATGGTACTTTTGCAAACTCTTAATAAAGAAAATCTTATTGGAATTATTTTTGCCCGTTCAAAATCTAAACATACGGCGTTTTTATAGTTGTCGCCGACAATCTGAATTTGCTGTTCATCAATACAGCCTAAACCGCTTTGCCGAGCTGTTTTTATTATTGGAAATTCTTCGGGTTCTCGATTAATTATTCTTGCGCAAACAGTTTCCATTGCAATTGGTTCGGTGCCAGCTATTAACCAGCCTAAGCGTCTTGCGCGTCCGTTAATCGGGCCGGGTCCGTCCATAGCAATAACTCCGTCTATAATTGTAAGTGCGGGCTTGAGTAGCGAATAGACATCGATAAGAAGTCGGCAGAAATGTTTTTCACTGCCGCCTTTTTTGAAATGCCATAGTGCTTTGGCTTTGCCGCTTACGCAGCCGAACATATTTTTAACCGCGAATGTCGCGACAAGCTGTTGATGTGATTTAAATTTGGGCAGATTTATAATTACATCTGAATCCAAGGCTATACTGCTTATGCCTACTTTCAGACCGCCGGCAAGGACGCAGGTTCTGGGATGATTGAGTTGTTTTACCGGAACGTCCAATTTTTTCAGCGGTTCGTCAAGTTCGAGTTTTTTTACGCAGGAGTAAACGTTTGCCCATGCCGGAGAATCACCGACAAACGGCTTTGCTCCGTAATCTTTGAGCATTTTTGCAAGTTCGATTATAACCTGCGGGTCGGTTTGCGTTGCGCATCCGCGAGGTTTAGGCGCGATGAGGTTTGGTTTTAACAAAACCTTATCGCCCGATTTAATGAATTGACTGATACCGCCCAGAAGTTCGAAATGTCTTTTAAGGCATTGCGATATTTCATCTGGCGAATAAGTATTGCAGCGAGTTAATGATACAGCGTATTTATTCATCGGCGGGGTTAATCGACAATTCCGGAACAAAAAAGCATGTACACTCTTAGTTTCGGTTCTTTGCCTTCTTTTGCAAAGAAAACATTGGTTAGAGATTTACTGTCACCTATATATCGTCCGGGCGAAAGAAGTAAAAAATCGCCCGGGCTCATCTGGGCGGCAAATCCTGTAACTCTGAAATCGAATTCCGGAGCCTTCAGATGTTCCGGAAGACCGGGCAGAAGATTTTCTTTCGGAACATGCATAATTTTACCGTAAAAATTACAGACACCGCGTCTATCGTGGAGTTTTTTGGCTTTTAGACGAAGTTCAAGCCGACCGGGTGAAGCATCGAACCTTTGCATCGAAAAATCTGTGTCAATGTATAGTATTTCCCTTGGTTTAAATAAGGTCATAGCCTGAAAATCAAGTTCTTGGTCATCTGAAAACAACAGCGTAGTTTCAACTATGTTTTCACCGCCGGCCTGTTTTAATTTTTCTGCGATAATATCCCATATTTCAACCCGCCCGAAACCGAGTACAAATGCGTTTGCGGCAAAGGCCTTTTGATTATTAAAAAAAAGCTGTTCGTCAGTCAATAAAGGCCAAATTTCTTCGAAAACTTGGAAGTTTTCAGCAGGTATTTCGAATTTGTAGCAGGTAAACGACATATTTTTGATGCTGCGAATCAAATCTGTTTGAGGTTTGGCGGGAGAAACATCTGTGATTCTAATTCCTTCTATATTCGGCGGATGAGAAGCCGATTGGGGCTGTGATTCGGGATTACAGCCGCCCAAAAAGATAATCGCGGCTATATAAACTAATGCTGTAACAAGTTTTATCATATTTACAAGGTAACAACTGCCCGCGGTAATGTCAACGCAGGCAAGAACCATTTTGAAATATAAATCAAAACCGATTTTGGGATTTTCATTTTATCGGTTTTACCTTATCATAATGTTATGTTTGAAAAAGGATTTGTTCACATTTATACAGGCGACGGCAAGGGCAAAACAACAGCGGCGGTCGGGCTTGCGCTAAGAGCTTCCGGTCAAGGCTGTAAAGTTCTGATTTACCAATTTCTAAAACCGGCGCCTTGCAGCGGCGAGTTTGAGGTGATTAAAAATACGAAAACTTCAATCACAATAGATGCTCTTAAGGTAAAATGGGATTTGTGTAAATCTTTGCAGAACTCTGAAGATACAGCCTGTGCCAAAAAGGCGATTCGGGAAGCTCTTGGAAATTTGATAGAAATTGCTCAAAAAGGCTTGTATGACCTAATAATTCTCGATGAACTTATTTTTTGTCTTGGAAAGGGCCTTGCTGAATTCGAACAGGTTCGAAATCTTATTGAAAGCAAAGCTTCCCATGTTGAATTAGTGCTGACCGGCAGGGGGGCGTCGGGAAAAATTATCGATTTGGCGGACTTGGTAACAGAAATGAGGTGCATTAAACATCCGTTTGAAAAGGGTGTTAAGGCCAGAAAAGGTATTGAGTATTGAGTGAAAAATTGAGAAAATACCCGTTTTGGCAATCGAAATAACTGCTAAAAGCTGTTTTTATCGGGCTTTATAATTAAAAAAATCAAAACCTTTTAACCCCCGAAGAAACATCCTATAATATTGGTTTTTTGATGGTTTAGATGGTGAACTTGTTTTTCTAAAAAAACGTATAAAAAGTACCTTCCGGCAGCTTGGCCCGAGAGGTTGGGTGATTTCTATATTAAAGGTATCTCCTTTTATTGTCGATACTTATGAAATAAAGGTCTTTTAGAAGTCGAGCTAAACAACAGTTCAAAAAGACTATTCTGTCATTCATCCAGAGGTTCTGCGACGAAGGATGTTTAATTTTTCGCTGCAACCGACGGGGACGGAGTCTAAGCACATATTCAGTTTTTATGCTTTAACCCTGTTAATCAAATTTAAAAAGGGTTTTTGAATTATGAAAAAAGCGATAATTACGGGAATCACCGGCCAAGACGGGTCTTACCTTGTAGAATTACTTCTTAAAAAAGGTTATGAGGTTTGGGGTATCATCCGCAGAAGCTCGTCTTTTCATACAGGCCGAATCGACCATCTTTATGCAGACCCTCATGAACAGCCGCTTCTAAAACTTTTATATGGAGACCTAACCGACGGTGGAAATCTCTCGGCGATTTTGAACGAGATAAAACCCGACGAGGTTTATAACCTCGGAGCGCAAAGCCACGTGCGAGTTAGTTTCGATACGCCGATATATACGGTCAATACCGACGCACTTGGAACGCTCAGGCTGCTTGAGGCGATTCGGTCGGTTCCGAAAAAGATAAAATTTTATCAGGCATCGAGCAGCGAAATGTTTGGAAAGGTCGCTGAAACGCCTCAAACCGAAAACACGCCTTTTTATCCTCGAAGTCCTTATGGCTGTGCCAAAGTTTACAGCTACTGGCAGACGGTAAATTATCGAGAGGCTTATGGTATTTTCGCCTGTAATGGAATTTTATTTAATCATGAATCGCCAAGGCGAGGCGAAACGTTTGTTACAAGAAAAATTACCCGTGCCGCTACACGTATAAAACTGGGTCTTCAGGAAAAATTATATCTTGGTAATCTTGACGCCAAGCGAGACTGGGGTTTTGCCGGTGATTTTGTCGAAGCTATGTGGCTGATGATGCAGCAGGATAAATCTGATGATTATGTAATTGCTACCGGCGAGATGCATTCGGTAAGAGAATTTCTTGATGAGGTTTTCGGATATCTTGATTTGGACTGGGAGAAATATGTCGAGGTTGACCCTCGTTATTTCAGGCCTACCGAAGTTGATATGCTTATGGGTGATTCGTCAAAGGCTCGAAAAATATTGAAATGGGAGCCTAAGATGAATTTCAGAGAATTAGCCAAACTAATGACAGATTCTGATATGAGAATCGCGGAAGATGAAAAGGTTTTAAACGAGAGTAACTCAAAAAGAAAATGAACAGATTCTTTAAAGATAAACGTGTTGTGGTAACGGGCGGATCGGGTTTTCTGGGAAAATTTGTTACAGAAGGGCTTCGTCAAAGGGGCTGTGAAAAAATTCTTGTGCCCCAGATAGAAGATTATGATTTGGTGAAAATTGATGATATTCGGCGGATGTATGATGATATGAATCCTGATATTGTTATACACCTTGCAGCGGTTGTAGGAGGTATTGGGGCCAATCGTGAGCATCCGGGTAAATTTTTCTATGAAAATCTTATGATGGGTGTGCAGCTTATCGAGCAGGGCCGGCTGAGGAAAATCGAAAAATTTGTAGCTATAGGTACCGTATGCGCCTATCCGAAATTTACTCCAGTTCCATTTAAAGAGGACGATATCTGGAACGGCTATCCCGAGGAGACCAATGCCCCTTACGGACTTGCCAAGAAAATGCTTTTGGTTCAGTCACAGGCGTATCGTGAGGAATACGGTTTTAACTCGATTTTTTTACTTCCGGTAAATTTATACGGCCCGGGTGATAATTTTAATCCACAAAGCAGCCATGTTATACCCGCTCTCATAAAAAAGTGCGTAGATGCCGTCAAAGCCGGCGATAAGTATATCGAGTGCTGGGGGACAGGGGCTGCTTCGCGAGAATTTATCTATGCGGCCGATGCAGCGGAAGGAATTCTACTGGCGACGGAAAAATATAACGGCTCTGAACCGGTCAATATCGGGGCGGGTTTTGAAATAACTATAAAAGATTTGGCCGAGAAGATAGCCGGTTTAGCAGGTTTCAAAGGTGAAATTCGATGGGATTCAACAAAGCCGGACGGTCAGCCGAGACGATGTCTTGATACCTCCAGAGCCAAAAAGCTGTTTGGTTTCGAAGCGAAAACGTCTTTCGAAGACGGATTGAAAAATACTATAGAATGGTATTTAAAACACCAGCCTATTAATTGACGACTATAAGTTTTTGGATTTTTTCAGCTTATCTAAAAGGATTTGTACTTCGCTTATAAATAAATCAGGCGGGTCATATCCGAGTCTTGGCCCGAAACTTTCGTCGCTGTTTGGTTCTTTGACATAAAGAGTAGGGTAGTAGCTGATATTATATAGCCTTGCGATGTCGGGTTCTTTGTCGACGTTAATGAGCACCGGCACGAAGTTATTTTCTACGTATTGTTTAACCTTCGGATTTTTATATGTATCTTGTGCAGCGGCTGTATACATCGGAGCATTTATTTTGTAGAAGACCAGCAGCAAGGGTTTATTTTCTTTTGTCGCCAGTTCGACACCTGTCTGGTAGTCTTCAATCCATTTAATAGGGTCTTTTTTTTGGGTGATGAAAACAAAAGTCCAGAAAGCGGCAAAGATAAGTATGATGATTAACAGAGGATGCGATTTCTTGTTTTTTTTAGACTTTTGAGTTGTTTGAGGAGAATTGGATTTCTGATTAATATTTTCAGTCATTTTTAAGCTCCATTTTTCAATATTTCCAAAATTATAAGCTATATATTTTAATAATCAAGCATGATGACAGTAAACTCAAAATCCTGCAGTAAACTATTCGAAAAGATTTGGTTTCAGTATTTAATAGTGCTGTTTGCAGCCGGTTTTTTATATTTTATCACCTGTGCTCCGACTGTTCTGTGGCAGGACAGCGGATTGTTTATTTATAGAATATGGCATAATGACATCGAGGGTAATCTTGGCATAGCGCTGTCACATCCGCTTTATATAATGCTTGGAATACCGGTGAAATGGATACCGGTCGGAGAATTTGCATGGCGTGTAAATATGATATCTGCGATTTTCGGTGCGGTCGCAGTCGCGAATTTATATTTATTACTCAGATTATGGCTTGGTAAAGTTTGGCCTGCGGTGATAGGAGCTGTCAGCTTGGCGGTTTCGTGGACATTTTGGCAAAACGCTGTCTGGGCTGAGGCTTATACCTTATATGCCGCACAGTTATTTACAGAATTGCTGGTTCTGTTTCAATACATACGGACTAAGCGAACCGGATATTTATACTGGCTTGGATTTTTAAATGGTTTATCAATTGCGAATCATCTCTGGGGAGTTTTTCCGCTGGCTTGTTATGGTTTGTTTCTGCTTGTTCTGATATACCAAAAGCAAATAAAAATAAAACATGCTGTTTTATTTTCGCTGCTTTGGATTTTGGGATGCCTGCCTTACTTATATCTTATAGTAAAGGGTGTTATTGAATCCGGAGATTTTGTCGGAACGATGCAATCTGCCCTTTTTGGCAGTGGATGGCAAAGCAGTGTACTTAATACTTCGATTACGGTAAGGCTTGCATTGGAAAATTTTATGTTTGTTTTGCTGAATTTTCCAACCCCGAATATAATACTGTTAGTTGTCGGAATTGCGGTGCTGTGGGAAAAAACTCCAAGCCGCGGCTTTGCAAATATATTATTTGCACTGTTATTGATGTATTTTGTTTTTGCGTTTAGATATAAAGTCCCCGACAGGCATGCCTTTTTCCTGCCGTTTTATTGTATAGCAGCTTTAATGATGGGATTAGGATCTGATTTTGTTATTCAGAAATTTAGCGGCAAAAAAATTATTGCAATTCTTCTGATTTTCTCTTTTTTGCCGGTTGGGAGCTATTTTATAACCCCAGCATTGGCGAGGAATTATTACCCCTCATTAGCAGAACGCAGACAGCGGCCTTATCGCGATGAATATGATTATTGGTTGCAGCCTTGGAAAAACGGCTATCGAGGTGCTGAAAGATTTGCCAAAGAAGCATTGGAAAGTGTCGAGCAAAACGCAATGATTTATGCTTATACTACAGATATTCATGCGTTTTTATATGTTCAGGAAGTTTGCGGCAAGTATCCCGATGTAAAAGTTGTTTCGAATCATGACTGCAGCATTGGTCAAAAACCGTTAGATGAAGAAACCGCCGCGAAGTATGTATCTCAATCTTTATTATATACGACTTCTGGAGAGCCGAGTTATTATCCCGATTTTTTAGCACGATATGATTTTGTATCATCGGGTTTGTTATGGAAAGTTGTAGAACTTAATACTGAAGAAGAATTATTAAATATCAAGGAGGATAATTGATGCAGGTTCCGCTTTTGGATTTGAAGGCGCAATACGCGAAAATCAGGGAAGATGTTATGCAGGCGATTTCGGAAGTTCTTGAATCGCAGATATGTATCGGAGGGCCTAAGGTTGCTGAGCTTGAGGAAAAAGTGGCAGCTTTGAGCGATTGTAAATTTGCGGTCGGTGTTTCGAGTGGCACAGATGCTATTTTAAATACATTGATGAGTCTTGACATTAAAGCCGGTGATGAAGTTATCACTACACCGTTCACTTTTTTTGCGACGGCAGGTTGTATAGCAAGAACCGGAGCAAGACCTGTCTTTGTTGATATTGACCCGAAGACTTACAATATAAATCCGGCACTGATAGAGAAAGCAATCACCCGAAAGACCAAAGCTATAATGCCGGTTCATCTTTTCGGTCAGATGGCTGATATGGACCCGATTATGGAAATTGCCGGTAAATACGGCTTGGCGGTTATCGAGGATGCGGCACAGTCAATAACCAGCGTATATAAGGGTCGAAAAGCCGGCAGTATAGGGACAGCGGGGTGTTTTAGTTTCTTCCCGAGTAAAAATCTCGGCGGCATCGGCGACGGCGGGATGATTGTTACTAATGATGAAAAACTTTATAAGCGGTTGTTTATAATGCGCAATCACGGCATGGAGCCGAAGTATTATCACAAATTTGTGGGTGGTAATTTCAGGCTTGACCCGATACAGGCTGCAACTCTTTTAGTGAAACTGCCTTATTTAGAGCAGTGGTCCAAAGCCAGAAGAAAAAATGCGGAATATTACAATAAAAAATTTAAGGCAAGTGTCGTTCAAACACCTTATATCAGCCCTGATTGTGTGACGATTTATAATCAGTATGTTATTCGAGTGCCGAAACGCGATGAGGTGGTTGAGCATTTAAAGAAAAATAATATCGGCTGTGAGATTTATTATCCTGTACCGATGCATTTGCAGCAATGTTTCAAGTGTCTTGGTTATAAACAGGGGGATTTTCCTGAAACCGAAAAAGCCTGCCGCGAGGTTATGGCCCTGCCGATTTATCCGGAATTAACTGATGAAATGAAGGATTGCGTTGTTGGGGCTATTATTTCCTTGTTAAGTGAAGAGAAAATTATAAAAAGTATAAGCTGATATAGACTGCATCTAACTTGAACTGTTTTGTTTATACATTTTAACGTTGAGGAATGCTCGATGATAAAAATTATTTGTGTGTGCGGTGCAAGGCCAAATTTTATGAAGATTGCTCCGATTATGCATGCGTTTGCCGAACATGGCGGTTTTGAGACGCTATTGGTGCATACCGGTCAGCATTATGACGCAAAAATGAGCCATCTATTTTTTGAGGAATTGAATATTCCCCAGCCTGATATTAACCTTGAAGTTGGCTCGGCAAGTCATGCAGTGCAGACCGCGGAGATAATGAAACGTTTTGAACCTGTTGCAGTAGATTTTAAACCTGATTAT
The DNA here is from genome assembly GCA_964391985.1 of uncultured Pirellulales bacterium. Taxonomy (GTDB): domain Bacteria; phylum Planctomycetota; class Phycisphaerae; order Sedimentisphaerales; family Anaerobacaceae; genus CAYMOE01. The sequence goes on from CAYMOE010000004.1 coordinate 167,327, forward strand.
GTTCTTGTTGTCGGTGATGTTAATAGCACCATCGCTTGCGGCTTGGTTGCTGTTAAGCTTGGTATAAAGTTGATTCACGTTGAAGCAGGCCTTAGAAGTTTTGATAGAACAATGCCGGAAGAGATTAACCGCGTTCTAACTGATTCTATAAGCGATTTACTGTTTGTTACTGAACAATCCGGTTTAGATAATCTTAAAAAAGAGGGAGTGAATTCTAATAAGGTTCACCTTGTCGGAAATGTAATGATTGATACACTTCTTGCAAATAAAAATAAAGCTGAAAAATCAGATATCCTTGAAAAACTTGGGTTGAGCAAAAAAGGTTATGCTGTCATTACGCTTCATAGGCCGAGCAACGTTGATGATATGGCCAATCTATCAAAGATTATAAGTTCATTTGAGGTTATCCAAAATGATATAAAGTTAGTTTTTCCAATCCATCCAAGAACCCGCAATAATATTAAAGGCACAGAGTTTGAAAACCGCATGAATAAAATGCCAAACCTTATTTTGCTTGACCCAGTTGGCTATCTTGACTTCTTAAAATTAACTGCAAATGCTGCATTTGTAATGACGGATTCCGGCGGGATTCAAGAAGAGACAACTATCCTTCAAGTCCCCTGTATGACACTGCGGGAAAATACCGAACGTCCTGTTACGATTACAGAAGGAACTAATCGACTTATTCATAATGATACAAACGATATTTTGAAAAAATATAACCAAATAAAATCGTCAGACTTCGAGGCAAAAGGTTCAATACCGCGGCTTTGGGATGGTAAAGCTGCAGAAAGAATTGTGGAAGTTATTACAAGCCAATTCCATAGAACCTACTCCAGATATACGCCTGTTGATTTATAGTCAGGTTATTGTATTCAGAAAAGTAGATTTGGATTGTTGAAAGGAAGGCAGTAATAATGTTACTTTTGCGATTAACTTCTATAATATTTTTTTTGGCGAGCGCGAGCATAATAGCAGATGCTACAGAAAGCATCACTTTTGATTTATTATATAGTAAAAAAGGGCCGGAAAATATCTTTGGGCAATCTGGAAATGCTAAAGAAGCATATGTTGTATATGCCGAGACAATGAGTGGCAATGATTGGGGGGAGCGTATAAACAATGCAATCGATAAGTTATTGGAAGATTGGCCAGGAGGAGAGGTAATACTGCCAGTGGGCCAAATATCAGTTTCAACTACTATCGATTTTAGCGGTACAGGTACCATGAAGGATTCAGGTGCGAGTGTGATATTACGCGGTCCTGGCGGTCCACGTAGCACTGAATTAATATGGAAAGGTTTGCCAAATAAACCTGTAATCGAGATGGCATCTCCATGGTTTTGCCAGATACGGAATTTGGCTATTGATGGCAACAAAACAAAAGGTGTTATAGGTATTCGCTTCCGTGCCGGATGGGAGAGGGGAACCGCTGGCAAAAATACAGCTCGGCATAATGTAGTTGATGGTGTTTACATAACAAATTGCGACATTGGTTTTCAAATAGGAGACTATTATGGTCCTGATCTAGCAAGTCACAACTTTCGTGATATTTGGATTAATAAATGTCGCTTGGGCATTAATGTTTTAGGTGCTAATGTTGCAAATCTATGGTTTACCGGAATTACTATTACTGGCGGGGAAGATTGTGAAGCTGGTTTTAAATTGGAAAATAGTGGCGGTTTCATAGCTAGGTCAATTACAGAGAAGAGCACGAAACCTCCTCCAAGAGCACTCCGTGATACTTTTGGCAAAGAAGTTTTTTTTGAAGAGGTACCTATTGGAGCTCGTAAGTTTCACAGTTTTGGCGAAACGGCTCCCGGAACGGTTAGTGGTGGTATTCCGGAGTTTGTTGTTTACGGTCTAAGCGTTGCTATGCATAATCCTAAAGGCTGGGTTATTCATACAGATTGTGCGCCAATAAGAATTTACTCGGCTCGAACAGAAGGAGTTACACCACTCCTTTATTATTCTGATCGCTCAATAAGCGACCTTCCTTTCAATGTTATGTTACAGGATGTAGCTAGTTATTCATTAGGCAATGAAAAAGGCAATGTAATTGAATACCATGGTCCTGGGCCACTTTATCTTATAAATTGTAGCTTGCTTGGTAATGTGGCATGCGGAGACACGGATGTTTTTTCCATAGGTACACACTTTTGGTTTAATAAGCATGTTGAGAAAAAAGTCGAATTGTTGCGTGGTGGTTTTGTGCCTATTTCTCCTGCCAATAAACCCCAGATACACCAGGCACAGAACTTTTTTCAGCTTACGGTGGAAGTTCCTAAAAATGCTAAATTAGTCAAAGTTCCTCTAACAGGGATAAATAACCAGAGGGATAACAATTATCAGGTTGTAGCCACCCCGAGATGGGATGCAGGTGGATGCTGGGTAAGTGATGTTAATTCTAATGGATTTACCTTAAATTTCAATAAAGTTTCATCAGAAGTTTCCGAGGCGGATATAATCGTAACACGGGCTCCGTTTCAGCAAAGCATAAAAAGGCAAAGATTTATTAAAGACATAGATAAGGACAAGTAATGTCCATTTGTTTTGCGGTTTACTCTATGTGTTATTATAGAGCATTATCTTAATCTGTAATTTTATGCACAATTTCCAAAATGAGGCCAAGAGAAGGCTGTTAGCAAATATGATCAGTAATGTACTGGTTATTTTTGTTAATGTTGGAATAAACATTTGGCTTACTCGCTATTTTATCGACAAACTTGGCGTAGAAGTGTATGGAATGATTCCTATGGCCATGTCTTTTATTTCGTATTTTAATGTTTTTACAATGTCCATCTCAAATGCTGTTAGTAGGTTTGTTACTATACATCTCAACAAAGATGATGCAAAACAAGCTAACGTGTATTTTAACACAGCATGGAAAGCTCTGCTTTTTGTGTGCGGAATACTTATGATTCCTGTAATTATTCTTTCCTTGTTTTTTTCACGGCTGTTTCAAGTTCCTTATGGATTTGAAAAAGAAACCAGCATACTATTTCTTATGGTCATTATGTCCTCCTTTATTTTATCAGTCAATAGCGTATTTTTAGTAAGTACATTTGTAAGGCATAGGTTTGATCTTAACAATTCAATAAGAGTTCTGAGTAAAATTTTTCAGTTTTGTATTCTAATTCTGTGTTTTCATTATTTATCCCCATCTTTAAAATATTTTGGAATATCTGAAATCGGAATGGCGTTGTTTACTTTGACGGGGGCGCTAATACTCATGAGATGCCTGACCCCTCAACTACATGTTAAATGGGGTATATTTGATTGGCTTGCTTTTCGCGAAATGGGACATATGGGCGTATGGATGATTGTTAGAGAGGCAGGTACTTTCTTCTATTTTAGCGCAAATTTTATAGTTATAAATATAATTCTTGGTCCTGAGGATGTTGGGTATTATGCCCCTATTGCTCAATGGGTGCCGATGTTATTTTTATTAGCAGGTATTATAAGCCGTGTTTTTGTTCCTATAATTTATGAGTATATTGCGCATAATGAATTAGATAATCTTTCCTTTCAGTTGCGAAGATGTATAAGGTTTATGGGGTTAATGATGGCTTTCTGTATAGGTATGATGTGTGGACTTGCTAACCCTATTTTAGAAATATGGCTGGGTTCCTCTTTTGCCGCTTTGAGTCCCTTGGTATGGTTATTAATAGGCCCATTTATAATAATTATTACTGCGGTCCCGATAGAATCTGTCTTCAGAGGAATGAACAAGGTAAAAATACCGGCTATAGTTACATTTAGTATGGGTGTTGTCCATCTCTTGATTTCTATAATTCTTGTTCAGTACACAAATTTGGGGATTTATGCGGTTGCATTAAGCTTAGCTGTTTGCATGGGTGCAAGAGATTTATTCTTTGCACCAATTTATGCTGCAACAATTATAAATCAACCCAAAATGACATTTCTCAGAGAAAATATTCTGGGCGTGATACTATTTACAGTAATATCTCTGACTGCTTTAGTACTTAGTAAAATATTTAACCTTGCTTTTATTCCGCGGTTATTGACAGTATGTGTTTCTGGGTTGGTGATTTATGTAGCCTTATGTTACTTTGTGATTATTAACCAGAAAGACAAGGTTTTTGTAAAATCTCTGATTCTCAGAAGCGCTAAATTGACAGGGTGATAAAATATTTCCAATAGACCTGATTGTACTATGTCATTAAAGATTTTCGAATCATTAGTTTCTTCTAGTAAACACAATAATAACGTGATTTCTCCTTATAACTGGATATTTGAATTATGTGATGTATTTGATAGTATATCGTTTGTGAAAGTACTTATTATTGGCGGCGAAGATAACACTATCAAATTAAACCATGTATTGCTTGAAAGGCGGCCAAGTCTATCTGTTGCCCAATTTAATGCTCCGATTAATAGTGCGAATAAGCTTCCTTTTAGTTCGAACAGCTTTGACCTCGTTATTTTGTCAGCACCTAAGGCAGAAAACAATTTGAGTGCAGAGTTTTTATGTTCCGACTCACTATTTTTAATATCTTATTTTAAGGAGATATCACGTGTATTAAGAGACGATGGAAAAGTTTTATTTGCTATTAATAAGTGGGAAGGTAGGCCTTCGCTTTTAAAATATTGGATGTCCTGTTTTTATTATAGCCAGAGGAGTGTTAATTCGATAAATGTAAGATTTGCTCAGGCAGACCCAATTATTGGCAGATATTTAAGTCAAATTTTACCAGAAGCTGATTTTAAGATAGCAAAGATAGACATGGTATTACCTGACCTGCAATCACCTAGTATTTGTATGCCTTATAATAGTGTTGAGGCATTGCCATACGCTTTAAGCTTTGTCTTGGGCAGTAAATGGCAGCCTATAATCAAAACGATGAAAATTGTAATACAGGCACTTAGATTTATTCCAAAAACGATACTTAAAAACATCATATGTGGAAGTATACCTGACGCATATGTAACAGTGAATAAATCAAGCAGCTACGCAGAAACAGGATTTGAATATAATATTCTTAAAATGATGTGCCAGATTAATCCTGCGATCAAAAGTATGTTTAGGGTGAGGACGTCTGAAAAAGTAATTTATGTTGGTATTGATAATTCCGGAATGCCCAAACAGATATCGAAGATACTAAGTCCTTTCCATCGAAAGGTGCAAGATAACAATCCTGTTGCAGATATGTCGGGAGTTCCAAGAACTATAAAAAAATGTAAAGAGAATATAGTAGTAATCGAGCCATGGATTAGCGGTAAACCTGTATCATTTCTTAATATTAGCCATCAAAACAAGGTGCTGAATTGGCTTATAGATTTACATAATAGTTATAAAAGTGGTGAATGGAGTCGGGAAGAAGCACAGAAATATGTCGAAGAACCAATAAATGTGATTAGTCAATTGAAAACAGAATGTAATAAAGAAGCATTTAAATTTTATACAATTGCGGCCAATCGTTTTCTTGATTGTTATGATATTTGGGCAGGAAAAATACAGACTACTCCTGAGCATGGCGATTTTGTTCCAAGCAACATTCTTATTAATAAAAACAATGAGCTTAAAATTATAGACTGTGAGGGTAGCTTAGATAAAGGTTGTTCTTTATTTGATATAAGTTGTTTTTTATATGCTTCTGCTGCGGGAGAACCGCAGGTAAATACTCCGAATATATTATTTCAAACTTTGACTGGACATGGCAAAAGAGCAAAGGCCTTTAAAATCTTAACCTCTAAAATCTGTCAGATGCATAAAATATGTGAAACTATAATGCTTGATTTTAGTTTAATTGCATTTGCCAGAAAGGTTATGATCTCACAGAGAGAGAGGAGAATTAAGGTGGCAGATATGTGGTTGCGGTCTATGGAAGTATTTTGTAAAACCTTTACAGCTGAATTAAGATAAACTAAAAAATAATACTTTTAAAGAGCTCTTATAATTATGGGTATAGAAAAAACCAATCAAAATAGCAAAGATAATATGTCATTATTATTAACAAGGCTATTACAATATCTTGAAGAGAACGAGATAAAGTATTGCATACTAAGAAACTATGAACAGTTACCTGGCAACCTTCCTTTTGACATTGATTTTTTGATAGAGCAAGGTAAGCTTAAGAACTTGGATAAAATTCTTATGCGATTCTTTCGAAGCGAGAAATGTCATTTGTATTTAGCTAGCACTCATGCGAATGTTTGCAGGCATTATTACTTGTATTATGAAAATGATGATGGTGAACGTAGCTTTCTTGCATTGGAATTCAACACAATTCTTTTATTGTATCTGCCAGGTAAAATACGGACCAATGAATTGTGTTATTTACCTACGAAGACAGTAATGGAAAGCCGTAGAAAACTTGGCTCGATATATGTGCCATCGAAAGAAATTGAGGTAATACATTTGTTTTTTGAATCGCTTTTTAAGGGCAAAGAAAAGTATTGGCCCAGATTATTCGATAAGTTTGAGGAAACTAAAAACTCTATTATGCCTCTTTTAATAAGTTGCTTCGGAGAAGATGCCGCGGGGAGAGTTTTTGATTTATTGAGTAGTGGTAGTTCGGAGAGCTGCTGTCAAGCTTCGGATGAATTATTGAAGGCTTTTTGTTCGGTTACACGCGCATCATTAGGACAGCGTTTATTACATGACTTATATGCATTTAAAGAACGTGTTCTCGGTTATATAAAACCAGAGGGGATGTTGGTTGTTTTCTTGGGACCCGACGGAGTAGGCAAAACCTATATTGCAGATCGACTGGCCAGAATTTTAGAAAGAAGATTTCCTAAAATCATACGAACCCATCTTGGCAATCGTCCTGTAATATTGCCTTGTTTAACGGGAAAGAGAGCCTCTGAAGTAAATACAAATAATTCTGAAAGTATAATTGCTGCAAGGCGGTCAAGCTGGCGATTTTATCAGTCACTTAGAGTTCTATATTACGCTTTAGATTATATTGTGGATTATTTTATTCGTCTACGATTATGGAAAAGTAAAGGATATTTAATTCTTTCCGAACGTTATAGTTACAAGTATTTTGCTGGACCGCAGATACATATTCCAAAGGCGGCGAAATTTACAAGATATTTAGCGTGTATTTTAGTGCCAGCTCCGGATATTGCGATTTTTTTAGATGCATCCCCACAGGTAATTCTTCGTCGTAAAAAAGAACTGACAGAAGAGGCAATAATAGCTCAGAGGCAAGCATATAGAGGCGTTCGCAAATTTGTACGCGAATTTTATGTCGTTGATAACTCTGGGCAACCGGAGTCTGTTGCTGATGAAATAATTTCAATTATTCTAAAAGTTGCATCCCATCGTTCTGCTAAGAAGCGCAAACTGGAAGAATCTCTAAAGATAGACCGCGGCTAAAATCGGAACCTTATTATTAAAGTTTAAATAAATATATGTAAGTTCTATGTAGATAAAAAAGATTTTTTGTGGCTGTATCAAATATTTTAAGTATATAGTTGTGTTGAATAAAAAAGCGAATGACAAAACGAAAGGTTTTTTTAGGTGTGAGAATAAAGTTCTTTGTACATTCATGGCATTTTAAAACACTATTGTCGAAAGCTCGATATTTTTTTGATTCAGTTTTGGGTAAAAGTTCCTTTTTTTATATGGGGTTGTCCGTGCAAATTTTATAGTAGAATTTCTAAAAAATATCTATAACATAAGTTCTTGAGAAATCTAAATGATTTTTATCCTTCTACTTTTATCAGCCGCTTATATTGTAATGGCTGTGATTGGCGCAAAGCAAGCTTTTACATATAAAGATAGGCTTTTATATCTACCTGCTATCGTAGCGATGGTTAACGAAGCAGTTTGGCATGCTTTTCCTATCTTGGTTCTTTATATTCTTAGATTGGGAGCAACAGGGCAGATTGAAACTGATATGGCCCAGACTGCCATTGGCAGTGTATTAGATTTGACCTATATTATTTTTTGGTTATTGGGTTTTTTCTTTATGGCTAAGAAGGGCGAGGCTCGTTTTGCCAAGTCAAATTTTGGTCAGTACCTCTATACCGATACACAACCGGTAATGCCTTTTGAAGGAATTGACCGCCAATATTTTCTAACTCGGTTGAGATATTTTTTATTAGTCTGTCTTACTATGATTATCTTGTATTATCCGCTGTCGCGTATATTCAACTGGCCTACTTCCTATGCAACGGGATTTTTAACTATCCAAGATACCCATGGTTCAGTGCGTTTTATAATGTTGTATTCGTTGTTCAAGAGAACACTACAGATAGCAGTGCCTTTATCATGTGTTTATCTTATGCTTAAAGGGGAAAAGCTGATTTCTATTAGTAATATACTTCCTCTCTCGGTGATACTTCTTACTTGTTTCAGTTTTTTAGCTTCAGGTGCTCGTGGGTTTGTAATGACTCCACTCGTTCTTCTAGTATTGACGGCATACTGTTTAAATCAACGACTTCGATATTATGTTGCTGCTGCATTGCTTCTTTTTATTTTTCTAATAGTAATGTCGCCAGCCCTCAGAGCAGTTAGAGCGACTGAAGAATTTGCTGTTAAAGAAAGCCGTTTGGAACGAATCAAACTAATATTTGAATTTTACGGAGTGGAAAAAAGACCAGTTATAGCAGAGACTGCAGAAAGATTAAATAATGCATGGGTAACAGGTTTAGTTTATAATTATACGCCAGTTACTACTGGTTTTGTGGGGATAAAGCCTTATATAGCTGTACCATTTACACTGTTGCCAAGAGCTATCTGGCAAGGCAAGCCGCTTATTGGCAGTTATGATGGGACATATGACGGGGTCTTGCCGTATTTGGCAGCGCATTGGATATATGGTACTGGAGCAGATGTAACTCTTACGCCCGGGGTAGGCTCACAGCCTTATTGGGCAGGTGGGTGGACAGGAGTGGTTCTTATTGGATTTTTAGGTGGATTAATAGTAGGCTTTTTGTGGGCATATCTAAGATTGTCTCATAGCCCCGTATGGCTAATAGCTTTATTGGCGACTTTGGGACGCGGTGTTTCACTTAATGCAATTTACTATGATGTATCGTGGTTTTTCCAGTATGGGTTACAAGATGCGGTCTTAATATTTGCTTATTGGTTTCTAACTATCGCATTTGCACGTAAAAGTACTTATGAAGTTAACTGTAATTTTGTTCTTTAATAACCTTGTTTTTGGGTTGGCCTTATAGCTTATAACTAGCCTAAATCGAATCTAATTATTGGTCGAACGATTGTTATAAATTCTCGCATTATAGGGCATATTTATATTGCAATACTATTGGCCTGAACCGCAGGTTAAATTTTCAGTCCAACACGGCTAAATAAAAGTATGAAACTATAATGCTATTTGTCGAATCTATAGTGGTGTAATTTATGTAGCGTGGATTTTTGTTATTGTACAGGGATATTTTATAATATAGTATTTGCAGGGCATTAAAATGAAAATACTTTTTGTAAGCACGGATTTTCCTTATCCTCCTAATAATGGCGTAAGAATAAAATTGTATCATGCTCTCCGTCTTGTTTCTTCGAAAAATCAAACAGCTTTGGTTGCTTTGGTTGACAATCCGGCTGAAATACAGGATGAACAGATACGTCATATTAAGACTTTTTGCAGCGATGTTACTGTGGTTTCTTTGCCAAGGCGCAGTCGTTTAGCAATCGCTTTTTTAGCCCTCGTTCGAGGTCATTTATTTTTCATGGAACGTTATCGAGACAAATCTTTTTGTGATATTCTTAAAAAGCTAATACAAACTTGGTCGCCAGATATTTTGCATCTTGATACTATTTCCTTGAGTCAGTATGGTAAGGATTTTGATGTTCCTATTGCCACAGTTCTGTCTGCTAACGACAGCTATGCACTTAATCTTGAAAATGAAATTCGACATTGGCCGTATCTTCATTTCTGGCAGGGACTTTATCGGATGAGCCAGTATTTTCCTGCACGGTGGCATGAAACAAAAGTTTACCCGCAATTTGATGTTTGTCATTTTGTCTCAAGTGTAGATGGGGGTTATATAACCAAATTAAATCCTTTGACCAATGTGGTTGTAATACCTAACGGTGTTGATATTAATTATTTCAGGCCTCCTAAATCTATAAATAAGAGTGCATTTAACAGTGCTATTTATGTTGGAAATGTAGAAGGAATGTGTTTGACATATCTTGAAAGGTTTTTAGAAAAGACTTGGCGCAGGGTGAGAAAAGAAGTACCTGGTGCTAAATTGAATATCGTTGGAAAAAACCCTGCAAATTCACTAAAAAAACTTGCTGCGGACATAGGAGGTATATCTTTAAAGGGGTATGTTAAAGACCTCAATTCTGCTTATACTGAAAGCTTAATTTCTGTAGTTCCTGTTCGTAAAAACTGCGGTATTATAAATAAAGCTCTCGAAAGTATGGCTATGGGGTTAATTGTAGTTGGTTTTAAGGAAATTTATCAAGGAATACCCGGCACAGAACATAATGTTAATTGCATTTCCGCAGATAGTTATGAAAATCTCGCGATAGAAATAGTAAAGATATTTATGCATCCTGAAAAAGCGAATATTATTAGACAGAGTGCACGCGATTTGATGGAAAAAAGATACTCTTGGGAAAGTCTGTCGGATGATTTTTGTAATATGTATAGCGAAGCCTTGAAAAGACAAAGGCATAAGAACTGCCATGTGTCTTTTTAAGATAAAGTAGTTTCTGAATAGAAGGAGTTAAATTGTGAAACGCTTGCTAATAGTAAATAATATTCCTACACCCTATAGAACATTTATGTTTAATAAAATGTTTGATCGTGGTAAGTCCTTCAATATAGAAGTAAGTGTCGCATTTCAGGCTTGTCGTGAAAAGCGTCGTCTTTGGAAACCTGAAGACTTTGATATGAAATTTCCATACTTTATTTCCACCGGACTAAAAAGTAGACGAAGTAAGCCTGTAAACTTATTCAAATACACAACTTTAAATGCAGATATTATTTCTAAAGTTATTTCTGGTGATTATGATTGGATTATGATGGCCGCATTTATGTCTGTTACAAATTGGGTTCTTTCATTAATACCGTCAAAATCAAAGAAACTTCTTTGGTCGGAAAGTAATTTGATGTCAGCGCATTATATGGGCTTTCTGGATAAATACTTCAAAAAGCTTTTAGTCGGGCAATATGATGCTCTTGTATGTCCAGGAAAGTACGCTGTTGAGTATATTACGTTTCTTGCTCCAAAGATGAAAAATAAAATGGTTTTGTGGATGCCTAATATTGTGGATACTCAGAACTTTAGAGAAAAAGTAATCGCATTAAAAGAAAACAGGTCAGAGTTAAGGCAAAGTTTTGGGATAGGTAAGGATGAGCTAATAATATTTGGCTCGGGCAGACTAGTAAATACTAAAGGTTTTGATTGTCTGCTAAAGGCGGCAGCAGAGATAAAAGGAAGATATAAGTTGTGTATAGCGGGAAGTGGCCCAGAGAAAGCTTCCTACGAAGAGTTAATTAACCGGAATGCTATGGCTGACCGTGTTCGTTTGTTGGGACAAATTTCTGAGGAAGAAGTAGTAAAATGGCTATCTTGCGCAGATTGGTTTATCCATCCGGCGAGAAAAGACCCCTCTCCCTTAGTGATTATTGAAGCTCTCAATGCTGGACTGCCAATGGCTGTTTCGCAAAATACAGGCAATGCTCCTGAATCAGTTATAGAAAATGTTAATGGTATTACCTTTGATCAAGATGATCAAAATAAAGTAAATACTGCTTTTGGACGTATAGTAAATACAGATGTGTCATCTCTGCTTAAGATGGGACAAGCATCAATGGAAATCGCCAGAAGTAAATTAGATCCGGACATAGTGGTTGATAGATTTTTTCAAGCTCTACTCCAATTAAGATAGGTGGTGTCAAGCCAAGCTTTAATGCTTGTAAAATTTAATCACCAAGAAGAATTACATAAACTGCAGGTTGGTTATATAGTCTTTTAGTTTTTAAAAATTTACTGACCGATAATAGTGATTTAGCCCATTTGAAATGAAGCATTGTCTATGTTCTTTCGTTGTGTTACATGATTTTTTGTATAGATAGCTGCTGTTTTTGATGCATATTTAAAAGGATTGAATATTTGGTTGGATAGCTGGTGCGAGCCGAGCAAAATAATAAAAAGATTAAAATAGCTGTTGATGCCCTCGCAATTTCTAAGGATAGTGCGGGTAGTTTTGTTGTCTTGGTCGGATTAATAAAAGAGTTAATAAAATTATCCGATATTGATTTTGTATTGTATGTCACTAAGCCGGATATTGAAAGAACTATAGGGGGACGAGAACGACTGGAATATGTTTATGCGCCTAAATGGGCTAAGATATTCTTTGGAAGACTTTTGTGGCAGCAGTTTATTTTGCCAATACTTGTAAAAAAAGCTGGATGTTCTCTTTTATACAGTGCTTCAGGATACCCAGAGATATTTACAAAATTGCCGGTTGTAACACATCAGCAAAATCTTTGGTCATTTGAACCGCCTCAACAATGGTGGTCTGTGAAAAATATTATTAAATCTTTTTTACGCCGACAAGTAGCTAAGATAGCTATCTTAACATCAGATGCAAATATTTTTATATCAGAGTATTTGCGAGATATTGCTAATCTGAGTATCCCAAAATCAGCACAAAAAAATTTTACTGTAGTTAATGCCATTTCATCAAAACATTTTAACTTTGATAATATTCCTAAAGGAGAATATTCAGCCAAAGAATATTGTTTAGCTGTTGGTTCCTTAGTGGTCCACAAGAACTATTTGGCTCTTATACATGCGTTCAGATTTGTTGCAAATGAATGCCCTGCTTTAGAAATGATTATCGTTGGAAACTTTACTAATAAGTATGGAAATAAAGTTAGAAAGCTCTGTAAGAAATTGAAATTAGATAAAAAAGTAATTTTTACAGGCGGAATAGATTTCGAGAAAGTTATTAGCTTGTATCATCAAGCAAAGTTTTCAGTTAATGTTTCGTTGCTGGAGGGTTTTGGACTTCCAGTTTTAGAGTCGATGGCATCTGCTTGTCCAGTTGTTTGTTCTGACATACCCGTCTTTCACGAAATTGGTGGTGAATCAGTGTTATATTGTAATCCGACAAATGCTGAAGATATTGCAAAGAAAATGATATATCTATATAAAGATGAAAAAAAACGTAAAATACTTAGTATGGCGGGTCTTGAGCGTTCAAAAAGTTTTTCTTGGTGTCAATCTGCTGTCAAGATGATTGATGTATTTAAATTTGCGATGGGAGGTTAATTTTGTGAAACAAATTCTACAGAACTTAAAAAGCGGTGATTTGGAAATAGCCGAAGTTGCTGTTCCTGTTGTTCGGTCGGGCAGTCTTTTAATAAAGACAAATCGGACTTTGATATCCACGGGGACTGAGCGAATGCTTGTTAATTTTGCTAAGAGTTCTCTCCTTGGCAAGGCCAAACAACAGCCGGAAAAGGTTAAGCAGGTTATAGATAAAATAAAGACCGATGGCCTGATAACTACTTTGAATAGTGTTTTTAACAGGCTTGATGAACCATTACCGCTGGGCTATTGTAATGCCGGACGGGTGTTGGATGTTGGCTCGGGAGTAGAGGAATTTGCTGTTGGTGATAGGGTTGTTAGTAATGGTCCACATGCTGAGTTTGTTAGTGTTGGCAAGAATCTTTGTGCCAAAGTTCCAGATAATGTTAGCGATGAACAAGCTTCTTTTACAGTGCTTGCTTCTATCGGATTGCAGGGTATTAGATTATTAAATCCGACATTCGGTGAGACGATAGTTGTGTCAGGTTTGGGGCTAATTGGGTTAATGACAGTTCAGATATTAATAGCTAATGGCTGTTCTGTGATTGGTATTGATTTTGAAAAGAATAAAATGGCCCTCGCTGAAAACTATGGCGCTAAAATAATTGATATTTCATCTGGTATGGATCCTTTTGACGCAGTAATGGCTATCAGCGGCGGAAAAGGGATTGATGGTGTTATAATCACTGCTTCAGCAAAAAAGGATAGTATTATTCATCAGTCTGCCCAAATGTGCCGTAAAAGAGGACGAATAGTTCTTGTAGGAGTGGTTGACCTCAACCTTGACAGAGCCGATTTTTATGAAAAAGAATTGACTTTTCAGGTTTCTTGTTCTTATGGACCGGGTAGGTACGACGCTAAATATGAAAGTGCAGGACAGGATTATCCAATAGGATTTGTTCGATGGACAGAGCGACGCAACTTTGAGGCAGTTTTAGCGGCAATGTCAGCAGGGTCATTGAAGGTGGATGATTTGATTAGTGAACGTATAGATATTAACGAGGCTGATAAGGCATATAAGATGCTTACGGATGATCCATCTAAGATGGCATTAATATTAACTTATCCGGATGATAATATTCAGCGTACTAATGTTATTAGTATTAAAAAAGCGGCAGATAATATGTCTGTGGTTTCTAAGGTTGTTGTAGGTGTTATCGGTGCAGGTAATTTTGCCAAGATGACAATGTTGCCGGTTTTAAAAAAGTGCGGGGCAAGATTGAAAACAATTGCTGATATTGATGGTGTAGCAGGTTGGCACAGTGCGAAGAAATTCGGCTTCGAAAATGCTGCCAACGATTATAAAAAGATTCTTGATGATAAGGAAATTAATACGGTATTTATTACAACTCGGCATGATTTACATGCAGCTATGGTGATTCAGGCTTTAGAAGCAGGCAAAAATGTTCATGTTGAAAAACCGCTTTGTTTAAATGCCAAGCAGCTTGATGAAATTGAGGCTATATTCAATGAGCATAAGCAGCAGCATTTGTTGGTTGGTTTTAATCGTAGGTTTGCACCACATGCGAAGAAAATTAAAGAATTGATATCTGGAAGGACAGCTCCATTATGTATGGTATGGTTGATTAATGCAGGTAATATCCCCGCTGATGTTTGGGTGCAGAGTTTGGAAATAGGTGGCGGAAGAATAATCGGCGAAGGCTGTCATTGGATTGATTTTATGTCTTTTGTTGCAGGAGCTCCGGTTAAATCGGTTTCAGCAGCGATGGTCGGAGCGGGTACATCCGAGCAGATTAAATCCGACAAGGTATCGATAAATTTTGAATTCACAGATGGCTCAATTGGAACGCTGCATTACTTTGCAAACGGCAGCAAGAGTTATCCCAAAGAAACATTTCAGCTTTTCTGTCAGGGCAAGGTTTTAGAGCTTGATAATTTTAGGAAACTGACAGGATATGGTTTTAAGGGCTTTGGGAAAATGAAATTGTGGTCACAGGATAAAGGTCATAACACCCAGTTTAGAGAGTTTATTAAAAGCATTTCTGATGATGGAAAACCATTAGTTTCATTTGATGAAATTAAAAACATTACTCTCGCAAGTTTTGCAGCAATGGAATCGGTAAAGTATAACACGGTAATAAATCTATAACGTGTCTTCCTTAAAAAAAATCTTCAAAGCGATAAGATGTTATGGATTTGGTTTTTTAGCATACAGGGCACTGTATGTTTTTAAGATGAAATCCGGGCTTTTAAAACTACGTTTTAGGCCCAAATCTTGGAGGGATTTAAAGCTATCTCAGTTTACAGATTCTAAACTTCAAACATTTAGAGAGTCTGATTACCCTAAGTTCTTTTTTAGAAATGATGAATTTGTCGGATTGAACAAGGGGTTTGAACAAGGTCTTTTGGCTGATGCCAGGGAAGTATTGAATAATAGGTTTTGTTATTTCTTTGATAAATACCATACTTTAAACAAAACTGCTGACTGGTGTACTCCTCCGATTACAGGTTTCAAGATAAGCAACCAAACACACTGGTGCGATATTCCTCACTTTGATAACAGGGTGGGCGACATAAAATATCTGTGGGAGCCTTCTCGATTTGCATGGGCTTACACTTTAATGAGAGCATATTCTGCGACTGGAGATAATAGGTATGCGGATAAATTCTGGTCTGTATTTGATACTTGGCTTGAGGCCAATCAGCCTAACCTTGGTGTGAACTTTGCTTGCGGCCAGGAGTGTGCAATTCGCTTGATGGCTATTATTTTTGTTTTTTTTGCTTTAAGAAATCATCATAGTTGCACTGATGAGAGATTAGAAAAGTTATTGATTGCCATTGCGATTCATGCACAGCGTATAATCGGCAATATTGGTTACGCAATTTCGACGAAAACAAACCATTCTCTTACTGAAGCAGCCGGAATTTATACTGCGGGCCTTCTTTTCCCGAAATTTTATGAAGCAGAGAAATGGTGCAACAAAGGCAAAGAAGTTTTTACTAAAGAGGCTGTTAATCAGATATTTGATGATGGGTCCTATATCCAGCATTCTATGAATTATCATCGCTTGATGCTGCAGGATATAATCTGGTTTCTGCGTCTTGGTTGGTTAAATGGCGATACATTTGATAATAGGTTAATCATCAAAGCAAAAGCGGCTGTTGAATTTCTATATCAAATGCATAATCCTATTTCGGGCAGAGTTCCAAACTATGGAGCAAATGACGGGGCTTTAATTATCCCCTTAAATAATTGTGACTATCTGGATTACAGACCTGTATTGCAATGCGGATATTATCTTTTTAATCATAAACGCATTTTTGAAAATGGTTTGTGGAACGAGGATTTAGTGTGGTTGTTTGGCAAGAAGGCGATGGAAAGCGAAATCGAACAAAAACAAGTGCAATCTTCACAATTTAATACTGGCGGCTATTATACCTTGAAAAGCGAAAATTCATGGTGTATGACTCGCTGTCATACTTTTAAAACACGCCCCGGCCATGCTGATATGGTTCACTTGGATTTGTGGTACAAAAGTATAAATATCCTACGAGACAGCGGCAGCTATATGTATAACTGCCAAGAACCTTGGCAGAGCTATTTCCCTTCTACTTTTGCCCATAATACTGTTGCCATAGACGGTAAAAATCAGATGAATCGGCTGTCACGTTTTATGTGGTCAGGCTGGACTAAGTCAAAGTTGATTTCTTTTGTTCCTAAAGGGCCTGAGAAGTTTATAGAAGCCGAGCACTATGGATATTGGCCCCTGATTCATCGCAGAAAGATATGTTTATCCGATGGTAAGTGTGTAATAATAGATGAAATTAAAGGTGACAAAGAGCATGATATTGAGCTTAACTGGCATTTGTTGCCCGGCTGCTGGTCTTTGGACGGCGGCAAGGCGGTTCTTAAAGATGCTGAATGCCAGATGTGTATTTTGGTTGAGCCACAGCACGATCTCGTAGAGTTAAAAATTATTGAAATGCCTGAATCTTTATTCTACGGCTCTAAAAAAAATACCCAATGTTTAAATTGTAGAACAAAAATAAAGTTACCTGCTGTTTTTACTACTACTGTAATGTGGTCTTAGGTTTCTGAGGAGTTTTTAATGCATATTCTTATTGTTCATCAATATTTTTTAGGAAAAACAGATGCTGGTGGTTCGAGGTGGAATCAGTTTGCGAAATACTGGTCTGAACAGGGCCATAAAATAACAGTTCTGGCTGGTTCAGTTCACTATGCAACCGGCAAAAAACAGCCTGAATATAAAGGTAAATTTATCGTCAAAGAGCAGATCGCTGAAAATACTGTGGTGTTTCGATGCCATGTGAGTGAAAGTTATAATAAAAGTTTTATAGGCCGTTTTTGGGCATATATTTCATTTGCTTTTAGTTCGATAGTTGCCGGATTATTTTATGTTAAAAAACCTGATGTTGTTATTTGCACTTCTCCGCCTTTGACGGTCGGTTTGACGGGCTGGATATTAAGCAGGTTAAAACGGATGCCAATGGTTTTTGAGGTTCGAGACCTTTGGCCTGAATCAGCGATTGATACAGGGGTGTTGACAAATAAATTTTTGATTAAATTGTCATATTGGCTTGAGAAGAAAAGCTATAAATCAGCCTGCTGGATTAATGTTTTAACTCCTGCGTTTAAACAGGCCCTTATTGAGAAGAAAAATGTTAGGCCTGACAGAATAAGCATGATACCTAATGCTGCAGACCTTGATATTTTCAAGCCCGGAGAATTAAATAACTGGGTTCGTCAAAAGTATAACCTGCAAGGCAAATTTGTTGTAACTTATGTGGGGGCACACGGCAGGGCGAATGCACTCATGCAGCTTGTTAATGTTGCAGAAAGGCTAAAAGATAATAATGATATAATAATAATGCTTGTTGGTGACGGGATGGAAAAGCAAATTCTCAAACAAGAGGCTCAAAATAAAAACTTGAATAACATAGTTTTTGTTGATGCCGTTCCTAAAGAGCAGATTGTTGAGTATATAGCTGCGAGTGATGTATGTACTGCTGTATTGAAAAAGGTTGATACTTTTAAAACCGTTTATCCTAACAAAGTTTTTGATTATATGTCGGCAAAGAGGCCTATCATTTTGGCAATAGATGGTGTTGCCAGAAAGTTGGTTGAAGATGCCGGCGCAGGAATATATGTTGAACCTGAAAATGCTGATGAGTTTGCAAAGGTAATCCTTAAGCTGAAATTTGACCCTGCCTTGTGCCGTAAACTCGCAGATGATGGTTTTGAATATGTAACTGAAAACTTTGATAGAAAAATCTTAGCGGATAAATATTTAGATGTTATTAAAACAAAGGTATTAAATTGCCGTAAGGTCAGGGCTGTGTGCAAATAATCAAACTAAACAAATCCCATAGCGTTCATGTTGGTAGTATTCATATTGTCGGTATTCCAACTGGTTTTATCAGTTCATTAGGAAAAGAATTTCTATCTGTTCTTTATGAAGCTATCGCTGAAGACCGAAACAGTTTCGGCCTTGTTGCGATTGAAGATGATAAAGTTTTAGGCTTTGTTGCCTTTTCGACTAACCTTTCACAGCTTTATAAATATGTGATTTTAAAAAAAGGCTTTAAGTTTACTGTTATTCTTGTAAGAAAAATGATGTCTATAAAAAACATAAAAAAAGTATGGGCCAATCTTTTTTATCCTAAAAAAATGCAACAGATGGCGTTGCCTGATGCCGAATTGCTATCAATAGCAGTTGTTCCCGAAGGCCGTGGTAAGGGAATTGCAAAGCAGCTCACCAATGCAGGTTTGGAAGAATGTCGAAAGCGAGACATTGATAAAGTTAAGGTTTTAGTTGCGGATAAAAACCAACCGGCTAATAAACTTTATCAAAAGTGCGGTTTCGAATTTATTACTGAAATTTCCAGTCATGGGGTATTAAGCAATATATATGTGGCTAATTTAAAAAAATCGGACAATGTATAATTTTTTCAAACGAGTATTTGACCTTCTTCTTACAATACCGGCCATTATTATCTTGCTTCCGGTTTTTGCTGTTTTATGGCTGTTAATTCGTATCGGCAGCAAAGGCTCTGCGATATTTAGACAGCAGCGGGCAGGAAAAAACGGTATACCGTTTACTTTCTATAAATTACGCACTATGCGAACAGATGTTGACCCCTTCGGTCCAAGCCCTAAATCCGGTGATGACGCACGTTTGACAAAAATCGGGAAATTCCTAAGAGAATATTCTCTCGATGAGTTACCGCAGCTTTTTAATGTGCTTAAAGGTGATATGAGTATTGTCGGGCCGCGTCCGCTTTATATCCAACAAATAAAAGAATGGGATGACAGGCAAAAAAAGCGGCTTCTTGTCAAGCCCGGCATTACCGGTCTGGCTCAAATTTCCGGCAGGGGAGCGCTGACCCGCGAAGAAAAGCTTGAGCTTGATGTAAAATATGTTGAAAGTGCCGGATTATGGCTGGATATTAAAATAATCTTAATAACTATCGGCCATGTTTTATGCCGGAAGAGCATCTACGAAAAAAACTACTCCGTTACCGAAAAAACTCGTGGCGAAAAAGACTGCTGATGGTTATAATACGGTTTTGACAAACAAAAATCACCCGGGAAATCAATGTTTTCAAAGAAAATAAAATATTTCACAAAATTAGAACAGCTTACTCAATTGAGTAAAGAGCAGCGGGAGAAACTCCAAGAAGTTACAAACAAGTTTGCTTTTTACTGCAACGATTACTACTTATCTCTGATAGATTTTGATAATCCGGATGACCCAATTGCTAAAATCATCCTGCCGCAGATGCAGGAACTTGATGAATGGGGCCGGCTCGACCCTTCGGATGAACAAGCTTTCACCGTAATACCCGGTTTGGAGCACAAATATAATTCTACTGTACTGCTGCTGGTTAGCAATTCTTGCGAGGGCATCTGTCGCTACTGTTTCCGTAAACGCGTTTTTATTAATAAAAATACTGATTTTCTGCGTGACATTTCCGGTGCGATGAATTATCTAAAGGAGCATCGGGAAGTGACAAATGTGCTTTTAACCGGCGGCGACCCGCTAACGCTCAAGACATCAAAACTTAAAGATATAATCCGTCAGCTCCGAGAGATTGAACATATCGAGATAATTCGCATCGGGACACGAGTTCCGGCTTTCAACCCATATCGAATTATAGATGACCCTGATTTGGCTGAAATGATTAAGGCCTACAGTCTTGAAGATAAACGAATATATGTTATGACCCATTTCGTTCATCCCAAAGAAATAACCCAACAAGCAATTAAAGCCGCTGATATTCTTATAAAAGCCGGTGCCGTCTTAGCGAATCAAACCCCGTTGATAAAAGACGTGAATGATAATCCTGAAACTTTGGCCAAACTGTTTGCCGAATTGTCTTTTATCGGGGTGCCGCCTTATTATGTTTTTCAATGTCGAATTGCTTCAGGAAACAAATCTTATACCGTACCGATTGAGCGGGGTTATGAAATATTCGAACAGGCAAGGGCTATGGTTTCAGGTCTCGCCAAAAGAGCACGTTTTGTTATGAGCCATTCTTCCGGCAAGATTGAGATAATCGGAAAAACAGCGAACAAAACTTATTTCAAATATCATCGTGCCGCACAGGATGAAGACAGCGGACTGTTTTTAGTATGTAAAAGCAATCCGAACGCTTATTGGTTTGATGATTACGAAGAGGTTATTACCGAATATCCTGTTGATATGCCTTACCGTTCATACGGCCCCGAATAACTTCTCTTGTCTGCACAGTCATCCTGTTGTTCTGTCCCCGTCTTAGTATTTTTCTGCAAAATTTCTTAGAAACAAACCGTATAACAGCGCAGATATTACAGCTATAAAAATACCTCCTAACGATACTATATTCGCAGGCAGATTAGAACCGTGCCCTGCGATTAAGCAAAATAGCTCAAAGCCGAATAGCATGCCGCAAGGGATTGCTAATGCCCCGATAAGCCATCGCATCTGAGGAGGTTTTACTTTAAAAAAGTGATGTATATAGCGCATCCAAAGCAGGCTGAAAAATGCATACGAACCTGAATAAAGCATAATTTCTAAATGCGAAAGCGTATCGCCTGCGTTTGTCCGCAAAAAATTAGTCATCACAAAAA
Source organism: uncultured Pirellulales bacterium (assembly GCA_964391985.1). Taxonomy (GTDB): domain Bacteria; phylum Planctomycetota; class Phycisphaerae; order Sedimentisphaerales; family Anaerobacaceae; genus CAYMOE01. The sequence goes on from CAYMOE010000004.1 coordinate 188,687, forward strand.
TACAGGAACCCGTCAAAATCAAACAAGCAGGCCAAAAATGAAAAATGCTAAGCAGTATTAACGCGGTAACCGCTCCTGCCATATCAGCGATAAAATCATATAAGTCCGGATGCCTTCCGACATATGCCTGAAGCAGCTCATCCATAGCTCCGTAACAAGCCACTATCAGTAAAACCCACCATACCGCAGGCTTGCGCCAATTAACCTTATGGTCAGGATTTATCACATACCACAACAGAAATGTCAGCAGAAAGTACGCCGTAAAATGCATAACCTTGTCGGATACAGGAACTTGCCCGACCCATTCCGGAAGGCGTGGAATATGAGTTGCGACGAATATCGCAGGCCAATATAGAACCAACCCTGTTAAGACTATTATCTGCCGCCGCGTAAACAAAGCTTATACACCTTAGAATTAATACTCAATCTTTTACGTTAATATGTGATGGACGATTAAACCTTTCATTTTAGCATATTATTTGGTAGTATCAAAGGTGTGTTTACAGGAGGAAAAAGAAACTAAATCATAAATCAGGTATAAGTTTTATATGGTCAAATTGATAAAAACCGAGGCCTCTATGAAACGAGTTATACTTTTTTCGGCATTATTTATTACTGTAGCCTTGATTCTTATTCAGAACCAATCACATGCAGACAACGTCCAAATTGTTTGGCTGCCCAAACCCAATCTTTCAGGGCCGATGAGTCTTGAAGAAACGCTCGCAAAAAGAAGAAGCGTACGAAATTTCAGCGACCAAAAACTTGATTCCTCGCAAATTAGTCAATTAGCATGGTCCGCACAGGGTGTTACTGATTTTAATCGCGGTTTTCGTACCGCCCCTTCAGCCGGCGCTATTTTCCCGATGCAGCTTTTTTTGGCGACATCAGAAGGTCTTTTTACTTATGAACCTCATAATCACAGTTTAAAACAGGTTCAGACCCAGGATATTCGCAAGGACTTAGCCGCCGCAGCTTTAAACCAGAGTTTCGTCGGGCAGGCCGCATGCAGTATTATTATCACAGGCTCAGTGCAGAAAGTCGCCGCAAGATACGACCGCAAAGCCAGAGATTATGTCTTGCTTGAAGCAGGGCATATCGCCCAGAATATTCATCTTCAGGCTGTTAGTCTGGGGCTGGGTTCTGTTGCAGTAGGGGCTTTTGACAGCGGGCAGGTTCGAAAATTATGCAGAACAGGCCTCGAGCCTTTTTATATCATTGCGGTCGGTCATCCTGCAAACGCACCGGTTCAAACTCAAGATACACAAATTTCGAAGGAGGTTTCTGCAATGCAGAATCAAACAAAAAAAGCGGTTCTCATTATCGCAAGTGAAAATTTCCGTGACGAGGAGCTTTTTGAAACAAAACAGGCTCTCGAACAAGCCGATATCCGGACTGTCATAGCCTGCTCCAAGACAGGTTCTGTTAGAGGTATGCTCGGCGCAAAAGCCCAAGTCCAGATAGCATTAGCCCAAATAGATGTTAACGATTACGATGCGGTGGTTTTTGTCGGAGGCTCGGGTGCCAAAGAATATTTTGATAATTCTGCCGCCCTTGATATTGCTCGTCAAGCCAACGCCCAAAATAAAGTTCTTGCGGCTATTTGCATTGCTCCGGCAATTCTCGCAAATGCCGGATTGCTGAACGGCTTAAATGCGACCAGTTACGAATCAGAACGAGTCAGGCTGCAGAAAGCAGGCGCTAATTTTACAGGTTCTGATGTTGAGCAGGATGGCCTTATTATTACCGGCTCTGGCCCCAAAGCTGCTGCTGAATTCGGTCGAACTATTGCCCAAGCTCTCAAAAAATAAATCTTATTGTTTTTTATATTTTTATTATTTCGCCGTAATCCTACGAGGCAAACCCATAATTTCCTTTTGATATTTAATTCAGATTTCGAATTTGCCTGTCCTGAGTACCTGTGGTGAGCGTAGTCGAACCATATCGAAGGACCCGCCCTGAGTAATATAGAAGGAAAATATTTAGCCCTCAGCCTGTCCCGATTTAGTCGGTTGTATCGGGGTTTTACGTGGGGTTGATTTTCATAATATCGAAGGGCCTGCTTTGGCTCAGTTTTAACTCAAAATTCAAAACTTGTCCGCTATCCGTGTTGCGGATTCAAAATCCCCAGCATCCAGCATCGAGTATCGAGTATCAAGGACTACTTCTGAATAGGTCTTTTGTCCGCAGCCGCAGGTTCAAATTCCCTGATTACTCATTTCTGAATCCCGCAACCTGATTTCCTGCTAACCTGATACTCTTTTATTTAACTTCAAAATTCGCCCCTAAGCAGGGCATAGCACTACATTCGATATTCTAAATTCAATTCTACTTTGTGCCTTGGTGGTTAAAAATGATTCGCCTGCCGAGTCGTATTACCAAAGGAACGAAGACGGGTTTAGAATTTAGGATGGACTTATCTCCACCATCAGATTCCGAATAAATCCGCGCGAATAATGGCACGCTATCTTCGATATAAAAAGAGAAAAGCTCTCGCCCGCGCTGCTATCAGCCTTATCCGAAATCGTTCGCATAACCATCAGCGGAACATTATGCTCGTAACATATTTGTGCCACAGATGCACCTTCCATCTCGACACATTTCAGATCTCCCAGATCGCCTCGTAATCGCCCCAGCACAGCCGCATCGGATATAAACTGGTCGCCGCTCGCCACAAGCCCGTGATGAACCGCGGGCTTGGTTATACCGAACAGAGCAAGGTCGTCAGCTTGAATATGCTCGGCGATGTCACTCGACAAAAATTTCCCCGCCGCCAGAATCGCACCTTCCCGCAGTTTTTTATCCGTTTCGAAATGAGACACCCCTAAAATCGGAACCTGATATTTCGGAAATATCGGCCTTGCGTCGAGGTCGTGCTGAACCAGCTCGTCAGCTATCACAATATCACCCACATTCAGCTCTTCTGCCGCCGCTCCCGCAACACCAACAAAAATAATCGCTTCCACTCCCCAGCGGACTATCATAGTTGTGCATGTCGAAGCCGCCGCCGCCTTACCCCAGCCCGATACCGCCGCCGTCACCTCTTTGCCGTAAAGCACACCCGAATAATAAAATCTTACTCCTATTTTTTCTTTAACAGGATTTTGAACATCGCTAAGAATCGATGATATCTCCTCGTTCATCGCACCGATAATACCTATCCGCATAGCACTTCCTTTTTTATAAATTCGTTTTTAACCGCAGCCGCTTTGCAATTTTAACTCTTTACCCTTCAATATTCACCATTTTTCTGACACAGACTTATCTCTGGCCGGCTGCCTACAATCCTATTCGTGCTTGTCCGCCATAGCCTCCTTGTTGCGTCGTAGCCTTGTGAAGACGAATGGCGTAGGCAGGTGCTTGTCCGCCATAGCCTTGGCGAAGGCGGATTCATTCGTGGTTAATTCTCAGCGTAATCCGCGAAATCTGCGTCTAATTTTTTGAAAATTCGAGTTTTAGTAATTAGAATTTGCCTGCCCTCCGTAGTCCCATTCTCTGGACAAAGGACGGGTTTAGGGTTTATGGCTTGGCCATGCCAAAGGCAGATATTAGGATTTAGGATTTATTCGGTAAAAACCGCTATTAATTTTCTTCTCTCAGCGGAATCATCATTTTAACGCATGTCCCTTTGCCTTGCTCGGATTCTATCTGCAATTCACCCCCGAGATAATTAAGCCTTTCCTTAAGATAAAATAATCCGAAGCTGCAATTTTCCCATGTCGTCTTGCTCAAAATACAAGGGTCGAATCCAATCCCGTTATCTTCAACCGAAACTTCAATTCGCCCAATGCACCTTTTGATATTAACATAAAGCTTCTTTGCTTTGGCGCTTTTTAACGCATTAGTCAAAGCCTCTTTAATGCACTTGAACAATGTAACTTTAATTCTGCCGTCGAGCGATAACTTGGGGCCTTGGCATTCTATCGTATAATCAATACCCGAAGCCTGCGTAATATTTTTACTCATCCAAGATTGAACCGCAGCCTCAAGGCCGATTTCGTACAACACAGGGTCGCTCAATTCGAACGTCAGAATACGAACCTCATTGATTATCTGGTCTATGGTATTAAGCTGTTTTTGCAGAGGCTGTTTTATTAAATCATCTCTCACCGATTTTAGAAGCGTCTGGGTTTCGAGTTTCGCAAGTGCGAGTTTCCCTCCGATATCATCGTGAATCCCCACCGCAATTCGGTGTCTTTCCTGCTCCTCCGCCCAAGCCAATTCTGACGCGAGAATTTTTAATTGTTCCTGACGAACAAGAATCTCCTCCTCGGCTTTTTTTCGCTCGGTTATATCTAAAGCAGTAAATGTAACCCCCGATGATAAATTTTTCGGGTCGAGGGGAGTAGAACTTAATAGTATATCAATTATTCTACCGTCTTTCGTTTTAAAGCGGGTTTGGACGCTTCCGGTTCCGTGTTTATTGATTTGTTTGTATTTTTCACGCCCTACATATTCGAAATCCTCATCGCTCGGATATAGTATGCGTGCGCTTTTACCTATCAGATACTGTTTGGAATAACCGGTCATTTCACATATTTGGTCATTAACCTCCAAGAGAACTCTATTGCAAACAAGCCCGATACCTATAGGAGCCGCACGAAAAATGCTTCTTATTTTCTCCTCATTTTCCCGTAATGTTTGTTCGAACTTTTGGCGTTCCGTTATATCCTGTACAACAGCTAATAAAAGTTGTTCCCCTTTCAATGTAATAGCCGACAAAGTCACTACCGCAGGATATTTCTTTGAGTTTTTACGACGGTGAATTGTGTTTAGTTGGCTAAAACCTCCGGACTCGAGTTTAAACCAAATCTTCTCTCTATCCTCCCGGGTTGGAATATCAGGGTCAATATCCGCAGCATTCATATTCAAAAGCTCTTCGATTGAATAACCTGTAAGGCTGCTTAATGCCCTGTTTGCTATTTTTATATTGCCCTCGAAATCATGGGCAAGTACGGCAAAAGGAAGATTTTCAATGACTACACTCAATTCTTCTGAGCTTGCTTTAAGTATTTTCTCCAAACTCTTTCGACTTGATACATCCCGTACTATCGCTTGAAGATATGTCCTATTATCCCATTGCACCGGATTCAGTGACACTTCGGTTTCAAAGACCGTTCCGTCTAATTTTTGATGAGACCATTCGAAAAATTGAGGCTGGCCTTTTAAGCCAGAATTGATTTTCTCGAGTGCTTTTTCTTTTGAATCGCGCCCGTCAGGCTGATATCGCGGCGAAAAAACCGAGTAGGGTTTATGACCTAAAATTTGCTCTTTAGTACAACTGAACATTTCTAATGTTTTTTTATTGCACTCGACAAACTTATCGAAATCCATAAGAAATATCGCATCGGTGGCATTATCGAATAACATGCGATAAAAAACTTCAGCGTGCTCGGCAGTAACACCGGATTGGACCGAACCGCCGCTATTATCATTATTTTCTTCCACGCTTCCCATTGCCGTTTTATACCGCTTAAAGCTTATATCAGACCGGTTGGGCATAATATTACCGATACTCTTTATCCCTCGTTGCAGAAGTTATAATGATAGTTATTCATAGATTAGTCAAGCATTTCTCTGCGATTTTCATAAAACAGCATAAATTATTTAACTTGACCATCTACCCATTTTATGCTTAGATTTATATTAATAAAAAGCTCGTCTCCGACAAAAAGATTTGACAAACCCCGCCAAAATTTGTTAAATTCCGCAGATTAAACACACGGGAGTGTAGCTCAGTTGGTAGAGCAACGCACTTTTAATGCGTAGGTCCTGGG
>CAYMOE010000005.1:0-18202 GCA_964391985.1 uncultured Pirellulales bacterium
AGTCGTTTCTTGATGTTTCACTGGATTTGTCACTCTGAGCGATAGCGAAGAGTCTGTAACGCATAGAATTCTGCTAATTTCTGATAATCGGCATATTCTAAGACACAAAGATTCTTCGTTCCACTCAGAATGACAGAGTCGTTTCTTGATGTTTCACTGGATTTGTCACTCTGGGCGATAGCGAAGAGTCTGTAACGCATAGAATTCTGCTGTGATGCTCGCAATTATCACTTGTTCTAAGCCGCAAAGATTCTTCGTTTCACTCAGCATGACAGTACCGCTGCTTAACATTTTTACATTTTACTTTGCATTTTTGATTTTTAATTTTTAATTTTTGATTTCTTTTAAAGGGTTTTACCAATGAATGAAAAAATTCTGACCAAAAAACAATCCGCCGTAATCGACGAGCTTTTCAAAGGTGAGCTTAGCGAAGAGCAAATCTGCGAAAAATACGCTGTAGCACCGGCCAAATACCGCAAATGGCTGAGCGATGAAATCTTCATAAAAGAATTTTCCCGAAGAATCGAATGGCTTAACCTGCAAAGCCAAGCCCTAATCGCACGTTATTCGTCATTAGCCGCAGCCAAGCTCGTCGAGCTTATCGATTCGGAAAAAGACGAGACTCGAAGAAAAGCCTGTCTGGACGTACTGTCTCTGGGAAAAGAAAACGATAAGAAAAATCAAAACCAGCAAATTAATTCGCAGGATTCGCAATCCGAAGCATCGACCGAAATCTCTGCCGAAACCGCAAGTCGATTATTATCGGTCTTAGCCGAAGAAAAATAAGATTTATATAAAAAAAACAATAAATTCTCTTGCTTTTGAACTAATTCCTGTTATTTTCGTATTGAGTTAAGACGAAAACAAGGTAAAATCCTTTGTTTTTTAGCTAATTACCTGTAAATGAGGGCATAATTATGAAACTTAGACAAGTACGTATTGATGGTTATAAAAACCTTATAAATGCAGTACTTGACCTCGGCGACTTCAATGTTCTGGTCGGTCCAAATAACAGCGGAAAGTCAAATCTGCTTGAAGCTATCCAGATGCTCGGGGGCATTTGCTTCGGTGATGATAAGCTACGCAATGCAATATTTGCGGGATGTACTCCGCCATCTCGTTGGGGTATATCTAAATGTCATTTGGAAAAATATAGCGACAAACCAATATCAATTGGAATATCTTTTGAAATAAATGTAAATAACGAGGTATGGCACACAAATTATGATGTTACTATAAAATGTGATATTTCTAAAAATGATAACTATGGATTTGTCTCGGAAATACTTACCGCAAAGCAACCGTCTACCCGCGGTGCCGCAACAACATATATTAAACGAGAAAACAAGGAATTGATCGTTTGCGGAAAAACCCATGGAATAGCACAGGACAATTCTTCGCTGTTGGCAATACAGTCTTTGTATCCGGATTTCGAAGGACTTCCAGAGGCAGTAAAAAAATCTCTACGAGCCATAAATGAGGTAGGAACTTTGTCAATTTATTCAATTTCTACAAATGACATGAGAGCAGATATAGGTCGAGAGAAATCAATCAAGGGTGTTCATGTATCTTCTTTTGACCTACCTTTCGTCTTAAATAAGATAAAAGAAGAAACCTCGTTTTTTAATGTGTTTAAAGAATATCTATGCAAGATTTTAGAAATAGAAGATCTCAAGCTCTTTCCTATTGGACTCCCCATTGATGCCAAAAAAAACAGCAAAGACGACCGAAGGAAACAGGTCTTTCTGTTGGCTAAAAGGAAAGGTTCTGATTTTTCTCTAATAGACGAATATTCGGATGGAACTTTTGCCGCTGCGGCATTACTGGCAATCCTTATTTGGGAGGGGAATAAAGGGCGTATGCTCTTTATTGAAGAACCAGAAAATTACCTACACCCTAAGGCTCTTGAAAAAGTGACAATGTTCCTACAAGATAATGCTGAAAAATGGCCTGTGCTTATAACTACGCATTCACCTTATCTTCTTAACTGTGTCAAAAATCCGGAAGATGTTAAGGTGGCAGTTGTAGATGAAGATGGCTCGACTCATTTTGAACCGGTACGCAATAGTAAAACACTGCGAGACTATCTCAAAAGTGGCTTTATGAGTTTCGGAGATATGCTGCCATCTAACTTCAAGGACGTGCTTGGAGGACAACGGAGTGTCAAAACAAAAACAAACTCCAATCAATAGTCCGGTATCCTTGCTAATCCTTGAAGGAGATACTGAAAGCGTCTTTTACCCCATCGTGCGCGACCATTTTCTGAAAGGAATAAAAATTCACCTATGCCAGGTTAATCAGGGCAGCAACATTAACAAACAAATACTTAGCAAAATATTTATTTACATATATAATAATCCTAACGATTTAATTCGTGTTTATTGCTGTACGGATACCGACCGAAACAAAAATAGCCCTACCCCTTTTGATATCCCTTTGATTGAAAACGAAATAAAGAAAAAACAAGAAATGCGTTCTGTTTTGAGCGTTAATTCGATTTTAGCTGACCCCGAAATTGAGTCATGGTTTTTCTACGATATCGACAGCATTTATAAATCCCTTAGAGCTGATAAGTCAAAAAGAAATCATGAAAAATATAAAAACAACAAAAGTTTGGGAAAGAGGGAGTTAAAAAAACTATTCGAACAGTTTGGCCAGATATACTTGCCGGGGAAAAAATCCACTCATTTCATTTCACAACTCGACATTGGGAAAATCGTAAATAAATGCAAAGAGCTTCAAGAAGGAATTAGCCTAATAAAATCACAGGCAACTGATTTAACAAACTATCTCTGGGAAAACCATTAAACTTCTGGCGGCTTTAGCACAGAAATAATATATCAGTAACACTTTTTTAACGGCTATGGATAAAATATCCGGAAATTTCACATTTTACCCTTGACTATTTTCCTTAATATGTTTGATTAGTATGCGGTTTTTGGAAAGCAAACAGCACAGAATCACAGCTTGACGAGTTAACTATTCAAAATCAATCGGGCTGGATTTTTTAAATTACTCGCATTCGAGGTGTTATCTTAAAAAACAGGATTCTTTAAATATGTCAGTACAATTAACAAAAGAACAAACAGAAAAACTGAAAGAGCTGCGGAAAAAAGCAAACTGCTCGAGGCAAATAAGTCTGTGCATCGACGATTTCGATAAATTACCACCTGTAAAGCTCATCGGAATCAACGGCCTTCTTCAATGCCAAAAAGAAAATGCAGCCGGATGCTTAATGGCTATGCACTTCGGCGATTCGTACTTCTGCAAATGCCCCGTCCGCTCATATCTTAATAGAGAACTCGGAATATAACCTTCCGAACCAAATAAAATAACTGGTTACCGACGTCAATTTAACCAATTAACCTTTTAACCACTAAACAAATCAAACTTAAGATTGTACTTGACAATCCGAAGATTTGAGTATATTTTTCTTTACGGCTAACTAATTTGTCTTATAATTTTATCATCTTTTGACAGGTTGTTCATTTTATGCAATGAAATGCTGTTCGCTTACGTCATATCTTTATGCGCGGAAGATGTTTTTGTTGTTTTTGATAAGGAGAAGGTATGAAAATAGCTTTAGCTTCAGACCACGCCGGTTTCACTTACAAAGCTATCGTTAAGACCCACCTGATAGGATTAGGCCTTCAAGTAGAGGATTTCGGGACGTTCAACACCGAACCCTGCGATTATCCGGATTTCATAAGGCCCGCCGCACAGGCAGTCGCTAAGAAAAAATGCGAGCGAGGAATAGTTTTCGGCGGTTCCGGAAACGGCGAAGCAATCGTCGCAAACAAGGTAAAAGGAATACGCTGCGCGATAGCTTGGGATGTCCGCTCGGCAAAACTTTCGAGAGAGCACAACGACGCAAATATGCTCAGTATCGGCGAAAGAATGATGAGTATTCACGAAGCCATTGAGCTTGTAGAATTGTGGCTTAATACCGAATTTCAGGGCGGAAGACACCTGCAAAGAATCAACAAAATCGACTAAAACTTAAATAACTTAATACGCACCGCATTAAGTTATAAGTTAGAAGTAAAATTGTTCGGATAAATCCCTATACTCATACCGCAAATCAGGGAATGATTATTCCCGAAACCAGCTATCATATCTTAAACATTTCTTATACGGGAGAATTCTATGTCAGCCATTCAAAAACAATTCGTCCATAACAGCATCTCAAAGGCATCGAAACTCTACGAATCGCTCCGCACGAATCGGCCTTCGTCGAAATCCGACTTGAAAAATTACGTCAAAGTTTTTCTCGGTCTGGACATACCCGAAAAGCCGATATGCAAAGACCACTGTTCGCCGCTGGATTATCTATATCACAGTTTTTTCCTCGACTTTGAGCAAGTATCAAGCATCGAGAATGGCGATTGCATCGTCTGGGCGAACCGCGCAGGCGGAAAAACACAACTCGCAGCCGCAGCCGCCCTGCTCGATTGCATCTTCAAACCGAACTGCAAAACAAGCATTCTCGCAGGCTCGGGCGAGCAGGCATCGAGAATGTACGAATACTTTTTGAATTTCCTGACAAAAGGTTTCGACAGATTTCTCGCCGAGCCGCCCAAAGCAAACGGATGCTGCTTTAAAAATAATTCACAAGTCCAAGTCCTCACCCAATCGCCCGCAAGCGTCAGAGGCAGACACATCCAGAAACTCCGCTGCGATGAAATCGAGCTGTTCGAACCGGAGCTTTTTAACGCAGCCAAATTCATCACCCAAAGCTATTCACTCCCGCAATTACAGAATAACGAGACAAGTTGTCACTCTGAGCGCAGCGAAGAGTCTAAGTGTCAAAGAATAAAAGATTCTTCGTCCCGACACGTCGAAACTCAGAATGACACACAATACAAATCCCGCAATGCGCCATACAAAATTATCGGTGCAATGGAAATCTTCAGCACTATGCACAAACCTTACGGCTTGATGCAGAAAATCGTCAGCGAAGCTCAAAAAAACAGCACGCCGATTTTCAAATGGTGCGTCTGGGAGACAATCGAAAAATGCACCGGCAGAACCTGCTCACAATGCCCGATTTACAATGACTGCCGCGGAAAAGCCAAAAACGCCGCCGGATATATTAAAATTGATGACATTATAACCCACTCCAAGCGTTCCAGCCGTTCGTCTTTCGAATCCGAGATGCTTTGTAAAAAACCATCGCTCGAAAACGTTGTCTTCGATGAATTTGACCCGGATATTCACGTCAGAGAAATCGCCTATGACCCGAACCTTCCGTTATACCGAACTCTCGATTTCGGATTCGTCAACCCGTTCGTCTGTCTGTGGATTCAGGCCGATGAGGACGGCTCTGTGCGTATCATCGACGAATATCTGCGTCATCGAGCGGCTATTCACGTCCACGCAGAAAATATAAAAGCAAAACTGCCCTATACCGTCCAAGCTACGTTTTGCGACCCTGCCGGTCAAAGCCCAAACGATGTTACAGGAACAAGCGCAGTCCGCGAATTGAAAGCTATGGGCATACCGACCCGCTATCGTCAAAGCCAGATTTTAGAAGGCATCGAATTGATTCGCCGCGCTTTAAGAAACGGCAGCGGAAAAAGCTCGATTATCATCTCACCAAAATGCTCCCGCCTAATCCAAGCCCTGCAATGCTATCATTATCCCGATTGCTCGCAGAACCCCTCGGAGCTGCCATTAAAAGACGGCATTTACGACCACCCCATCGACGCCCTGCGGTATTTCTTCGTAAATTATAATGCCTCTGCAAAATGCTCGAACCGAAGATACTAATTACAAATGCATTCTATCCGCGCAATAAAAAAGACGGCTGTCATTTACGACAGCCGTCTTGCACCTATGCGTTAGGCTCTTCCGCCTTTTCAAGCGGAATCTCTCATTATTATCTGAGTAGCTGTAATGCCATCTGAGGCACCATATTCGCCTGAGCCAACATCGCGATACCTGCCTGTGCAAGCACCTGATTTTTCATCATTTCCGACATTTCCGAAGCAACGTCAACGTCGCTAACACGCGATTCTGCAGCCATCAGGTTTTCTTTCTGAATGTTCAGCACCGCGACCGTGCTTTCCAGACGGTTCATAATATAACCGAATCTGGCACGGGCTACGTCTTTGGTGTTGATAGCTGAGTCCATCGTTGACAAAGCTGCGCGAGCGCTGGCTGCGTTTGCAATTGTAGAATCGGCTATACCAAGACCGCTCTGTGTCATATCTGCGCCATTGACGGTGATGTAGTCGGTCGCTCCGCCGAAGTGGATTGTCACGCCGGCACTGGTGTTCAAAAGCTGAATCTCATTGAACTTCGCCGAATTGGCAATACGCTCGATTTCAGATCTCATCTCATTGAACTCAGCCTGCATGATGCCTCTCTGTGTGTCACTGTATGAACCGGTCGCTGCCTGTTCGGCAAGCTGTTTCATACGAATCAAAGCATCATCCATCACAGCCATAGCACCTTCCATTGTCTGTAACATACTTATGCCGTCCTGAGCGTTACGAACGCCCTGAGCCAGCACGCCGATGTCGGCTCGCATTAATTCGCGAACCGCCAAGCCGGCTGCGTCGTCCTTGGCGCTGTTGATACGAAGACCTGAGCTTAAGCGTTCCACGCTCTTAGCCATAGCTTCATAGCTAATGCCCAATTGTCTCGCGGCATTTTCTGCCATAAGATTGTTTTTAATTGCTAGCATTTTCCTGACTCCTAAAAAAAACCATTGTTTTGTTCTCGGCTTGCAGATTTACACATCTGTGCCGAGCTATTTTCTACGAAGGTACGCAAACCTAACGTAGGCATTACATTCTGGGGAGCTATATCGGTAAGCTGAAAAACCGCTTAACTTGATTCGAAATCGAAAGGGAATTTAATGCCCCAAATGATTAGGTATTAAAAAAAACAATACAAAGAACAAAACAGATTTTTTTACATAAGTCCTTTTTAAGAAATACCTTACAAGCTCTCTAAATAATGAGCCATATTAAGACATTCAAAAAAATAACCATCAGGCAGCCGGATAAAATATGCTGCGATATAGGACCTTGCCGGATTATAGGAACCGTTTTTGACCTCGGCAAAATCCGGTTAAAAAGCAAGTGTACGCATTATTTCGGGCATGTCATTTAAGCCGAAAACTTCATAATATATTACCTGCCTGAAGCTCTTTGGCAGCACGCCGAAGAAATCGCATCAAACTTGTGTTCTTAATGATTGATTTGATGTCCTAATTTTGTTTAAGCAATCCGTTAGATAACACCCAAAGCCTCTAAAAATACCAAGTAACATTTAGGCGGTTAATTTTTTCTATCAAAAAACCGTATTGTCACTGCCCTGTTAAAAAAACTAAACATCAGCCCCAAAAGCCAGCAACGTCCTATAACAATCATAAATCGCAAGCTTTTAAGCAAAATAAGTGACCTAAAAATAAACAGCGTGATGTTTTTTTATAAATCTCAAAGCATTTCGGTTAGTTCAAAATTCATCCTAAAAGCGCAAGTGTCTTGATGAATGTGATTTTTTTTGGCTTGTACAAAAAAAATTTTTGCTCATAGATTCAGCAATAACAAGGACTAAGAACAAAGAGCTGATTTTTTCAAAAAAAGTTGCTACTTTCCTCTTGGCATTGCCAAAGATATAGCATATATTAAGCCATTGTTGTTTTTCACTATATCTTGTATGTAAACCTTGTTGTACAATCAATATGTTGTAGGAGCCCTTGGGAGGGCTTATTTTCGCACGGAGGCGCAAATGGCCGAACAGTTTAGTCCTGAGAATCCTTTTAAGACTCAGCAGAAAACCGAGGTTAAGCAAACAGCCACTATGCAGACCGGCGGGTTAAAAATAGAGCCGTTTTTCTCGACACCGCTTACTCATCCTTTCGATGAGCTTCAATGGGAAAAGCGTTCGGCTGTAATATCAAGCGATACCGGAGAAACCATCTTCCAGCAGGATAACATCGAAGTTCCTGCCTCGTGGAGCCAGTTAGCCACAAAAGTCGTCGCAAGCAAGTATTTCTACGGAGATATCGAAACAGGACAAAGGGAAAACTCTGTAAAACAGCTTGTTCACAGGGTTTGCAAAGCCATTGCCGAACGCGGCAAAAAAGACGGTTATTTCGCGTGCGAACAGGACGGCGAGAATTTCTATAACGAATTAACTTGGCTTTGCGTCAATCAATACGGCTCTTTTAACAGCCCGGTATGGTTTAATGTCGGGCTTTTCGATGTTTACGGGGTAACAGGAAGCAAACATAACTTCTATTGGGATAATAAAACCCAAAAAGCAGCTCCGTGCCCGAACAGCTACGAATATCCGCAAGCTTCTGCCTGCTTCATTCAGTCGGTTAAGGATTCGATGGATGACATAATGAGGCTGGCTACCAGCGAAGCTATGCTTTTTAAGCACGGCAGCGGCACAGGAACGGACTTATCAACACTGAGAAGCAGCAAAGAAAAGCTCTCCGGCGGCGGAAAACCTTCAGGCCCTTTGAGTTTTATGAGGGTTTACGACCAAATTGCCGCGGTAATAAAATCCGGAGGCAAAACCCGAAGAGCCGCCAAAATGCAGTCGTTAAAAATAACGCATCCTGACATTAAGGAATTCATAACCGCCAAGACCGAAGAAGAAAAAAAGGCTTGGGCGCTCATCGAAGCCGGTTATACAGGAGAATATAATAACGAAGCATACAACAGCGTAATGTTCCAAAATTCAAACTTTTCGGTCAGGGTTACAGATGAATTTATGCAGGCTGTGGAAAAAGACGCCGATTGGGCGACTTTGAGCGTTACAAACGGCAAGCAAATAGGCAAATATCGGGCAAGAGAGTTAATGGACCTTATCGCAGAAGGCACAAGAATCTGCGGCGACCCGGGAATTCAATATGACAGCACTATTAACCGATGGCATACCTGCCCGAATTCCGGCCGTATCAACGCTTCGAATCCGTGCAGCGAATATATGTTCATAGACGACTCGGCCTGCAACCTCGCATCGCTGAACCTGATGAAATTCCGAAAAGAAGACGGCTCGTTCGATATAGAAAGCTTCAAAAAAGCCGTCCGAATCTTCATTATCGCGCAGGAAATCTTAGTCGACAACGGCAGCTACCCCGAAGAATCGATTACAACTAACAGCCATAAATTCCGTCCGCTGGGGCTTGGTTATGCAAATCTGGGCTCATTATTAATGAGTATGGCTTTAGCTTATGAATCGAATCATTCAAGGGCAATCGCTTCGGCTATCAGCGCGATTCTCACCGGAACCGCTTATACAGCAAGCGCGGAAATCGCCGGTATTAAAGGGGTGTTCGAAGAATTCGAACAGAATAAAGAACCGATGCTCAAGGTTATAAATATGCATCGCGAGCACGCCAATAACATACCCGAACCGTATTGTCCGTCGTATCTTAGAAACGCCGCAAAAGATATTTGGGAGCAGGCTCTCGACGCCGGCACAAAGGTCGGGTTTAGAAACGCTCAAACCACAGTACTGGCTCCGACAGGAACTATCGGATTTATGATGGACTGCGATACAACAGGTATCGAACCGGATATCGCACTGGTAAAATATAAACTCCTCGCCGGCGGCGGAATGTTCAAATTAGTAAATAAAACAGTGCCGATGGCTTTGGAAAGATTAGGCTACAGCGTCGATGAAATAAAAGAAATTTGCGATTACATCGACCAGAACGAAACCATCGAAGGAGCTAAAAAACTCAGCCCGGACCATTTGGCGATTTTCGATTGTGCTTTCAAGCCGCGCAAAGGCAATAGGTCGATTTCTTATAACGCGCATCTTAAAATGATGGCTGCCGTACAGCCTTTTATTACAGGCGCTATAAGTAAGACAATCAATATGCCCAAAGAAAGCACCGCCGAGCAGATTTCAGAAGCATATATCCAAGGCTGGAAACTCGGTCTAAAAGCTGTAGCGATATACCGAGACGGCTCTAAAAAACTTCAGCCTGTACAAACCAAAAAACACAAAGACATTCAGGCAAAAACCTCTTCTGAAACCGCGGCTCCGGCTCGGCCTTTCAGAAGAAGATTGTCGGATACAAGAAGAAGTATTACGCATAAGTTTTCTGTTGCAGGTCACGAAGGGTACCTGACGGTGGGGCTGTATGAGGACGGTCAGCCGGGTGAATTATTTATCACCATGGCCAAGGAAGGCAGCACCGTCGGGGGCCTTATGGACGTAATCGGAACCTGCACTTCGATGGCGCTTCAATACGGCGTTCCGCTGATTACGCTTGTCGATAAATTCAGACACGCCAGATTCGAGCCGGCAGGAATGACAAGCAACCGCGACATACCGTTCGCAAAGAGTCTTATCGATTATATTTTCTGCTGGATGGGCTGTCAGTTTATTCCCGGCTATGCCGAAAAGAACACGCCAAACAGAAACGAACCTCCGGCTGCGAATGAAAACAAAACTACAACCACAGCCAAACAGCTTGTCGAAAAGACCAAAGACCTCGCACAGAAAATCGCCGAGGTAAAATCCAAAGTCAAGCAATCCGACAAAGAATCCAAACCTGCTATTCGCGAAATTTCATCTGCTCCTAAGGGCCGATTGGCCGAAGCCGCAGGAAGAATAAGAGCATTGGTTACATCTGCTATTACAGACACACAGGAATCCGAAAGCGGCCAAATGCAGGTGATGCAGGAGTTCAATACGCAGTTCGAGCATTTTCAGGACGACGCGCCCGCATGCGATATTTGCGGCTCTATAACCGTAAGAAACGGTACCTGCTACAAATGCTTTAATTGCGGAAACTCCATGGGCTGTTCGTAAAATAAACGCGGACAAACAAATATGAGAAAAATCAATACCACCAAATATATGGTATGGTTTGTTTTTGGCATATCTTTTTTTATCAATGGATGTTTGTTTAAAACAGGGGTCGAAGGAAAAAATTGGTTTAAATATGCCTCAAAATATGATCAGGCATTCCGTAAGATGCAAGCAGACGGCATCTTAGACGATTATAATAAGATGAGAAAAATAGAAGATAAATTCCTGCAAACAGAACCACCTACAGAAGATGAGATTTTGTTCGTTCTCAAGTCACCAGACAGGAGACTTCAAAGGGTTGGTTTGGTGGCTATGTATTTAAAGCCGATAGAAACAGACCAGCTATTAGATATTTTATTTGAATTTTTGAAAGAACAAGATTTGGAATTTAGGTGGTATGCTGCACATTCTCTTGCAAAATTCACTAATTTCTCGGAATCTAAGAGAGCCGACCTAGGGCAAAAACTATTAGAGACAATAAACAGCAGAAAATATAAAGAGGTAGCTGTTCAAGAAATGTTTTTATTAGCCAAATTCCCATCAGAAGAAGCAGCTTTTATGTTAGCTCGGCAGTTAATGAAGGAAGGCAAGGAGCATAAATCGTTTAGATATGGTGCATTTAGAGCATTGAAGCAAATGGGCGATTCATACTTTACTAAGGCCACAGAATATGTGAATAAAAACGGCAGTCCTGAGATAAAGGAGGAACTTTTGGAGTGGGAAAACTTATGGAAAATGGCAAATACACCAACCCCAAAAGAGTAAACAACCACATCTATAGTGGTTTACCCTTAAGCAATGCACAATAAATACCGCTTTTTAATATACCCTCCTTTAATAGCTGTAATTACTCTCAATTTAAGTATTTAAGCCTGAGTCAATGTTTAAAAAACCTTCTTAAAACTTGTAAAAAATCTGTTTGACAAGCAAGGGGAGATTGCCTATCATATGGGGTTTTCAAGATTAATTTAGAGGCTGTATATGAAAAGTTTTCTGGCAAAAAAAGGACAGGTCGAACAAAAATGGCTGCTCGTTGACGCAGACGGCGCGATTTTAGGCCGTATGGCTACCCAAATCGCTATGATTTTAATGGGCAAAACCAAGCCTACATACACCCCCCATGTGGATACAGGTAATTTCGTAGTAGTGGTAAACGCCGAAAAACTGAGAATCGGCGGAAACAAAGCCCAAACCAAAGAGTACGATTACTATACTTACTATCCAAGCGGACATAAATATGTCAGCTTTGCCGAGATGATGGACAGAAAGCCCGAAAAGGTAGTCGAGCTGGCTGTCAAAAGAATGCTTCCGAAAAACAAGCTCGGCAAACAGATGATTAAAAAATTGAAAATATATCGCGGGCCTAAGCATGAGCATCAGGCTCAGCAGCCGGAAAAAATTGAACTTAATTAAGTAGGATTTAACGAATGACCGAAGCTCAGCAGAATATCACAGGCGAAAGTTTGAATATCGCCGGAACCATAGCCCCAAAACTTAAAGAGCAGACCGCGCCCAAAACCGTTAAAAAGGCAGAGCCTAAGGGCGGATTCTGGTGGGGAACAGGAAGACGAAAAACAAGTATCGCAAGGGTTAGAATTAAACCCGGAGAAGGAAAGCTTGTCGTAAACAAAAAACAGCTTAACGAATATTTCGACCGTATTCAGGACCAAAATACGGTTTTGTCGCCGCTGCAAACAGTAAAAGCAGAAAAAAGCTTCGATATATTCATCAACGTAAAAGGCGGCGGAACCACCGGACAATCCGGAGCCGCACGTCTGGGTATTGCACGAGCATTGAGAAACTTTGACGACAGCTTCATTCAGGCACTTCGCGATAACGGTCATCTGACAAGAGACGCCAGAATGGTCGAAAGAAAGAAACCCGGAAAAGCCGGTGCCAGAAAAAGATTCCAGTTCTCCAAACGTTAATTTGCAAAATATTATTCGGGAAATTACAATAGCCGCCGAGACGAATCTTGGCGGCTTTTTTTATATAAGGAGTTAAAATGATAAACGTAGCCATAATCGGAGCAAGCGGATATACGGGTCTGGACGCGATAGAAATTATCAACCGTCATCCTCAGGCTCAATTGACATATCTAACAGCCCTGCCGCAGGAGTGCGGCCATGCCGAGCAGGTATTCGGCAGGTTAAAAGGCAAATGCGACATGCAAATCGAACCGCTCGACCTTGACAAGCTGGCCAAGGCGGCGGATGTGGTTTTGTGCTGTCTGCCGCATAAGGTTTCGATGGGCTTTGTACCCAAGCTTTTAGATGCCGGCGTAAAAATCGTCGACTTCAGCGCGGACTACCGGATAAAAGACGTAAAAACCTATGAGCAATTTTATAAGGTCGAGCACACCGACACAGACAATCTTAAAAAAGCCGTGTACGGCCTGCCGGAGCTTTTCCGCGATGAAATCAAAGGCAAAAAATTAATCGCCAACCCCGGCTGTTTTCCGACCGGATTATTATTGGCTATCGCACCGCTTCTTAAAGAAGGCCTCATTGAAACCGAATCAATCATAGACAACGCCGTTACCGGAACCAGCGGAGCCGGAAAAAATCCTTCCGTTAAATTTCATTTTCCGAATATGAACGAAAATTTCTTCGCCTATGGTATCGGTTTTCACCGGCACACTCCGGAGATGGAAGAAGTCGCGACAAAAATCGCCGGACAAAAGGTTACAATTTTGTTTCAGCCGCACGTCGGGCCTTTTGACAGGGGAATATTATCGACAATTTACTGTCGGCCGAAAAAATCACTGAGTCAGCAAACGCTCGATTCGCTTTATGAGGATTTTTATAAGGACGAGCAGTTCGTTCAGCTTTGCTCCGAAAGCCCGAACCTGAAAAACATCGCAGGGACGAATTACTGTCATATTCACGTTACCCAGACTAAGGGCAAAATAGCGGCTTTCAGCGCGATTGACAATCTGGTAAAAGGCGCATCCGGACAAGCGATTCAGAATATGAATATTATCTTCGGCCTTGACGAAACCCTCGGATTGAAATAACCTTGACGGTATTATGATAAAAAATAGAAAAAAACTGGAAGATTTTGAAAAGCAGCAGCTTATTAAAGAACAATTTTCGTATAAGGATGCATTGGCCATCTACGAGTCTCTTTTCCATGAAGCTGTAAGCCTCGGAGCGATAAGTTCTAAAAACATCATGGATGGTTTTGAAGTAAACATAAGAATTGCCAAAGCATTAAATTCTTTGAAATAAATATTCTCTGTGACCTCTGTGACCTCTGTGTGCTCTGTGGCTTAAAATAAAAAAGGAAAAACTCTGTGGCAAGAAAACTTAAAATAGCAACGTGTCAGTTTGCGGTGAGCAATAATATAAAGCGAAACTCACGGCAGATTCAGTCATATTTGAAAAAAGCGAAAAAGCTCCGTGCTGACATCATTCATTTTCCCGAATGCGCGTTGAGCGGATATGTCGGCGCCGATTTTCCGAACTTCGATAACTTCGATTGGCCGCTGCTCAGGCAGGAAACTCTTAATATAATGTCACTGGCCAAAAAATTAAGCCTCTGGGTTGTGCTGGGAAGCACTCACCCGCTGACGCCGCCGCATAAACCTCATAACAGCTTATATCTAATCGGCCCGGACGGAAAAATCAAAGACAGATACGACAAAAGATTCTGCATGAAAGCCGAATCACGCAAATTCACGCCCGGAGACCATTTCGTAACGTTCCGAATCAACGATGTCAAATGCTCGCTGCTGATTTGTTTCGACGTTCGGTTTCCGGAAATTTATCGCCGGCTTTATAAACTCGGCGTTCAATGCGTCTTTCAATCGTTCTATAACGCCAGACAAAAAGGCCCGAGCGTTCATACTCATATTATGCGCCAGTCGATGCAATGTCACGCCGCTACGAATTATTTCTGGATGAGTATGTCAAACGCAAGCGGATACTATAGCCCGTACCCATCGTGTTTTATTCAGCCCGACGGAAAAATCGTAAACCAGCTCAGGCAAAATAAATCCGGAATTATGATTAATTGCGTTGACCTCGATGCTAAACTCTACGACCCCATAGGGGATTTGCGGGATTCGGCTATAGCAGGCAGGCTCGGTAATTGCGATACTGCCTGTGAAGACGGACGCTCTAAAAACAGAGCTATGCTTTAAAAAGCAGAGCGGACCAAGGCATGGAGGAAGGAAGAGGAGGCGCCCCAGCCCGCCCTCTTATATATACGATTGAAAAACTGATTGCGTTCATTTAAACTTTTGTGCTTTAAACGCCGGTTTAATCGAACAGGCGAACTTTTTTATAGATGGAGAAAAAGATGACAAATAATACCATAACCGCGCCGAAGGGTTTTCTGGCTGCGGGAGTAAAATGCGGCATAAAAAAATCGGGAAAACATGACTTAGGTTTAATCGTCTGCCCGACGGGAGCTGTCGCGGCGGCTGTATTTACCACGAACAAAATTTTCGCCGCTCCGGTCGCGATAAGCAAAAAACATATTAAAAGCCGCGCTATATACGCTGTCGTAGTAAATTCCGGAAACGCCAACGCCTGCACCGGACAACAAGGCTTAAACAACGCTATCAAAATGTGCCGGATAACCGCCAAAGAAATACAAGCAAATCCGCATGAGGTTTTAGTCGCTTCGACAGGGATTATCGGAGAAAAACTACCCGTCGCCAAAGCAGCCCGCGGTATTCGCAAGGCATACAATGAATTATCCGCAGCCCCCGCCGCCGGTATTAATTTCCTAAACGCTATAATGACTACCGATACCAAACCCAAACTCGCCTGCAAAACCCTGAACATCTCCGGCAAAAAAATCACCTTAGCCGCGGTTGTAAAAGGTGCGGGTATGATTGGCCCGAATATGGCTACGACGCTTTGCTTTATTACAACCGATGCAGCCGTCAGCAAACCGCTTTTGGCAAAAGCGATGAAACAGGCTATCGACAATTCTCTAAATAAATTAACTGTGGACGGTCATCAAAGCACAAACGACACAGCCGTAATTTTAGCTTCGGGTTTGGCGGGCAATCGGCAAATATCGAGCCAATGCCCCAGATATAAAAAATTCACCGCTGCCCTTTGCGATTTATGCGATGACTTGGCAAGGCAGATGGCTCTCGATGCCGAAGGAGCAACCAGAATGTTCAAGGTGGTAATTAACCGGGCAGCTTCGAAAAATGATGCCAATATCGCCGCAAGGGCAATAGCTGATTATGACCTTGTAAAATGCGCGGTTCACGGCGGAGACCCGAACTGGGGAAGAATCATCTGCGCAATCGGTTCATCAGGCGTGAAAATTAACCCGAAGAAAATGTCCTGTAAACTCGATGATTTAACTGTATTCAAAAACGGCTCGCCGACAAATTTCGACCGCAAAAAGGCAAGCAAAATCGTCTCGCAAATTAGCCATACAATTACGGTGGATTTAGGAGTTGGAAAACACAGCGATTTTTATTACGGCTGCGACCTAAGCCGAGGCTATATCAAAATCAATGCTGACTACCATACATAGAAATATAGTTTAGTAACGTTCCAGCTGACGTATCGGCTTAAACTTGTATATTTCAATAAGCCCATAGTATGGGTCACTGAATTCATCTATCTTAACAAAGTATCGTTCACAGCATAAATCAAAACCAGATGATTTTGTGAACATGAGTGCTTTTTGAGAGGCTTTTTCAGCCCAAAACGGCGGGCGCAAATGCCACGAGGGTCTTATCGCATATTCAAAACCGCTCTGTTTTACCCAACTATCTAAATCATCCAATAATATTCCGGTTTTGTAAGAAATCATATACGGACCATAATCAAATTTACCCTGATTATACCAGAAGATGGGGTTTGCATAGACTTTTGCACCGCTTGGAATTCTTTCGGATATCCGGGTTATTACTGTGTCAAAATCAGCTTTATGAAGTGAGTAAAACATATTAGAGATGATATACAAGGACGGCAGTAAATACATAGATACAATTAAAACTACTAAGGCTGTACGAATCTTATTATATCCGGCTAATACAAAAGGTTCTTTTAACAGTTCTCGGCAAAACTTCACAATTAGCATAGACCAGAAAGGTATCGTCGCCGCGCAATAATGCGGATAATGATTGACCGAACATATCGGCAGTATTAATACGAATAATGTTATTATTGAGACAAACATCTTTTCCTGCTTTGAACCAAACCAGGCTGTTGTCCAAACAAAGAACATTATCAAGCCTGCAGGAACAAGACTCGGGAAAATTAGAAAATTTTTATATCTTGATAACTCTTTCGAAATTATAGAGCTTCTCAACAAACCGATTTGCATCTGTTCTGAGAAAATAACGCCGGGCTGCTGAACACCCCAAAACAAGTGAATCATATAAGGCAAGCATATAATAAAAACGCCCAGCCCTGTAAAAAGAAAATAAGTTACAAGACGTTTCGGGCGCATCCATATAAATGCTGAAATAAATACAGCCGCGGCAAGAACCGCTCCTGTCGGGTGAGCTAAAACCATAAGACCGCAAATAACCCCGACAAACAAAGCTGTCAGCTTTGAAGAACGCCTGTAATAATTATCTATAACTAACAAAAGTAATAATGCTAATGCCGTGTAATGTATCTCCGGTCGGGCTCTTCGGCTTATCTCGAAAAACCATGCCTGTGTAATCATTAAAAAACATGACCAAAAAGCCTGATAAGGTCCAAACCATCTGCTAACAAGCAGATACAAACATATTACTGCAATAATAGAAAAACCTAACGAAGGCAGCCTGCTGGTAAATATCGTGCAATCTGTAAACTTAAAAACAAAAGATGAAACAACCGGCAATAAAACCCGAGGTTGAATGAAACAATGCTGCACCCCGCCCATTCCCTCAATAAAAGGATGAGCCAGTTTGCCGTTTTGCGCGATATTCCAACCCAAAGCCGAATCCCACGCTTCATCAACAAAAACTCTTGGAATGTTGCCAAGATAAGGCAGCCCTAAGGCGATTTGCATTATAACAAGAGTGGGTAGACACCATTTTCCACGGTTTTTTTCATGCTTTTCCATAATCTTCTTATCTGCTCCGACAAAAAACATGATTATGGCTGATTATAGTAAAAAAATGGACATTTTCAAGTTATTTCGCGGTAATGCTTTTACTATTGAAAAAACCGCCGATTAGCCGATAATATTCTTATTAACCGCACAGAAAATGCGTCTGCAGCAAAAAAGCTTGCAATCTTTGATGTTTTCATTAAACTTCGGCATTTCGCCAATTACGGAAAGGCGTATATAAACTGAATTTTAAAGGAGTAACTAAGATGAGTAAAAGCAGGTTGTTGGTAGGTCTATTATTCACGGTTCTTGCCGTACCTTGTATTGCGGGTATAGGCTGCGGCTCGGCAGACTGCAAATCCTTAATTCCGCTGGAATGGTGGATAGCCCC
>CAYMOE010000005.1:18212-55478 GCA_964391985.1 uncultured Pirellulales bacterium
CGGAGCGTCAATTATTGCTTTAATATTCGCTTATTTCTTCTATAAGAGAATGATAAAAGACCCGGCAGGCAACGAAACAATGGTAACTATCGCCGGCCACGTCAGGGAAGGCGCTTACGCCTACCTGAAAAGCCAATATACCGTTGTATTCGGAGTATTCGTCATTTTATTTGTGATTTTCACAGCCTTAGCTTATGCGGGCGTGCAGAATCCTTTCGTACCCATAGCCTTCATAACTGCCGGTCTTTTAAGCGCATTCTGCGGATTTTTAGGTATGAAAACAGCAACCAGCGCTTCAAGCAGAACCGCTCAAGGCGCTACAAAAAGTCTTAACTCGGCTTTGCAGGTAGCATTTCGTTCCGGTGCGGTTATGGGGCTGGTAGTCGTAGGCTTCGGACTTTTGCTTATTACCGTTTGGTATCTTATCCTTGATTTACTGGTTTATACCCCCAAAAATATGGCAGAAGGACTGCAAGTTTTGGGTTTGACGCTGGTACCGGCGGGAATGAATCCCGATTTGAAACTCGCCGAAATTACAACAACAATGGTAACCTTCGGAATGGGAGCATCGACCCAAGCCTTGTTCGCACGTGTCGGCGGCGGAATTTATACCAAAGCTGCCGATGTCGGAGCGGATTTGGTCGGAAAAGTCGAAGCCGGAATACCCGAAGATGACCCAAGAAATCCGGCTACTATCGCTGATAACGTCGGTGATAACGTAGGTGATGTCGCGGGTATGGGAGCGGATCTGTTCGAGAGCTACGTCGGCTCAATCCTTGCAACAGCCGCTTTAGGAGCAGCTCTGACAGCCGGTGTTTTAAAAGGGCAAATGACAACCCTTCACGCTGTATTAGCTCCGACTATGGTCGCCGGTATCGGAATTATTCTGTCAATCATCGGCATATTCTTTGTCCGCTGCAAAGAAGGAGCCAGCCAGAAAAACCTTCTTCACGCCCTTATGCGGGGAACGCTGCTTAGCACCGTATTGATAATCGCTGCCGTTCTTATTATGGCTCAGACCGGATGGATAAGCTATGGAATTGCAGGTTCGGTTATCGCCGG
The DNA here is from genome assembly GCA_964391985.1 of uncultured Pirellulales bacterium. Classification (GTDB taxonomy): domain Bacteria; phylum Planctomycetota; class Phycisphaerae; order Sedimentisphaerales; family Anaerobacaceae; genus CAYMOE01. The sequence goes on from CAYMOE010000005.1 coordinate 19,275, forward strand.
TTTAGTCGGCGGATTCTTAATCGGACAGTTCACAGAATACTACACATCTGCCGAATACGGCCCCACAAAAGCAGTTGCACAACAGGCAGAGATGGGCCCTGCACCGACAATTATCAACGGCTTGGCGACAGGAATGTTTTCTTCGGCCCTGCCGGTAGTTACTATTACAATCTGCATCTTATGCGCTTTCGGCTTTGCCGGAGGATTCACACATATCGCTCTTGGACTTTACGGTATAGGCTTCGCCGCAGTCGGAATGTTAGCTACTCTCGGAATTACATTAGCTACCGATGCATACGGCCCAATCGCTGACAACGCAGGCGGAAACGCTGAAATGTCCGGTCTGGGCGGTGAGGTCAGAAAAAGAACTGACGCTCTGGATTCGCTGGGCAATACGACCGCAGCGACAGGAAAAGGCTTTGCAATCGGCTCTGCGGCTTTGACAGCTATGGCGCTATTGGCATCGCTGATTGAAAGCATACGCGTCTGGATTGGAACACTTGCCGAACAAAACGGAGGCTCTTATACAGTCGGAAACGTTACCTTTGTAAAAGGAATTATTCCTGAAACGATAAGCGGAGCCATCGACATCACCGCGGCATCGATGACTGATTTTGTGGCTGCATATAATTTGAGCATTATGAATCCCAACTTAATTTGCGGATTATTCATCGGCTCGATGATGGCCTTTATCTTCTGCGCTATGACTATGAAAGCCGTCGGAAAAACCGCCGGTGACATGGTAAACGAAGTCAGAAGGCAGTTCCGTGAAATACCCGGAATTATGGAAGGAACAGGCAAACCCGATTACGCAAGATGCGTAGCCATATCAACAAAAGGCGCCCAGCGGGAAATGATTATTCCTTCGCTGTTAGCAATTTTCGTACCGGTCATAACAGGGCTTATTCTCGGAGTAGCCGGACTGCTGGGACTGCTCGCCGGAGGATTAAGCTGCGGTTTCGTGCTGGCTGTAGCTCTGAATAACGCCGGCGGATGCTGGGATAATGCCAAAAAGTATATAGAAACCGGAGCGCACGGCGGAAAAGGCTCACCCGCCCACAAAGCCGCCGTTGTCGGTGATACAGTCGGAGACCCGTTCAAGGATACATCAGGCCCGAGCCTAAACATCCTTATTAAACTAATGAGCATGGTCAGCGTAGTATTCGCCGGCGTCATTGTTAAATTCGCGCCGACAGTCGGAGCGTGGCTGAATCTGCGAAGCTACTAATGACATGCCTAATAGTTGACGTTCGAGCGGTTTATTTGTAACCTATCGGGGTGGCTGATTTCAGCCGCCCCGTTTTTTTGGAGGTTTAACGTTAATTGGCGAAAAAAACTAATACCACAGGAAAAAAACTCGCATTGGCCGCGGCAAAACTCGCTGCCGAACGCCATTGCGAAAATATCGTAGTGCTCGATTTAAAAGGAATATCACCCGCCGCTGATTATTTTCTAATCGCGACCGGCACAAGCGGCCGGCAGATGAGAAGTATTTGTGATGAAATTACAGAATTGGCAAAAGCGCAGGGCTATGAGCTTTTCGGAAGAGCCGGATACGAACAGGGAAGATGGGTTCTGCTCGATTTCGTCGACGTAGTCGTGCATTTCTTCGATGAAGAATACAGAGGCTACTATGACTTGGAAATGCTCTGGGGCGACGCAAAACGATTGAAAATTGCCGCAGAGGAAACTAAATAATTTATATTAGCCACAGAGTACACAGAGGCCACAGAGATAAAAATAAATGAGCGATGATTTAACAGAGAAAATTATTGGAGCTGCAATCGAAGTACATCGGGAGCTTGGCCCCGGACTGCTTGAATCGATTTACGAAGAAGCGCTTTGTTATGAATTTGAACTTCAGGAAATAAAATACAAAAGACAAGTGCCTGCCGATGTTATGTACAAAGGTAAGGTTATTAAAGGACAGAAAATCGACCTTCTCGTTGAGGATGAAGTGGTTGTGGAAATAAAATCGCTTTCTAAAATGCCGGAAGTCGCTTTAGCTCAGACTCTCTCGTATCTAAAAGCTACAAAATTAAGACGAGGGCTGATTGTAAATTTCGGCGAAAAAAGACTTGTTGATGGAATTAAACGAGTGGCTTTATAATAGCTATAGCAATACCTTTTTAGCTATAGAGATAAGAAATTATTACGGCTGGTAAACAAAGAAGATACAAAAGGAATATGAAAAATTGAAATTAGAATTAATAAAACAAATATCTCTGTGACCTCTCCGTAAGGAGTCCATAGGACTGTGCTCTCTGTGGCTATAAAAACTATTTCTCTGTGTTCTCTGTGCCCTCTGTGGCTATAAATAAAACTCTGTGGCTGATTTGAAATGAAACCGGTAATCGACATATTAGAAGAACGAATCTCTGCGGCGATGATGCAAGTCACCGGCCAAAAGGCCCCTGCTATCGTTCAGGCAGCCAAAGAAGCAAAATTCGGTGATTATCAGGCCAACGGCGTAATGGCTCTGGCAAAAAATCTAAAGACCAACCCCAGAAAGTTAGCTGAACAGGTCGTTGAAAAGCTCGATTTAAATGACCTATGTGAAAAACCCGAAATCGCAGGGCCGGGATTTATAAATCTAAGATTAAAACCGCAATTCCTTTCAGATGCGATTCTTGAAATCAACGCTGATTCGAAAAATCATCTCGGAATAAGTAAAATTGCTCAACCTAAAAGAATTGTCGTCGATTTTTCCGGTCCCAACATTGCGAAAGAAATGCATGTTGGGCATTTGAGAAGTACTATAATAGGTGAATGTCTTTGTAATATCCTCGAATTTCTTGGACATAAAATCAAACCTCAAAACCATATCGGTAACTGGGGAACACAATTCGGCATGCTCTGTGCTTTATATAGTAGAAAACGAGATGCGGCTATCAAAAGAGGAGATAAAAAAACATTTCCATACTTACCTATAAAGGACCTCGATGCATTCTACAAAGAAGCAAGTCATCTTTTTCATACAAACGAAGAATTTGCGGCTGAGTCACGTGAAGCAATTGCAGGTCTTCACAAGGGCAACCAGATATGGATAAGTTGCTGGAATGAAATTATTCGTGCGTCGGAACAACACTTCATAGATATATATAAAAAGCTTGGGATTATTTATGCAGAAGCTAATATTCGTGGTGAGAGCTTTTATAAGGATATGCTGCCAAATATTGTTTCGGAGTTAAAGGAAAAAGGATTGGCTGTTGAGTCTGATGGAGCGGTATGTGTTTTTCCTGAAGGTTTTAAGGATAAAGAAGGCAATCCTTTACCGGTAATAATACAAAAATCAGATGGTGCGTTTCTTTATGCAACAACTGATTTGGCTGCGATAAGATATAGAGTAAATGAACTAAAAGCCGATGAAATTATCTACGTTACGGACGCGCGGCAGCAGCTTCATTTCGAGATGGTCTTTACTGTAGCCGAAATGGCAGGCTGGGCAAAAAGAGAGATGCTTCATCATGTAACCTTCGGCTCGGTACTCGGCGAAGACGGCAAACCCCTAAAAACACGTTCCGGCGAGAACGTAAAATTAAAAGACCTTTTAGACGAGGCTGTCCAGAGCGCAAGCAAAATCGTCGAGCAGAAAAATCCCGAATTATCAAAAGAAGAAAAAGAAAAAATCGCCAATGCCGTCGGAATCGGAGCCGTTAAATACGCCGATTATTCCAACAACCGCACAAGCGATTATGTCTTCAGCTTCGACAAAATGCTGGCTATGGACGGCAACACCGCTCCATATATGCAGTATGCCTACGCCCGAATAAAATCCATCGTCCGCAAAGCTCCTGAAAAAGGCGTCAATGTCGAACAGGAACTCCAAGGACTGAAAAATTTAAATCTGACCGAGCCTGACGAATTAGCACTGGCAAAGCATCTCGTTCGATACGGCGAAATCATCGAATCAGCCGCCGCCGATTATAAACCCAATTACCTGACAGCCTATCTTTACGAGCTTGCACAAAAATTCAGCAGCTTTTATCAAAATTGTCCCGTTCTCATCGCCTCGCCTGACAAACGGCCGACACGGCTTTTGCTGTGCGATTTAACCGCCCGGACAATCGAGCATGGACTGAAAAATTTATTGGGTATCGAAGTAGTAGAACAAATGTAAGAAAAAAATAACAATGGAAAATCTCGAGCAAATTCTCATCAGTAAAGACCCGCGGCTTCAAAAAGCAAAGGATTTCGGTATCGATATAGTAGCTCTGTACGATAATCTTAAACGAACTCCGACAGAAAGAATCAGACGGCTTCAAATAGCTGTCAATACTATAAAGCAAATGCGCGATAACAGGAATGAAAAGTAATGCAGGATTTTTTCAATCTTCTGGATAAGTTAAACGAAGCAGATGTTGACTTTGTAATTGTAGGCGGACTTGCCGGAGCAATTCACGGCTGCACTGTCGTAACAGAAGATATTGATATTTGCTGCAGTTTTACTGCTGAGAACTTATTCAAACTGCACAAAGCGCTGGCCGGCCTGAATCCCGTTCATCGGATGACCCCGAATAAACTGAAATTCGAAATCACAAAACAAAATTGTAAAGACTTTAAAAATCTTTATATCGATACCGACCTTGGTCAGCTTGATTGCATCAGTTCTGTACAGGGTATAGGTTCGTTTGATTCGGTAAAGGCTAAAAGTAAACCTCATGTCATAAATAATAAACAATATAACATCCTGCAGATCGACGACCTGATTTTATCAAAAAAAGCAATGAATAGGCCGAAAGACAATCAGGCCGTCAATCAGCTTGAAATCATAAAGCAAATGAAATCTAAAAAGGAAGATAGCTAACCATTATGAAAATCATACAGGAAACATTCGGCGTTAGAACAAAAAAAAGAAACGAGCTTGTCGATATAACCTCTGATATCCGGTCAATCGTCCGGCAATCGGGAATCCAACAAGGCGATGTTATAGTTTTTTGCCCGCATACTACAGCCGCAATCACAATAAACGAAAACGCCGACCCTTCGGTCATGCACGATATTTTACTAACCCTCGAAGAACTAATCCCCGAAAATCGAAGAGGCTACCGCCACGGCGAAGGCAATTCAGACGCCCACGTAAAAAGCTCGATGTTCGGCGCCGGCGAACAAATTCTAATAAACAGCGGCTCTCTCGTACTCGGCACATGGCAGGGAATTTACTTTTGTGAATTCGACGGCCCCAGAAGCAGAAACGTCATCGTGCAGGTTCGCGGCCAATAAAGTTATGGAAAATAATAACCAAAAGAAAAGTTTCAGCAACGTCATCATCTTAAGCATCGTAAGTTTTTTCAACGACCTAAGCAGCGAAATGATTATGCCGATTCTCCCGATGTTCCTGCAGTCGCTCGGAGCTTCGGGGCAAATCATCGGATTGCTCGGCGGATTGCGTGACAGCCTTGCGAATATCCTCAAAGTCATCTGCGGATACTGGTCCGACAAAACAGGAAAAAGAAAAATCTTTGTTTATCTCGGATACGGCACCTCAACCGTTTTTAAGCTGCTGCTGGGGTTTGCGAAGATGTGGCCGAGCGCTCTGGCATTCGCGTCGCTCGAACGCGTCGGCAAAGGCCTCAGAACCGCTCCGAGAGACGCGCTTATAGCCGAATCAGCGCAAGGAAAACGCGGCAAGGGATTCGGAATTCATCGCAGCTTCGATTCGGTGGGCGCTGTTTTAGGTTCGGTTATCGCTTTTGTTCTGCTGTGGTTCGCAGGATTAGAATTAAAAACAATAATCATCATCGCAGCCGTATTCGGTCTTGCCGCTTTAATACCTATTCGATTTGTAAAAGAAAACCAAACGCCCAAAAACAATGCAAAATTGAAAATCAGTTTTTCGATTCTGTCAAAACCGCTAAAACTTTACATACTCGTCGCAGGAATCTTCGCCTTAGGCAATTTCAGTTATATGTTTTTCGTAATGAAAGCCCAGCATATCTTCACCGAAAAAGCATCAATCGCCGCGCCGGTCCTTTTGTATGTGCTTTTCAATATTTTCTACAGTGTCTTTGCTATTCCGCTCGGTTCACTCTCGGATAAAATCGGAAGACAGCCGGTTATTATTTCCGGATTCTTTCTTTTCGCCTTAGTCTGCTTGGGTTTCGCCTATGCGGACTCAACTTGGATGTTCGTAATTTTGTTTTCATTATACGGAGTGGTTTTGGCCGCCGTCGACGGAACAGAAAAAGCTCTAATATCTGACCTCGCCGCCGACAATATAAAAGCAACAGCTCTGGGGACATTTCACGCCGTAACCGGCTTGGCTGCCCTGCCTGCGGGCATCATAGCTGGATTTCTTTGGCAGAATATCTCGCCCCAATCGACATTTATCTTCGCCTCAATAACCTCAGCCGTCGCGATAGCCTGTTTTTTACTGTTCAGAAAAACCTTCTCTTCGCCTAAGTCTTTATAAAACAAGCATTTAACCGCAGACAAAATATGCGCATAAAAAAGGCGAGGTGATGGTACCGGCTGGGGGGGAAACCGGCTAGCCATGCTGCCTCGCCGAGGTTCATAAACCGCAATAGCGGATTATTTCATTATTTATAAATGCTGATGTACTCTAATAACTCCAATCTGAACTGTCAACAAAAACAGGCATTTTATTGCACTGCCACCCGCACTTTGAGGTATAACAACAAGTACTATACACCTTTTTGCACAACATTGCAAGCGAAAAAATCGTTATTTTCGTTATTTTTAATAACCGCCCAGCTTAACTTTTTACCGGATTTAGGAAGGCTTATAAACCCTAATAACCCCCCTTCAGCGTCAAATATCGAACAAAAACGGCCCTTAAAAAACCGCCTGCAAAAAAGGGTGAAAGACGGGATTCGAACCCGCGACCCTTGGAACCACAATCCAATGCTCTATCCAACTGAGCTACTCTCACCGTTAAAAACAATATCATATAGTTATTCGAACCGATTTTCAAGCTTTACCGCTTCGCATTTTCTATTGTTATTCTGAGATGTACAATCAATTATTCCATCGCCTTTACGATGTTACTTTTTTCTGGTAAAATACACCTGCTGTTTTATCAGGAGAATAGCTATGAAACACTCTCTTGTTTTCTTGTCCTTAGTTTTTTGTCTTGCTTGTTACGCCTTATCAGCTCCGCCGGTTCTTCCTGACGGTTATCCTATCGGCCAGTACGATGAAGACAAAGTTCCCCAGTTCACGCTGCCCGACCCGCTGACACTTCAAAACGGCCAAAAAGTAACCGACGCAAATACATGGCAAAAACAACGCCGACCGGAAATCATCAAACTATTCGAGGAAAATGTTTATGGAAAAACTATGGTCGGTCGGCCTAAAGATATGACATTTAAATTAACCAAAGCTGACCCCAACGCTATGAACGGCAAAGCTGTGGCAAAAGATATAACAATATATTTCACCGGCAAAGAAACCGACCCGAATATGAAATTAAAAGTCCTCTTGCCGAAATCCCAGACGCCCGTGCCGGCCTTCGTGGTCATCGGCTGGGGGCCTACTGAAATTATCATCAACAGAGGCTATGGACTTATAGTTTACAATCCTTGGGATGTGGACCTCGATAAACCTAACTCGTACGACAAAAGCATCCGCAAATTTTTTGCCAAGCACGGCCGGAATCAACCCGAACCGAATGAATGGGGCGCTATCGGTTCTTGGGCTTGGGCTGCCAGCCGGGCGATGGACTACATCGAGACCGACCCCGACATAGACGAATCCAAAATCGCACTGTTCGGATTTTCCCGATACGGCAAAACCGCCATGTGGGCCGGAGCACAGGATGAACGTTTCGCGTTAATAATCTCAGGCCAAGCCGGATGCGGCGGAGCGAATTTAGTACGCCGCCGATACGGAGAAACCATTGCCTCGATTACAGGCTGGGCAAGCTATTGGTTCTGCCCGAACTTCAAAAAATTCGCCAACAGAGAAAACGACCTGCCGGTCGATTGGCATATGCTCTTTGCCTTAATGGCTCCTCGTCCGGTTTTCGTACATTCAGCCAAATACGATTACTGGTGCGACCCGAAAGGCACTTTTTTAGCAGCCAAACACGCCGAAGATGTGTATAATCTATTCGGCAAAAAAGGTTTGGGTGACATCGATATGCCGCCGGTAAAAACTCTCGTCGGCGATACCGTCGTTTATTATCTGCGAGACGGCGGACACGGAGCCGATAACAGCGACTGGAAACAATTTCTCGATTTCGCCGACAAAAATTTTGACGGAACCAAAGTTATCAACTAATAAGGAGAATTCGATATGCAATTTAAATTCAAGTCTATGCTCTTGCTGGTTTGCCTTTATATTTTGATTCTTTCTCAAGCTGCCCTTTGCGCCGTAAGGCTGCCGCGTCTTATAAGCGACGGTATGATTCTGCAAAGAGATACCGCTCTAAAAATCTGGGGCTGGGCAGATGCCAACGAATCGGTAAACATAACCTTTAACGAAAAAACATATAATACCTCTGCCGATTCGAACGGAAGATGGTCATTAATGCTCGATAAATCACAGGCAGGCGGCCCTTATACTATGGAAATTACCGCTTCGAATCAGATAACCTTAAAAAATATAATGCTCGGCGATGTATGGGTCTGTTCGGGACAGTCGAATATGGAACTGACAATGGAAAGACTCAAATATCACTATCCCGATGTAATCGCCCAAGCCTTCAATCCTGCGATAAGACAATTTCTTGTCCCTGACGAATATGATTTTAAAAAACCGCGTGAAAATGTATCTTCGGGACGATGGGAAGCAGCCAATCCCCAAAGCATCCTGAATTTCACTGCTGTCGGGTATTTCTTCGCGAAGGAATTATACGAACAATATAATGTTCCCGTCGGATTAATCAACGCCAGCCTCGGCGGCTCGCCCGCACAGGCATGGATGAGCGAGGAAGCCCTGAAGCAATTTCCAGAATATTACCAAACCGCTCAAAAATTCAAAGATAACGAGTTAATCAGAAAAATCGAATCCGAAGACAAAACCGTCAGCGACAACTGGTATAAACTTCTCGATGAAACCGACCCCGGCCTTATCGAAGATTCTAAAGAATGGTTCGCAACTGATTTAGATACTTGCGGCTGGCAGACAATCGAGCTTCCTGATTTTTTACCAACCAAAAAAAACGGCTCAGTCTGGTTCAGAAAAGAAATTGAAATTCCCGAATCTCTCGCCGGCCAAAAAGCAAAGCTGTGGCTCGGAAGAATCAAAGACGCCGACAAAACTTATGTTAACGGACGATTAGTCGGCCAAGTAACATACGAATGGCCTCCTCGAATCTACGATGTCCCCGCTAATCTTCTCAAAACCGGAAAAAATGTAATTACCGTAAGAGTTATCTCGAACTCAGGCATAGGACGCTTTTACCCTGAAAAACCTTACGAGCTTGTTTTTGCAGATGATAAAATCGATTTGCAAGGTCAATGGCAGTATAAATTAGGCGCAGTTATGGAACCCCTGCCGGGCAAAACCTTCGTTCAGTGGCAGCCGCTCGGATTATTCAACGGAGAAATAGCACCTCTTTTAAACTACAAAATTAAAGGGGTTATCTGGTATCAGGGCGAATCCAACACCGGAAAATCCTATGAATACCGTAAACTTTTCTCAGACTTAATAGCCGACTGGCGGACAAATTGGAATCAGGGCGATTTTCCGTTTTTATATGTTCAGCTCGCCAATTTTATGGATGCTAAAGACAAACCCTCCGAAAGCGGATGGGCCGAGCTTAGAGAAGCTCAATTAAAAACCCTTTCAGTCCCCAACACCGCAATGGCTGTAACAATCGACATCGGAGAATGGAATGATATTCACCCCCTGAACAAACAAGATGTAGGCAAACGCCTCGCCCTCGCCGCTCGAAAAATCGCTTACGGTGAAAATGACCTTGTCTATTCAGGCCCTATTTATCAGTCTATGAAAATCCAAGACAATAAAATCATTCTCACCTTTTCACACATCGGCGGCGGATTAATCGCAAAGGACGGCCCATTGCAGCAATTCGCCATAGCCGGCTCCGACAAAAAATTCGTCTGGGCAAACGCAGAAATACAAGATGATAAAGTCGTCCTCTGGCATGATGAAATAACCGAACCCAAAGCCGTCAGATATGCTTGGGCCGACAATCCCGAAGGTGCGAATTTATATAATAAAGAAGGCTTGCCAGCATCGCCTTTTAGAACAGATTGCAAATAAAATACGAAAGGCCGGATTATGAAAATGCTGATTCGCAGCGTCGTGTTTTTATTTTTGTTTCAAGCCGTTCTTGCCGCCCAGATTTGGGTATCCGATTTAGGAAACGGCAGATACAAAAATCCGATTATACACGCCGATTATTCCGACCCTGATGTTATCCGACATAACGACGATTTTTATATGGCAGCATCGAGCTTCAACTGCATGCCCGGAATTCCCGTTCTTCATTCCAAAGATTTAGTTAACTGGAAAATCATCGGACATGTCTATGAAAACCTGCCCCTCGAAAAATATAATAAACCGGTTCACGGCAAAGGCTCTTGGGCGCCATCGATTCGTTTTCATAACGGTCTTTTTTATGTCTATTTCTGCACGCCGCACGAAGGTCTTTTTATGGCCGTCGCCGAAAACCCCGCAGGCCCGTGGCAGCTTAACCACATCGTTAAAGTCGAAATGTGGGAAGACCCCTGTCCGCTCTGGGATGACGACGGAAACGCCTATTTAGTCAGAAGCAAACTCAGAGGCGGAATTCTTTATCTGCATCGAATGAGCCCCGACGGCAAACAAATATTAGACAACGGCACAATTATTTTTCAGGATGAAAATCAGCCGACAATCGAAGGTCCCAAATTTCTCAAAAAAGACGGCTGGTATTATATCTTAGCCCCCGCAGGCGGTGTCACTGAAGGCTGGCAGACAGCTCTTCGCGCGAAAAACATCTACGGCCCGTACGAAATTAAAAACGTCCTGCATCAAGGCAGCACAAAAATCAACGGCCCGCATCAGGGCGGTCTTGTCGAATTGGAATCAGGGCAATGGTGGTTCATTCATTTTCAGGACAGAGGCCCCTATGGCCGCATCACACATCTTCAGCCGGTAAAATGGCAAGACGGCTGGCCTTTGATGGGCGTTGATATCGATAACGACGGAATCGGCGAACCTGTTCTCGAATACGAAAAACCCGACGTTGGTCAAACTTTTCCGATAACCGTCCCGCAAACCTCGGACGAATTTAATCAAAGCGATTTGGCATTACAGTGGCAGTGGCACGCAAACCCCAAAAAACAATGGTACTCGCTTACGGAAAACCCCGGATATTTGCGCCTATACGCAGTTAAGAATCTTTCTCAAAACGGCAATTTCTGGTTCGTCCCGAATCTGCTTCTTCAAAAATTTCCCGCTCCGTCATTCACAGCCTCGACAAAAATCACCGCAAACCCAGACCTGGCGGACGAGCGGAGCGGGCTTGTAATTATGGGAGGCGAATGGGCATATCTTGCAATTTCAAAATCCGCAGATAACTATCGGATAGCAATGTTCGAAGGCGCCTATGACAGAGGTTTCGATAATACCCGGCTAATCGAATCGGTCGACGTAAATGACAGCACCTGTTATTTCAAAGTTAACGTTGACGAAAAAGCACGCTGCAATTTTTCGTACAGCCTTACCGGCAAGGACTACAAACCTATCGGAACGCAATTCACCGCCTCGAAAGATATTTGGATAGGCGCCAAGGTCGGGCTTTTTAACATTAATCCCAATATCACCGACAGCCGAGGATTCGCCGATTTCGAATGGTTCAGAATTGAATAAAAAAATGATTATCTCTGAAGCCGCACCGCGACAAGAACCGATGTAAAATTTTTCTAATGGCAAACGCTCAGCCCGCGTTTTTCCAGATACTTCTGGTGATATTCCTCAGCCGGATAAAACGTCTGCGCCCGAACAATCTGTGTCACTATCGGCTGTTTATATTTACCCGATTCTTCTAACCTTTGTCTTGATGACTCCGCAGCCGCCTGCTGAGCAAGATTGTGATAAAACACCGCCGAACGATACTGCTCCCCGAAGTCCGGCCCCTGACGATTCAACTGCGTCGGGTCGTGCAGCTCCCAAAACATATCCAAAAGCCGCTCATAACTGATTTTCTTCGGGTCAAAAATAATTTCCATCGCCTCGGCATGACCGGTTTTACCCGAACAAACCTGTTTATAAGTCGGGTTCACCGTCTTGCCGCCAGTATAACCTACACGAGTCGAAACCACTCCGTTAATTTTCGCAAACGCAGCCTCGACCCCCCAAAAGCATCCCGCCGCAAACGTCGCAAGCTGATATTGCTCTTTATCCTGCGAATTAACATCTTCAATTGTATTATCCTGCGCGTCCATATATACCGCCTCACCCTCTTTACGGCATCCTGTAAAAAACAAAATTAAAATCAACGCCAAATAATTTGCCAGCTTCATTTTATATCAAGCCAAATTTCCCAATATAACTACTATTTTTACGAATAGCCCAAATTTCAGTTCACCTCTTTATTCCCCGCCGCCGTGCACAGATAGAGCATTTTCCAAGCAATCGGCTCAGCTGCCTACAAAATTCGTACCCGAGGAGCTTCTGCAAAAACTCGCATTAATCCCCTGTTAAAAAATGCCGAAAATAACATTTGACACAAGCCTTTGGCATTGTGTACAATGTTTGTGTATCTGTGCGTAAACGCATCAGGTACGAACCTGAAACATCCCGTTGGCCGGGATGGTTACGGTAGTACAGTAGGGCCTGAAAAACCCGTTTGGCAGGTCGGCTTGGATAAGCCGAATAGGCCGGCGGGGAAATGCCCGAAAAACTGTAAAAAACTGGAATAACTATATGTTTATCAGGAGTTTGTTAAAATGTGTTCGCAACCCGCTTCTTCGGGCATCGCCGCCCGAAGCCTCCAAATTAATCAACCCCTTACCGGTGCGCAAATTATCGTTCGGACTTTGCTGGAACTCGGAGTTGATACGGTATTCGGATATCTCGGTGCAGCCGTGCTGCCCCTTTTCAACGAGCTTTACTCTGCCGAGAATCAGAGCAGCTCGAATATTACTCAAAATGTAAAGATTACTGATGATTTTCGGAGAATTAAAATGACACAAAAAACAACTGACACTAAAACCGGTGCCCAAATCATCGTCGATACCCTCGTCGAACAGGGTGTCGAAACATTATTCGGGTATCTCGGCGGAGTGGTTTTGCCCCTGTTCGATAAACTATACGATTCGCCGATTAAGGTTATCGTCCCTCGTCACGAACAAGGCGGCTGTCATATGGCCGATGCCTATGCCCGTGCTACAGGGCGGGTCGGAGTTGTTATCGCTACGAGCGGCCCGGGTGCATGCAATCTTACCACAGGTCTTGCTACCGCTATGATGGATTCAGTCCCGATGGTTGCTTTTACAGGACAGGTTCGAACGGACCTTATAGGTAACGATGCTTTTCAGGAAGCCGATACCACAGGTATCACTCGTCCTGTTACCAAGTACAACAGCATTGTCAAAGACGTTAAAGACCTACCCAGAACCATCCGCGAAGCCTTTCATATCGCTTCGACCGGAAGATGCGGGCCGGTACTTATTGACGTTCCGGTTGATGTTTCAGTGGCTAAGTATCAGCCGGACGGTTCGGAAAAAATTAATCTCAAAGGATATAAGCTTCAGACCAAAGGGCATTCGCGGCAAATAGCTATGGCCGCAGCCGCGATTAACGCTTCCAGCAGACCGGTTCTGTACGTTGGCGGAGGAGTTATCAGCTCCAATTCTGCAGGCGAACTGCGAGACTTGGCTGACAAAGCTAATCTGCCTGTTACTATGACCCTGTTAGGATTAGGTTCTTATGACCAGAGCAGACCTCATTCACTGGATATGCTTGGAATGCACGGCTCGGCTTACGCCAATTACGCCGTTCAGGAATGCGATTTGCTCATAGCCGTTGGTTCGCGTTTTGACGACAGAGTTACCGGAAAAGTCAAAACCTTTGCCCCGAACGCGAAAATTATCCATATTGACATCGACCCTTCCAGCATCTCGAAAAACGTACACGTTGATATTCCCGTCGTCGGAGACGCTAAAGAAATTCTATCCGCTCTCGCCGAAAACGTCGAATACAAAGAAAGAAAAGAATGGTTCGACAAAATCGCCCAGTGGAAGAAAAAACATCCGCTCAAATACGACAAAAACGGCACCGCCATTAAACCGCAGTACGTCATCGAAGAACTCTGCGCCCAGACCAGTGGAAAAGCGATAATTACGACCGGAGTTGGCCAGAATCAAATGTGGTCGGCTCAGTTTTATAAATTTACAAGGCCGAGGCAGTTTATAAGCAGCGGCGGGCTGGGGACGATGGGATTCGGGCTGCCGGCGGCGATTGGCGCTCAGATAGCAAGGCCCGATGATTTGGTTATAGATATTGACGGAGACCACAGTTTTAATATGACGCTTAACGAGCTTCCGACGGCAGTTGAGCATAAACTTCCGATTAAGGTCTGCATTTTGAATAACGGGTATATGGGAATGGTTCGTCAGTGGCAGCAGCTTTTCTACGGCAGGAGATATTCGTGCAGCTATCTTCAAAACCCGAACTACGAAGAAGTTGCCAAAGCATTCGGAGCAGCGGGTATGACGGTTGAGAAAAAATCCGACGTTCCCAAAGCGATTAAGCAGATGCTGGCTGAGAAGCGGCCCTGCGTTGTGGATTTCCGCGTCGAGCAGGAAGAAAACGTCTGGCCGATGGTTCCGGCAGGCAAGAGCCTTAACGAAATGGACGGACTTGATATTTTGGAATCAATGGCATAAAAAGAAATAAAAAATCAAAATGTAAAATGCAAAATTAAGGAGTCCTTTAGGGACGATTAATATAAAAGGGCAAGTTTATGAAACATATAATAAGTGCATTGGTTGAAAATAAGCCGGGTGTTTTGGCACATGTTGCGGGAATGTTCGCGGCAAGGGCATTTAATATCGATTCGCTTGTTGTCGGGCGGACGGAAGACCCTGAATTAAGCAGAATGACTATAGTTGTTCTCGGCGATGACCGCGTCGTCGAGCAGGTACGCAAACAATTGGCGAAGATTATCCCAGTTGTTAAGGTTCAGGATTTTGTCGGTCAGTCGGTTGTTGCGCGGGATTTGATGCTGATAACAATATCTGTACCGCCGGAGAAGCGGCCTGAGGTCTTCGCGATGATAGAAATGTTCAACGGCAAGGTTGTCGATATAGGGCAGAAGTTTATCATGGTCGAAATCGCAGGGCCTGAGGATAAAATCGAGGCTTTTATTAATATTTGCCGGCCTTACGGGATTAAGAACGTTGCCAGAACCGGTACGATTGCGATGCCGCGGCAGACGAAAACAGATGCTGTTTAATCGTTAATTCCTTAGCCACAGATTTCGCCTGCCTACGCCCAGGCTACGGCAAGGCAGGCTGATTACACGGTTTTTTTGCCATGAAGAAAAGAAGAAATACAAAGTTTAACCGCGGATTAGCGCGGATTTTCACGGATTTTATTGTTTTTACCATAAAGAGCATGAAGAATTTTTTTAGCCACAGATAGACACAGATTAACACAGATTTTGCTCGGCTGAGTGTACTTCGGCAAGGTCTTTTCTCTAAGCGAGCTTATGCGAAAGACCATCGCCTTGTCCACGAAAGCTTTCAGCCTTCATTAAAAAGCCGATTAAAATACACGGTTTTCAGTAAATTTGAACAGTTTTGCATGGTTTTTTCGCACTTTTTTGCATATTTTCATCAATTTTTGTATGCTTTTTCATCGTTTTTTTGGTTTTTTTAATAGGAATTGCATAAATAAGTCTTTGGGGGTAAAATTTGAGTCGCATGAGTTGCCTAAACGAACCAGATCCAAACAAAGCTTGGGAGTTATTCAAGAAAGAACTGTTAGGCGGAGAATGCCGATGGCTATTTTCGTTCTTAGCTTTGGTCGGGATAGGTTATATTTCATATCTTATGATCTCTAAAGAAGAACCTGTCTCATATTTTCCAATGTATCTGAAAGGCAAGGCTGTCTTAATAACATTGTCGGCAGGCTCAGTTCTTTTTGCTGTGCTGGCAATATTTAATTGGAAAAACTGGAAGCAGAAACAAGGCTAAAAGTGACTATTTTTAGATGCGGGGGAATTTTACTTTAAAATTGCGGGTTTACGTGCTGGGGGTTTGGGGGTAGAATTAATCGCTGATTACGCCAGACAGGGATAGATGGGAAATATATCAGGTGAGAAAATAGGAATTAAAATGGACAACAAAAAAAAAGGCAACAATTATTCAATTGAAAATTACAAAGAAGACAGGTTTCTTTTTACAGCAGCCCTTAATATAGCCTATGATAACTGCAAACAAAAAGGATGCTTAAATATTCTGGCGGAATGTCAGCACAGCAAAGGCGGTATCAGCGATGAACAAATTAAAAATGTCAAGGATGGAATAGAAAGCCGTCTTCGAGATATACGAAACTACTTTTCACACTATTATCACAATGAAAATTGTCTGATGTTCGAAAAAGACGATCCTATTAAAGTGTTTATGGAGGCGACTTTCGATAAAGCGGTTTCTAATCTGAGCGGTAGTACTAAAGAAAGTGATTATAAAGGTATCGAACCGGAACAGTTAAGATTGTTCGAGGAATATGATAAGAAATACCGGATAACAATGCCGGGGGTTGTGTTTCTGGCGTCATTTTTCTGCCACAGAAGCAATGTTAATAGGATGATGGGGGCGATAAAGGGATTAAAGCGGGCAGACCGGGCAGAAATGGATGACGGGACAAAGCGGGATTATAACTTTACACGCAGACTTCTGTCATATTATTCGCTGCGGGACAGCTATGCAGTGAAAAACGAGGAGACGAGACCATTTCGAGAGATTCTCGGTTATCTTTCGTTGGTGCCACATGAGGCAGTGGACTGGCTTGATAGCAGAGGAGAACTTAGCAACGAAGAGAAAAAGGAGTTTTTGAAAGAGGCAAAAAATCAGGAAAGTAAAGAAGATAATGACAGCACAGACGAAAAAACCCGCAGGGGCTTGCGCAAGGGGAACAAGTTTATGCGGTTCGCGATAATGTTCACCGAGGACTGGTCAAAAAAAGAGAATCTCGAAGTTACATTCGCTCGATACGAGAAACAAGAGGTACATTTAGAAAACAAAAAACAGGACGGTAAAAAAGAAAGAAATATTAAATTTCCTCACGAGATAAGTGCAAGCGATGATGACTGGCCTTATTACATTCGGAATAATCACGCGATTATACGGATTAAGCTGAAAGATAAAGATGCGGTATCAGCCCGCATAAGCGAGAATGAGTTGAAGTATCTGGTTCTGCTGATTTTTGAAAATAAGGGTAAGGAGGCAATCCAAAAGCTGGGCGACTATATATTCGATATGTCGCAAAAGATACGATACGATAATTACGAACCAAAGGATGCAAGAAGGATACCGTCATTTCTCAAAATTACACGCAAGGAACCCACTTATGAAGAAGTGAACAACCGGCTGACGCATATACGCAGAGAACTTGGTAAAATTATCGAAACAATCGAGAAAGAGCTAAAAGAAAGTAAATGGCTGATATATAAAGGAAAGAAGATTACGATAATTTTAAAGTTCCTATCGAGCAGTATCGCTGATATTAAAAAACGGTTTAATGTGGAGCAACATGACGCGCTTCGCGATATGCTTCAAAAGCTGAAATTTGATGAGTTTTATAAAAGGCTCAGCAGTTATGTCGGTGATGGAACGCTTGATAAAAAAACATACGAATCAATACAGGGAATTAAAGATATCAGTCAACTTTGCAAAAAAGCATGTGAACTGCGGCTGGCAAGGCTGGATGAGCTTGAGAAAAACGGTGGTTCGGTATTGTATCGCTATATTGGCCTTGAAGCAGAGGAGAAAAACAAGGAATATGAAAAACTGAATACCAACCAAGCAAAAGCTGAACGGTTTTTGGAGTCGCAGTTTTCGACGGGAAAAGATTTCTTAAGAGAAAGTTTTTATGAACAAGAACGCGAGCAGAAAAAAAGCTTAATCAAGATTGTAAAAGAACAATTCGCGAATGTTGTGCCGATGAATGAAGAACGCTGGTATCTGATGAACAAAAATCCGAAAAAATTCAAGGACAAAGACAACAAGGCAATAAAGGCTCTGTGCAATACATACGTACAGGATATTCTTTGTATGAAGATTGCGAGGTGGTATTATGAAGGATTGAGCCATGCATATAAAGATAAAATCGAATGGGATTCTACAGTGGAAACGGGGGGTTGTGGATATACACGGTTCAGGCTGAATTATAAAACCGATTGCGGCGTAGTTATTGAGTTTAAGCCATCTGATTTTACGCGGCTTGATATTATCGAAAAACCTAAAATGGTCGAAAACATCTGCCGTAGCTTTATCACGAGCAATAACGATAAAAAAAGAACAATAAGCTGGTATGATTTCAATAAGGAGGGTGTTACCAAGTATAGAAAACAGCAAGTAAAAGCTATCGAGAGGATATTTGCTTTTGAAAAAGGATTGAAAATTCAGGATGAAAAATGGCAGGTGCAAGGGTATGTTCCATTCATTAAAAGACCAGAATATGAGAATAAAGGTTTCAAAACATTTATTCTTGAAGATGCGATACAGCAGAGTAAAATAGCGGAAGCTGATAAAGAGACGCTAAATAAAGTCAGAAAAGATTATTTTCACGAGCAGTTTTTCTCGAGTGATGAGGATAGAAAGGTTTTTGAGAAATGTATGCCGGTTGTAGATGACAAAAAGAAATTTGGCAAAAAAAATAATAGAATGTATGGTAAGAAAGGGTGAAAAAGCCCATTTTTTTGAAGCGAAAAGGATTGTAACTTTATTTAAGATAAGACCTTGCGAACGAAAGGCTGGAGCAGCCCTCGATTTGCAGGGTAATCACAGCCGGTAACAGCGTCAACTATCTTGTCTCCGAGCTGGAGCAGCCCTCGATTTGCAGGGTAATCACAGCTAAAGCCATCAAGACCTCTTTATTCTCCTCGCTGGAGCAGCCCTCGATTTGCAGGGTAATCACAGCCCGCTCGAGCGAGAGTACGCTAACGCGTTAGCTGGAGCAGCCCTCGATTTGCAGGGTAATCACAGCCAAGGAGGCAAAACATGCCAAACCGAAAAGGCTGGAGCAGCCCTCGATTTGCAGGGTAATCACAGCTCTGCCTATTAGACTATTTACCAATTAGAGCTGGAGCAGCCCTCGATTTGCAGGGTAATCACAGCTAAACTGCTGTAACATCCTCACGAATTACGCTGGAGCAGCCCTCGATTTGCAGGGTAATCACAGCCGTCCCCAATGGATGCTCTGTACCCAATGGGCTGGAGCAGCCCTCGTTTGCAGGGTAATCACAGCAGCAGCATAAGCAGCAGGCTGGAGCAGCCCTCGTTTGCAGGGTAATCACAGCGACAAATTTTTAAGCTTTATAAGCAGGATTTGAAATTTTATCCTTCGATATGGTTCGACTTTGCTCACCACAGGTCTCCTAATTCTATTTAAATGTGTCGGGGAAGTTTAGATAAGCGTCGGGGCCGTGGTATTTTAGGGCGGCTTGGTCGTAAGCTTTTGCGGCTTGGATTTCGTCGGCGAAAACTCCGATATAGATTTTTTTTCGATTGTGCCGTAATGACGCAACCCATTTGTGTCTTTGTTTGTGCCAGTAAATGCCTTTGTATTTCGATGAGAAATTTCCGGCTGCGGGCTTATTAACGACGGCGTTCTGCTTGTAGGTAACGATTCTGAGGTTTTGCTTTCGGTTGTCACGGCCATCGTTGTTTATATGGTGTACGACCATACCTTTTGGCGGCTGCATAATCTCGCGGTGCATATGTATAATAGCAAAGCCTTTATCGATTCGAACGGCATATTGTGTATTTTTGAATTTCATCAGGTTCCAGTTGTGCTTGCTCAGTTTTTCGTAATCTTCGGGGTCAACTTTTGCGTATTGATTTTGGCTGAGGGGGATTAGTCTATAGCTCCGGCCGCCGCGCAGAGTGCGGTATTTTAGGATTATCCGCACGGCGAGCCTATAAATGAGGTTCGGCAGAGGAATTGGAATTGTGAGCTTTATGATGTGCATTGATAGACGGCAGGCAGAATTTGTGACCTTAAATTCGGCGGAAATGAATTAAAATTTGTGAAATTTTGGGCTGACAGGCCTTGATGGTTCGGCCTATGCCCGATGCTCAGAGCGTTTTATGTTATAGGGGAATTGTTGTCAAGTAAAAAGTTTTGTAAAAAATTAACAAACTTACTTGTTATTTAAGTAAAGGTTATTCTAAGTCTATATCGAGTCGTGAGATATAACCTTATTGCGGGATTGGAATTTTAGCAAAAAATTTTTATATATTGCAACTTAGTATCGGCGGTATATGGGCCAGCCTATGAAACATAATATTATGCTTGAAATCGGAGTAAAAACAAGTGAAATCGGCTGGGGTAATCAACCCCACGTGAAACGTGGGGCTAAATATTTTGGGTGAAATGTTTTAAGGTGAGAAAAGTGCGAATCCCGCGATAACTTCGAGGCCACAAAGATGCTTCGTCCCGATAAATCGGGACTCAGCATGACCCGTCTTCGTTATACAACAACTACGACGCGGCAGGTCCTTCGATATGGTTCGACTACGCTCATCATAGGCATAAGTAAAGTAAAAAGGTAAAAATAAAAAGGAAAAAGATTAAACAAGTAGAGTTTTAAAATTAGGGATAAGAGCGGGTTGACCTGAAGTTAAGAAGCAAATATAATAGTGCTGTTCACTAGGGGTGGCTGATACAGCCTGAGAAAAAACCCTCTGAACCTGAACAGGATAGCTGCGAGCGAGGCCTGCGTAGGGAAGTGATTATAAAATCAGGTTTTTTGAAGATTTAGAAAATCGCTTCCTTCGAAAGAAGCGATTTTTGTTTTTACGAGACGGCAAATATGACAACACAAATTAAATCAGCAAAACAAGGCGTTATTACTAATGAGATGAAATTCACGGCTTCGGCTGAAGGGTTAGAGCCTCAGTATATCCGTGATGAAATCGCGGCGGGACGGTTGGTTATTCCGGCTAACAAGCTTCATCTGAAAAACAACCTCAAGCCTATTGCGATAGGCAGAGCGGTTACGGTGAAGATAAACGCCAATCTCGGAGCAAGCAGCGCACGTTCAGGAATTAAAGAAGAAATCGAGAAGATGCAGACCGCGATAAATGCCGGAGCCGATACGGTTATGGATTTAAGTACCGGCTGCGGACTGGACGAAATCCGCAGACAGCTTCTGGAGCATTGTACGGTTCCTTTCGGGACTGTTCCGATTTATCAGGTTATCGAAGGGCGAAGTGTCGAAGATATTGATAAAGATGCGATTCTTGAGGTGATAAAAAAGCAGGCTCAGCAGGGAGTCGATTTTTTCACTATTCACGCGGGGCTTTTAAGAGAACATTTGCCTCTGCTGAAGACAAGGGTCGCCGGAATTGTCAGCCGCGGCGGTTCACTGCTTGCCAAATGGATGCTTTATCATAACCGCCAGAATCCTTTGTACGAAATGTTCGATGATTTATGCGATATTATGGCTGAGTACGATGTTTGCTTTTCGCTGGGTGACGGATTGCGGCCCGGATGTATCGCTGATGCGACTGACGAGGCGCAAATTGCCGAGCTGAGGACGCTGGGAGAGTTAACGCGAAGAGCGCAGGAAAAAAATTGCCAGGTGATGGTGGAAGGACCCGGGCATGTTCCGTTTAATCAGATTCAGAAAAATATGGAGCTTCAGCAGGAAATCTGCAACGGAGCTCCGTTTTATGTTCTCGGCCCGCTGGTAACCGATATCGCGCCGGGATACGACCATATTACAAGCGCTATCGGAGGGACAGCGGCGGCATTTTATGGGGCATCGTTTTTGTGTTATGTTACTCCGAGAGAGCATCTTGGTTTGCCGACTGCCGATGATGTTCGGGAAGGCGTTATTGCTTCAAAGATTGCCGCTCACGCGGCAGATATTGCCAGAGGCCATAAAAATGCCGCTAAAAGAGACAAGCAGCTAAGTACCGCCAGGGCGAATTTGGATTGGAAAAATCATATAGGTCAATCGCTTGACCCGCAGACCGCTCAGAAAATGCACGAAGAAGCCTGCAAAGAAATAGGGCTTGATAAGCTGCCCGATGCCGATTACTGCACAATGTGCGGAAAAGACTGGTGTTCGGTGAGAATCAATAGGGAAATCCGCCAGACAATTAATAAATAAAGTTATCCATACCTCCGGGTGAATTCGGGTTCTTGTGTTATGCTGTTTGATTATCTAAGTCAGCCGCCCTGTCATAAATGATTTGGAATTGGTTGTTAGGGTTACTTTGATAATATCATTTCTGTTAATATATGAGGGTATTTTTGCGATTTGGACCTCGAAATATCGTTCCGCATGGCCCAAGGCGGTGCCGTCTTCTATTTTCTCAATTAAAATTTCTGCGGTTCGGCCTATGAACTGCTGACAATACTGATAAGCGAGTTTTTTTGCCAGTTCGCCTAAAATTTTTGCCCGCTGTTTAATTATTTCCGGTTTGACTTTATTGGCCATCTTCGCGGCGGCGGTTGCTTTGCGGGGCGAAAAACTAAAAACGTGAATTCGCGAAAAACCTGCCTGTTTAGCTAAATTCAGGCTCTGCTGGAAATCATCGTCTGTCTCACCCGGAAAACCAACGATGATATCAGTAGTGATAGAGGGGTTTTGCAGTTTATCTTTTATAAGATTTACCGTTTCAAGGTACTCACCGGCGGTGTAGTTTCTGCACATTCGCTTTAAAATTTTGTCCGAACCGGACTGAAGCGACAAATGGAGGTGAGGCATTATATTCGGATTTTCGCAGATTACCTCTAAGAGCTGTTCGGTTACATCAGACGGTTCGAGCGAGCTTAGCCTTATTCGTGAAAGGCCGGAGATTTTGGCCAATTCCCTCAAAAGTTCGGCCAACTTCGGATTTTTCTCATTTGGCCAATGTTTTCTTTTTGTTGTATTTTGGCCGAATGCTCCGAGGTATATGCCGGTGACTACTATTTCCTTATGTCCTGAATTAACAAGGTTTTGTGCTTCGGATACAGCCGTAGAAATGCTCTTGCTTTGAACACTTGGCCGACAGAGAGGTATAATACAATAGCTGCAATGATTATCACAGCCGTCTTGAACCTTCAGAAAAGCTCTTGTTTGCCCGCAAAATGACGTTAATTCGGGCAGTTTTGGCAAAATAGTATCGTTTTTAGTGTTGCTTTTAGCAGGATTTTTTGTTCTAATGGAAACACTATCGGTGCTGTTTCGGCACTGATTAGTTTTCGGGGTTGTAACTTCGGTTCCTAAAACAATTTGCCTCAATTCGGCCGCGAGTGACGACCGATGTTTAAGCAGTATTAGGTCGGAATGTAGACCGGATAATTCGCCGGAATTGTCGGCGGTTAGACAGCCGAAGGCAACCAGTTTACAAGACGGGTTTTGTTTTTTAAGTTTGCGTATAGCCTGACGGCTTTTAGCTGAAGCTGCAGCGGTAACGCAGCAGGTATTAATAAGCGACAAGTCTGCTTTTTCGGAGCTTGAAACGTATTTCAAGCCGAGCTGTTCGAGCATTTGTCGAATCTGCTGAGTTTCGTACTGGTTAACTTTGCAGCCTAAAGTCTCTATGGCGAACGTTTTCATATTATGATATAATGTATATATAGCAAAAGGCTTTTACAAGGCAAACCATTCAAAGGAATATAGAAAATGGCGTCAAATACCGGGGCGGTTTGGTCAATAGAATTAGGTAATGACTCGCTGAAGGCTTTGCATCTTAGAGTCGGAGCCTCTGAAACCGTTGAAGTTATCGGTTTCGACTGCATACCGTACGGAAAAGTTCTCAATGCCGAAGGGCTCAAAGAATCCGAAAAAGACGAGCTTATCGCGCTTGCTCTTCGTAATTTCCTCAGGCAAAACGCTGTTGGCAAAGACGAAATAATCATATCCGTTCCAAGTCAGAACAGTTTTGCTCGTTTTGTAAACCTTCCTCCGGTCGAAGAGAAGAAAATTCCTCAGGTGGTAAAACTTGAAGCGGGCATGCAGATACCGTTTGATATTAACGAGGTTCAATGGGATTGGCAGTTAATGAGTGAACCCGGAGCTTCAGAGGCTCGGGTCGGTATTTTCGCTGTAAAGAACGACGTTCTCAACAGAGAAATAGATTACTTCAGTAACGAAGGCCTTGGGGTAGGTATGGTTCAGATGACCCCTATGGCTCTTTACAATTATGCGGTTTTTGATAGACCCGAGCTGCTCAAATCTGACAAAAACGCCGTGATGGTGATTAATATCGGAGCCGAGAACACCGACCTTGTGATTTTTACTAAATCTACTATCTGGCAGCGATGTATGCCTATCGGGGGAAATTCGTTTACCCGCGCAATTGCGGATACTTTTAAGCTCAGTTTTTCCAAAGCCGAGAAACTCAAAAAGACCGCTGCGATGAGCAAATACGCCCGTCAGGTTTTTCAGGCTATGCGGCCTGTCTTTTCTGATTTTGTTTCCGAGCTTCAGCGGTCGCTTGGTTTTTATAATAACAGCAATCCTAATACAAAACTGACATCTGCGATAGCGCTGGGCGGCGGAACAAAACTAAGAGGACTTTTAAAATACATTCAGCAGAGCATTCAGGTTCCGGTGGAAAGACCGGACTCTTTTAAAAATCTCGTTTTAAGTCCTGAAGTGTCACCGGCCAAATTTCATGAGAATGTCGGAGATTTCGGGGTTGTTTACGGTTTGGCTTTGCAGGGGCTGGGATTTAGCAGAATACAAACTAACCTGCTGCCGAAAACTATTGCCAAACAAATAATGTGGGCGGCAAAGGCACGATTTATCACATGGGCTGCTGCGGGGCTGCTTATTGTGTCGGCTTTGTCGATAGGCCGAATGGTTCTCGATAAAATGGCATATGGAGCAAAAAGAAGCGTAAGAAGCGAGATTGCCTCTGTTATCGAAACAGCCGAAGATTTACAGCGCAAATTACGGACAGAACAGGCACGGGCGAGTCAGTCACAAGCAATAATTACCGAAGCTGAAAAACTTTTGGAAAACAGGGACCTTATACCGAAGATTTACGAAACAATTTTTTCAGTTCTTCCTAATGCACAAAATACTCCGCAGCAAAAAGAATTATATGAAGCGTTTAGTAAAGGAGATATTGAGGCTGTTACAAGAATACCCAGAAAACAGCGTAAACAATTATTTTTGACGGGTATATCTGTTTTCTATTCGGGAGATATAGAACAAGCAGGTTTTATTGCGCCTCGGACTCAAACACAGAGAGGCGCGACTGCGGGAAGGGATTTAACTATCGAAGAAATGACTATGCTGTTGAGGTCTCCGGATTCATTGGGCGACATGCGTCCGGGAGCTGTTACCGAAAACAAAGGTTTTATTGTTGTTATAACCGGCTATACACCGTACGCAAATTTCGCTAATTTGCTTGACCCTGCCGGAGTCGGAGAAGACCAGTCTAAGTGGGGTGTGGTAACAAGACTAATGAACCTTGATAAAATCTTCGAAGAAAACATTTTTGAATTGTATAAAAAAACTGAAAGGCAACATTTTGAGCTGGAATGGAAAGAGGTCAGCGCCGATGATCGGTCGCTTGCCGGAGTAGGAGTCCGGCAACAAACTCCGGGGGTAGTCAGAGGAAGAGAGCAATATATACTTGTCGACCCTCTGACCAATGAGATTATCAGTAAAGTTCCGGACATCGATGAGGCCGGCAGGGTAAAAACGGACAGAAGAGGCAATCCATTATACCAGGCAAATGACCACTGGTTTACACTGAAATTCAAATTGGCTTGGAAGGACCATACAAGCGTACAAGATAATATTACAGAAGGTCCAAATTGGTAAAATGTGTTATTTACATTGATTAGTTATTAGGGAACTAAGTGTGAAATTAGATATTTCTCAATTAAAGACACTTGCAGCAAAACTTGGTGTACTCAAGATATATTCGGTATTTATATTACCAGCTGTTTTAATTGCGGTCGCCTTGTTTTTGTTGTTCATCTTATCTCCTCTAATGGGTTTAGGGCTTAGAAACCAGATTAACCAAACAAGCATAAGCAGCGGCAGGCAGATAAGCTCTTTGATTTCTGAAAATATCAGCCAAAAACAAATACAAGCAGAACGCGAGTATCAGGATATTTTGGCGCAAGATGCCAACGAAATAGCTCAACGTGTCAGACAGACAACTCAGCGGGCGTTGTTGACTTATAATCTTTTCCCTGAGCCTCAAGATAAATCCGCACTGATATTCAATAATTTCGGTCGCAGGTATCATGAAGTTGTCGAGAAATTAGTAGAACAAATAGGCGGCAAGGAACCACCGTCTTTGGCGGAAATAGAGGAAAATCTTAAAAAAGCTACGGGATATTCTCCGGATTCGAGCCGTTTTTCCACGGATGCTATGGAAGGATTTATGCCGCAGCGGCAGCTCCAAGCCAATGAAGTAGAACAAACAATTATAGACGAATTATGCCGCTCGGCAGCCAAATCCGGTTTGTGCTATATCAACATTTTAGAATTGCCGGGGTATGATTATTGGGATATAGGCTCAGTTGCCGGTGCAGGAGCTTTGCGTGTGAAAAGATATCAGTATTCTGATACGGAACAGTCTGTAAGGGAATGCTGGCATTGGCAGCTGGGGTACTGGATAATGGAGGATATCTTCGAAACTATTGCCGCTATGAACTCCGATTGTTCTAACATTCTCACTTGCCCTGTCAAAAGACTGGTTGCTCTAACATTCGGTGCGGAGACTTCCTTTAGAATGGGACAAGAAGTTTCGTCTATGTTCAGCATAGCACCGTCGTATGTCTCATCTGAAAATCCGGGTTTGGCGATTCCGCTCAGTGACAGGTCGAACAATAACAAAATTGATACTGTTCATTTTCAGCTTAATGTTATTGTAAGAGCCGATAGTGTAATGAGTTTTATGGAGCAGTTGTGTACGGCAAAACAGCATGTTTTTAAAGGCTGGGACGGGAATGCTCCGCCGAAAACATTTCAGCGCAATCAAATAGTGATTCTTAATGCTCAAATGAACCCCGTATCCGAGCAAGATACAGCTCATCAATTGTACCGTTATGGAGACGGAAAAATGGTTTCTCTTGAGCTGACATGCGAATATATTTTTGACAGCGAGGCTTATGATGCTGTTAAACCCAGTTTCTTAAAATCTCAAGTACTCGGTTATTGAAGTTTTAGATAATAAGCATTGTTTATAAATAGGTAAGACTGATGTTTAAACGTATCGGCGACTTTTTTGTAAATCATATTGAGAAAATCGCATCAGCCCTGATAGGGCTCGTTTGCCTGATAATTTTGCTGACACGCGTTCTGATGAGTCCGAATTATGTGACATATCAAGGCAGAAAGTTTACTGCGGGCGAAATAGATGACCGTATCAAAAGAGATGCTGAACAGCTTCGAGAGAATCTTACGGCTCCGGCAAAGCCGAAACCGGCTTATGAGTCGAAACTTGAAACATTTGTTGCGAATTTTACTTCACCTTTGGCGGGTATCTCCGATGTCCCAATGCCGTATCCTACTGTTGTAGTTCGTCAAGATTCGGTTAGGAAATATTCTGTTCCGGCAATAGAAAGAGTTGAAGATGCAAAAGCAGAACTTATTCGTGCAGTTGCATATGTGCCCAATACAGAAATAAACATAAATACATTATATGACAACAGGACAAGCGAACCAAATGATATTGATTTGGTAACGGTTGAAGCCAAATTCAATACCGCACAGGTTTATAATAGTTTTTATGCAGCTTATGCAGGCGACAAGGTTCCGGCTGAATGGCGAGACCCGTGTTTGGCCAAACCAATTTTTGCGGCTGTACAGCTTCAAAGACAGGAAAAACTCAGCGGCGGAAATTGGAGCGAGTGGAAACAAATTCCTCGTACAAGAATTGACCATATGCGTTCAATGCTTGAGATTGTCGAAGATATTGATAATTTACCGCGAGGCGGGATGCGGGTAAAAATGCTTCAGTTGGACAGACCTGAAGTAATGCAGAATATACTTCAGCCTGCAGCGTATAATATCGCTTCAGCATACGAAGAATGGTTTCCGCCGTCGCTTCATAGAAAATTTTTAAAGCTTTATGCCGATGAAAAAGCCGCCGAAAGAAGAGAGGCTATGGCAAAGGAAAGAGAAGCCAGAGAAAGAGAAACTGCTTCGCGTCAGCGGGAAGATCAGCGGCGTACAACTCCTACGCCGGGCAGACCGGGTTCCGATGCAGTTGGTCCGCCGGGAATGGGCTCTTCCCCGCGAGATAGAATCACAAGAGACCCGCGAAGAACTGTTGAGCCTCAACCACCGACGGCAAGACCAAGAGAGCTTCCCCAAAGAGATACAGTTGAATCTGTTTATGCAGAGATGGAGCAACTTAGAATTACTCCGCAAACCGATATTGCACAAATGAAAGATTTACTTATATGGGCTCACGATGATACAGTTCTACCGGGCAAAACCTATCGTTATCGAATACGAGTAGGTGTTCTTAATCCTCTTGCCGGAACAGACTCGTTTGTAGAGGGAAATGAGACTTACAGAAATAAGGTTATTTTATGGGGTGGTTTCAGCGAAACTGAACCTATCGAAATACCGGCAAAAATATACTTCTTCCCTGTTGATATTCAGGAACCTGTAAATATAGTTAAGGTGGAAGTAGCTAAATATGAGTTGGGATATTGGTATAATAGTGATTTTCTTGTCAAGTACGGAGAAACAATAGGAAAGCCAAAGGAACAAACAGCCACCGAAGAAGAGATAGCAAAAAAGATACTTATTCCGTCGCAGGTTGATTATACTACAGGCGCTTTTATGGTTGATGTCGCTTCTGTGGAAGATTGGGAAGTAAGCAGGGTATTAAGACCAAGAAGCTACTTAGAAATGTATTACAGCTACGACGGTATCGATATAAATAATATGCCGATAAGACAGAGAAATTGGGCTTCTGAAGTTCAAAGCAGATATACTGAAATAAGAAATTTAATTCGACAGCCAAAAGAACCTCTTAAACCATGGGGTGGTACAACAGGAGAACACCGCAGAGAATTTTTGCCGCCGCCGGGTGTACCAGATTCCCTATTAGACCCGCCGATGCCGCCGACTCGTTAAGGGAAAGCTCTGTTAATAAATTAAACCGAAATAGCGTGAGAAACAGATATTAACCTTGAAGGCGGATTTAGGATATTTATCGGCTGGTCAAATTCAGCGCGTATTTCGTATTTTCGATTCGGCAGCAGGTCAATATAATTATTATCGAGTTTTTTGCAGTTCTCTATCTCGATTTTCACATCTTTAGCAACTTTATCAGAGCGAATTGTCAGACATCCGGTATATTCTCCGGTCTTGACAAAACCAGTTTGGATATTTACCGAGGGCCACTCGATATATTTATCCGGCAAAAACAAAAATAGGTTTTCGGCTATAACTGCTCCATCTTTTTCTGCGATGAAATGCAGTACAGATTTTTCAGGATTTCCGCAGCGAACGATATTGCCTGGTATTTTTAAAGGATTCGAAACCGAAAACGGCGAAACACAAATCGGCAGCTGTACCTGATCAATCAGTTCCCCGTCCAAACCCATCAGCCGGCAAGAGAGCTGCGAAAAGAAAGTTTCGCAGGTATCGTTTACAACAACCGCATTAAGCGATTTTAAACAGGGTAATTCCGGCATGAAGCTTTTTTCAAATTCCGGTAAAGCGGTTATCAATACAGGAGCGAAGAAACGTTTTGCATAGTAATACAAAGCCTTAGGTCTATTCAGATAATCGATAGCTGACCAGCTTATGGCCGGACAGCAGTCATTCATCTGCCAAAAAAGAGCTCCGCTGTTAATTTGGCTGTTCGCTCTTAAAAACTCTACATAAGTTTTAACCGCTCTTGCCTGAGTAAGCTGTGATAAATATATAAATCTTTCTATGCTGTTTGCCGCTCCGAACAAATCTCCCATATACCGGTAAATACGGCTGCTGCCGTTTATTTGATAGTTATGTTTTTCTAAGGCATAACTGCCGATGCGGAGTTTTTCCTGCGGACAGAATTCAATCACCGTTTCCTTATCCGGCAGAGATTGAAAACCGAATTCCGTAACAAAACGCGGGACTTTTGCCCCTGAGCTGATATAACTCGATATAGGTTGATGCCCCGACCAAACATCCCAGTTATGCACGGTTCCGCTTGCAGGGTCGTCGAGTTTTTTTGACGGAGAAAAAGGTGTTGTCGGAATATAAGGCCTGTCCGGATCCAGCTCGCAAACCATTTCCGGCAGAATTTTATTATATATAGCTTGGCCGTAAAATTTCTTCCCGCGAGCCTTATGATGCATCTGGTTTATTTCATTGTTTCCGCACCATAAAACAAGACAAGGATGACTGCGAAGTCTTTCGATAACATACCGAGCTTCGTGATTTACCTTATCCAAAAACCATTGACGGTCGGGGTAATATGCGTTGGCAAACATAAAATCCTGCCAAACCATTATCCCGAGCCTGTCGCATAAATTATAAAAGACATCATCTTCGTAATATCCGCCGCCCCAGACTCTGAGCATATTCATATTCGCATTGCTTGCGGCCGAAAGCAGTTTTTCATAGTCGCTGTCTCGAAGCGAACCGGGGAAAATAGTCGCCGGTATCCAGTTGCTTCCTTTGGCATACACTTGCAAACCGTTTATCTCGAACTGAAATTTTTCACCAACACCGTCGGAAGAATTATCCAGCCGAACTGTTCTGATTCCGAACGAATTTTGCATCTCGTCAATCTGGCGGCCTTCACAAAAAAGCTTTATCTGTGCCTGATATAAATTCGCTTTTCCATATCCAGCCGGAAACCACAAATTCGGTTTATCAATGCCAAAAACGATGCGTAAAGAATTATTGTGAGGTTTGATATTTTCCTGATGAACTAAATTTCCCTTGCAATCCGTCACATCGAGCAAAATATCGTAATTTCCATTCGATACCGCGTCTATTTCCGCCGCCATCGTAATATCAGCATGATTTTCGTCGCATTGAATCGTTCTAAAATGAACATTCTTTATAGCAGCCTTGCAGATGCCTTCGAGCCGAACCGGCCTGAATATACCGCAGCCCGGCATTGCCGGACACCAATCCCATCCGAATTGATACTGAGCTTTTCGTAAATAAGCCCTGCACGGATTCGATAAATCCGACTCGTTTAAATTGCCGTAGCGGCTCATCAGATTTTCGGCAGTTTTTTCCGCGCACTCGAATTTTATCAGCAGCTGATTTGTCCCTAATTGTACATATTTTGTGACATCGAACCGATGAGAAACGAACATATTGTCGGTTCTGGCTGCAAGTTTTTCATTAAGCCAGATACTTGCCGCCGTATCCAGCCCTTCGCAGACAAGGTCGATTCTGTCGAAATCTTTAAATTCTTCAGAAACCTCGAAAGTTTTTCTGAAAACCCAAGGTTTTTGAGAAATCCATGCGAAATTTTCAGGATTTTGTTCGATTTCCGCACGTTTTAGACAGCCTGATTCGATTAATCCGGTAAAAATCGAAGATGGGACTTTTGTTTCGAACCAGTTTCCTTCGTCGAGGTCGCGCATCCGCCTTGCTGCGGCGGGATATTCTTTAAATTGCCAAATACCGTTCAAATCAATCACTGCTTTGGGCATTACGATTACTCCGCATAAACACAAACAACTTTGATACTTTACAACAGCACCGGTTATCTGGCAACTTTAATTGAAATGTATTTGGCTGCAAAACCAAGATTCTAAAGACGGATTAAGATAATTCCCCGAATAAAACATCGCAGCCTGCGAATCGCTCTTTATAAATTCCAAGCCTTTGCAAAGGCTCGGAAGCTTCTGTCGTATGTTCGCTCGACCTCGTCAGGGAAACAGCAGCCGGGAAGCTGCTGCATTGATAAATGATAACTCAAACAATCGCAGCATACTCCCTTTTTGCTGCACCCGGAATATGAACAATTGCAATTTTTCAAGTTCTTTTCTTTTTTGCATTCCATAATCGTTTATCACTCCGAATATTCGTTGTTTAGCGGCTGCATTACTTTATAAACAATCTTCCCGCATCGCATGCAGTGCCACTCATGAATCTTTCTTGTTTCTATAATCCAGACAATCAGCCATACACCTGTAAAAATCGTCAGCAGAAGATGAGGCCAGTGCCTTACTCTTTTTCGCCTTATCGATACCTGTGCAAGGCATTGACCGCAATATCCGCTGGATTCTTCGATTCTCGTCAGCATAATTAAAAATGCAATTCGACAACATCTTTATCATAAAGTACATGCGTTTTTTGGACATTCTGCCCGTCATAAACCATCTTTATGAGGGTACAATCTTGATTTTTGAGTTTTTGTTAATTTTGCCCCTTGACTTAATCAAACATTTGATACATTATAGGCGAGTTTTTGTATTATAGCAATAAAAAATATGACTCGCCAATTCATTATATATTGTGATGAATCAGTGACTAAAGGAGCTCGCTACTCTAACTTTTATGGCGGCGCCTTAATTCGTTCACAGGATATTGATCAGGTAATAAGGACGCTGGAACAAAACAAAAAACAACTACATCTTTTTCAGGAAATCAAGTGGCAAAAGGTTTCAAGGTCGTATTTAGAAAAATATATCTGTCTCATGGATACGTTCTTTGAACTTGTAAAGAAAGACATCGTCAAAATTCGCATAATGTTTACGAACGAGAATTTCCAGCCGCAAAATCTTGAGTCTTATCATAAAGAACACGAGTATTTCATTCTCTACTATCAATTCATTAAGCACATATTCGGCTTAAGATACTCAAACGACTCGGATAGCCCTATTACTTTGAGGATATTTTTTGACCGTATACCTAGCAACAAAGAGAAACGGGAACGTTTTAAAGATTTTGTTTATGGTATAAACCGCTGGCCAGAATTCAAAAAAGCTAAAATATGCATTATGAGAGACCAGCTTGCAGAAGTATCCTCACACCATCACGTAATCCTACAATGCCTGGATGTTATAATTGGGGCTATGCAATTTCGTCTTAACAACAAACATAAGGATAAACCACATGGATCGAGACGTCGCGGTAATAGAACAATAGCTAAAGAAAAACTTTATGACCATATAAACGAAAAGATACGTAGCATATATCCCCATTTCAATATAGGGATGACCACGGGAATACAAGGAGATATTGCAAATCGCTGGAAACATTCTTACAGGCATTGGGTATTTATGCCCAGTGATGTAACCCCATCAGAAACTTCTTGACTGCTAAAATAAAAGGTCCCGCACTCGCTATGCCTTACGGCGCCGCCTAAGCAATGCTTAGGAATTCGCGAAATGCAGGATCTATATATATTCTACGCATTTCTCCTAAACCATGCAAGAAGAAATTAGATATTCTGATAATTTTTACAAAATACTGATCGACCACTCGATATTGGCCTTAAGTGCTTACTAAAAAACAACTTACTACATCACGCGAAATGCAATTCGACAACATCTTTATCATGAAGTACATGCGTTTTTTGGACATTCTGCCCGTCATAAACGCCGGTACCCCAAACTTTGGCGGTTTTCAGTTTATCAGCAAGCTCGCGGTGAATAACCGTCGCCAAATCGTGAACATTCGAACCAATCGGCAAAGTGAACGGGTCGTTCATATCGGGTTTTTTGCCCGGCGGCTTTGCGTAAATACGAATAATTCCGAGCTGTTCGAAAAATATCTTCGGCAGAGATGCGATTAACTGAGGCTGCTGCGTTGAAAATTTTATACAATCGAATCTGCCTTCGGCATTGTTCTGAACTTTTTCAAAAGCCCCTTCAACCTCAATATCGCTTTTGGTGCAGATATAGAATGCCTTTTTGTCTTTTTGGTTTCCGGCAGCCTCTGCTGTCTGAGTTTTCTCATTGATTAGCAGGCTCTTTGACTCAAGATAATCCAGCAGGATAAGCATCTGCTCTTCCGCATCAGCCGAAAGGTCGATTACAATCCCAATCAAATCACAATTGCGATACGTCCCGACCTGACCCGGAGCCGAATAATCAGCGGTTATCGGAGGCATATCGATTATCTGAATCTGAACATCTTCGAATTTGGCCATCCCCGGAACAGGAGCGGCTGTAGCAAACGGAAAATCAGCGACATTTACTTTAGCATTCGTCAAAGCCGCTACGATTGAGCTTTTGCCGGTATTGGGCAATCCGATAAGTGCGATTTGACCGGCTCCGCCTCGGACAACGTGAAAAATATCGGTGTGTTTGCCGGAGCTTTTTTTGGCGGTTAGCTGCTGCTCTTTGAGCGCGCTAAGCTTGCGTCTGAGATCCGCCTTAAGGCCGTCCGTGCCTTTGTGCTTGGGCATTACAGCCAGCATCTCTTCCAGCGCGAGAATCTTCTCCTCGGTAGTAGCAGCGGATTTATAACGTTCTTCCGCCTTAAAATATACTGGCGTCAAATTCGCAGGCATAAATTCAAGTAAAAAGTAAAAATTAAAAAGGTAAAAATTTCCTTATCGCCTTACAATTTCCTCTCTTTTTTTGAGTTAATTATTATCTTTGCAATTATCCTTGAAATCTCGTCTGCTTCTGTTCGCAAGCTGGCAATACTTTTCTCTGGAAGAAGATTTGCAGCAGCTATAAGCTTCAGCCAGTAAATGGTCTCGCGAGCTTCTTTAAGAGAAATTCTGTATTTGTGAATAAAATCTGCTCTGCTTTCAGCGGCCTGTGCCTCTTCGACGTTAGCTCCTATCGATGTCCCAGACCTTATTATCTGCGATGCCAGTTTTTCTCCAACTCGTGAACGCTGTGTTAGTGAACCAGCAAGTTTTACTATTCTCACTGCAAGCTCGAATGTACGCTCAATGATATCGCGACCTTTTACTGCGTTTTTCATAATTATTTTTTTACTTTTACCTTTTTCCTTTTTACTTTACAGGGCTTCGGCAACCAAGTCACCTACCTCACTGGTACTATAACCCATCTTGCCTGCTTGGAGGCTTTTCATCTTATTGGCTGTGACGAATTTAACGGATTCTTCGATTTTCTGTGAAGCTTTTTCTTCGCCTAATGTCTGAAGCATCATCGCTGCTGCACATATCGCCGCCAACGGATTAATTACGCCTTTTCCGGTATACTTCGGAGCGCTTCCGCCTATCGGCTCGAACATACTTACCCCTTCCGGATTAATATTGCCGCCCGCTGCGATGCCCATCCCGCCTTGAGTGATTGCGCCGAGGTCGGTGATGATGTCACCGAACATATTGCCGGTTACGATTACATCGAACCATTCCGGGTTTTTAACCATCCACATACACGTCGCGTCAACGTGATAATAATCGCGGCGGATATCTGGGTATTCTTTTTGACCCATTTCATGAAAAGCGCGTTCCCATAAATCATAGATGTATGTCAGCACGTTTGTTTTTCCGCAAAGAGCCAGCGTATTTTCTTTGCCGATTCCGCGTGCTTTTTTGCCGTATTTTTTCGCGTATTCGAAGGCGTACTTCAAACAGCGGTCAACCTGAAAACGAGAATAAACAGCCGATTGAACAGCTACCTCTTGAGGAGTTCCTTTCATCGTAAAACCGCCGGTGCCGGTGTAAGCATCTCCTGTATTTTCACGGACGACGACGTAATCAATTTCCTTTGGGCCTTTATCCTTCAGCGGACAAGCCACGCCCGGATATAAACGTACCGGACGAAGATTTATATACTGGTCAAGCTCGAATCGCGCTTTGAGCAATATGCCTTTTTCCAGAATGCCCGGCTTTACATCGGGATGGCCGATTGCGCCGAGTAATATCGAATCAAATTTCCGCAGTTCTTCTACCGCGCTGTCGGGCAGCGTTTCGCCTGTTCTTTTATAGCGTTCGCCGCCGAAATCGAATTCAGCCATCTCCAGCTTAAAACCGAATTTAGCCGCTGCCGCCTGTAATACTTTTACTGCTTCGTTTGTTACTTCCGGCCCGGTCCCGTCGCCCGGCATAACAGCGATTTTGTACGTCTTTGCCATTTAATTTTTTCCTTTCAATTTATTTGCCACAGATTACACAGATTTCACTGATTATAATAATTTCTAACCGCGGATTAACGCGGATTTACACGGATTAAACAATATTTCATTAACCGCGG
>CAYMOE010000005.1:55578-136756 GCA_964391985.1 uncultured Pirellulales bacterium
CCGCGGATTAACGCGGATTTACACGGATTAAACAATATTTCATTAACCGCGGATTAACGCGGATTTACACGGATTAAACAATATTTCATTAACCGCGGATTTACGCGGATTTACACGGATTATTTCAAAGTTTTTCAATTTAATCTGTACTCTCATAAGCCCTATCCATGTTTTCTACTTGTTCCACTAATTCCTTTAGGTGTAATTCGGCAGAATCTGCATATGCACGAGCATCTTTGGAATTAATAGTACCCTTTGATTTTGAACTAAAATATTCCTTTAGCTTTTCAAGAGGGTAGATACTCCAATCAATATAAAGACAAACAGAAGAGATATCACGGCCTTGCAAACCTCTCTTTTTAATTTCGGCTTGGAATGTGTTAATAGCTTCAATTAAAGTCTTAGTGTGAGAAAGTCCTAAACTTGTTTTATCTCCTCCATGGTTTATAGCTTGGAATATCTTTTCCAAAGGATATTGATAGTCTTTCGGAAAACAATCTCTTAATTTAGTTTGCATGTACTTATCCTTATGCTCCTTTTCGATTGATTTCATTTTTTCAATTACTTTTTGCATAAGTCCACACAGTAATTTACTTTGTTGTTCAATGCAGTCTGAAATCTGGTATTTTGCAAAACTAAATTCTCCTGTTTCAGTATCACTAAACAATTCGATAGAATCATTATCTATCAAAATGGTATGAGTGCTGTTTTCAGATCCTTCTTGAGATGGGTGCCCTATACCTTTATTGCGTAACTGCCTGATTTCAAACAGTTCAGGATAATGTGTTCTAATATCCTCAAGACAGACATCTATTGATTTACACAAGTTTAATACAGAATCCTGTTGGACATAAAGGGCCTGAAAAAGACCATAGATTATTAAGTGTTCTCCTATTTTTCTAATATCATCTTTATTTAGGTTTTTATAGGAGTCTATTGCCAGTTGAGAAGACTCAATAGCATCAAGACTGCCGCACATACGGTTCCATTTCTTTGTATCTTTTAATAATAAGCTGTGCAGAACAGGTTTTATTGTTAGCTCTCTAATTTTGGAAATGTATGATCTCATCTTAATATTTTTAATCCGCGCAAATCCGCGTCAATCCGCGGTTTCATTTAATTCCATTTTATCCACAGTTGCTTTTTGTTTTTGCAGCACTAATCTTTTATATCTCAGCGATTGTTCTCCGAAATTTATTAACAATCCTATCTCTATACCGGTAGCCTTAAGATAGTTAAGAAGCTGAGCCTCTTCGACGCCTGTAATAGCTTTTATGGCTTTAAGCTCGACCAATACTTTTTGTCCTACCAGAAAATCACATATAAATTGTTTTGCTAAAAAACCCTTATATTCAATATTAATTCCCTTTTGCCTTTCGTAAGATATTTTTCGAAGATTAAATTCTATAGCCAAAGCTTCTTCGTAAACACTTTCGAGAAAACCGCAACCAAAAGTTTTATGTACCTCCATAGCTGCACCGATAATCTCTCTGGTCAACTCGGAGTGTAATAAATCTGTTTCAGCCATTTTTTACCTTTTATTTAAATCCGCGCGAATCCGCGTTAATCCGCGGTTTCATTTTACGGTCTTAAAACAATCTGGATTCCCGCCTGCGCGGGAATGACATTTAATCCAGAAAATCCTGTTATCCTGTCTTATATAGATTTCAAAATCCGTGTAAATCCGCGTTAATCCGCGGTTTCATTTACTTTTCTTAATATGTTCGAGCAGGCCGCCATCGGCGATAATCTTCTGCGCGAAGTCCGGCAGCGGATTAAATTTAATTTTCTCGCCGGTAGTCTTATCTTCAATTATACCAGCTTTGAAGTCAATTTGCACGGTATCACCGTCCTTGATTTTATCCACAGCGTCTTTACTCTCAATCAGATAAAACCCGCAATTTATCGCGTTGCGGTAGAATATCCGGGCGAAGGTTTTGGCGATTACGGTTTTTAATCCCGCTCCGCGAATCGCCCAAATAGCGTGTTCTCTGGATGAACCGCAGCCGAAATCATCGCCAGCTACGATAACGTCGCCGCACTGACATTTTTTGACAAAATCCGAATCGAGGTCTTCCATACAGTGCTTGGCAAGCTCTTTTTCGTCATCGGTATTCAAATATCTCGCCGGTATTATCTCATCGGTATTTATATGGTCGCGTTTGTAAACATGAGCATTACTCATTTTTCAGTTCCTTCAAAATACAAATCCTAATTTCTATCCCGATACATCGGGACTAAACAATATCAAAAAGCAAAAATACATATTAAAAATTAAATATTATCGTTTGCCTTTCAGAGTTAATATGCTTGATGCGAAGATATTCGCTATTTCATCAAGCTCATCTAAAAACCATTTGACTTCCGCTGCTTTTGCGCGGCTGCTATCACGAAGAAGAGCAAACCACAGCTTGCTCTCATTTGCAGATTTTAGAGATATATTGAAATAGTTAGTAAAATCTCTCTTGCTGCTGGCAGCCTGACCTTCAATGTAGTTGGCAATAATACTTGTTCCGCTGCGCAGAAGCTGGTCGCCCAATTTCCTTGAGACATTGTCATTCGCAAGGTGGTCAATAAAATCAATGAGTTTCAATGTGAAACCATACAAGCGTTTCTTAAACTCATTTTTGATTTTTTCTTTGTGGTTTTGCATTTTAATTTTTGATTTTTTATTTCCTTACAGGTATTTCCTGCAATCCGTTAACTTTCCTTCGATAGCAGAGGCAGCGGCTGTCGCGGGACTGGCAAGATAGACTTCGCTCTTGGGGCTGCCCATTCTGCCGACAAAGTTTCTATTAGTCGTGCTGACGCATTTCTCTTCGGCTGCTAATATTCCCATAAATCCGCCGAGGCACGCGCCGCAAGTCGGAGCAGCTATAACGCATCCGGCATCGTAAAATATGTCGAACAGACCCTCGTCTTTCGCCTGTTTCCAGATTGTCGGAGTCGCCGGTACAATCAATGTCCGTATCGCGACCTTTTTGCCTTTCATTATCGAAGCGGCAATCCTCAAATCTTCCATTCGGCCGTTAGTACAGCTTCCGATATATGCCTGGTCCATCGGTTTTCCGCCGCAGCGGCTGATCGGCTCACCGTTGCTCGGCAGATGAGGCAATGCGACCATCGGCTCTAATTTAGAGCAGTCAATTTCGATAGTATCGCAGTATTCGGCATCGGCATCCGATTCCAAGACTTGGTAATCGGTTTTGCCTTTAAGCCTGTCGTTAAGATACTGTTTTGTAACTTCGTCGAAGGCCATAATGCCGTTTTTAGCTCCGGCTTCAATCGCCATATTCGTTATGGTCATTCGTGCTTCCATAGACATCTTCTTGAGCGCCGGGCCGACAAATTCCATAGCCTTATAAAGCGCACCGTCTGTGCCGACCAGCCGTATGGCCTCGAGAATTACATCTTTGCTGTAAACGCCTTTACCAAGCGTTCCATTAAGCACGAACTTCATCGATTCGGGCACTTTAAACCAGAGATTGCCTGTCGCAATCGCTGCTGCTAAATCAGTCGAGCCGATACCGGTGCTGAAAGCCCCGAACGCTCCATAGGTGCAGGTGTGCGAATCTCCGCCGACAATTACCTCTGCAGGACGGATATGTCCCTGCTCCGGTAAAAGTGCGTGACAGACTCCGGCTTGTCCGATTTTGTAGTAGTATTTTAGGCTGTGTTTTCTGGCCCATTTATCAAGGCGTTTATGAAGCTCGGCGCTTTTTATATCTTTGGCAGGCTGAAAATGGTCCGGCGTTACCACGATTTTATCTTCATCGAAAACCGTATCGATTCCGCGCTCTTCCAACATCGATATCGCCGGAGGAGTCGTTACATCGTGGCACATTATCACATCTATGTTCGCATCTACCAAATCACCCGCATGGACTGCCTTTTTGCCGCTTGCCTTTGCTAATATCTTTTCCGTTATTGTCATTGCCATTAATATCTATTCCTTATTTTGTAAAAAATTCTTTTATCACAGGTAAAACACTGAAGAAATCTTTTGCAGCTTCATCTGCACGGCTTGTTGACAATACATACTTGCCGACCGCGAACTGCCCTAATGCATATGTTCCTATCGCAAATTGTCCGATAGCAATATATCCCACCGCAAGCTGACCTAATGCAAAATAAAATCCGATTGCCGCCTGACCGACCGCAGCCAAACCGGTGGATAACTGGCCGATTCCAAGCAGCAATCCAAAAGCCGCTTGACCTATAGGGATAAGACCTATCGCAAGCTGGCCTATCGCAATGATTCCGCACGCAATCCTGCCTACGGCTATTACGCCTTTGGCCATCTTTCTTCGTCCGGTTTCCGGGCATCTGCCGTAAGTATAATGTATCAGCGGAAGCCCTGCTATTTTGGCATGAGAAGTAAACTCGTGATAGCTAAGACCGGTAGAATAACCGAAACTTTTCCATTCGCCCAAATTTGTTCGTACTACCTTATACTCGATGGGTTCTAACAGTTCGTTCTTCATTTTTGATTTCCTTTTTAAAAAGGATGTTTATTTCGAACCTTTGATTTCATTCGCCGCGGTCATACGGTTAATCGCATCGACGTAGGCCTTGGCGCTGGCTTCGATAATGTCGGTCGATAATCCTCTGCCGATAAAAACTCGGCCGTTATCACTTATTTTTACGGAAGCTTCGCCGAGAGCCTCTTTGCCGCCGGTAACCGCCCGAATCGAGTAATTTTCTAATTTCGGTGAAAGTCCAGTTGCCTCGCGAATCGCCTCGTAAGCCGCATCAACCGGCCCGTCTCCACAAGCAGCCGCGGTCTTTTCCTCGCCCTTAACAAGCATTCGAACGCTGGCTGTCGGAAGAGTTCCTGTCCCGCTGGCTACGTGAAGATATTGAAGCTTATAAACAGCTTCGACAACGTGAACTTCATCGTTGATTATCGCAGCTACATCTTCATCGAATACTTCTTTCTTTTTATCCGCGATTTCGAGGAATCTTTCATAAGCTTGGTCAACCTCATTGTCGCTAAGCTTGAAACCGAGTTTTTCACAACGGTCAACAAACCCGTGCCTGCCGGTGTGTCTGCCAAGCACTACCCTCGAACCGCCAAGTCCTATAGTCTCCGGCGTCATAATTTCATATGTTTGTCGATGTTTTAGAAATCCATCAACATGCACCCCGCTTTCGTGCGCAAAGGCGTTTGCGCCAACGATGGCTTTGTTAGGCTGAATGACAAAGCCGGTCAACTGCGAGACGAGCTGGCTGGTACGGTATATCTCAACTGTGTTAACTCCGGTTGTTAAATTGAAAAAGTCCGGGCGGGTATGTATGGCCATGACGATTTCTTCGAGTGCTGCGTTTCCGGCGCGCTCGCCGATTCCGTTAATCGAACATTCGACCTGCCTTGCTCCGTTTCTAACGCCTGCGAGAGAATTCGAGACAGCCATTCCCAAATCGTTGTGGCAGTGAGTGCTGATAACGCATTTGTCCACGTTTTTGACCTGCTCATTAATCTGCTTAATTATCTGGCCGTATTCGAAGGGAATTATATAACCGACGGTGTCTGGGATATTTAAGGTTGTAGCTCCGGCTTCGACAACAGCAGAGAGTATTTCAATCAAAAACGGCATCTCGCTTCGACAGGCATCTTCAGGTGAAAATTCCACGTCGTCGGTGAATGTTTTGGCAAATTTGACCGCTTCAACAGCCATTTTTAGTACTTGGTCCGGTTTTTTCCTGAGCTTGTGCTCCATGTGAATCGGACTTGTAGCGATGAACGTATGGATACGTTTCTTCGCGGCTGGTGCGAGCGCATCGGCTGCGGATTTTATGTCTTTTTCATGGGCCCGGGCAAGGCCTGCAATCGTTGGGCCTTGTACCTGCTCTGCGACGATTCTTGTAGCCTCGAACTGGGCGGGGCTTGAGACTGGGAAACCGGCTTCTATTATGTCCACACCGAGTTTTGCGAGCTGCTGGGCTATTTCGAGCTTTTCGGTGATAGAAAGCGAAGCACCGGGGCTTTGCTCACCGTCTCGGAGGGTTGTGTCAAAAATAATTACCTTGTCAGTATTCATAAATTGTTCCTTTATCGGCGTTTAGCTGGCGTGCTAAAAACGCACAAAAATGCTTAAAAACCGTTAAAAAGTTAAATAAAGCCTTATAAATTAACTTAAAAGGCGCAAAAAATCTATGATTTTTGCTGAAAAATGAAAGTTAAAATGAGTGTGTAAAATCTTCGTTATTGGGCCGGGCGGCCCAGTAAAAGCAGTAAGCTGATTGTGCTGTTACATACCATCGGGAATAAATTATAGCAATTACGCCTGATTATGCAAGTTTTTTTCTATTTTTTAGTCACGGGTGAATAGAGAATGTAAAATTAAAAGTTTAAATTCTCTCAAACCCTGCATAGTTTAATTTGGCTGGTTCAAAGGACAATCATTCCTTGTGCGGCGCAATTCTAATCGGGGCAAAAATGTGTTTTGAAACAGGTTTTTGGTGCATAAGCGGAACAAAAAAGATATAATACTGCTGTGCTTGCGGACAAAGAGGTTTTACGGTTGTTCTCAAAAATCATGGACGAAAAATCCGATAGAATCAAGACTGCAATAATCTGCCTGATATTGGCGGCGGCGACCGTCGGGGTCTATTATCAGGTTTACAGTTTTTCATTTGTAAATTACGACGATGCCGAATACGTTTATCAGAACCCTCATATACGCAACGGGATTACCGCAGAATCTTTAAAGTGGGCTCTGACGACGGGCTATGCGTGTTTTTGGCATCCTCTGACTTGGCTGTCGCATATGCTGGATTGGGAGCTTTACGGGTCTAATCCTGCGGGACATCATATCACGGCACTGATATTTCATATTCTAAATTCGATTTTGATATTTATCGTTTTTAAGCAGATGACCGGAGCTGTTTGGCCGAGCGCGTTCGCAGCGGGGCTGTTTGCGCTTCATCCGCTTCACGTCGAATCGGTGGCGTGGGTATCCGAGCGAAAAGATGTGCTCAGCACGTTTTTCTGGATACTTGCGATGTGGGGTTATAACCGCTATGTTCGCAAACCGAAAATCAGCAGCTATCTGTTAATGCTTGCGTTTTTTGTGCTTGGAATGATGGCCAAACCGATGCTGGTGACACTGCCTTTTGTGTTTTTGCTTTTGGATTACTGGCCTTTCGAAAGATTAAAATGGAATAACCCTCAACATAAAGTCGATGGTTTGCCGGCGGTTTCGTTCAAATGGGCATTGGCCGAAAAGATTCCGATGTTTTTAATTGCCGCGGGTTTATCGGTGGTTGCGTTTATCGCGCAGAAAGAGGGACGGGCAATACCGATGGGCGAAAATTTTGCTTTGCCGATTCGCCTTGCCAATGCGCCGATTTCTTATCTTCAGTATATTGTCAAAATGTTTTGGCCGAGCGGTCTTGCGATGTTTTATCCGCATCCGGGTAAAGATATATCGTATCTTTACACGGGCATATCGGTTTTGATTCTTCTTGCGGCGACAATCTTAGTTGTTCTGTTTTGCAAAAAGCATAAGTATCTTTTCACCGGCTGGTTCTGGTATGTCGGCACGCTTGTCCCTGTAATCGGAATTATTCAGGTCGGCAATCACGCGATGGCTGACAGGTACACTTATATAACGTTGACAGGATTGTTTATTATTATCGCGTGGGGCGTGCCTGATCTGCTTGGGAGAGTTCCTCATCGCAGAATAATTCTTTGGATTTGTTCAATCGCTGTTTTAATTGCTTTGGGTATATGTGCTCATTTTCAGACAAGGCACTGGAAAAATACGATAGCTCTTTGCGAGCATGCGATGAAAGTAACTAAAGAAAATTACAAAGCTCATTTTTGCATAACTTTGATGCTGATGGAGCAGGAAAGATTCGAGGAGGCGATTTGGCATTGTACCGAAGCACTGAGAATTAACCCCGAATGCTTCGAGGCATATAATAATATGGGCGTAGCGCTTTGCAGGCTCGGCAGATTCGACGAAGCTATTGCCTGTTATCGAAAGCTGCTCGAATTAAGGCCGGATTTTGCCGTCTCGCACGGAAATCTGGCGGCGATTATGATAAATCAGGGAGCTTATTATGAGGCGCTTGAACATTGCGAAATCGCACTTGAAATACTAAATTCGGTTGAGATTCGCAAGTTTTATGGTTTTGCGCTGATGAAGTTGGGGCGATACGATGAAGCGGAGAACGAGTATCGCAAAATTGTTTCGGTGTTACCGGACGACCCGAATGCGCTTAGCAGACTCGGCTTTGTGCTTGCGCGAAAAGGTGAGTTCGATGAAGCAATATCTGTCAGCGATAAGGCACTGAAAATATCGCCGGAGCTTGCCGAAGCAAGGCTGAATCTCGGCTTTGCTTATATCGGCAAAAATGATTTGGAAAAAGCGGTTGAACAATACGAGAAAGGCTTAGCCATTGAACCGAATAACGCCATCGCCCGCAGCGAGCTTGGCGTTGCGTTTTTCAAACTCGGAGAGATAGATAAAGCCGTAGAAAGTTTCGAGCAAGCTCTGAAAATCGACCCTGAAAACTCAGCGGCAAAAGGGAATCTCGAATTTGTATTGGCGGAGAAACAAAAGATGCAGGATGCCGACGGAAAGAGAGATGAGTTTTTTAATGGGGGTTCGCGGTGAAAGTTTCTACCATGCGAAAGATTGACCGTTGGCTCGGCGTGCCGGCGTGTTTTTTTCTTACCGTTGTTCATAAATTATTTAAGCTGT
Organism: uncultured Pirellulales bacterium; assembly: GCA_964391985.1. Taxonomy (GTDB): domain Bacteria; phylum Planctomycetota; class Phycisphaerae; order Sedimentisphaerales; family Anaerobacaceae; genus CAYMOE01. Next base: position 64,290 of record CAYMOE010000005.1, read on the forward strand.
TTACTTTTTGGCGAAAAGCTGCGCCGATAGAAGCCAAAAGCATCCTTATCGTGAAACTCGCCGAACAGGGCGCGACGGTTTTGGCTGACGGTGCGATTCGGCGAGCAGTGAAAATCTTCGGAAAAGACAATGTATATTTTATAGTCTTCCAAACCAATCGTTTTATCTTAGATGTGATGGATATTATCCCCCGCGGCAATGTTATATCTATTCCTGATAAAAATATTTTTTCAATTTTCGGCGGGACGATTCGGGCTTTGCTCCGCGCCAGAAAGATTCCGATTGATGCTGCGGTCGATTTCGAATTTTTTGCCCGAAGCTCGGCAATCTTGACATTTTTAAGCGGAGCTAAAATCCGAGTCGGGCTTCATGGTTTAGGCGGCGGCGCTCCTTATCGCGGCGATTTGATGACACATCGGCTGAACTATAATCCTCACCTGCATACCAGCCGTATGTTCGAAATGATGGTCGAAGCTGCGAATCTTCCGCCCCAAGATATGCCAAGACTGAATATTGAAATTTCGGAATCGAGAGGAATCAAATCACGTTTCGAACCTGACGAGGAGGAATTGAACAGATTCAGAGCGATTCTCGAAAATCAGGCTGGTACGAAAAATTATTCTCCGCTTATATTGCTAAATGCTAATGCCTCTGATTTACTGCCGCTACGGCGATGGCCGGTCGATAGATACGTCGAGCTTGCCAAAAAGCTGCTGGAAAAATCGCCCGATGTTTATATAGCTTTTACCGGCGCTCCTGACGAAACTGAACATTCGCAAAGGCTTGTCCGTGAGATTAACTCTCCCAGATGTTTTTCTATGACCGGCAAAACCACGATGAGAGAGCTTTTGATATTATACACTCTTGCCGATGCGCTTGTAACAAATGACAGCGGGCCTGCGCATTTCGCGAGCTTAACCGATATCGAGGTTATTACCTTGTTTGGTCCGGAGACCCCCAAGCTGTTCGGAGCACAGACACCTCATTCGCATATTATTCATAAAGATATTCCCTGCAGCCCGTGCGTCAGTGCTTATAACAACCGCTATTCGGTCTGCAAAGACAATATCTGCCTTCAGCGGATACAAGTGCAAGAGGTTTATGATTTACTATGCGAATTATGCAGGCTTTAACCCTGACAGGAATTTTGATTGATATAATCTAACTGTTGGATATAGTCTGATTTACTAAATGAACTACATAATAGCTATTATCGTTTTACTGATTATTGCCGCGGGATTGTTCGGCTGGGGTCTGTTGTCCCGAAAACGATTGTTCGGGCCCAACGGACATAAACGCCATCCGGATATTTATGTTCTGGCAATGAACGAAAAAGTCAAAAGGCATATAAAAAAAGTCGGATTCGAAGGCCTGACAAATGCCCAAAGAATCTGCTGGAGCGTTACGTGGTTATGGCGCTATGTAATGCTCGGCGATTTTGAGAATTATTACCTTCAGCCCGAAGCTGATTATGCTATCGAGGCAGGAGAAGGTTTTAAGCAGATAGGAGCCGAAGAATTTGCCGATATCGTACATCGGGCAAACGAGGTTTTTGGAAGCGGCAGACCTGCCAGAAATAAAGAGCTTCGCGAAGAACAGCTTGGTGAGTTCGGTAAAGAAGAATTTATGGAGCTGAACGAGCTTAGTGAGGAGTTCAGGCAATGTACGGAAGATTGGCAGAAAATGATGGCTGAATTCATATCAAAACATCGTGAAGAATTTTTAAGAAAATTGTGAATACCAAGAATAAGTAAGAGGAATTTTCTGCGATTTTATCTTTACATGGCAAGGCAAGTTAACTCTTAAGGATAAACAGCGATGGTAAAAACAGAAAAATTGCAGATACCTACAAAAGGCAATAATCACGTTGTAGATATAACTGAAAATGTCGCCGGAGCTGTCGAAAAATCCGGAATCAAAGACGGTGTGGTAACTATTTTTAATGTAGGTTCAACCGCGGGAATTACTACCACCGAATACGAACCGGGTTTGGTAAATCATGATTTAAATGCGATGTTCGAAAAAATCGCTCCGGCTAACGGCAGATACGAACACGAAGAAACTTGGCACGATGATAACGGTCACTCTCATACAAGAGCGTCACTTTTAGGACCTTCTCTGAGTGTTCCTATTGTTAACGGGGAATTGACGCTGGGCACTTGGCAGCAGATAATACTGATTGATTTCGACACTCGCGCCAGAACAAGAACGGTGATTTGCCAGATAGTTTGCTAACTCGTTTTTTAAGTTAAAAATTTTATAAGAAAGGAACTGCCGGTTAATATTATGTTCAACAGTGAACAGTTCAGCATTGTCCTGACAATGGGAATAGCTATTTTCGGGGGGTTGGTCGGCGCAAGATTTATCCGAAAATTCCGCGTTCCCAAAGTGGTCGGTTATGTTGCGACAGGTCTTGTGCTGGGACCTGTATTAAAATTAATTCCTTATCAGACCGTCGAGCTTTTAGAGCCTTTTAATGTATTCGCTTTGGGAGTAATCGGTTTTCTGGTTGGCGGTGAACTCAAACGGGAGATATTTGCCAGATTCGGCAAACAGGTTCCGATTGTTTTATTATTCGAAGGTGTAACTGCCGCCCTTTTAGTGGGAATACTCAGTTTTCTGGTAATGTGGTATTTTGCAAGCTGGCAGATTGCGCTTGCTGTCGCAGTAGTTTTCGGGGCGATTTGCTCGGCGACTGACCCTGCTTCGACGATAGCTGTGCTTTGGGAATATAAAGCAAGAGGCCCGCTGACATCGATGCTGACAGCGATTGTTACCCTCGATGACGCGCTGGCGCTGACGTTATACGCTGTAAGTGTATCGATTGCCGGAGTTGCCACAGGCCTTCAGACCGAAAGTTTTATAACATCCATATACAATGTCTTATTCGAAATACTCGGAGCTGTCTTACTGGGACTTGCGGGCGGATTGGGTACAAGCTGGATATTAAAAAGATTAGGTGACCCTGAAAAATTCCTAATTTTTACGGTTAGCGCCTTAATGCTTGTTATAGGTTTGGCGTCTTTTGTTAAAATTGACGTGATTTTGGCGTGTATGACGCTCGGTTTGACTTTAACAAATATAAAATCGAAAAAAACAGCGTCGAGTTTCGGGGTTATGCATCGATTTTTCGCTCCTATGTACGTGCTGTTTTTTGTTCTGGTCGGAGCCAGAGTGAACTTCTCGCATTTTGACTTAACTATTGCTTTACTCATAGCTGCTTATGTCGGCGGAAGCATCATCGGCAAAACACTCGGTTCTTATCTCGGCGGAGTATTTTCAGGAGCCGCCAAAACGGTAAGAAATTATCTCGGATTCTGCTTATATCCTCAAGGCGGTATAGCAGTCGGTCTTTTAATTATGGCCAGTCATAAATTCAGCGATGAAATCGGTTCTATTATGCTTTTGGTTGTGGTAACGGGCGCATTCATCCTTCAGATAATCGGGCCGATAGGCGTTAAGTTCGGGGCTGTCCGGGCAGGCGAGATTGGTTTAAATGTTACCGAAGAAGACCTGATAAAAAAATATAAAGTTTCAGATGTAATGGATGTTACTGTCCCTGTTATCAGCACAGACATGTCACTTAGTGATGTAATTAAAATTTTCGGCGAATCGCACTGCTGCGGCTATCCTGTTATTGACACGGATAAAAAACTGGCGGGCGTTGTTACTCTCGAAGATATCCGCAATACTTTTGCTAATCAGGAATTAAACGACTGGCTGGTTGCTCTGGATATCGCCGAGCCGATAACAGAATCACTGACACCGGAAATGAGACTGCCAGAAGCGATTGAAAAGACAAAAACATTGGGAGTCGAATTTTTGCCGGTAACAGCCAGCGGCGACAGCAGCAAATATGTGGGAATTTTAGATATTCGAATAGTTCACCGCAAAATCGCAGCCGAAGCTCTTGCAAAACAAAAAGAAGCTGATGCCAAGTACGGATTGGGCGTAAGTTAGAATTTTCCGCTTCGAGCTTTTAGCTCTGCCGCGACGAAGCTTGTGCACCGACAAGTTCGCGATTCTTTCGAGTATGAACGGGCGAGCTGTGAGCAGTATTGTTTTCAATAGATTCGTTATGAATATCCGGCCATTGAGGTTTTTTATTCTCAACTACAAATAGGCAAAGAAAGAAACAAATCGCCGTAAAATTCACTCCTAAATTCCATACTGCGCCGCTATCCATAAGAAACATTGAATGACTTCCGATTTCAAAGAAATGTTCGAATCCGTTTTGGCCGTAATACATCGCTATGAAAAATCCGGAACCGAAAGAGTACTGCAATAAAGGTGATGTAATAACAGGTATTTGAATAGCCTGATAAATCAGTGACAAACGAATAGACCTTGGTGTTTCTTCGAGCAGCGCCGTACCGGCGATAATTCCAAGACCGAAGAACAAGGCAAATATAAGGTTAACCGCGATATAAAGCGGTTCATTCTGTCCGCCGGCCAATGCCTGAATAGCCAGCAGAATTCCCATAAATCCGCCGCCTATCTGAAACACTGCTATTATTCTTTTAAGCCACCAAAACATAGCCTATATCCTTTGAGACTAATGGTTTGCCTTTTTGTATTTATCGGCCTATAAAAGTATCGGCTTAAGGTTCATAACTATATTTTTATGACGTATTATTTGATAATTTGCCGAAACAGGGTTATAAATGCAGTATAAGAAAAAACTTAAATTAACAAAGAAAGGCGGATTATTATGAAAATAACCATATTCAACAGTTCACCAAAACAGCAGAAAAGCAATACTCAGGCAATGGTAGATGAGTTTGTCAAAGGAGCAGAAAAAGCCGGTGCCGAAGCGGAAACGATATTTTTAGCCCAAAAGCAAATTAAACCCTGTACCGGATGTCTGAGCTGCTGGTTTAAAACCCCCGGAAAATGCGTCTTCGATGATGATATGGGCGAGCTTCTTGAAAAAGTCAAGAAAAGCAATATTGTTGTTTTCGCTACTCCGCTTTATGTGGATAATATTAGTGGTCTGATGAAAAATTTTATGGACCGTTTTATGCCGCTTCTTAATCCGCATATCGAAACCGACAGCAGCGGTGAATCGGTTCATGTTTTGAGTCAACAGCTCGGCGATATCGCGGTTATTTCTAATTGCGGTTATCCCGAACAATCCCATTTTGAAGTTCTGAGAATACTTTTCAGAAGAATCGCAAGAAATATGCGATGCCGTCTGGCTGCCGAAATATATCGCGGCGGCGGAAGTATGATGACCGAGGCACCGCTGCTTCTTAAACCGATTATATGGAAATACAACAAGCTGCTTCAGCAGGCAGGTCGTGAGGTTGCCGAAAAAGGGCAGCTTAGCGACGAGTTGAAGGAACAGCTCGAAAAGCCGCTCGTTCCCGCGGATAAATACATCGCCGCAGCCAATAAATATTTCGACCATGCTCTTGAAAAAATCAAGCAATAGAATTCCGATTCGGTCGCTTGAAAGGTTTTATTTTTCGTTCGAGCCTGTGACTCGCTGTTTCAGGGCATCCATGCGTTCGAGAATTTCCTGTGCCATTCGGCTGTTCGGGAAGTCCCGTACGATTTCCTGACCTGTATCGAGTGCTTTTTCCCATTGCTGGCCCGATACCGCAATCGAGAACCTTACGCCGAGGCTGTGAAGTTTTGACCTGAAAACATCACGTGCAGCTTCCTGCAAAGCCAAAGCTTCGTTGGGCGTAAGATACTGGTCAAGCTCTCTTAAAATTTCAAGGCTTCGGTCAGTCGCTTGACGCTTGATTGCGTCATCCCACATATTAAGAAGAGCTTTTTTGCGTTCCTGTTTTTTCTGAGCGAATTTTTGTCTGACTTCTTTTGCTTTTTCTGATTCAGGGAATGCCCGAATGAGGTTTTCGATTTGAATACTTGCTTTGGCCCATTGATGCTCATCAAGAAGCTGGACGATATTCGCGATAAGCTGATTCTCTCTTTCTGTCTCAGGAGCGGCACGATATTTATCGGCTGCCTGACGAAGCTGGTCCGCAAGTTCTCTGTAAGCGGGATTTGCCGAAACTTCTTTGATTAATTTATATGCTGTATCGAAATCCCTGCTGCTTAATTTTTCAAATATAACTTCCCTAACGGCACGCGAATCCGAGTCGCGATATACGATTGATTTCACCGTTTCGCTAAGATGCTCGCCCTGCTGAATTTTTTCGAGCGTAAGTCTTTGTTTTTCAAATGCTTCCGCTACTTTATCGAGAGTTCTGACATTATATTGCATAAACTCTGTCAGCTTGGTAAGCTGGGCAAGAATTACAATAAGAGTAAACAGCAACATCAATGCTCCGATAAGCCAAAACAGCAAAGGCATTTTACCGGAATCGTCAGAACGAAAAACATCCGTAAATAAAGCCAAAAGAACAATGACGCCGGTAAAAATGTATATTATGATTGAATACCAGTTAAAATACAGAGCGGAAGTGTCTTTCTTGATGGCCATAACTCGTTCCTTTCACACAGCTCGTGAAACGCTGATAAGAATATTATAATGGATTAGAATAAACAGGTCAATAACAGTAATAATTCAAATGCTGATTGCTGAAAGAAAGGCGGTTAATTATGAAGCGTTTTTTATTAATTCTGGTAACTTTTGCAATTACAGCCGTTGGTTGTGCAAATGACAAAAATATAGCCGATGCCAACCAGAGCAGCGATATTGACTTGCTTGTCAAGGGACTCAATTCCTTCGCGTTCGAAATGTACGGCAAGTTAAACGCTGAAAATAATTTATTTTTCTCTCCGTACAGTGTTTCCTCGGCGTTGGCTATGACTTATTCTGGAGCGAAAGGAAACACTGAAAAAGAAATGGCAGAAGCACTTAATATTCCAGCGGTAAACTATTTTAGCTGCGCCGGAAAAGTAAGCTCGCTATGGCAGCAGGAAAGATACCATGCAGCATTCGGAACACTTATTAAACAGCTAAACGAACAAGGCCGAAAAGGCAGCTATGAGCTGATTACGGCAAACGCCCTATGGGGACAAAAAGACTACAATTTTCTAAAAGAGTTCGTATGGCTTATTGAAAAAAATTATCAGGGCGGCTTGAACAATGTTGATTTTATAAATGAGACCGAAGCCGCACGCAAAACTATAAATATCTGGGTCGAGCAACAAACACGCGACCGCATAAAAGATTTAATACCGCAAGGAGTGCTTAGTGTTAATACGCGATTGGTATTAACAAACGCGATTTATTTTAAGGGCAGCTGGGCGAATCAGTTTCAAAAGGAAAATACCGCAGACGAGCTTTTTTATCCCGAATCAGGAAAACAGATTACAGTTGCTATGATGAGACAAACAGAACGGATAAATTATATGCAAGCTGACGGTTTCGAAGCAATCGAATTGCCTTATCTGGACAACGAGCTTTCGATGGTTATCTTTCTGCCTGACAAAAAATCAAATATCCGGCAATTAGAACAGAAACTAAATGAAGAAAGTTTTTCCGAATGGCTTAACTTGATGAACAAAAGAAAAGTGCAGGTTTATTTGCCTCGTTTTACTATGACATGGCAGCAGGAGCTTGTCGATATATTGAAATTGATGGGTATGCAGGAGCCTTTTTCGGATAATGCCGATTTTTCGGGAATGACCGGTACGAAGGAATTTTTCATATCGAATGTTGTTCATAAAGCATTCGTGGAGGTTAACGAAGAAGGCACCGAAGCCGCTGCTGCAACGGGCATTGTAATGACCATAACCTCTATAGATATCGAACAGCCGGTTATTTTCAGGGCTGACAGGCCTTTTGTTTTTATAATTAAAGACAATTTCAGCGGCAGCATTTTGTTTATGGGACGTATAGTAGAACCAAAGCAATAGCCCTGTTCAAAACCAAATAAAAAGTGTAACGTGACCAATGAAATGGCCAAATGTCCGAAGAGGTGGGAAATGGGGGGAATTCGAGGGAAAAAACAAGATGGCGGGCTAAAAAGGGGGTTTTTATGAGAAGTTGAGATGGCAAATCAAGGGGGTTTTAAAATGGCCAAAAACGCCGACAACAGCCGTTGAGTGGCGTGAATAATGGCCACATGGCGGAATCATACCAAGCTTTTAAAAATCGTTTAAAACGCAGCCAAACGGCTGTTATAAGAAAATCATCTCTCGCAATAGTACGGTTTACTGCGGACATCCTTGCGGACATCCGGACATGATGTCCGGACATAAAAATTAGGTAAATTTCAAACTTTTTAGCACAGCGCAGAAAAATACCAGCCGGTTTTAGCTACTTTTTTTTGCACCGGCTGGACGAACAGCTATTCAGATTCCCTTTTTTACCGGTTGGCCTCAAGCTCAATTTGCAATCGAGCCGAGAGTCATTCCGCTTACATCAGCCCATTAGCAGGGCTGGAAATCTACGGCCGCCACTTTTTCGGCAGCGGATAATTAGCGTAAATAAGCTCATGTACCTTTTTGCGGCCATGCCGCTGTACTGTATAACACACGGGGTTTTTAAGAAATTTAAAGTCTTTATAAAGCATCCTGATATCAGGATGGTCATTGATTATTAAGAGAAATTTGCCTTTGATTTTTTTAAGGCTGGCAGCCAGCCGCTCGTGGTCAGGCCAGTTAAAAGGAACTCTGTAATCTGCAGCCTTCCACCCGATAGTATTTTGTTCTTGTATTTTAGCCCGACGCGAAAAAATGCCTCAGCGGGGCGAACCGCTTTGGCAGCCGGTTAATCCGATAGTCCGGCCGCGTCGGTATTTCTATAAACCATTCAATTGTCAAAGAGCGTTATCCAGTCTTTCTGACGGGAATATTGACGGATTCAAAATTTAACCCTAAGCATTTAGGGCAGGGTAGCGGAGGGATGCGGTCTGACGTAGTCCAGCCGCAGCCGGCACAGTGCCATGCATGCTGCGTCGGGTAGAACTGAGTCTTTAATTTCATGGCCTCGGCGACCTGTTGTTTTTCGGTAGCAAGACAGATTCTCTGTCTTTTTTTCAAGGCCTTCAGCCGCAGGTTTTCACGCTTTCTTCTGTGTTGCGCTTTTAGGTTAGCCTTAATACAACGCCTTCTTATTCCGGCGTCACGCTGCATCTGTAAAGCAAGATGGCCTGCGCGGTCGACGCAACGAAGGTTGTTTATATTGTCATTAAGAGTATCTCCGTCGCAATGAACGACAAAATATCCCTTTGGTATAGAACCTCCGCTTTTGAGCCATAAGTATCGAGCATAAGGTATCCATTTATGGCGGCACTGCATGATTCCTGATATTTTAATATACCTAAAACTCTTGCCGCACTTGTCGCGACGAATAACTATCACTCCGCGATGTTTATGGTTCGCAGGGAGATGTCCTTTTTTGAATTCCGTCGACGGAGAATAGTGTACACCTTTTAAGCCTTTATTCCAAGGTACAGTGCCTTTTGTGAACCGGTTTTCACTGCATCCAAGGCTGATATTGCGACGGACGAGCTTGGTGTATTCACGTCTTGTCATCTGGGATAATATCGCCTTTTTAAATACATACCAGTTACAGTTATGCCGCTTGGACAACTGCGTAAGGGTTGCTCCGGCACGAAAGTCGGCTGCGAGCTTAGCGGAATCTTCTTTCGAGAGAATTCTTGGCTTACTCATTCGGAGACCCCCAGAACAAGATGGCTGACTTCGGCGTCTACGAACACAGGAGAGCCTTCATTGAATCCCTCTGGTTCAAATTCACCAAACTCGTCAACTTCAATCCGCTGAAAGGCTGGGAAAGAGGATGGCATTAAACTGGCGATGTACCAGCGGTCATCATTGGGCTCCCAATAGATATAGTACTCCCCGTCAATTCGGACGTAATAGTCTTTGCCTTCGTGCTGGCCGGCCAAAAGATAGTTGCCGGTAACATCAGGGACGCAGTCGCCCGTCACTGTGCAGTAGTACGGGGTGTAAGAGGTTTTCACCAGGCCCGTTACCGGCTGCGGCGGGATATGCACCTCGGCTTGAGCGATACCGGAGTCGCCGGACTGCGGATTGCCGAGTTCATCGAATAACTTAAAAGCGAATTGATAATCGCCGCACTGCTCGGCTCTGTATCTCGCAAAAATTACCGCTGTTCCGTAGCCCCAAGGGAAGTGTCCCCACGGCAGGTAGCCCCAGCCTTCACAGAGACGGCTTTGGGCGTAACCCCACGAGAAATAGCCCCAAGGAGCATAGCCCCAGCCGTGTATGCCCGCGCCGTTCGGGAATAACGGCAGATGTTCGGATGCGGGATTGTCCCAGTCGATGTCACCGTCGCCGGCGTTGCTGTATAGAACAGCGTAATCGCCGGGGCGATATCCAAAAGGAACTGCAAACGAAATCGTGATTATCTTTGCCATTATACGAGCCTCACCTCCGCAAATCGCAAATCACGGGTAATAAGCTTAGTCTGCTGCTGCTCGAACAGATACACTATCTGCACGATTTCCGGATAGATCGGCGAGCCAGCGAAATTGGCGGCCAAGTTGTAGTCACGGCCGCTAAGCCGCTCGAGGCAGTCGCCGATAAGAAAATCAGGCTCACCATAGCCGTCATCGAGCCATAATCTATCGAGAGTGAATTGACCGCAAATGCTCATATCTTGATTGGCTTCACGAATCGCATCTAAGTGACTCTGTGCGGTCTTAAACGAATCTAATTCGGCGGCAGGGCCGGTAAAGAGACTACCGGGCGAGCGAACCGCTCGGCCGTATTTATTCGAGAAGTCCCATATTGCCCGCTGCTCGAAGGGTGAGCCGCTCGCGGGAGTGCGGCGGCTTGCGGTGACTAAACGCTGGTCGAGCTGCACGGACGCGGTAATCCTGACTCGCGTGCGCCATTGCTGCTGTTTGTAAACACGGCCGTTGAGCTTATCATCAGCGATGCTGGTCCAATAGTTTAGTTCTTGGCCATCCAACTGCCCGCCTGAGATGCTCCGCAACTGCGGGTCTAACATTTCAGCTAAATTTTCCTCTTCTATATAGATACCCGCTTCGTAAGGCAGTGAACTGATGCGGGCAGGTATGACGTGCCACGTTTCGCCGGCATCAAAGCTGAATTCAACGTGTATGCCGAGGCTGTTCAAGGATTCCTTATCCAGACTCAAACAGCTAAGCAGTTGTCTGCGGTACGGGGCGTACAGCCGTTTAGGTTTTTTTTGCGGATGGGCTTTACGGCGAGGGTCAGTAACAGTTCGGGTCTCGATAATATATTGTTCAGGGATAGCCCTTTCGAACGCGAACGGCTCGCCGCGTTCGTAAGGCTCGCCGGAATAATCGCCCGCTTCATTCAAACACCACTTACGTCCGATTGTCCGCTTATAATTAGAGCCTTGTGTGTGGTAGTATTTATAGTAGTCTTTTTCATTCGGGTTTTCCAGCGACTGGACTTGCGCTTGCGTCAGATAGCAATCTTCCCCTGTTTGCGGGTCTAAGTCACTATCCGGCCAAGCAGGCACAAGCTCTGTTGTTATCTCGAATCTGTCAGGAAAGCCTAAACTCCAAGGTTCGTTAATTAATGCGGTTATGTCTTTCTGATAGCTGCCCGCATGCAGCATTTTCTCGCCGCGAGATACGGCGAGGCGTATGTTTTCGTTCGGTTTCGGGGAATATAGTCTGTGCAGAATCGTCGACTGCTCTTTTGTTCGGCGATAGCCGGAGGCCTTGCCGACCCTATAAAAATCAAACCACGGAGCGCCCGGCGCAGCGATGTCGGCCTGCCGGAATGACCAGCCTAACTGATGACATATTAACTCTAAAGCCTCTATTGCGTTTAAGCCGTCTACGCAGACGTGACCGAGGACAGTGTCCCAGTCTTTATGGTCGAGGCCGTAGAACCCGGCGATATCGAGCCAAGGGAACACGTTAAATGACCAGTTATACAGCGGACTAAGAATCAATCGAGCCATCTGCTTGGCCGTCCAGTATTGAGCATCTCCCGCCGTAGACCATATAGGGATCTCATATAGCGTTTGTGTGTCGTAAGGATTGGGCAACTGCAGTTCTGCGGCATCGCGATTCGCTTGTCCGTTCTCATTAAAAATCGCACGCCGCCCGCTGAGGAATGTGTAACTGCCCTCTATCGGAGTCTGCTGGGCAGTGCCGTAGTTGTCATAATCGTCAGGGCCGCGAACTACCTGGCCAAAGATTATATTCGTCGAACTCAATAGCCAGCGAAAATCCAGAGCGATAACGGCGTTGCGCTCATAGCCCTGCGATTCGTTACAGCCGCCGAAAAACTCACATGAGTTCGAAGTGGTAAATCCGGTGAAGATTACAGTCTGCTCTACTGCGCTGCGTGCGGCTGTTCTTATGCGGACCATGTCACCGGCCTTGAGCGGAGGAGGCTGGTGATAGTACAGCGAGGGAAACCATATTACAGCTTTGCTTGGCTTGGCGCCGGCGTTGATTTCGACAATGTCAACCTTGGCGTCCCAGATTACCGACCATTGCGGCGGATAGGACGGCGGTGAGCCTGAAGCAGGCCTGACTTCGACGATAGGCTGCTGAGCAGTTCGAGCGAGTTTTTTATTGTCGTTTTTCATCTCTGGCTAACTAAAATCGCGGCAAAGTCACAAAAACATTCTTTTTTTGAATTAAGATGTATTGCTCTGCCGTTCGCGTCACGAAGCAGTTCAAATGTGTCGAGGAGACAATCATAATAAGTCTTATTATGATAAGTATAGGCCTCGACGTCCGCATCAGGAAGCCGAAGCTCATCTATTGCATCGAGCTTGGCGAGCAGCGCTGCGCGGGCTTGAGCGTATGTGCCGCCGGATGCCCTGAGACGTCCGGTGATAGAGATTAATCTTCCGCGAGTGCCGAGGTGTATACTTGTTAGTCCGTTTGCGCCGGGGAAGCCGATGAATTGGCGATGCGCAACTTGCGGCTGGGCTGTTACGCAGATTTCAGAGCCGAATATATTCGTTAAGGCAGTAGCCATTACGGCAGATTCCTTTCAACTCGCGGACGGCCGACGCCTTCGCGATCCGTTGCCGGGTAATAATTGACGGAGTGGTCGACTATAGTTACTCCTGAGTTCAGCTGATTAAATCTCTGCTGCTGGGACAGCCTCGTCAGCCATAAGGCGGCACCTATATATCTATCAAGCGGCGGACCGCCCTGCTCGATGCCCAAAACGGATTTGCGATTCGCGTCCTCCGTTTGATTCCACCACAACATAAAAGCTTCCCGCTCTTTAACCCTTTCGGTTTGCCGCAGCTTTGACAAGAACCAGTTATCGAACCGCCGAGCAGATAACAAAGGTTCAGATCTCTCGAACCGCTGTTTTTCAGCTTCGCCGATACGGCGAACTTCCATCGCGTATTTTTGCTCTTCGGTGAGGTCGAGTTCTATTTGCCTGATGCGGGCCTGAGCGACTGCACTGCGGGCTTCGAGCGTACCTCTACGTGCGGCCTCTTCGGCTCGCTCGGCTTGCGCTCCGGACGGGCCTGCGGCTCTTGCTATAGTACCTTCTAACCCGGCGGGTCCGGGTGCAAGCAGTTTGGCTACGCCGGCCGCAGCCGATGCGCCGTAAATGTCACGGAGCATGCGGTAACTCTGCTCTTTATCCATGCCGGCGGCCTTAACTGCAAGGGCTTCGAGAAGCTGCTGCGGCTGCTCGGCGAGCTGCTCGTCAAGGCCGTGTTTTTTGACGGCCTCCGCTTGCGGTGCGCCAAGCGACTCAATTGTCATTGCGGGCAGTGTGGTTTTTCTGCGGCCGGCTTCGCCGGCAGCAAGAGCCGCCACAGTACTGACAGCTTTTTGGGGCGACCAGCCCATAGCTCTTATAGTGGGCATGCCCCTCGACAGCGCGGCAATCATATCGGCGTCGGATGAGCCTGACGCTGCTGCGCCCTCCGATACCATTCGCCGAAACTCACCTTGCTCTCGGCCGCCGCTCATGCCCCAGCCGGCCATAATCTGTATCAACTCGGAAGTTGCTTCGCCGCCGTGCCTCGCGCCGTAACCGAGCATACCTTCAAGCCCGGCAGTAAAGGCGTCGGGGGGCATTACAGATTTGAACTGCCGGGTATATGCGTTGACGATGGGGATGCCAAGCTGCTCAGGCACTGCTGTTTTTTGCAGGAGCTGATAGGTCGATTTGGTGATGCGCTCACGAGACTGCTCGTCATAAGCGCCGAGCGCTTCGAATAATTCTTCGAAAGCGCCGCGAACAGCTTGTATGTTACGGACAGCTTCGTCCGAGCGAGTCTTTATGGTATCGAAAAATTTCGCGACTCGCAGAGATACATCTGCGAGCTTGTAAGCGAGTGCAGCGAGGCCCAGTCCGCCGACGAGACCTTTGATGCCGTCAGAAAACCACTTGGAACCCCGCTGGCCGCGAGAGCCCATCTCTTCGGCTGCCGAGCCGACTTTTTTGGTTTCCTGAGATACCTCTCCGATACTTCGCTTGGCCTGCTCGGCGCCGGGCGTCTTAATATGGATATTAATATCTTTAGCCATGTTTTAAACGTCTTACGCAATAGTTAATACTTTATTTGTTCCATCCAGCGTCAGTGGGGTATCAGGGTCATTGCCGACCTCGTAGTTCAGGGAGTATTCGCTGTAGTCAGAATTAACGTCAGAGCTTTGACTGCCGGACACAAAGAACGCATTAGCGATTGTGACTGTTTTTGTCTCGGCTCCGCCAGACTGGACAATAGTCAAAACCAAATCCCCTGCCGATGCCAACAGGAGCTGCTGAGCCTTAAGCTCGGCTGACGTAATTTCAGAATCCTGAAAACCAAGCGAGCCGCTGACAGTTATAGCTTCATTGCATACGTCAACTGCTGTATACGCAAGGTCAGCGTCATTGCAGGCCTTCCTTATCGGCATCTCGGCTGCGAAACTAAAGTTCGTTATGTGGTAGATATCCAGCGAGCCGTGGACGCCTGCGGATATCCTGAATCCGCCGCGAGCTGCAGGGACATGAGTCGGAGCAGCCTGCGAATCGAGCATCGCGTGCATATCTCCGATATTGGCTGTTTCCGATTCCGCTTTGCATTCGAACCGAGCGGAGACTGTCGCGTAGCCGCCTTTGGTGACATTAAGCGAGATTGAATATATCATCGGATTTGTTAAGGTGTGCTTTGTGTAACCGGTCGCAGCGGCAGCGCCGCTTTTTCGCTCGTAAAAAACAAAGGTACCTATTGTGCCCAGTAAAAGCGGAATAGCGTTGAGCCAGCCTTGAAACACCAAACTGCCACGTACGTACTGCGCCTCGCGGTCCACTACCGCAGGACCGGCAAGTCCGTCCGGCGAACTGCGGATTACAGTTTCATAGCCTTCCTCGAGGGCCACGGTCATTACTCCGCCGCAGGCGACACCATTAGCAGTCGCGGCTACAGGGTTATATACTCGTTTATTTACGGTTGCCATTTTTTTTACTCCTAATTGTTCATTCTGCTAACTTCAAATCTCATCTGAACTCCAGATAAGTTCGGGGTATCTATTGTTAAATTGTCGCCCGCGTAGTAGAACTCATCGCAGTCGATTTCCACCGCGTCGGGCCGTTGTTTATCGAAAAGTGCTATTACTAAGTCTCTGATTTTACTGATTCCGATGTGCGAGTCATCTCCCCATTTCGCCACCGCTATCTCTTTTGATTTAGTGACTACTAAGACATCGAATTCCAATATCTCGCGAAGAGCATTGTCGCCTTCACGGGCAGAATCGGAATTCATATAGTCAACATAACAGACGGGCGTTTTTTCGATGCCTTCGAGACCGCCCTGAGCAGCGCGGAGCTGATGCCTGAACAGATCGCTGATTGCAAAGACGGCACTGCCGTTATACTGAAGAGCCGCGAGCTGAGTGACCATCCAGTCCGCCAAAGTAACTATGAGTCCGCCGTCACCGGGCATTATATTTCCTGTCAATTTCAGTTTCGATTTCACCGCTGATGACATCGAGATTATCAAGTACGCCGTCAGCGAGGGCGTCCGAGCCTTGAACAAAAACGCTTTTTACTAAAACAAACAGCGGCCGGAATTTTCCCTTTTTACCCCGCTTATAGCCGAGGACGTTTTTGCCTTTAAGCCTGAAGATTGTCGTTCCAAGCTGCAGCGAGGCCTCTCTGACAGATTGATATTTAGGAACGCCGGCGGCGGTCAATGCCTCGCCAATCGGAATCGTCAGCGATTTGCCCCGCTTAGGGGTTATGGTTTTACTTTCGCCGCCAAGCAGCCATTTATATTTATCGACCGGCGAGTTGTCAGGGACGCCGATAACGAGATGAAGCTGTCCCGGCAGCCAGCTTCCAATATGCTTAGCCAACATACCAGTTCGCCTTTTAAGCGACTGGCCGCTTAGGTAATCACTTGCGATGACGCCGACAGCGAGCTTGCCACCTTTTTGGAGGCCGCTCGAACAAGCCTCAACTAACTCTTGTCCCATCGCGCCAAGCTTGCTGACGGCTGCATTAAATTCCTGTCCCATCTGGAGCTGCACTATCATAGCTGAGGCCTCCGGTATCGATTGAGTGTTTCTTTGACCAGCGGCAGCAGGTCCATAGCTGAGAATTTACTGATAGAGCCGCCCTCTGCGCTTACAGAAGACAGGCCGATGTCATTGCGTCTCTTATATATGAATGATGCCTGCAATATCGCCGCCTCACGCAGATCGGCGGGAAGAGCATGCTCGCCTTCGCCGGGCATCTCGTCGGCGCCGCAATAGCCGCCGCGATAAATAACCTGAATCGCATCATCGAACTCCGACCACTTAAAGCCGATTCTATGTATGATTCCGTTTTTGCCGTCCCGGACGAGCCGGTAATCAGTGTCGGCTGTAAGGGCGGACTCGTCGCCGAAGGTATAGAGTGCGGATTCTCTGACGGATGTTATCGATATTACCGGATATCGTTCGAGCTGAAGGTAGCGGCCGCTGCCGGTATGATATTCGGTGACATCGGCATTAGTCATAAGCAGTTTGCGTCCGGTTTCGCCGTTGAAGACATCCTCCAGTCCAAGGATGATCCTATTGAGCATGGAGTCGTATTCGGTGTTATCGACCCCTATTCCCAGCCGGTCCTTGATATCGGCCAAGGTGCAGAGCTGACGGGTTATAACGGAGAATGTTACGGCAACGGTCATGTTATCGGATATGTCGCGGAGCGTGTGCGTCAGACCGCCGGTATGAATAACCTTGCCGTTAATAAGCCATTGATTGACTGCGTAGCCGGCTGCAGGAGTTGCGGTAAAACTCTCATCTTCGCCGTCGACAACCTTCACTTCGCCGGAAGGCGTGATGCTGCCGCCTTCACCTGCCGTCGCGGTAACGATGCTTCTTAATGGTACGCCGCCGCCGATAACCTCAATGCCGCCTTTAAGCGTACCGCCTTCGTCATGCCATGCACTTTCTCTAAAAAATCTACCCTTAAAGGCACAAAGAGTTATAGCATCAAACTCCGAGTACCAGGCTCCAGATGGTGATACATCTACAATCTCAGCTTCGTCGATATTCCGACCATAGCCGTCATTCCATAAGATGTCGGCGATCTGCTGCGGGGTAAGGGCTGTTTTGAGGAACACAGGTTGATCGCCATAAGTGGCTACGGGAGGACCTACAACAGATGGCCCTGCCATTAATGTGCTATTGTTGTCGAATATAAGACTCCTTCCGGCCAGAGCAGACATATCTAACGGTTCTGCGTCTTCAACGGCATCTATATACAACCGCAGTAAGCCGTCTCGATCACCCGTAACAGTTAAAAGATGCAGTTTATCATCTTCAATTATAGTATTGCCTACGATGTCAATCTGAGCTGCAAGGTTATCGTGCACATGAAACCTAACCTTGCCTTCCGCTGTAATATATAGTACGACTGATTGATACTGTGCGTCATTAGCCATTATCAATGTAGAACTCGAGACAGACGGCGGTTTATTGGCCCAACACGAGTACGTGAAGTCGCTTTGGCCGGGCGAGAGTACAGACGATTCATCTAACGTGGCATAATCTACTGGGTAGACACTTTTGAGTAAGAGTTTAGCCATGTATTAATACCTGTTTATAAGGCGTTTATTTTGTCCTGTAATCAGGGTTCCGAGCAGGGTGAAACTGTCTATCCTTCGGACTGTCCTGCATTTTTTGGCTTTGCTTTGGGAGGCCATTCAAGGCCGGCCTCTTTCGCGAGTTGTCTGGCGGTTTTGTGGGCATTTTCAAGCTCCGGTAATAGTTTTTTAAGTTCGAGTTCGCCGGCTCCGATTGCCGCTTCGAGTTGACTGCAGTGTTCTTCGAGCTGCTCAGCCTTTTTAATTGCCGAGTTCGCGTCGGCGGTTTTTTGATTTTGTTCGACCGCTTTTTGGTCAACCTTTTCTTCCCACGGCGGAATAGTGTCTACAACATTTTTCCGGCCCAAAAGCTTGTCGCTGCGGAGAGCTTTAATGATATCAGCAGGCAAATCATATTTCTGACCAGAGGCGAGAACTAAATATTGACCGCCAACGCTGCCGGAAAAGCCTTTTTTAATGTGAACCCACATGATTAGACTCCTTGTTTTTTTCAGCCCGAAACAGCATACTGGTTTGTATCAGGCTTGTTATATTTATGGTTTTAAAATGATTGCATATTGTTTTCGGGTCAATTTTTACGCGGAGACCGGCCTCGTTGCACTTGCGGAAGAAATGGACATCTTCCGATTCCTGCGTGCCATCCTCAAATTCAATCCACTTAAACCAAGGCCATTTAACTTTATCGAATACGTCGCGGCGGATTAAAAGACAGCCGGCGCCGCCGGCATCAACCTCGAACGGTTCTGTCAAAGAAGACAGCCGTTCGAGCAGCCGATAGCGCCGGTCAGTGTCTTTGTTCATTAATGCCCATCGCAAACCCCTGTGCATCCAGACGGGATAACAACCGCCTGCCAACGGACTATCTAAGGCCAGTAGTCGCTCTATGCAGTCTACTGGCGGCTCGATGTCGCTATCGACCAGCATTAAATAGTCGAAATTTTTTAGCGGCAAGAACAGCCGTATCAGGCTGTTGCGGTTGAAATCAACCGGGCGTCCGGTCGAATTAACATCTCTTACATTGGGCATAGCTGCCGCAATGTGAGATTTCCACGCATCGAGTGATTCGTGGATGCCGCCGTGTGTCGGGATTGCGAGAAGGACATTTTTCATTTACGCCTCGACTAATTCCTCAAAGCCCATATCTGCAGCCGATTTTATCTGTTGGCCGCCAAAGAGACGTCCGATGATACAAAGGTTACAGCCTGTCGTGCCGTCGCCGGCGTGCGGGGCCTTGACTCTCATATACCGGCCGTGCTCTTTTTTCAGAGAGACTTCAATCGCGAAGACTTTATTGTCATCGCTGTCGCCGATAACGGCATCAAGCTCCGCGCCGTCGATCTCATCGTAAGAGCCGCCTGCGGTATCGCATTCTTCGATGACCGGCGGAGTCGCCTCAGTGGTCGAGCCGATGGCTGCATCGAGAGTTCCTACGTGGAACTCAAAGCGAACCTTATCGTCGAACCCGGCGGTATCGAGGTAGGTATTGCCCGCAAAGTCGCCATCGTCCTTCAGCTGCGGAGGCAGCAGGGTGACAACCTTCTCGCGTTCATGTGGTCTTAGCATTTTTTTATTCCTTTCTTATTAGACGTACTCGTTTCGGTACTTTGTTGACCTAAAACAAACGGGGGATGAGCCAGAGGACCGAAGTCTCGGCCATCTAATACCCCGTCTGTTTTAGGAAAGATTCTCATTTTTTTAAAAAACCAAAACAGAAATTAATCAAGCGATATCGGCATACAGGCCGACTACTACGCCCTGCTCCTGGTCAGCTTCGTCCTTGTCGGTCGAATTACCGACACCGGTTACGTTATTCATTCCGACACGCTCGGTCGCACGCATCGCGATACTGTCGGAAGTGAAGAGTACAGAGCTGTCGGTCGCAATCTCGAACTGACGTGCGTCGCCTAAAACGCAGGCCTGCCGCAGGTTGCCGTACAACAGAGGCACGTGGTCGGCGTTGGCCTTGACCCTGTTCATTTGAGAGACAAACTCGACCGGTCTGCCCAGATAATACGGGTTCGGAGTAAAGGCCGTATTAATTACCTCCGTCGCGTTAGTTCCGCCGAGCGCGAGTGCGATTCGCAGCATGACCGTATAGTAGAAGTTGCGGTGACAGTACCATTTCAGGTCCACGTCGTCATCGGCATCGTCGTGAATCAGGCCGGGCAGAGCCAATATATCTTCGCTCGTAATCGCCGCCCACAAGCCGGGCGTGCCCTGAACGCGCAGACTAAGAATTTTAGAGACGGTCGCGTTAACGGCTAACAGGGCGGGTATTAAGCCGACGTAGTTAAAGTATGCACTTGAGCCGTCACCCAAGAAGCCGCAGGCATCCTCTTTACGTCCGAATGCCCTCGCCAATCGCCGTCCGCAGATTTCGCCGATAGCGATAGCCGCATCTTCGGTTAGCTCGCGGGGAATAGGGATATAGGAAATCCATTTCTTCGGCGATAAACCGCCAGCTCCGAAGCCAAGCGTAGTGCCGGGAGGAGCGACGCCGGCATCGAGGCAATAGACCTCAGGGTCGCCGGTGAGGATCGGAAACGAGCTGCTCGCTCCGATTGGCCAAATCGAGGCGTTGCGGCGATAAACTCCGTAGCGGCCGATTCGCTCGATAAGATTAGGCTTGAAGTCTTCCGGTATCGTCGGGTCGCCCCAGCCTTTAGTATTAAGCTCGCCGTCTTTGCTTAGGTACTGGATTTCGATACCGCGATTTTGGAGGGACTGTTTCGCGGATTCCGAGCCGCAGACCGCCATCAATAACAAGCCAAAGTCCTTGCACATATCAAGGCTGGGCCAGAAGCCTTTGTAGTCACCGTCCAGTGTGCGGATTTCGGCGAAGCGGCTTTTTCTGAGGTTGGCAATCTCGGCAGCCATTTTATCGGCCTGAGTCTTCAGCTCATTAACGGCAGTGCGGGCTTCTTTCAGCTCGCCGCCAAGCTCGGCCTTAACTTTGGCCTCGTCTTCGGCCAGCTTGGTTTCGATTAGCTTGGTAACCTCGCTTTTTGTGGCCTGACTTTTTTGTAAGTCTTCCACACTTTTCTGAATCATCTCTAATGTTACTGGCATAGTATTAATTCTCCTTCATGCTACTTAAGGTCTGTATTATTTTTTCAGCTATATCAGTTTGCTCGACATCGTTCTCGCCGCAGGATTCAGTCAGCGCCTCGGCATCGTCGAGCAGATGCTTAGCCAGACCGTCCGGGTCAGCGATTAAGAGTGATTTGATTTCATCGAATTTTTGTTCGATGTTTTTTTCTAATGCGCTAAAATGCTCTTTTAGCGTTTGATGAACAATTTCCTGAACTTCATCAGGCTCGTAATAGCCTTTAGCTCTGGCAAGGGCTCCGCGATTTGCAGGAACCGCCACGGCGGAAATTTCGAGAAGTTCAATCGAAGTCCAAGTCCAGATTTTCTTGATGGTATTTTTGGCAGCTTCGGCGAGCTGCTCGTATTTGCCTTCGAGGCCTCTGAAGCCGATGGAAAAAGCACGCATAAAACCTTTGCGGTACTTGTCCGCGTATTTTTGGCCGAGGGAGTCGTTGTCAAACTCGATATCAACATCTACCTGATGCTCGGCTATTTTTATAGACTCGGTAATAACGCGGCCGATTACCGGCGGCTCGCCATTTTCGAGGCGATGCTGATGTGCGGGTAAGACTACCGGGTTGGCTAAGAAGGACGGCAATGCGTTAATAATCGCGGAGGGCAGAACGATTTCCTCGTAGCGGTCGATTTCGTCAGTAGAGACGGTTGCATGCACGATATTAGGGTTCGTCTGGTCGATTGATTTGACCATCAAAAACAAGTGGCGTTCCTGACCAATTAGATTACTATTTTCCGGTTTCATTTTTTTTGTCCTCTTGCATATCTGCATAGCAATAAAATTTTTGGTAACGACTTATGTCGAAAGTTTTGCCTGCGGCGGCCTTTGCGATTTGCAGGCAGCGGCAATTAATTATATTAGCGGCCGAGCCGGCCGGGTCGCCGGGATAGAGCAATTCCTCGCCGCCGACCGTGAACGGCATGTCGAGCGGGATACCGGCTGCGTAAGTAGATTCAGCTTCTTTGTGGGCATCACGGACTTCGTTGTCGCGGCTGGTGAGCCAGCTCTTAAGTTCGACTCCTGCGGTCTTCATCCCATAGTGACGTCCGCTGTCAACGGCGCCTGCGGTCTGAGTGCGGGCGATGCGCTGGGCACGCTTGAGAGTGAAGCCGAAGCTGTCCTTCAGCCGCCCGGTAAGCTGGCTGAGGCTTTCACCGGCATCGAGACCCTGCTTGAGCTGTTTGGCTACGAGCTGCTGAGTGACCTTATTGATGTCTGTGATTTTTGTCGTACTGATTTCCATCTTTTTCTTAAGGGCAGGAGAACGAAGGGTCTGCTCGGTTAATTTTTTCAGCTCATCTTTTTTGACGCCTAACACTTCAGTTAGGCTCTGCCTGATACCCAGCTCGGAAGCCTTGCCAAAGAAAGTCTGATTTATGATGCGTAATTTGCCGTTTTCTTTTCTGATGTCGAATACAACGCGGGCGATGAGCTCATCGGGCGTCGCTCGTATTTCGCCGCTCGCAGATTTCGAATCGGGCATTGCGGCCTGCAGTTTTTTGATGAGGGAATTTCGCTGTTTCACAAAGAACAGCCTTATCGCGTTTTGATATTCCCTCTCGATGCCGAGCCAGCTCGTTACCCAGCCTCGCCATACTCGAAGCCGCTGCTGCTCGTCGGCCTTGGAGCAGTCGCTCGCCGCTTGACGTTCGCTGTTCACGGATTTTTCCGGCTCTTCCTCGGATTCTTCGCCTTCAGGAAGAGACGGGCCTGTGATTCCTTCGAGTCCGGCCTGGAGTATATAATCAGCCGGGACCTGGCCCATACCGACCCAGCGATACTTGCCGGCATCGGTTAGCGGGAACGGCAGGTCATATGCTTCGATTATGTCATTTAAGGGGACGCCGGCATCGACAAACTTCAAAGCCTTCTCGGCGACTTCCCTGTCGTATTCTTGAACCGATGGATGCTGGGCAGTATCGAACCATGCGAATAACTGGGACTTGGTGTCCTTGGCTTTTTGTTTATGATAACAATAGGATTTATTATTGCGGAGCTTGGCTGCCGCAACGGTCTCGAATCCGCCGCCCAGCCATTTGCTCTTGGGGACGCGAGTCAAGAGCGAAGAGGTAATATGGCCTGCGAACAGGCGGGCCAGAGGGATTACGGTATTGAATACGAAGTCACGCTGAGCAGGGCCTTGCGAATACTGGGCCTCGGTGATTAGGCCGGCAACGCCGGGGGGGACACCGAAGGCCGAGCAGATTTTTTTGTCGCTCAATTCCGTAATTTGAGCAACTTCCATATCGGCAAGCTTCATCGCGACAGTCTTTAAGTCGGCGCCGCCGGTGATAACGGCAGTGCGTTTGGCTTTGGCCGCGCCGCGATGTCGAGCGTCGAAATTCTCGCGGAGCATCTGAATCTCTTCGGGGGCAGGTTTGCCCTGCAGAGCTATTATGACTCCGGGTTCGGCGCCGTTAGCTAAGACGTTCGCGTTGTACAGGGCAGAGGCGAACGTGTAGTCGATATTGACCTTTGCGGCGTCGATCGGGCCGAGGCCGTGATACTTATCGTAGGGATTAAAAGATTTCCACTGGTGGACTTCATCGAGAGTAAACTTTTGCGTTTCGCCGTGAACGCCGCGAAATTCCCAGCCGATAAGCTCGCCGCTGCTTAAGCGGTTATGCGTAATCGGGTGCATCTGGCGGCCTGATATAACCCGGATTTCTTTACCGCCGGATTCAGAGTCGAGGAAGAGCCAAAAAACATCGTTATACAGCGCATAAAATCCGATGGTGTCTTTTACGAAGTTTTCCCAGCTCGTCGCGGGATTATTAAAGAGCAAGTCATACGCAGCGCCTGACTCGACGATATCTTCATTGACGGTGGACAGCACTAAAGGCAGTCCCTGAATCGAAGCTATTAACTTATTGACGCAGGCAAAGACAGTGCTTACCTGCTTATAAGGGGCAGTGGATTTCGAGTCGGATTCACTTTGCGGGTCGCCGCCGCTAAGCCACAGCTGAGCGTAAGTCGATAAACTCAAGGCTTTATCTACAAGCCTTCCTGCGAAAGTGCTAATTTGTTTTTTTATGCTCATAATAAAATACACTCAGAGGCTTCATTTATTTTGCCTGCTTCTTTCGCTAATGCGCTGGCCCAAAAGTCATCCGCGTGGCCAAGCTCATCTGTCGCGACTGCATCGAAGCGGATATTGCCCGCGACAGTAACGGTTTTTTTTACCGAATGAAAACTCTCTCGGACGTGACGGTCGTCGGGAACTCGGCATCGTTTGTCTTGCAGCAGTCCAAGCTGCTGGCTTGCTAAATGCTCTTTGACTGTGGAAGTAAACTTAACCTTCTCGACTCTGTATTCGCCGAATATCCGCTGTGCCTGTTCAACGAGCATATCGCCGATGCCGGTAGCATCGATGCAGGCTCGTTTAATGTTCCGGTTACTAAGTAAATCACTTAAGAGAGTAAGCTGTACGTTATAAGGAGTTTTCTGCAGCCGGACAATTTTGCGGCATATAAAAACGTCACCGAGCTTCTCGTCAATCCAGAAGACGGTAAGATGTTTCTCTCTGCCGATATCGCCGCCGAGATAATATTCCTTCGGCTCTTTAGATACAAGCTCCTGCTGACATCGGGCATCTTCACAGCTTTGATATAAGTCGTAAGGTATTAATGTTGAGGCCGTCGCGGACGGGATGCACATATACTCCTGATTAAAGGCATCTTCGTTGCGACAGCGAGCCCGGCATTCCTCAATAAAATCTTCGCGGACATTCTGATTAACGCGGTCGAGCTTGCGGATCTTCTCGGCGAGTCCCTGTTCTACCGCTATAGTTATAGGCGTAAAGTGATAATTCCAAGACAACGTTCTTAACTCTTTAGCCGTCGCTCTGCCTGAGACAACCTTCTTTGTCTTTTCGACAAGCTTATCAAATTCGGAACCCTCGCCATTGCGAGTTGTTAGAATAACAAGATCGTAGCCCCAAGTTGTAACAGGGGACGCGGCATCAAGCATATCGCCCGGACTGTCATGCCAGTCAAATTCATCGAGACAAACATCGCCGCCTTTGCTTCTGAACCTGCGAGGATTACTGCTCATGCAGTTAATACGGCTTCCATTCGGAAATTCCACAACGTAGTTATTATACCGATAGCCTTTTTCGTCCGTTAATTCTTCCGTGAATACTTCAATGACCGCTTCAAACAATTTGCACCACTGCTGGCAGTAAAGTGAAAACTCAATAGCTGCTGATTCATCGGCGCTACTGAACCAGTAGTCGCGTTTTTCGTTTATTAGATTTCGCCGCCTACAGGCTCTGTAGCTTTCAGCGTAAGTAGCACCTATCCGACGAGATTTATCCCAAAGCTTGAAACGGGAATCATCCAGTATCCACGCATTCTGGTACGGTAGAAAATAGCCTTTTGGAATCAGATTATCAGTCTTTTGAGCTACGATTTTACGACTCCTAAATGCTCATCGATAATTTCCTGAATAAGTTTTCTGTCAACGTTGGCTTTCGTAAGTTTTTCCTTGGTGGAGGCGGCGGCCTTCTGGATTTTTCCATCGAGCTGCTCGCGGGTGTACTTATCCGCGTTAATCGCAATCGCGGTGCAATCCTTCATCGCTATCGCGACATCGCGAAGCTCCTTAGCCGAAAAATCATCGTGGTCGGTAATAAACTCAATCGTTGTCGCAGTAATCATCTCGGCGACTGCCTTCTGGGTGGCGGAGGCCTTCTCGGCGTTGATGTCGGCCATAATCTCTCGCGTAATGGCCCCAGCCTGCTTCATACGGGCAAGAATCCGCATACGCTTACCGAAACGCCCGACTGAACTCAGCGAGACGCTGTAGCCCTTAGATACGCAGTAAGTAACAAGGTCTTCGTAGCGGGGGTTGCCTTTTGGTTCCTCGGCGGCATCGCCAAAGCCGAAACCTTTGCCGAACGGGAAATCGCCGGGCCAATAGTTATCGACTATCATGCGGGTCAAGGTCTCCCGCAGGTCGGCGGGGAGCTTATCTATAACAGAATGTACGCGGCGGTCCTTGGCCATTAGTACCTTTGCTCGATATAGTCAATAGAGATGGTCAGCTCAGTTAGATTGTTGACATCTATATCGTTAGTCTCAAAAATCAAAGGGCCGGCACAGAGTATGCCGGGGTAATTGCTGTCGGGCATCTTGAGAGTGCTGATGAAGGGCAGCAGGACGGTGTTGCAGTCGGTTTTTTCATAAAGAGTAATTAAGTCGGAGTTTTTGACGATGACCGTGAAGTCAGTGTCATCGCCGACGGCTGCGATAGTTATCTGCCGCAGCTCTCCGAAAACAGGAATATCACTGGCCGCCGTCGAATTAACATCGTTCGTATCGCCGGCTGCCGGCGTAATGACTGCGGTGATACGGCTGATGACGGACTGCCTGCCGTAATAAGAGTCGGTGGATTTACTGAAGATCGTGTCGGCGAATGCGCCTACAAAAAGGATGGCGATTGAACTGAAAATCAAAGCCAGATAAAACAGTTTTTTGTTCATAATATCAAACTCCTTTTAAACGCTGATTACGCTGAGCATTTTGGTCGAGGCTCAAAAAACATAGGCCGATGTTCGGCCAAGTATTCATAGGGCATTATTCGGAATCGAAGAATAGTGCCCTCCGGGAACGAAACATCAAGGACATCGGTATCAGCCTTGATACAATGTGGGGCTAATTCCGAAATTACTTTTCTTGTTTTTCGAACAAATTCAATGCGGGAAAATGTTGTCAAGGCATATCCCACTTTCCTCCAAATATCCGATAGCATGGTATCAAGACGGGCATGGTCATAATCTGCGCCGGTAGTGTCCCAGAACACAAAGCGAGCCTTGCCCGATTTAGCGTGGGCTCTTTTGCCTCGACCTATGTAACAAAAAAATTGACATTTTTTTTGTTGCATTTTTTTATATCTCCAGTGCCGGGTCAGACAGAGTCTGCTCGGCGATTTCCTTTCCTCTGGCGGTGAGCTTGATTACCTTTTGGCCGAAGTCTTTAAAGCCGCCGATTTTCTCATCTACGAATTCGACGTAGCCCTTCTCCCTAAGGTAATAGACATCTTTTTTGTAGAGTGCAGGCTCGTAGTCGGGACTGACATATACGATGCTCTGAAACAGCGTGTCAGCCTTCATCGGTGACGGGTACATCATGTCGAGATACTGAAGTATCCGCTTGCGGGCCTCTATGATTTTAATTCTTTCGCTCATCGCTTCGACTCCATTCTCTTCATCATTTCAGCTACAGTGGCGGCTGCAACCTGAGAAGCTATCATGGGTATCTCCGTTCGCAAATCGACCTTCGCAGAGAGGCTCGCTATGAGCGATATCGCATCATCAAGCCGCTGACGCGTGTAGCCTGCCTCGCGCACCCATATTCCGGATGAGACAAATTCGTCCTTGCAATCGGTCTTGCGGGCGGCGAGAAGCTTGTAATCCGTTTCGAGCTTGTCGATACGTTTTTCCTGCTGCTTGAGATTGTATAATACGAGCGAGCTAATCAGTGTTGCGGCTGCGCTAAGTATTACCATCAGTATCTGCAGAGTAGGACTCATTCAAAATCTCCAGTAAGCTGATGTTAGTAATGTTTAACGGGCCGGCTGATGAATCGCGTCAACCGCGTTCTGAGTAGTGCCGCTCTGGGCCTTCTCAAGAATTGACTTCGCCTGCTCGGCGTCCGAGACAACAGGCGAACCAAGCAGCTTATCCACAGAGATGACAACCTCCGTAAGCGTTTTTTGGCCCTCTTCGAGCTCCTTATTTTTTTGCATCGCAGTGAGAATAGAGCCGACTAATCCGCCCAGTGCGGTAAGCAGTGTGCCGCCGAGATACAAGTATCCGCCGATAGGCTGGGGGACATAAGTTCCGGCTGCCGTGATTAACGAGCCGTATGTCTGCAGCTCCTCGGTTATTCCGACATCTCCGGCCGCAGCGGCATCGAGAATGGACTTTGCGTTTACTAAAGCCGCATCAACCCGCAGCTTATGGGCTTTGAGCTGACTTAGCCGCTGCTGCGCGGACTGGAAGGTCTTTGATGCGACGGCTTTAATATCCTCGGGGACGTTCGGGTCATCGAGCACAGCTTGGAGATTTGTGATTACAGGTTCGAGCTGTGATATCGAGGTTTCGAGTGATGAGCTGATAGCGTTTGCGTTATCGACGATCCGTTTGACTTCGGCGACACGCTGTTCGGAAGTCTGTTCGCAGCCGGTTAACGGCAGAAGACAGAGGGTACAGAGAACACAGAGGATTAAAATTGATTTTAAGAATTTTTTTTGCGGCTTCATTTGAGCCTCCTTGCAAAAGGTTAATAAAATCCGTTTAACTTTGCAGGGGCCTAAAATGAAAAGACCCGCTGCCTGAATTTTTAAACCAACTCAGTCAGCGGGTGCTGATTTGCATCCCGTCAGCGAACAGCGGGAACTATTCGCTGATATCAATTTGATGCAGGATATACCGGCATCACAGAGAAGTCAACTTATTTTTTTTTATTTTTTATATTGCGAGCCGGATACAGACCGTCTGCGAGGCGGCTGCGGTGCAGACCTGCTGGGCTGCACAACCGTCGACCCTTTTTTAGCCTGTCCTTCGATTAAAGCGAGCCTGCGCTCAAGACTGTCTATCTTGACGGAATTATCCCTGTTTTCCCTCTGCAGAATCGAGACCTGCTTTTCGAGGGCGATTAGGCGGCGATTGAGCTGTCTAATCAGCACTTTAGGGTCGATTTCCATCGAAGCAGATTCTGTTTGATTGGGGTCTTCGGCAGGTGTCGCAATATTCGGCGATTCGGCGGATACGCCCGCGAACAGCAGTATAACGCATGATAACAGAAGAGCCTTCATTGGACTGTCCTCCAAAAAAGTTCAAAGTTCACCTTTCATTTTACAGGGCCGTAAAAAAAAATCAAGAAAAACTTTCCGATTATCGCTTTCTATTGTAGTAATATCGATAAAAAGGGATGTGCTGATGAAAGAAGACGACACCCGACTCGACGATTACAGCCAGCTTACTAACGCCCAGAAAGCTCTCGGTCTAACTTTAATGCTCGTTCGAGAAGAATCCGCCGGTCCTCTTCTGAAAAAGTACCTACGAAATTCGACCAATAAGCCGAAATCAAGGTCTCCCTCAAAAGCTTGCGGGCCTCGATGCGGGCCTTAGCCATATCCTTTTCGAGGGCGAGCTTGCGAAGTCCTTCCCTTAAGGCCGGTTCTAATATCATGTACGCGAGGAAGGCGGCGGCGGCGGAGGGTGAGTAATCTTTGCTCGGGGCGTGGAACTTTTCCCATTCGTCAAGCAGTTCTTTCGTAAAATTAAAGCTTCTTTTAATAAATTTTCGCTTCATATAAGTATTTAATAATTAAGTACTTATGCCAAGTCAAGAGAGGTAATAAGATTTTTTTGGAACTTTTGGGTGGTTTTTTTCTTGACAACGGCCGATACACTAAATAATCTTTTAGGAAAAGGATATACTCTATGGCAGTTACAAGAAAAATACATGCTCTTCATTTCGACGATAAAAATGACCCAAGGCTTCTTGCGAAAATCAACGCGGTTGCTCCGTATTTGTACCGAACGTCAGTGCATGACCTTGTTCGATACGTCCTTGATTCATTCTGCGACAAGCAGATATTAGAGCATAATATCACGGTCGATTATTCGAAACCAACTCAGTCGGCAGGTGCCGGCTGAGATATTTTATAGTTTTATGGGGGCGGCGGGAAACCGCCCCCTGAATTTTGAACGCTGTTAAAAAAGGATGAATCCGTTCCTCCAAGGAAAAGATTATGACAGCAGTCTGCAAAAAAAGCAAGGAAAAAATTGACATATGGGTTGCCGTTACTGCAATCATTCTTTTGTTCATAGCACTGAAATTTTTTAGCTGTGAGCCTCGAAGCACCGGAATGTCTCTTCGTAAGGCTGCCCATCCCTCCCCCTGGGCAGCCGGAAAACAAGCCCCGCAAATGCGGGAAAATAATATTCTTTTTTTTGCCATTGCGGACAGGGAGGCGGTGCACGCCGTACCGCCTTCCGCTTTTTTAGCCACAGAGAGCACGGAGAATTAAGAATGAAGGATTACTCAGATGCGATTATTAAATGCTACTGCAGCTCAACGATGAAAAGGGGCAAGCATATAAAGAATTATGGCAGGTCTTTGTGAGAGTGCCCTAATTGCGGAAGATTAGTAAAGGTCAAGCAAAAATGAGAATTGAAAAAACGAGTGTGATTTCATCACCCTCCTCCGAAGCCAGCTTGGCTGGCTTTAAAGATAAACGGCATTGTGCCGGTTCTTTGAAAAATATATAGCGCAGGGCAGCCGGGCCTCTAACGGTAAATTACACCGTGCGCAATGAGCGAGCGAGGCTGCCCAAATTATTACGGAGCTGTGGCGAAAAGGTAAAACGCGTCACCGATGATGAAGTGTCTGCGGATATCGATAGGCAGCCTTCTTTGTGGGTTCGAGTCCCACCAGCTCCGATCGCGGGGTAGAGCAATGGTAACTCGCAAGGCCCATAACCTTGAGATTGCAGGTTCGAGTCCTGCCCCCGCTATTGAGCGAAAGCTCCCGAAAATAAAACCAAGCACAGCGAAGGTTTTACTTTAGGGCCCGACGCGGCTGGGCAGAACAGGGAGCTAATTCCAAACTGCTCAGCCGTACTATTAACGCGAGCTGCAAAGGATACAGAGATATGGAAAAAGAAGGACAGGTATTAAATGATGCGACAATAGCTGATGCGGTTTGTCCGCACTGCTTTAAGCAGCTTACTAAGCCGCTGCTCACGGACCAAGGAAAAGATGCATGGGGCCGCGTAATGAGGACTTATTACGGCTGGTGCTTCGCCTGCAATATAGGCACGATGGTAATACAGTTTTTACGAAGCAGCCGCTGGATAATACACAAATATCAAGACTACGAATTGCTGGACACGCTGAATCTCTGCAGGCCGTCAGGAGACTGGGTTGGAATGAATGAGCTGCCGGAGCCGGCTCCGGTAATTACTGGGCCGGGCGGAGACTACAAAAAACAGCATGAATTGTCAGGAGCTGACTTGAAGGAGCTGCTTAGCTCGCTGCAAGGTGCACTCAATAGAACACTCGCGGTTATAAACAAAATTGTATGACTGAATTTTTGACCATAACGGAAACAGCGATAAGGCTCGGTAAGACCGAACGCCATATACGGCGGCTCTGCGATACGGGTAAGCTGCGAGGCGCTGTGAAAAGCGACGGCGGCTGGCAGATACCAATCAGCGCCGATGCGAGATTAGGCTGTCCTGCCGCCGCGATGCAGATATCGGATGAGCTGCTCGATGTGCCGGCCAAAAAACGCTCCGAAGCTCTGGCACGTCTCGGTATCGTGCTTGAGTCGGAAAAATACTGCGGACTTGCGGTCCGCAGCGGTAATTCAAGAACGCAGGCGCTCGCGGAATTCGCCGCCGCTAAGCAGATACAGATACGAACGCTGTATCGGTGGATGTCACTATACAAAGAGGAAGGGCTAATAGGATTAGTCGATTACCGAGGCAGGAGTAAATTCCGCAGTGAACGCATCAGCCCTGAGGCGTTCGAGCTTTTCAAGTCCATGTATCTGTCGCAGCAGCAGTTGTCACTGAAGAGCTGTTGGCAGAATATAAAATACGTTAATAATCAAGATTCCCTTGGCTGGAAGATTCCGAGCCTGTCATATATGCACAGGCTCGCGGACGAACTAATACCATTGCCGGTGCGCGTGCTGCACCGCGAAGGACTCGCGGCATACGAAGCAAAATGCGCTCCGTATATTCAAAAAGACCCGGACAGCGTCGAGCCGGGCAGTGTGTGGGTCGGCGACCACAGCCAGTTCAACTGCTGGGTCAGGCATCACAATGAATGGGTGAGGCCGTGGATTACGGCGTGGCAGGATATGAGGAGCCGGGCGATTGTAGGGATTCATATCTCGGCGTCACCGAACCAGACAACGATTATGCTCGCGATGAAAAGGGCAATCGAAAAATACGGACCGCCTGATTCGGTGAAGATAGATAACGGCAAAGACTATGACAGCGAGCTGTTTACAGGAACAACCAAGGAACGCCGTAAGGCTGTCCGCAAGGGTTATATAGATGAGCATTTTGTCGCGGGTATATACGCGATGATGAATATCGGGATTTCGTTTTCAATACCATATCACCCGCAAAGTAAGGCTATTGAGCGATTCTTCGATACGCTCGATGTTCAATTCACAAAAACATTCGATACCTACTGCGGCAAAGATACACAGAGAAAGCCGGAGGATTTGGCCGAGCTGCTCAAAAACGAAAGGCAAATCGCCGAGGCATACAGCCTTGAGCAATTTGCCGAATTAGTCAATTCTTATATCGATGTCTATAACAATTCAGCCCATAGCGGCGCGGGGATGGAGCAGAGGACGCCGCTGGAAGTACTCAATACAAGGCAATATACGCGGACGCTGCAGACGGGCGTGCTGGATTTACTTATGAGGGTCTGGAGCGGCGAGATAGTTGTCGGCAAAAACGGAGTCAGATTTAAGGGCATCTGGTACGGCCAGTATGACGAACGGCTGCTTATGGCACAGGGCCAAAAGGTCCGCGTTGCCTATGACCCGGATGATATGCGTAACGTGCATATCTATGACGCTACAACACTGACGCTGATAACAATCGCAGAGCAGAACCAATTAGTTAGTTACGGCAAGGCCGTAAACGAAGAGGCTCTTCGCGAGGCAACGAAACAAAAAGCCCGCGCTGTTAAAATCACAAGGCAATTCAGGGATTCGCGGCTGACTGCGAATACTGATTTGACTACGCTTACACTTAACGCTATGAGGGAATCGGCAAGACCGGCTCCGGCTTCGAGGCCGGCAAGGCTTAGGCCGGTGATAACGCCGCTCAATGAGCAGGTACAGAGCGTGCGGAAACTTGAAATTATAAAAGAAGTCCGAAAAGCGGCGGGCGGAGAGGCAATTACCCGCGTGCTCGGTTTGGATATAGACGTCGATATGTTAAGACAAAACGATAAAGGGATAAAGCTGTTCGATGATTGACCGGAGCATCCAAAAGGCACTGGAGCAGGATGCTCAGATAATAAGCGAAAGGATTCCGACTGTGATGGAGCAGAAAGAGGCTCAGGTAGTATCAGATTTCAGGGACTTTATCGAGTCCCGAAAAATCAGCCAGACTAAGGCCGCCAAGATGATGGACGTATCTTCGACGCAGCTTAGTCAGGTGCTGGCTAAAAAATACGAGGGCAGGCTCGGCGATATCCTTAATAAGATGGTTCACTTAATGAACTCAATTACCCGCCGAGAGCGGAATGTCCGCAATAAACCGTACGTCGAAACATCGGTCGCCAAAAAAATCGAGGCAGTCATAAAGCATACGGACGGTTTCAGCAGAGAAGAAGGGAAAATCGGACTGATTATCGGCGACAGCGGGCACGGAAAGACAAGGTGCCTTGAGGCTTATGCCGCCGTCAATAAGAGCGTCATATATGTCGAGCTGCACAGGGGGATGAAAACAACAATGATATTCGCCGAAATCGCCAAGCGTATCGGCGGGATAATTACTTACGGATTCCTGTCGACTATAACCCAAGGCATAATCACTAAGTTAAGTAATATGCGGTCGATTATTGTTATCGACGAAGCGAGCTTTCTGAACGTGTATCAGCTTGACCTGCTTCGTCAGATAATATCAGTCAAGTCGCGCTGCCCAATGATACTGGCGGGTAATTCCGACCTACTCAAGACCGTACTGTCCCCGACCACTAAGCGCGGGTGTGAATCACTGGACCAGTTCAGCAGCCGCCTGATGCAAATCCTCAATCTTGACGAGGACGCTTCGAGCGGCGACGGCGGGCTATATACAGCAGATGATATCCGCAAACTCTACGACGGCAGCGGCATCAAGCTGACAACTGACGGAATCAAGACGCTAAGAGCGATTTGTAAAACTCCACATACCGGGCGGCTTAGGATTTGCAGCGTGGTGATAGACGCCCTGTTTATCTCGAGGCCATATATGGAATCGCAGAAAAAACAGAGAGAACTCGAAGTCGATGCCGAGCTGATATTGTCGGCGATTAAGCAGTTGCGGCTGCCGGTCAAAGAGCGGCTGCCGGTCGCGGTGTTCGATAGAGATGAAACAGAGACGGAACGGCAGGCAGTGGCGAAAGCCGGATAAAAGGCATGAAAATGAAGACGGGACAAAAAATCGAGGTATATCTCAAGGGCACGAACAAGCTTGTGCACGGCGGCCCCTGCGTATTCCATTATAGAGGTCAGAGTGGGATGCATGCGATAGACCGCGACGGGAACGCCCGTCTATTTAACTATAAAGATTTTGATATCAGGCCTCAAGGGATAAGCAAAAGATGATTCCGAATCATACATTTAGGGCACGGCGATACGTAGAGCACAGTCCGCAATGCAAAAAGCTTTCGGCTTTTAGTAAGGACCGGCTGATTAAGGGAATCGCTAAGCTTATAAGCTGGGGCTATAAAGAAGGATTTGAACAAGGTAAACATTGTGATGTGACGGCGAAACCATAATGACTTACGAACAAGCGAAACGAGTAGCGTGGCATCTTAATATTCCGTTCTGTAAAACGCTGCGGAATATCAGGGTGCATATCAGGCTGGTATCGTTTGATGACCTGCGGCTGCTGCTTAGTCAATTCAACTGCAGTTTGGAAGAGCTGCCGAAGAGGTTTTTTGGGGCAGTCAAAAAAGGCTATAGTGTAATATGAAAAAAATCAAAATTATATCTGACGCAGCAGATGAACGGCGTAATCGGCTTGAGTTGGTCAAGCGGCAAGGGCAGAATGTTATCATCCATATTGTTACGCCTGATGACTTCGATTGCAAGGTCGACTGGTTAACCGTCGCAATGGCTGTGGCAGAAAGCGAACGCGAAGCTAAAAGAAAAGCGCACCTTAAAAATATAAAACCTTCCCGGCTTATGAGTGCTTTACAGGAGAGTTAGATGCCTAATAAAAGCCAAATAAAACTGATTCAAATAGCCGTTAAGAAGGCGGGTATCCGAGCTACGGGCAATGCAAGCGAGGGTCGATACCGGCTGCTGCTCGGTCAGTATAAGCTTTCCAACGGCAGGCCTGCAACAAGCTGCAAACAGCTTACGAACAGCCAAGTCGAAGACTTATTGGCGATATGCGAATCGCTCGGATTCAGGCATCCGGGTAAGCCTGATGATTTTTACCGCAAAAAATCGCTCGAACGGGACGATGCGTTTGCCAGCTACGCACAGCAGTCCGCCGTCCAAAAACTCGCGGACGATTTGTGCTGGAGTCCGGAGCACTTACGAAATTTCATATATAAAGTTACCTTCGTTGATTATCAGGGTGAAGATGCCTGCGGAACGAACAGGCTCGCTTTGTTATCGCCGAAGCAGGCGTACAAAGTTATCGAAGGGCTTAAGGCAATACTGAGCCGGCAAACCGGCAAACAATATAACTCGATGCAGGAAGCACAAAGTGACATGGAGGTTGCAAATGACAAACCGAAGAGTCAAATCGGATAAGATATCAACGGTCGCAATCGGCTCCTTCGAAGATGCCGACATCGCTTTGCAAAAATTAGGAGAGCTGCAGCTTGCAATCAATCAGGCCGAGCATGCGGCAGCGGACAAAATCAGCGAAGCGAAATTAGAGCTTACCGAAAAAACAAAGCCCCTGCAGGATGAGATTCAGGGGATAGTCTATTCGCTCGAGCTGTTCGCCAATGCCCGGAAGGACGATTTCGGCAAGGACCGAAGCAGGAAACTTCAGTTCGGAAAATTCGGCTGGCGGAAGAGCACTTTTATCCAAATCAAAAAAGACACGCTGGAGCTTATCAAGAACCTGTTCAGCAGACAGAAGGCGTTGTCGTGCATTATTATCAAAGAGGCGGTGTCCAAAGACGGCTTAGCAAAACTCACGGATGAGGATTTGAGGAGTGTTAACGCTCGGCGGAAGGAAACGGACGCCTTTTTCGCCGAGCCTGAATTACCGGAGGCGGTCGACTACAAATAGGAGAAAAATTATGAAGGCGATAGTGACTTTATTTTTGGCGACGATATTGGTTACGCTTGGCGGATGCAGCCGACAGGAGCCGGTTTGCATAGACTGTAATTGCGAACTCGATATCCATGAAGTCATCGCGAAGTATCGCCTGCCTGAACCGGCGGCGGCTTCGGACGGAACGGTGCTGGCGGCTACGGATTTGAGGTAGTGATGGCGGACAGCGATATCAATCTAAGAGAACTGATTGCGGATATAACAGACAAGGCGGTGACAGTGGCAATGGCTCGCTCGCACGGCGAAAAAAGAGAGGCCGCAAGGCGGCTCGGAATAGGCGAGTGGACTTGGCACAGGTTGATAAATAAAAGATTAAATGAGCAGCTCTAATATAACAACTGAGCAGGCAGGGAAATGCCTGATGATACTGCGAGAGGCCGAGAGGCCTCTGGTCGCAGCCGAATTAGCAGGAATGCTGAATCTGTCCGGCTCCAGAGAGAGCCGCAGGCGGCACATGCGGGCGATTATTAAGCAGCTCAGAGACGGCGGCGAAATGATAGTCGCAGACCTTAAAGGCGGATACTGGCTTACGCACGATAAAGTTATATGGAAGGATTATCTCGAAGGCAGGCAGCTCGACGCAAAAAAAATATTGGGCGATACGCATAAAAAAAGGAGAACTGTGCTGAGAGAAGCATCGGGGCAGGAGCTGCTGTTCGATAACAGAGTGCCGGCCGGATGCGCAACGGTTGCGGTGTAAAAAAATGAGAATACTAACAATTAAACTTAATATTCTGACAGATAAGCAGCTCGCCGCTGTGGTGAAAAGCAAAACCGATCTGATTGCCGCTGAGGCGAAAAGTAAAACAGAGCTGACGCGCAAGATTTGCGTGGAGCAGATTATAAGTTATGCGAAGCTCGATATGAAGCTCAAAGAAAGGATGAAACTGCTATGTCTGAAATGCAGCAAGATAATGAGCTCGTAGTAATCGAGATGCCAAGCAGCGAGTTAATGAGGCTGCTTGCCCAAATAAACGCTCGGATGGAAGAGCTTGGTTATCCGCAGGATATCGAGCAGTTAATACCGGGATTAAATCTGCCCTGCGGATGGCCGCTGCGTGAAGAGATCAAGCCAACGCTGGCACAGCTTGTCGTTATCGCGAAAAGACTCAAAATGAAGCTTATTATAACTAATATCTATATGGATAAGGAAAGGATTATAAATGATACAGGCATATCCCAATGAAGCTGTGATAGACGACTATTTCGCCGCGAGGGGGCTGGAGCTGATAGATGAACGGAACCCGGAGTTTATCCTGCAATTCAAGCAGATGCTCTGGCGGCTCATGCAGAGCAGTGACTATGCGAGAGCGTTGAGCGTGTATGCTGCGAGCGAGATTACGTTTAACGTTGTCGGAGGAAGATATGATTATGACGGGACGATTAAAACCTACGAGCCCGGAGAGCCGGTTAATCCGACCGATAACGACACTACCTATGTCTGGCTCAATAACGATAACTCAATCGGGTCGGGGATCGACGGTGACGGCTGGCCGGCGACAGAGCATACAAAATTAGCTGAAATTGATGTGGACGAGGAAGGTATTATTACGGATATCCGCGATATGCGGACGAGCAGATTTACAATAACCGCCGCCATATAAGGAGTTGGCATGATTAAGAAAATGATTTTAATGTTGGTATTGTTGACGGCGATAAGCGGAGGCACAGTGTTTTATGTCAATAAGTCCGGCTCATCGACCTCGCCTTACGATACTGCCGCAAAAGGTGCGACGAATTGGGGACTTGCGTATGCCGCAGCTAAGTCTGCCGGAGGTGACGACCATATCATCAGAATCATCGAAGGGACATATTCAGCGAACGACGAGACAGCTAAGTATCTTTTCCTCGACGGTGCTATTGACATAATTTTTCAGGGCTGGAAGGCTGACGATACCGGTATAGCCGATGCCGCTAATGTTACCTTCACCGGCCTTTCAGGCCAAACAAGGGTAGTGCGTATGCACGGGTCTATGACGACAAAGACAGCAACCTTTAAAAACCTATCACTGCTCGGAGACAATAGCGCACACATAATTCGAATCGAAATAGACCCTGAGGACGAGGCCAAGAGACCGTCACTGGTTATTGACAATACTATAATTACCCCTACCGCAAACTATCACGGAATCGTTGTTACAGCAGACGCAAATACGGCGAATCCAATTACCAATATAACAGTATATGATAGCGCGATAACTTGTACAGGCACTGCTGTGGCCGTTCTGGCATGGGACTAATAAATATGTCATGACGATTCCTGATTCTAATTATCCCGGAGCGGGAGTCTTAACGCTGTACAAAAGAGATGGGTTAACAGTACTCGCCGAGCAGGATGCAAATGAAACTACGACTACTCATACAAGGGGCAGTGTTTGGGACTGATTAATGTATATCGCGGTCAAGACGGCAATATAGATTATGATTCTCCGGTTGCTGTGATGGATGCGGAGGATACGGAAGTTGTAATCGAAGAGCAGGATTTGCCGCCAAATACTATATGGCACTATGTGAGGCTGGCAGTTAATCAATGCTGCGAGCTGATGTCAGAGCCATCAGAGCCTTGCATAGTTCGAATCGGCAGCGACGGCAATATGATGGGAGCTATTCCCAACCCGCCTATTAAGCTGACTGCCGAGCTGCTGTCGGGCGGCAGGATCCGTTTGCGGTGGCTGTATCTGCCGGATGAACAGGAAGCGAAGCCGGAATCGTTCCGTATATATATCGACAGCGGGGGCGGCTTTGATTTCTCCTCGCCGGCGGACGAAGTGGACTATACAAGAAAGCGAGAATTTCGATGGACGTCGGGTGCGCTGCTTCACGGGCAGAGATATAAGTTCTGCGTTCGAAGCCGAGCAGCAACCGGAGAATCGCAAAATGTTAATTATGTAGCTGCGGTCGCGGATGATACGGGGCCGGAGGCCATCACGAATATACATCTGACGGTAGAAGACGAATGAACGAAGCGACAAGATTGAGAGTGCAGCAGGCGAATCAGGCGGCGAGGCAAGAGCGGCTTAAGTCCCCCGCGACAGTACAGGGGATTAAGGCCGTTCGGGCCGGAGGTGTGGCGGCCGTGTCAGGGACTGGACTTGAATGGGCTTATGTAGTAGAAGCTCCGTTGTACGAGATACCTGGTGAGCAGGAGGGCAGGTCTTATTATACGCTGAGGCCCTTAGGCTCTTTGTATACAACGTGGAATAGTGAGGCTTCCTACGAGATTGACGATATAGTAGTGTACCCGACCATAAACGACGGTTCGTACCGCTGTATTTTATCGCCGCCGCCGGGAACGCTGCCGACGAACGAAACATACTGGGAAAAACGAGAAGAGATTAAGGTTGAGTACGCGATAGGTCACGAGTCTCCTGCTCGTGATGTTCGAGATTGCATACCGTGGTTTAAACAAGGCTCTATCGTACCTTACTGCTATAGATATGTATTAGGCAATATAAGATACTATCTTCTGCTGCACCTTATATATACAGGAGCCGAGGCCGACAGCGGGCTTAGATTCGACCCTGATAACGATATCGTGCAGGCGGTGTTCGTATGAGAGCGACGAGTCAGGTATACTGGGAACAGGCGAACTGGGGCAGGCTTGCCGAGGATATTACTAACGGCAGATTTATCGCGAGTCATAAATACTTCGAAGATTTGCGAAAAAGAATTTTCCTGCTGCTTTTTCCTCAAGCCGGAGCTTCGGTCGGCGACGAGCATATCATCGAGTATACACCTGATAATTTCAGCACTAACCTTGGTGACATAGCCTACTATATAGGCGAATCGATTGTTACATGGGAAGACCCAGATTATGGCTGGCTTTATTGGTTCAATAAAATCGAGTTAACAAGAGAAGCGGCCAATCAGAATGTCCCTCCTCCCATCTCTATCCACCCTGACGATAATGAATGGGTGTTCGAGAACGAACGATGGAAACTACACGCAGACTGGAACAAATATCATCAATGGGACAAGAACAGCCCGTTTTGTTTTGCGGTTACAGCCGCCCGTGGAAGCACGACAACCGGCAACTTAACGGTGCAGCTATACGCGGGCGAAGCGTACAAATTCCTACCGTACCAAACCGACCCAAAAGAGCAGTACCCGCCAGTAATACACTCAGACGGATATCTCCGCTGGCAGCATCGAAAAAAAGTAAAGTGCCTTCGAAAATATATCACGCAGTTAGATACGCTTGGCCCTGTGCTGGCTTGCATAGATAAGCGATGGAATCCTTGGAATTATCAATGGTCGGGCGGTACGAGCAATAGAAACTTTAAATATAATTATGTACCTTATGACCAGTACGCTATGATTCCGGTCGGCGGCATAGGCCATCGCAGCCAGTATGGTAACGGCGGAGGCCTTAGTGACACGCCAGGCGGAGACAGCGGCGGAGGCGATTTCCCCCAAAGATTACCGTTGACAAGTCCCTTTATAACAGGAAACTATAAAGAATACTACTTCAACCAGAAGGTTAATTATGCGTTTCAAAATCGCATAGAAACGGTGCTCGATTCTGTGACACTGCGGCATCTGGTAGACGGTGACTGGAAAGCCAACTTCAGGACACAATATTCGGTCAGCGCCGGTTTGGAGGACACTAATGGCAATTACGAGTCGCATCCTGACGCATACGATGCATTGTGGGGCTGCAATGAATCCGGATTTGAGCTATTTCTTAAGCAAAAAGGAAG
Source organism: uncultured Pirellulales bacterium (assembly GCA_964391985.1). Lineage (GTDB taxonomy): Bacteria > Planctomycetota > Phycisphaerae > Sedimentisphaerales > Anaerobacaceae > CAYMOE01. The sequence continues at coordinate 105,118 of CAYMOE010000005.1, forward strand.
CTATGACTGGTACTTCGATTATCGAACACCTTATGTCCCCAAAGCACTCTCTCACGAAATTGCATATCGGATAGGCAAAGATTCACCGGAAAACTTAGATACACTGATTGCTTATTACGAATTAGATATTCTTATCGGTACGTGGCGGCGTACATGGAAAAATTCAATGGGGCGGATTAGTCCGTTCATGCGAAGCTACGAGATGGGTCAGCCCAACTTATATGACGCGTGGGGCAAACAAGGCTCGCAGTCATGGTGTTGGTGGTGGGGCAGCCGCAAGACGAGTTGGCCGACCATAAACCAGTTTGACACGGGTTTTATAGAGATTGCGACGCTCAATACCCCACAAACATTAATCGCTGCCGGTGACTTGACCGGCAATCTGGATATAGGGTGGCTGGTTCATTTATGTCCGGCGCAAAATTCGTCGATTGAAAATATGCAATACGGCTACATTGTCAATTTAAGGTATGACGAAGATGGTGATGTCACTTATATTACACTTAGCTGTGTAATCGGCGAAGGGATAAACTACATCGGCTACAATCCTGATATCTCCCGAAGACATGACCCATGCACCATCGGCAAAGGGAATAGTCCAGGGTACAATAACGCAGGCTCCTGCTTATTAGAGATGCACAACCTGCTTAAGATTGCTAAGTACGTAAGGACTAATTTCTCACTGACGGTCAAAACACAAGATTCACAGCCCGCACTATTTGTAACTGGCTATAATCCATCCACCTACCTTGTAGCCGCTGCGGAGAACCTCTTGGACTCAATGCTGGAAGACCCTGATGACTGGACAGACGCTAATCCAGGCTTTATCGGGGCACAAATGTATATAGCTGGGTCGAGGACCACTGGAGAATGGATGTATTGGGGTAGCTTACAGATGGGGCCGATTCCTTATAGATTTACTGAGCGAGCGTTCAAACTCGCAGTTAGAGACCCATTAACGAAACAATACGGCAATGCCTTTATTCGAATCAACTATAAAAGCTGCCCCAATTGGCCGGAGTCGTGGAATGTTGGGCAACCCCTCGACGCTTGTATCCCTGCGACATTTGATGTCGGCGAGACAACAGTCAAACAGCCGGTTAACGATAACCAGACGTGGCACTATCTTAATTTGTGTTTGAGGGTAGATAGTATCGAAAATCAAGACTGGTTACGTCTACGGGTTACCAATCCATTGCCGGGGTTGGACGTATGCAGAGAAGAGCCAAAATACCAAGATGGCGTCCATTATTGGACGCACTACTTCGCGGCATATTACGTGCCGCTCAATATAACTTACGATAACCCGTTTGTTATGGTCAATTGGGAAAAGGTACCTGCTTCAGTATGGAGTAGGTGTCTTATCAGCCACTACGATGACCCTGACCCGTATGTTCCAGACACTAATCCGCCCAAGCCGGACCCGCCTGTTCATCATCAGCTGCCATACGCATACTTTAAATATATACCTGAAGACGAAGAGAACGAAATTGAAGAACACCTTGAGCTGCGGCTTGCCGGCGACTGCTGCCTGTGCGAAGACTTAGAAGGCAGCGAGCCGGTCAAATACATACTACGAGAGCAAACGGAAGATTACTTAACCGAGTGGTCAACACAGAGAACATACGATATATTAGTGCGGGAGTTGACTATCAAGGAGGCCTTGGGAGATGACTGGCACAACCTGCCGATAGACTCAGTAACAACAAATCCCAGCGGCACTGTGACACGGATACCGATTACAGATTCGGGGTTAGTTTGTGATATCGGTGACACTATAGGTATACGCGGTACGGGCCTTATTAACGGCGAGTGGGAGGTTCTCGCTTACGTAGAAGATTCCTACATCGAGATAGATACGGAAGATTTCTTTAGGTGGGACAAGTTCCAGTCTGGTTCGCAAATAACTAATTTATCGGCACGATACGACGAAGATGAATGGGACGCAGAGGACTGCAAATACTGGCTGCTTGCGTGGCAGGCCAAAGATTCCGCCGAGCCGCAAAATAACCTGACGGAGGTAGGTGATTATAAGGATGTAGAAGCACCAGCCAAATGGCCTTATGAAGTTTACATTGCTGAAAAAAATAAGTTAATGAATATTTAAGGGAATTTTAAAAAACATTTAAAACACATATCCGCCACAGACTTAAAGTGAGTCTGGCGGAGTTTTTCTGCGCCTATCTCTAATGACATCTTCTGAAATTTTTTGTCATATTTCTTGCAACTCTACATCTACAAAAAGCTTATTTTTGGCACTAATAATAAGCCATTGTTGTTTTTAGTAAACCTTAGTGTTTATAATTATAAACATAACAGCTAAGCCTCTTCTATAAACATACTTATAAACAAAAATAAGCTCATTAAAATAACCGCGTGTTGATTATTATCAACATGGACGAGTAATTGTTATATAATCTTTGATTTAGCGGTTCGGCAGAACCGGCAGAATAGCTACAACAAACCGCGAAACAAACCTGTTTCTCCACACTCTAATCTGCGGCAATTCATAAATGCCAAAAACAGCTATTAGGTATGAAATTTGCAGTTTTATCGGAAGTAGCGGAAAAACTCTTTTTCCCGCGCAAAGGTTGACATTTTTACAAATTCGGGAAGGAAGATGTGATGAAAGAAGCAAACATAGAGCAAAAGCTCAGGGAACTTGTCGAGCAATTTGGTTCTGCTCCTAATTCGAAGTATCAAAAGCTCGCTGCAATCGCAAAAGAAGCCCAGGAAACTCAAAAAAAGCTGGAAAAAAGTGTAGATTCTCTTCAAGAAGCGATGGATTATCTGCGAGTTTGCATAAAATATCAGCTTTTCGACCTCGAAGCTACCCGAAGAGAAAATAAATATCTTAGGCAGCTTTTGGAAGAACGGGAAAGTTAGAAAATACGGGCAAGCTTAAAATCTTTTGGGACTAACGCGCGTTTTGTTTTCATTTCTCCTTAGTATCACTGCACTTACATATTTTTACTAAGTGTCATTTTTAGTCAATTTATGCACAAAGTAACACGGCGATTTTGCCGATAAAACAGCGGTTACTGTTTGTTTTAAATCTCTGTAAAATGAACACTTTTAAAGAATATGGGATATAAAGATTAGCAGCTTTGATTAAAGTTCTTTACTAAGTTTGACAGTAATCAAAATTGGCAATAGAATAACGCAGTATTAATTTGTTTCAATCTGCATATGATACTTTGATAGAGGACTAAAATGTTTGAGCGTTTTACAGATAGAGCCAGAAAAGTTATGGCGCTTGCCAATCAGGAGGCACAGCGTTTTAATCATGAACACATCGGAACCGAGCATATTCTTCTTGGATTAGTCAAAGAAGGCAGCGGAGTCGGCGCGACTGTTCTAAAAAATCTTGATGTCGATATTAAAAAACTTCGGCTTGAGGTTGAAAAATTGGTTAAAAGCGGGCCCGACCTTGTTACTATGGGAAAACTTCCGCAGACCCCCAAAGCCAAGAAGGTAATCGAATATGCAATCGAAGAAGCGCGGGCTTTAAACCATAACTATGTAGGAACAGAGCATATTCTTTTGGGGCTTTTACGCGAAACCGAAGGTATTGCTGCTCAAGTTCTTATGAATCTCGGATTGAAACTCGAAGAGGTTCGTCAGGAAGTGCTTAATCTTCTCGGAGCCGGAGTGGAAACCGAAGGCCCTGATATGGATATGAAGATGGGGCCGGCTATGCCAAGACCCAAAACAAAGAGTAAAACTCCCGCTCTGGATAGTTTTGGAAGAGACTTGACCGAGCTTGCAGCTAATAAAGAGCTTGACCCTGTCATCGGCAGAAAGAACGAAATCGAACGTCTGATACAGATACTTTGCAGACGTACCAAAAACAATCCTGTCCTGCTCGGTGAAGCCGGAGTGGGAAAGACCGCGATTGTCGAAGGTCTTAGTCAGCAGATTATAAGCAAACAGGTTCCTGAGATATTAAAAGACAAGCGTATCGTGGTTCTTGATTTGGCCATGATGGTCGCAGGGACAAAATATAGAGGACAGTTCGAAGAGCGAATCAAAGCGGTTATCAATGAAGTCAGACGCGCCAAAAATGTCATTTTGTTTATAGATGAGCTCCACACGCTGGTCGGAGCCGGCGGCGCCGAAGGTGCAATAGACGCTTCTAATGTCCTAAAACCCGCTTTGGCCAGAGGAGAAGTGCAGTGCATAGGCGCGACAACTCTGGACGAATACAGAAAACATATCGAAAAAGACGGAGCTCTGGAACGAAGATTCCAGACGATTATAGTTGACCCGCCGAACAAGGACGAGGCACTTGATATTCTTAAAGGTCTGCGGGACAGATACGAAGAACATCATCGCGTTAAATTTACCGAAGAAGCTCTTTATCAAGCTGTCGAGCTTTCGACAAGATATATCACAGGCAGATGCCTTCCGGATAAAGCTATAGATGTTGTCGATGAAGCCGGCGCACGTGTGAGACTTAAAAATATGACTCCTCCGCCGGACCTGAATGAGGTTGAGCAAAAGATAGAACGGCTTCAGCATGAAAAAGACGAGGCTGTCAAAAATGCTGATTACGAACGTGCCGCATCACTACGGGACGAGGCTCAGCAGCTTATTGACGAAAAAGCTAAAATGCAAAAAGACTGGTATGAAAAGAATAAAGAATCGACCGGAGTAGTCGATGCTGAAATAATCGCCGAAGTCGTAAGCAAGATGACCGGAGTTCCTTTGACCAGACTCGAAAAGAAGGAAGCCCAGAGACTTCTCGAGCTCGAAGCCGAACTTCACAAGCGAGTTGTATCGCAAGATGAGGCAATAAAAGTAATCTCCAAAGCCGTACGAAGAAGCCGCAGCGGAATGAAAGACCCCAATCGTCCGATGGGATGCTTTATATTTTTAGGCCCAAGCGGCGTAGGTAAAACTCTTCTGGCAAGAGCTCTTGCTGAATTTCTGTTCAGCGATGAAAGCGCTCTGGTTCAGCTCGACATGAGCGAATTTATGGAAAAACATAACGTCAGCAGGCTCGTCGGCGCTCCTCCGGGATATGTCGGTTACGAAGAAGGCGGCCAGTTGACCGAACGAATCAGACGAAGACCTTATGCCGTGCTGCTGCTGGATGAAATTGAAAAAGCCCATCCTGATGTTTACAACATGCTTTTGCAGATAATGGAAGAAGGCAGACTCACTGACAGTTTCGGCCGTTATATAGATTTCAAAAATGTCATCCTGATTATGACAAGCAATATCGGCGCGGACTTAATAAAGAACCAGTCCGGTTTCGGATTCGGCAAAAAGACCGCAGAAGCAAACTACGAGAAGATGAAAGAGTTGCTTCGCAAAGAAGTTGATAGACATTTCAGACCTGAGTTTATCAACAGGCTCGACGAGGTTATCGTTTTCCATGCACTGACGCGCGAAAATCTCCAGACAATCGTTGATTATGAGCTTGCCAAAGTATTCAAGAGATTAGTCGAACACGGTTTGCGATTGGAACTGACCGAGCAGGCGAAAGAATTTTTAATTGATAAAGGTTATAATCCTGAATTCGGCGCAAGGCCTCTGCGAAGAGCGATTGAGCATTACATCGAAGACCCGCTCTCAGAAGCAATGCTCAGAGGTGAATTTAAAGGGAAGAATTTGATAAAAATCGAAGTTCAGGACGAAGACCACCTTAAACTCGAAGGATTCGAACAGGAAAATCCGAATCCTGATAAAAACAAAGAACCTGCGGTTGCTAACTCCTCAAGTCAGTAGCTTCTGAAATAATTACCGGGCAGGCTTTTTGTGTTCCATCTCGATTTCGAGAGGGCTTTGCTGTTTGGCCAAAATCACGTCCAATTCACTCTTTTTCAGCCATTCTACGCGCCCGTCAAGCCGCAAAACAACAGCTCCGGAACCGAATAAGAAATGTTTGTAGTCTTTATAACCATAAGCAAGAATTGTATCGGGCTTGGCATCGAATTCTATCCATCTGGCTCGGTATTTTAAGTTTCCGATTCGCTGCGCTCCTTCAAGATTTTGCCTTATGTCTTCAACAAAATAATTCGGCGGAACAGAACCGTGTTTCTCGCGGTAATCCATAACAATTTGCCCGAGATGCTGCATGGCCCGCATAGACTCTGAATAATTGACCCAATCTTTAAAATTAAGCAAGCCTATTATCATTGCTATTGTAATCAATAACACTAAGACAAAATTTTCGAGCAGTTTTTTTTGTCTGGTATTCATAACTTCATTCTTTTATCACAATCTTGTCGTCTTCGATTTTTACACAGCCTTGTTCGAACAGATTAATCGCACACGGGTATGCGATGCATTCCTGCTCGAAAACTCTTTCTGCAAGAGTATCAGGTGTATCATTTTCTTTTACAGGACAGCATCGCTGAACAATAATCGGCCCTTTGTCATATTCATTCGTGCAGATATGAACAGTGCAGCCTGATACTTTACAGCCGGCCTTGAGAACAGCTTCATGGACATGATGGCCCCACATACCTTGGCCTCCGAAACTCGGCAAAAGAGCGGGGTGTATATTCAAAACTTTATTCTTGTATCGTTCCGGAATTTTCCACAGGCAAAGCCATCCGCCCTGAATAACAAGGTCAACTTCGGCGGCTGCGAGCTCTTCTTCAAGGCGTCTGCTGAAATCATCTATATTCGTAAAATCTTTTTTGCGAACTATTTTAACATTTAGACCGGCGTTTTTTGCCCGTTCCACTCCGGCTGCGGTTGATAGCGAGCTTATTACCACAGAAACTTCTGCGTTAATTTGCCCTTTTTTTATACAATCGATAATATTTAATAACGTCCTTCCCCCGCCGCTTATCAAAACTCCAAGTTTAAGCGGTTTTCTTTTCGGGCCGGATTTTGCTGATTTTGGAATAAAATTTCTTCTTAGGTCGAGGGCCTTGTTGACTAATTCATCGGCTTTTTTATTTTTTTCTCTGGGGATATGCTTTATAGAATAATTTTCGAAACCCCCCAACAATTCCAAAGCCTGCTCGAACAAGGGCCTAAGCTGGTCGCTTTTTACTTTATACTCACCGTTGAGCTGTTTCACCAAAAGCTCGCTATCGGAATAGAGATTGACGGTTTTAGGATTGAATTTTCGGGCGTTTTCAAGGGCTTTAATTACCGCGGTATATTCGGCAAAATTATTCGTAGCTTCGCCCAGATACAAACCGGCGGCATCTAACTGTTTACCCGATTTTTCTAAAATTATATAGCCAGCTGCGGCAGGCCCCGGATTGCCTCGGCTGCCTCCGTCAGTGTAAATGCTTATTTTGTCTTGACTTACAGACATCAGAGTGCCTTTGAATACAAGATTGTCTTCCCAAATAAGGTTACTGCGGGACGTTTTACAGCGGCCCGGCGGGAGCTAACACCAAAATCCTTGAACAGATAGGACATCTTATAATATCATCTTTTGTCATTAAAAGGTTTACGGTCTCATGGGTTAAACCCATAAAGCATCCGCCGCAGCTATAAGCGGAAGTCTTGCCTTCCTGCTCTTCTATAATTGCCAACGCCTCGCCGTCATAGGTTTCCGCTACCCTTTTGAACACTTCCAGAGCATCGGCTGGGATTTCTTTGGAAGCGGATTCCCATTCGGCCTGAATTTGGTCGATTTCTGCTTGGTATTTAGTTCCGAGGTTTTCCGCTTCGGCCCGTGTATGTTCGAGGATTTTCTTCTGGTCTTCTATCTGCTCCTCTATTTTTTTGCATTCCTGCTCGTCGATTTCAATATCCTTCATCAAATCGAGTATCTGGGATTCTATTTTGGAATTGTCGGCACGGGTAGTATTAAGCTGGGTAAGAACGGCGGCGTATTCTTTGTTGGTTTTCGAGGTATTAAGGGCGGCTCGGAGATGATTTACAGCATCGTCGCGGCTTTTAAGCTCTAATTCGAGCCTGTCAGCCTGAACCTTGGTAAGCATTATTTCTTCTTTTTTGGACTCAAGGTTATTAGTAAGGGTCCGGATTTGGTTTTCCTGAACAATAACGTTTCTTCTGCATCTGGCGAGCTTGGCTTTAGCAGCCCGCAAGCGGGTTTCAACACTCTGTAATTTGAATAAGCCTGTAAGTATCGGGCCCATTTAATCTCCTTATAAATTGCCAAAAAGCGCGAAAAACAAATGATAATCAATAAACAGTAATCTGCAATAAAAATTTTCCGCTTTTAAATAAACAAGGAAAAAAAGAAAAAGGGGTTCTATTGCGGTTATAGAACCCCTCTTGACAAAAAAAGATGCTTACAACGGTCATGGAGGTGCCGTGTTTTGGATGATTGTATTCGGCAGTATTATCGTTTTATTACAATTGCGTTATAATTCAGAATTATTTTTAAATTTTTTGCTGGCAGAAGATTCAGGCTGAGGTTGGTTTTCTGTGTGCAAAGTGTATAATTAAAGAACTATGAAAGAATTACTCAAAAATCTGATACAAGCCGACACAACTTTCGGCAAAGGCGAATTGCATGCCGCTAAAGTTCTGCAGGAATATTTTACCCGAAATTTAATCGAAAGTGAAATTGACTGCTGGGAGCAGACAAGAGCCAATATTGTCGCGCATGTGAAAGGTTCGGGCGAAAAACCGAGTCTTTTATTTGTCAGTCATCTTGACGTTGTTCCGCCGGGCGAGAGCAAATGGAAATATCCTGCTTTTTCGGCAACTGAGGAAAACGGGAAAATTTTCGGACGAGGTTCGGCGGATATGAAAGGTTCAATCGCAGCCGCAGCCGCGGCGATAGCGCAGATAGTTTCCTGCGGAGAAAAACTCAAGGGCGATATTATTCTTGCGGCTGTTGCGGGCGAAGAAACCGATAGCTGCGGAGCTAAAAGATTCACAGAAAAATATATAAATAAATTGAGCAAGACCGCAGGGGTAATTGTCAATGAGCCTACGGATTTCGATGTCATTACAGCCCATCGCGGGCTGCTTTGGGTCGAGGTTATTACCAAAGGTAAAACCGCTCACGGCTCGATGCCGCATCTGGGAATAAACGCAATCAAGTCGATGAGAGATTTTTTAGACGAGCTGGAAAATTATAATTTGGGCAACACAAATGATGAGGTTTTAGGCAAGGCTTCGATGAGTATAAACACAATCGAAGGCGGCAAAGCTATAAATGTTGTGCCGGATGAGTGCCGAACGAAAATTGATATAAGAACTTTGCCGGGCCAAAAGCACGAAGATATAATTAATGATTTCAAAAAGATGTTCGCCAAGCTCAAAGCTAAAAAAAGCGATTTCAATGCGGATATTTCGATTGTTCGCAGCACCGAAGGATTGAAAGCTCAAAACGACAGCGAATTTGTCCGCAGATTCTGTGCTGTTGTCGGCTGTCAGCAGACAAAAACCGCCGGATTCTGCACAGACGGGCCTTATTTGTCAAGATTAGGATTGCCGGTAGTAATATTCGGACCCGGAAAATGCGAGCTGTGCCATCAGCCGGACGAATATATAGAAATCGAAGATTTGCAAAAAGCTGTCGAATATTATAAGAAAATAATCAGGCAGTTTTTGCTTTAAAAATCGAAGCCGGCTTTAAACGCCGTATGAAAATCGAAGACATCGTTAAAATCTTCGATAGCATCGGTCGGCTGGGCGCTCATCCACTGGTTTTCAATCAGCAGATAAACAATTTCCCCGAAATCGCGTGTATTTTTAATATTCCAGTTATCCAGCACAAGCATCGACAGCCTTCCCCATCTATCCATCGCCAATTCTTTAAGTCCTTCGCACAGGGTTTGGCCGCTGATGTGCTGAGGCTCGGCGGAAAGGTTTTTCAGGGTATAACCCAACCCATCGTAAACAAATCGCACACCTTTGGGGTGATAGCGTCCGTCTTTACTGGCTATCTGGTCAAGCTTTTCTTTCATTTTTTAATGCACCCGCTGGCCGGGTTTCGCCCCTGAATCCACGGTTAGCATAAAAATCTCCGCCCCGCCTTGGCCGGCTGCTAAAATCATACCCTCGGAAACACCGAACTTCATTTTTCTCGGTTGTAAATTCGCGGCACAAACCACAATTTTTCCTACGAGGTCTTCGGGTTTATAGGCTGAGGCAATTCCGGCAAAAACATTTTTCTCCAACCCGCCTAAATCGAGTTTCAACGCGAGCAGTTTGTCCGCACCTTCTACGCGGCTTGCCTGTGTGATTTTCGCGATTCGTAAATCGATTTTCATAAAATCTTCGAATGTACACTGTGGCGCGATTGGTTCAATTTGCGGTTCGGCAGCCTGAGGTTCGGGCTGACTTGTCGAGGTTTTACTTTCTTCTATCATTGCATCTACCTTTTTCGGGTCAATTCTTTCGAACAAACGTTCGAAATCGTTAATTTTATGGTTTTCCAAAATCGTATCCGCATCGTCCAGCATTAGCGGTTTGACAGCTAAAAATTTTTCAACTTTCTCGGCGAATTTCGGAAGGATTGGCTTTAAATAAATCGTTAAGATTCTCATCGCATTTATCACAGCCGTCAGAATGGTTCTGGTTTTTTCAGCATCCTGTTTTATTGTAGTCCACGGCTGGGCCTGTTCGACAAAACGGTTGGCTTCGTCTGCAAGAGCTGTCAGCGTTCTGACAACCGAAGCGTAGTTGAGATTTTCATAATCATTTTTAATCTGCTCTTTGGCTGCTGCGAGTTTTTTAACCATCTCTCGGCCCTGCTCATCAAGCGAGCCTAATTTCGAATCGAGATTTTTGGTCAGCATCGGGCCGGAACGGGACGCCAGATTTGCAAACTTGCCGACGAGATCCGAGTTAGTCTTATTGATAAAATCTTCTATGCTAAGGTCGATATCCTCGACAAAAGAATTTAACTTCCCAGCGTAATAATACCGCAGATACTCAGGGTCGAGATATTTCAAAAAAGTCGAAGCTTTGATGAACGTACCCCGCGATTTGCTCATTTTCTGGCCATTGACAGTCAAAAACCCGTGAACAAACAATTTATTGGCAGGCCTGAAACCCGAGCCCATCAGCATCGCCGGCCAGAACAGAGCGTGAAAATACATAATATCTTTACCGATGAAGTGATACACTTCGTATTCGCCGCTGTTCCAAAGCTTTTCAAAATCCATTCCGTTTTTATCACAGTAGTTTTTCGCCGAAGCCATATATCCAATCGGCGCATCGAGCCAAACATAGAAATATTTGTCATCTTCACCGGGGATTTTAAAACCGAAATAAGGGCCGTCGCGTGTAATATCCCAGTCCTTCAAGCCCGTACTGAACCATTCGTCCAGCTTATTCGCGACCGACTGCTGGGTGTAGCCATTGGCGATAAAATCCTTAAGCTGCTTTTCGTAATCGGCCAATTTGAAAAAATAATGCTCGCTTTTTTTTCTAACCGGTGTATTACCGCAGCCTGAACATTTCGGGTCAATCAGCTCGGTCGGATTGTGAGTTCCCCCGCAGGCTTCGCAGGAATCACCGTACTGATCGGGGGTTTTGCATCTCGGACAAGAGCCGCGAATATAACGGTCAGGAAGAAACATCTTGCAGTTTTCACAATAAGCCTGCTCGATACCACGTTTAACGATTGAACCTTTTTGATTAAGAGCATTAAAAATCCGTTCGCTAAGTGCTTTATTTTCGAGTGAATGGGTCGAATAATAGTTATCGAAGCCGACGTAAAATCCCTCGAAATCCTTCGAGTGCTCAGCGTGAACTTTTTCGATGAATTTTTCAGGTTCTACACCGGCGTTTCTGGCGCTAATCATTATCGCAGTGCCGTGAGTATCATCGGCACAAAAATACAGACATTGATTCCCGCAGAGCTTCTGAAATCTAACCCATATATCCGTTTGGATATATTCGACTAAATGCCCTATGTGAATCGGGCCGTTGGCGTAAGGCAGCGCTGATGTTACAGCGATTTTTCGAGGCATAAGTTCTCCGGTTTACTGCGGGGGCGGCTCGTCCTGCAATTTGCGAAGCTGTTCTTGCTCTTCGGGGTCGAGCGGCTGCTCCCAGTCAGTTTGTTCTTCCTCAATTACTTCTTCTTCAGCGGCCTTTTTGGGCGGCTGACCTGTTATTTCTATATTTTCAATTCCGATGGCTTCTCTGTCACCGTTTTCATATTCAACCATTACAAGCTGCGTAAGTATCTGGCCGTCTATGACTTTTGCCAGACCTTTAGATGTTTTGACCATAGAGTTTCTCTTGGGCAGACGGCGTTTGAGCTCTGTATAGGTTTCATCTTCGTAACGCAGACAGCATTTTAATCTTCCGCAATAGCCTGATATTTTAGAAGGGTCTAAGGTTGCTTTTTGAGTTTTAGCCATTCTCATATTGACGGGCTTGAGGGCTTTGAGAAATCTCTGGCAGCAGCACTGCTGGCCGCAGCTTTCGACATCCCCGAGCAGTTTAGCTTCATCGCGGGAACCGATTTGACGCATTTCTATTCGGGTCTGGTATTCCTTAGCAAGCCTTTTTACTAATTCCCGAAAATCGACTCTGCCGTCGGCTTTGAAATAATAGATTATTCGTTCTCCGCCGAGAATATGCTCGGCGTCAACAATTCTCATAGGAAGATTTAATTCTTGAATAAGCCGTTTGCAGACTTCGATTTCCCCTTTCACAATTTTCCGCAGATGTTTTTCCTCGCTGATATCCGCAGCGGTAGCGTATCTGACAAATCTGCCTACAGGCTCGCAGGAAAATTCCACTTCGCTTTTCTCATAATATTCCTGAAGCTGAGGCTGGCTGTAACGAAATTGTCCCGCTTTATAAGTGGTAGCCACGCCCACCAGATAACCCAGTTCGAGTCCTTTTTCGGTTTTCACCACGATGCGCGAAGGAATTTTCGGAATTTCCGACTCGCCGTGCTCGAACAGACCGAGATTATTCATTCTGCCGTGGCGCACCAGCATATATTTTTTAGGTTTTGCCTGTTTAGATTTTACTGACTGAGTATCTGTCATATTTCTGTAATAACCGAATTTAAAATTTTCGTTAAACCTTTATTGTATCAGAATCGGGGAGGTTTAACAACAGTTGCTCGAAAACGAGTTTTTCATTGGCATTAGAATCAATCCAATGCACGTTTTCGCAGCAATCTGTGACTTTTTGGGCGGCTTGTTCGGGGTCAAATTTTGCTGAAAGCTTTTTTATTTCGGCCAACTGGTCAAAATTTACGAGTTTTTCAGGCTCTGTGAACGGTAATTTGGCGGTATCGTTCAAAGCCAGTACAATAATCCTCAATACGGTTTTTAAAGCCCTGCGATTTATATCGGATTTGCTCGTATTTTCCTGTTTTTTCGACCAAAGGTCCGCTAAAGATTTTGCTTTTTGCAGGAAATTATCCGCTATTTCGAGCGAGCGGCTGTATTGATAATCCGCCAAAACCCGAACGATTTCTGTTTTGGTTTTATAAAGTCCCGCTCCTTCCAATTCCAGTTCAGCCCAAGATTTGGCCTGACCAAGACTGCCTTGTGCAAGCCGGGCAAGATACCGGGCCGGATTATTATCAAGCCCCATTGCCCTGAGTTTCTCGATTACTATTGTTTCATCTATTAAACCGAAACGTACAATCTGGCTTCGCGATTTTATGGTCGCCAAAAGCTTGTCCGGTTCGCAGCACAAAAGAATTATGCTGCAGTAATCCGGCGGTTCTTCGAGAACCTTGAGCATTGCGTTTTGGGCATGATTATTCAGCTTTTCGGTTTCGCTCAAGACGAAAACCTTACGATTCGACAGCGAAGGTTTTTGCGAGGCTTTTGCGATTAGAAATTCGCGAATTACATCTATAGGAAATTCAATCGGGACAGTGCGGTTTTTGCCGTTTTCGGTAAATTCGAGCAGTTCTTTGTAAACATGAATAAAATCAGGATGCGACTGCGAATCGAACAATCGGCAGGATTTACATTCCCCGCATGAATCAGCGAAGTTTTTACCGCTGACCGGATTAAGACACAAAAGCATTTTTGCCCATGCCGAAGCGGTTGTAAATTTTCCGATTCCTTCGGGGCCTGCGAAAATATACGCGTGGGCCGACTTGCCGTTAGAATAGGCATGCTGCAAAACCGAAATTGCTTTGTCTTGGCAAAATATATCTTTTAGAAGCATTTAGCTGAAGCCTTTTAATCTTTTAGTTACTTGCTCGGTGCTGAAATGGTGTCAGGCGTAATCAGCACTTCGAAAACTTTTCCCCGCCTTATCCTTCTGATATTAAACTCGTGCCCGTCGGAACGGAGTCTATCGTCTATAGCCGGAGTACGTCCGGTTTTCTTAATAATCCAGTCCGAAAGACTGCCTTCACCGGCCAAACCCTCAGCATTAAGTTTATCCGCAAGCTCTTTCATCAAAACCCCGCCGCCGACAATCCAGACACCTTTGCTTAGCGGATGAAGCTTTTTAGGAAGTTTGTCAAATTCATCCTCAAGCTCGCCGACAAGCTCTTCGACAATATCCTCAAGCGTTATAAGCCCTATAGTATGATTATTCATATCCTGAACTATGGCCATATGTTCGTGCTCATCGACAAAGGCTTTCATAATATGCTGACAGGGCGCCTTTTCCGGTATGATCCGAAGAGGCCGAATAATACCCTTTAGGGTCGGGTCTGCCGGATTGGTACGGACTCGATAGACCAGCTCTTTAAAATTGACATAACCTATGACCTTATCTATATCATTATTCTCAATGATGGGAAATCTCGTATGCGGGTCAAGATGGGCGGTGATTATCGCTTCGCCTATCGTTTGAGAATCCGAAAGGAAAGTTATCTGCTCAGCCGGAATCATCAGGTCTTTGGCGATTTTATCCGAAAGTTTTGTTACTCCGGTGATTATTTGCTCCTGTTTTTTAGAAATTTGATTTTCAAGCTGAGCGTAGCTGGCCAAAGCAACAATTTCATCGACCGAATCGGTTTTATCATCGGGATTTTTCTTCTCGAAGGGGCTATTTATAAATCTCAGCAGGTTAATAATCGGCCTTAAAATATGAATCAGAATTCCAAGAGGTCTCGCGCCGTGCTCCATTACCGGAACATTAAAATGAACACCGATTGATTTCGGGAGTATCTCGGTGAACTGAAGCATCAGATAGGTAAACACCCCCGATGCTATGCCTATAAATTTTCCCCCGAAAATCAGAGCGACTTGAGCTCCGACGATTGTCGCGCCGACCGTATGAGCAATGGTATTCAACGTCAATATTGCAGTTACCGGCAGTTCGATTTGTTCTTTGAATGCGCGAAGTATTTTTCCCGTTTTAGGTTTGCGTTTTTCCATCGCCGCAAGCTCTCCCGGTGAAAGACTCAATAAAGCCGCTTCCATAAGAGAGCAGACCGACGATATACTAAGCGTTATCAACGCTCCGGTTATCAATACAATCATGCTGCCTTGCGATTCCATTTATCTCACTATAAATCTAATAAAATTTTCATAAAAATTCAATTAGCTGCTTGTGAACATTTTCAGCGGATTCTGAAGCGTCGATTACGATGCAATCCTGGCGCTGGTCGGCCAATCTTAAAAATCCCTGACGGACTTTCTGATGATAACCGCTGCCCTTTTGCTCCATCCGGTCGAGAGTGCTTTTTAATCTTGTTGCGGCTGTCTTGGTATCGACATCTAAAATAATCGTCAAATCCGGCCATGGGTTGGGCAGGCAGTCTTCGGCAATTTTGATTATTCTTTCAATTCCGAACCCCCCTGCGTGTCCCTGATACGCACAAGTACTCGACAGCCATCGGTCCAGTACCACGCATTTTCCCTCTTTCAGAGCCGGCGCGATTTTCTCGAACCAAAGCTGAACTCTGGCTGCCATATATAAAAGCACTTCTGTTTCGGTGGTCATCGTCTTGTGTTCCGGACTAAGAAGTACTTCCCTTATTTTTTCACCGATTATAGTGCTGCCCGGGTCTCGCAGAAGCTCAAAATCAATATCATACTCTTTGAGCCAATCGCACAGCATTTTTACCTGTGTGGATTTTCCGCAGCCGTCGGGGCCGTCTATAACGATGAACTTGCCCGCAAAATTGGTTTTATGATTATTCATTATTCTATGTGCATAGATAATACAAAGGCGTGTTTTCGTCAAATTAATTCGCCGCAGCGAATAAAAAACCCCAACTGCTCAGCTTATGGGGCACCTGGGGTTTAAGGTAAAAACATTACATTGGTTTATTCAGGAGGCGGTGGTCTAATCCTGTATGGTTCATTTTGTTTTTCGGGTTTAGAATCTAAATTTGGATTAATATTACCCGCCTGTTCCAGAGCGAGGCCGCTTATATCCGAAGCGCCCATACCCAAAAAACTAAGCAGGGTCATAATCAGAAATGTCTTTATTTCCATAATCAGCTCCTTTACAAATCCGTTTTTTCCGGAGCCGAAACATTGCAGCGTAAACAACCGATTCTGCCTTACTCACTGAATCTATAACATACTGTCAGGCAATAATTAAATCGGCAAGCAAAGCATGTTTTCGTTAAACTCAGAGAGGATATTTTGAGGCGGATTTTAGAAAATTTTATAGATGTTTTTTACCGACTCACAACGAAAAACGTATTATCAGTATTGAAAACAAGGGTGTGTTAAAAGAGGCAATCTAAAGAAAATAATAACTCACACGCCGAGCAATAATTTTGTGGTTTTAAATAGGAAAAACGCTCCAAAAAATAACAGTGCCGCAGCGCAGATAACGAGTAAAAATTTTTGACCTTTAAACCCGAAAAGTTTCGTACCTTTAAAGCTCGACCACGATAATATCTGCAGCCATGTACAGTCGCACAGCCAATGCACCAAAGCAAAAAGCACCAGTGCCCAAACGCCAAGTTTTTTAGCTTGAGTAACCAGATTCAGCCCTACCGCCGCCCACCATAGAAGAAAATACGGATTGCTTAGAGAAAGAAGCAGCCCCGTCATAACAGGGCTGTCCGCAGGGGCAGTCGGCTGCTTTGGCTGCAGTTTCTTTAACTCGAAAAACAACTGTAAAGCCATAATAATCAATACGAATCCGCCGAGAAAGCCCACGATGATTTGAAACCATCTGTACTGCAAAAATCCGCCGGCTCCGAAAATCAAAATGATTATTACCGGCAGCTCGACAATGACATGTCCGATTCCGATTAGAAATCCGGCGAATTTATTTCTCGAACCAAGAGCTATCGCCGCGGTTGTTACAGGCCCCGGAGCCAAAACACCGGACAGAGATATTACAAAAACGGTAATAAGAAAAGCTGCAAGATTCATAAGACTCCGAGCGCATCGATAAGAGTATTTATCTTAACAGTGCCTTTATAATTGGAAGATATATCAATAATTTCGGCATCAGTAACAATTCCGCATAAAATTGCATCGTCTTTCAAATAGCTGCAAAGCTTCATCTTGTACCTCGAACTGAATTTAGAACAAGTTTAAGCATTACTGTCCCGATAGCAAGGTCTTTTCTCAATGCTTGACCGCGATTATTCCAGACCCTACAATCTGCCAAGATGGCACAGAAAAAGAACAAGAAAAAGGGAAATCTGATTTTAGACTGGCTTGGTTATATAGCTCTTCGCATGCTTATATCCGTTTTAATGCTCTTTAGTGTCCGGCGAAACCTCAAAACAGCCTGCTTTTTAGGAAGGTTGCTCTGGAAGCATTACCGTCGCGGACGAGAGCGGGCATTAGAAAACCTTCGGGCGAGTTTTCCTGAAAAAGACGAAAAGTGGATTTGGCAAACCGGCAAAAGAAGCTTCGAGCATATTGCGATGCTGGCTGTCGATGTCCTTTATACCCCTAAATTGGTCAAGAAGGAAAACTGGCGCGACTATTCCTATTTCACCACAGCCGAACACACAAAATGGCTTATGAAAGAAGGCAAAGGCATGCTGATGGTCGCCGGTCATTACGCCAACTTCGAAATTATGGGATATATGCTCGGGCTGTTCGGGTTCAATGTTTACAGCATCGCAAGACCGCTGGACAACAGATTTATCAGCAAATATCTTTACGGCGTTAGAGAAAAAGCCGGACAAAAAATAATCGACAAAAAAGGCGCGACTGCCATGATGGACGATTTGATAAAGCAGGGAGCGACGCTTTGTTTTATTGCGGACCAAGATGCCGGACGAAAAGGGGTTTTTGTCGATTTCTTCGGTAGAAAGGCAAGCACCTATAAAAGCATCGGACTTTTAGCGATGCAGTACAATATACCAATCGGAGTCGGTTACAGCCGCCGTGTCGATAACAGATTCTATTTCGAAATCGGCGTAAATCGTATAATAATGCCGCACGAATGGGCGGATAAAAAAGACCCGCTGCTCTGGATTACCCAGGAATATACCAAAGCTATCGAGGATTTTGTCCGTCAGGACCCGACTCAATACTGGTGGCTGCATCGGCGATGGAAGCATCGGCCGAAAGAAGAACTGAACGAATCGAACTGCAAATAAACACTAATTAACCACTAACCAATTAACTATGACTAAATCAGCGTTATTTGTATACGGCGGCTGGGGAGGCCACGAACCGAAACACTCCGCGGAGATTGTTTGCGGCTGGCTCAAAGAAAAGAATTGGAAAATTGAGCTTAGCGATAATCTTGAGATTTTTACCGACAGCCAAACACTTTCATCATTCGACCTGATTGTTCCAGTCTGGACCGGCGGCGAGCTTTCCAAAGAGCAGGAATCAGGATTGGAGTCGGCTGTTCGAAACGGGATCGGTTTGGCAGGCTGGCACGGAATGGCCGATGCTTTCGGAAATTCGCAAATTTATAAAATGGCTGTCGGAGGACGATTCGTCTGGCATCCGGCGAATGATGTCAGAATCAATATCAAAATCATCGAGCCGAACGACCCGATAATGCAGGGCATTGATGATTTCAGCATCACCAGCGAATTATATTATATGCATATTGACCCGTCGAATCACATATTAGCTGACTGCGAATTTCCTGCTGACGAATTAGGACAGCCGCAAGGCGTCCGGATGCCGGTCGCGTGGAGGCGGAATTGGGGCAAAGGACGCGTCTTTTATTTCTCTATCGGCCACAAACCCGATGATTTAAATATCGCTCAAGTCCGCCGGATTATCGAACAGGGATTGCTCTGGGCAGCAAAATAAAAACGGCCTGCAGCAAGCATACTGACAGGCCGTTAGAATTCTTTCAATAACAATATCTTGTTAATTTAACCACTGGTTGGCAAAAAGGGCAAAATCTAAAAAGTTAACAATGTCATTTTCATCTTTATAAAAATCGCCCGGAATATTTTCGCCTGTCATAAGCCAGTTATCGCACAATATCCCTAAATCACCGGTTCCTATTATACAATCCAAGTCAAGGTCATATATGTTGGCCGCTGTATAGTTCTGGTCGGTGATGTCACTTAGAACATCGTTGTATTCAATACTGTTCGGCTCGAACGTATAATTTTCTTTGCTCGGCGTTACTGTGCCGGACCAGTTATAATCAACCCAGACCTCATAAAAACCGTTAGCATCTGTAATATCCGACCCGCCGCCGTTATCAGCAGTTACCATTACGTCCGCAATCGGCTCATCACATCCATTTTTAATATATCCTGTAATTGTGTAAGTCAGCAGTGTGCCGACATAATTTTGGTCTGCGATATCAGCGGTAACATCGTTGTAATCTATGCTGTCAGGCTCGAATGCGTATGCATATTTAGAAGGCGTCACTTTACCGACAAAATTATAATCGACCATAACTTCATAATATCCGTTGGCATCTGTAATATCCGCTCCGCCGTAATATTTGCTTGTAAACGGCCCGCCATCGTTGTCCGGAGTTAATAAAACGCCCTCAAGAGGCTCTGAAAGTTCTGAATCCAAAACATATCCGGAAATTAGAAACGTATCGAGCAGTGCGATATAGTTATCATTCTGGTCCGTAATAACATTACTGTAAGTTATTATATTCGGCTCGAAAGTATAACCTATCTTGTTCGGCTCGACATCACCCGACCAGCCGGAAGGCACTATTAACTGATAGAAACCGTTGGAATCGGTCGTATCCGAACTGCCACCGTTGTTTGCGCTTATATATATTCCTTCGATGGGTACATTAACGTCCGGTTCTGTGATATAACCGAATATAGCCTTAGGAACAGAAGGGGTCTGTGCCCTAAAAGTGGCTATAGCTGCAGCCCAGCGTCGGCTGGTTACGCTGCTTTTTTGTGCGGTGTATTGGCCGGTTGCCGATACAAATCGATAACCCAAAGATACTGTCCAATTTGTATCGCCGGTTCCGCCTGTTGTTCCGGCTCTTGGTCCGGCGATAAAGGAATAATCCCAAGTTCCCGCATTATCTTCGACGGGGCCTTCAGTTCCGATAGCTCCGATTAAAAGCTCATCTGCCTGAGCGGTTGTTTCTGTCGCACCTGATGATGGAGTTGTACCGGAAACAGATGTAGTCAGAGGATATCCTAAAGATTGGTCGAGCGGATTGACATCCAGCCCGCGGAATACGCTGACCACCGCAGCTTTTGCCACGACCGGATGATTACCGGCAATGGTTATGGTGCTGCCGTTTGGCAAAGCATTAATATTATATGCTGCGAAAATATACGTTCTTCCATAGCCGTAATTGATAGCCATAGTTGCCTGCTGATATGTATTTCCGGCGGAATCCGACACGCTGATTTCAAGGGTCTGATTCGGGTCGGTGGCATAGGCGATAATAATAGCATCACCGGCTGCGGCTGATTGAGTTGTTGTAATGTTCAAAGAAGTACCTGCAGTTTTGGAAGTTGCCGTGCCAATATTTCCAATATATTTAATAGGCAGTTCGACAAAATGTGCCGTAACAGTCTTATTTGCGTCTATAGTCACGGTAGTACTTGCCGAGTTAGGGTCTGCTACATTGCCCTGCCAGTGATGGAATACATAACCTTCTGCCGGTGTTGCGCTTATATCTACAACTGTGTTTTTAGTATAAGTATGAACTCCAACTGGCGGGGTTGTTGTGCCGCTTCCTGTTGGCGATACAGCCATAGTCAGGTCGTGTGTTACTAATGGAGGTGCCGGGTTGATAGGCACTGCGACAACCGCCCAGAAGGTTGAACTGGCTGCCGTCCAGCTCATCGTGACCGAGCTGCCGGCGGCCTGTTCGGTACTGGCTGCGGCGCGCGTATTTGATATCCATTCATTCCATTGTGCCGTCTGGCCTGCTCCGGCTGTAAGTGTTTGAGAAGAACTAGCAGCACCCTGGAACACATTATCAAAAACCAGTTCATTGCCATTAAGTCCTGTCAGGGTTACACTCGGAGAGGTACTGCTTCCATTAGTACCATTTGGGGTTCCGAGTGGAGTTGTCTGATTAACTCCGGCAAAGTTGGCTGCACCGGCGACAATACCGTTGGATACGGAGCCTGAGAAAGTAACCGTCACTGTTCCAGTCGTACCACTGGGAGGATTAAGCAGGCTGTAGATAGCAGAGTAGCGTAATTGTGTTCCGGTCTGCTCCGTTATAACATTGGTCAGACTAACAGCTGACCCGCCATTCGGAGTGAACGTAACCGAAGATATGGTTCGCGCGGTTGTGCCGCAATTCCAGGACACGCCGACGAGCATCAGCCGGTTTGTACCTGTTCCTGTCGTATGGGCGATATTAATACTGCTGGCACTGTTTGCTGTACCGCTGGAAACCGTGCCGTCAAGGGCAACCTCTGATTTGGCGCTTTCCTCGAAGTTTGCAATGATGGTTTTGTTAGCATCCATAGTAACAGTTGTACTGGCAGAATTCGGGTTTGCTACATCACCTTCCCAATAGTCGAATACATAACCGGGATTGGCGGCGGCTGTAATATTAACAATCTCATTTTCCTGATAACTGTATACCCCAGCAGCCGGAGTTGTCGTGCTGCTGCCGCTTGGATTTGCGGATATTGTTAAATCGTAGAAAGCCCCTGTATAAGAAGGCTCGATATTGTATGAATAATTTACTGCCCCTGTCGATGTTCCGACATAATCCACCGTTGCCTGCGATGGCGAAACTGTAATTCTAAGATGTCCGGAGTTATCTAAAACTTTTATTGTATATGGGTCGCTCTCACTGTACAGATTGAATCCGCTTCCGGTCATACTCGGTGAAGGAACTGACTGATAAACTATACCGTCAATTTTCTCATAAGCGTACTGATGGTCGTGTCCATGGAAAAAGGCGCTGACTCCGTTATCTATCATCAGCTGATGTATCGGGTCATCACCCCATCCGGGACGTTTTGTATCGAACCCGAAAGTTCCGTTAGCATTTAGTCCGCCCCATTCGAAATAAGGAGCCGCCTTTGCTCCGCCGCGAACATATCCGGGACCTCCGGCTCCTGAAGAAACAGTCAGTTGTCCGCCGGTAACATGATGGGAAAAGACAAATTTGTATTTGGCGCTGCTGTTTTCAAGAGTCTGCTTGAACCAATCGAATTGCTGTTCTCCCAGCGTCCAATTCCATTGGTCGCCGCTTACTATCTCATCATTATCTTCCCCGGCAACGGGCGTATAGGGGAGATTCATAGTGTACTGGAACGGGTCTAAAACAACAAATAAGACATCACCCCATTCCCAAGCATAATAATCTTCGCGAAGATGGTCGCCGGTTATCGCCGTCAGAGAATTATCTGTGTTGCCGGTATAAAACGCATCAGGTATAGGATTAAGATAATATTGTTTTCGGGCATTGATACTCAAAAGAGCCTTGCTGGGATTATCGTCAAAATTCCAGCCTTCTTCGTTTTCATGATTTCCGATTGCAAGAAACACCGCAGCCGAATGACTGAAATTCCCGAAATAAGGACGCTGGTTAGCATAAACAGTATTTGCCGCTGACGGGGTAGTTGCACTGTTCATAATAAAAGCATCACCCAGATCAAGATGGAAATCAGGATTGTCAGCAGCCACATTTAAAGTAGTCTGATTATACCGGTTTGCATCTCCCATCATTCCAAGATGCGAGTCGGAAATAACCGTAAACTTAAAAGTACTGTTCAACGCCCTCTGGGTGTGAAACGAATACTCATTCCCTGCTGTCCACGGACTGCCGCTGGTTGCCCGAAACAGCAATCGGTAATAATATCTGGTATTCGGCGTAAGCCCGCTGATAACATGTTTAACCGGAATTCCGGCTGTGCAGGATACCGCGGTTGTCTGATTACCATAAACCCCCGATACCGTACCGTACTCAAAAGAAATCTCTCCGCTTTGGTCTGTAATAACGCTTGCGGTGATTGAGTTGTCGGTAGGCCTGCCCAGCAGTATATTATCCGCAGCCGCTAACCCGGCAGCCAAAAACAATACACAGCTAATCAATATGAGATTTTTATGCAAACTTTTCATCTTCTTCAGTCCTTAAATTAAAGTGATATGTTTAGGTTTCTTTCCTCTATAATCTAATCAGATCTTTGCGCCTCCCTGCATACGCAAGACCTTCTTATTGGGTTGGAATAAGAAAGAATTGTTCCTCCATGCTAAGTGAAAATATTATACCCAAACTGTCGCTAAAAAGTCAATGTATTTATGGCGTTTTTATAAGAAAATACGCATTACCGCTAATTTATTATTTATTAAGTACTTATGGCGTACTTTGCCGTTAAAATGACAGCAATTTTAAGGATTGTTTGTATCAAAGACTTTATACATAGAAAGGCTTCAAGCCGAATAAAAACGCGTTTTTTAGGGTGATACAACAAAAATTATTTGCTGTTTTTTTGTAATACGGCGGATATGAATTATACTTTAAGCGGGAGAACCCCTCAAAGCCGTTCAGTTCCGATAAAATACAGGGGAAAAGAAAAATTTCGGCTTAAAGAAGGAAAATTCAAATGGCTACCAGCGAACTTACAGAAAATTATCTGTTTATAATTCTATCTCGAAATCCTGCCCAGAGCGAAGATTTGCAAAAAATTAATCTCGAAATGAGCAGTACGCCCGACCGCGATGTAATTCTGGACTTTTCGCTGGTTCAGGTAATTACGTCGGCGATGGTATCCAATTTACTGATTCTCCGCGGGCTGCTCCAAGCGGCCAACCGCAAGCTTGTTATATGCAATATTTCATTTCTGAATAAATGCGTTTTTACTGTCTGCGGCCTTCAGGAACAATTCTATTTCGCTGCGAACAAAGAAGCTGCCCTGGAGATTTTGAACCATAAGAATAATCTGGCTGCATCTTAAATAATCCTGCAAGTTTTTTAGCCCTATCGTCAAATCCAGCCGTTATTTTGGATTCCGAAAAAATCCCAACCTCTTACTTCTCCGCGATGACGAGCATTTCAAAATCCTCTGTCGTCAGCTTGTCCTTTCTTGAAAATGCACCGAGTTTCGCTCCGAAAATATCTATCTTCTTATAGCCGAGAGTTTTTAAAAGCCATCTGAGTTCACTTGGCACATAGTAGCGCTCGTTACAGGTTAATTCCTTTTTAGTTCCAGCATCGTCGTCGAATACGACGGTGCTGTGGTCCCGGAATGTCATCAGATCGAAAGAACAATTTTTACACGTTGAAGTGCCTTCTTTGGCTGCGGACTCATAAAATTCTTTGACTGAATGAAAAAGTGGGAATAACCCGTTCAATGTCGTGAATATAAACTTGCCCTTATCTTTTAAGGCCTTTGTCGCGTTCTTTAATATTTCAAAATTCATCTCATCCGTTTCCATCAAAGAAAAACCGCCTTCACAGAGCATTATCGCAGCGTCAAATTCACCGGTGAAAGGGAGGTTTCTGGCATCATGTTTTTGAAAATCAATTTTCAAGTTCAGCTTTTGCGATTTTTCTTTTGCTCTGGCAAGCATTGACTGCGATAAATCTATGCCTGTAACAGTATAGCCTCTTTTGGTTAATTCAATGCAGTGTCTGCCGGTACCGCATCCGATATCGATTATTTTTAATGACTTATCATGCGATATTTCCTTTTCGATGAAGTCACACTCGCCGGACGTTCCATGAACATAGACTTCTTTATCGTATTTCTGAGCGTAGTTCTCGAACAGTGATTCGTACCATTGTTTCATAAGTACTGTTTCCTTAATCTGTAAAACATCAGAGCTTCGATTATTATATCAGCTATCACCCGGTATGATAAGTAAAGTATCTGCCCGCGACGGACAAGGTGGTATTTAGAATCAAGCTGATTCTTTTTCGAGCTTTAGCATTCGATATTTTAATTGCGTTCCGCCGTAAGCTGCATATCCCCTTTATTTGCATCTTAAGTGTCTTTGCGCAATTTTGTCTAATTTTCTTGAAATAAACAGGATTTTATGATAGTTTATAGCAGTATTTGGATTGCTTTCTAAGGCAGTTTATTTTAGCCTTATATATCGTATTTTGGAGGACGAGATATGAAAAGACAAATCTTCTCTATTGCAATATCGTTTTTGTTACTTTCTTTTGCCTTTGCCCAAACTAACTTGCTAAGGTCCGACACCAATTGCGACGGAACGGTAAATAATTTCGATCTTGCCAATCTTGCGAATGAATGGCTTACGACCGGTCATCCTTACACTCCGGTTACAAAACCTTTTCCCGGTCCTGCTGAGCTTCGCTGTGACCAAGTTCAGAGGAATACTGTCCTTGCTGGCCAGTGGAAAACAATCTTCAATCTGTCGGACGGGCCTTGTCTGGTAACCAATTTCTGGGTAGCCGTTGATTTTGCCGGAAAACGAAGACAAACACCTAACAGGATATACTTTGATGGACGTGATACGCCTGACATAGAAGGATGGACAGGGGAACTATTCGGCTCCGGATTTTATGAACCTGCAAATTTCAGAGGTGAATTTATCGGAGTAACGAATTCTCAGGAAGCCGGCGAAGGTACCGGATACGCGGGTTTTTCGGGCTATATTAGACTCACTATGCCGTATTATGAATCCATAAGGATAGATGTGCAGAACCCTACAGCAAACAACCGCCAATGCTGGATGATGCTCGAGAGAATGCCGATTGACCCGAATTATCTTTATAATATCGGGTTAGTACCGGGGATGTATCTGAGAACTTATGGTTATGGTCTTGACGGCAATAAAACCAAATATAGCGAAGTAGTACTTTTGGATACAAATGAACCTACGATTTTAGCAGGTGTTTTTCAGTTTTTCGACAACAGCACAACTGCGGGTGGCGGGAGTAATTTCAAATATTTAGAAGGCGACTATCGAATTTATTATAACGGCAGCAGCACAGCTTCATACAGATGCAGCGGCACGGAAGATTTTTATCATTCGAGCTGGTATTTTCAGGAAGGATTATTCGACCGTATGGATGAATGCCTGGTTCTTAAAAACAGCACTAACTTCAATCTTGCAGCAAACAGATTCTTTCCTCTTAACCGAGCTCCTTACGGCGAAAATGGAATTAAATTCACTTGGCAGATTGGGGAACCGGCTATGCCTGACCCCGGAGATACCTATACCCGCTGGATAACATGGTACTACAAATAGGGTTTTTTGCTTAAATCCTATATGCTGCGAAAGATAATTAGGGTTGAGTTTTTTCGAGTTTTAGCATTCGATATTTTAATTGCGTTCCACCGTAAGCGGTAAAACCGCCCATTTTCCCATCGTTACGAATAACCCGATGGCAGGGAATAATAAGCGGAAATAGGAATTGTTGAAAATAACAAAGAGATGCCAAAAATATCCTGCAAGATAATAAAAACCCTCAGTGGGCCGGGTAGGATTCGAACCTACGTAGACTTACGCCAATGGGTTTACAGCCCATCCCCTTTAGCCACTCGGGCACCGACCCAGCATTCTCAATCATCGAAAACGCGGTATTAGCAGGTAATTTACAATAATAGGGCTAAAAAAGCAAGCGTTTTAGATTAGATTACTAAAATATGAGCAACGCCCGATAAAAAAGGAGCGGATAACAGCCCCGCATTCTTTGCCGTTATCCGCTCAAAACACATTTCACCAAAACTTATTTCGAGTCGCAGAAGTATGAAAAGATAATTTCTAATGGTATTACGCAATTATTCTTTGGAAGGTTCATAAAATTTTACAGAATTACGCGATATTTTATTGTCCGCGAACGTCCTAAAATATTAGTTTTCGAAAGATTAATATTGTCTGCTTGACTACGTGCAAAGTTGATGTAGTATTTATATATAGGCTTTACGGGGAGGGGACATTTACAGCTTCAGATATGCTCTTAAGAAAGGGGGGACAAGGCACGCTAATTAATGTGTTTTTGCCGTTCCGTTCGAATCCTAAAACCTTTATCAATTCATTCAATCTTTTTGGAGGAAGACCTTATGAAGAAGTTTTTATTAGTAATGGCCTTAGCAGCCCTCTGCGTTACGGTCGCTCATGCCGGAAGAACCGATATTAGCTGCAGCGGCACAGTAACTATTAATTACAACAATGCGGCTTGGATTGGAGGTCATGGCTGGAGCAGCGGTTCGGGTAGAACTATATCATGGTCAGCCAGCTGCAGCGGCTGTCAATTCGGCCCCGGCGTCTATGGGTGGGGAACGAACCCTCTCGTAGAATATTACATCGGCAGAGGCGGCGGTACCAGCGCAGGTTCATATAGCACCAGTAAGGGTACCTTCACCCTGTATACAAATAACTGTAACGGCCCGAACATTACCGGCAGCGGGTCTTTTCAACAGTATAATGCCAGCGGCAACGGCGGAAGCGGCCAAAATATGGGCGAGCACTCCAACGGCTGGAGCAGTAGAGGAAAAGGCACAAACATGGGAGGCGGCTACCAGATAGTAGCTGGAGAGAATTACGGCAATGCCACCGGAACCGCTCGGTTTACAGTTAGCGGCGCCAACTGGGGTACAGTTTGGTGGGGTTCGGGTTCGGCTTCCATTAGCTGCGGCAGCGGCGGAGGCTCGACAACAACAAGCGGAGGCGGTGGTGGTGGCGGCAGCAAGACGATTGTCGTTAGGGCACGCGGCGTAAGCGGGCAGGAACAGATTAATCTTAGAATCGACAATAACACGATTGCCACATGGACCTTAGGCAAAAGTATGGCAAACCGTTCGGCAACCACAAACAGCTCAGGCGGAATCAATATTCAGTACTTTAACGATGCAAGCGGCAGAGATGTACAGGTGGACTATATCGTAGTAAACGGTTCGACCCGTCAGGCCGAAGCTCAGAGCTATAACACAGCCGTATGGCAGAATAATTCTTGCGGCGGTTCCAACAGCGAATGGATGCACTGCAACGGAGTTATTGGTTTTGGCAACACCCCGTAATTTTTTTCACGCTGTCAAACGAATTGCAAACCACTGCCCGGCCGAAAACCGGGCAGTTTTTTTATATCCAGCTTAAAGTAAAATATCAGCTTATACAGTTATTCGAATATGCTGAATTTTGGCTGCTTTACAGGGCGGCCCGACTGTAATAAAATCATTATTACAGTCAGGAGAAATATAATGGAATACTCAGTTGGAAAACCCGGTCGAGTAATCGCAGCAAGGCTGTTCGAAGGCGACGACTTGTACGAGTGCATCGAATCAATCGCTAAAAAAGAAGATGTCAAATCAGCGGCTGTTCTGATAACGGGCGGTTTTAGAAAAGCATCTGTTGTGGTCGGGCCTAAAAAAGAAAAGCCGAAAATCGTCGGGAATTTCAAAGAATTCGCAGGTCCTGGAGAGGTTCTGGGAGTAGGGACGATTTACTGCGATGACAAAGGCCCGAAGCTGCATATTCATACGGCTATCGGCAAAGGCGAGCAAACAATCGTCGGATGTCCACGGGGAGGAGCCAAAACTTTTTTAATCCTCGAAGTTACAATAATAGAAATCGGCCAAATCGAAAGCGGCAGAAAATTCGATTCCCAAACCGGTCTTAACCTGCTTCGGCTGGGGAACGATTAGCTGTTTTTTCATCGATTTTTTTGAAGGTGCCGAAACCCACAAACGCCAAAATTATAAGTGCGCATCCGGTTAAGAATAAGCTAAGTCTTTTTCGGGGTTCGCCGATTCGTTCCATCCATAGCGGTATCTGAGGCTGGTCGAACGTATCTTCACTGGCTTGACTGAGAGCTTTTTTGGCGGCTGCCACCTGTTCAGGCGAGGCTTTTGGGTAAACGGAATTGGGGTCATCCGGTTTAAGTCCGAGCACAGCCATCGCGGCTCTGTCGAGCATTCGGGAATCGGCTTGGAGGTTGTTTAGAAGTTCGTCGTATTCTTCATTAATGCTTTTAAGATTTATGAGCGATTGTTCGGCTTGGCGCAAAAGATAATTATACTGGTAATACCGAAGCAAGTCCTGATACAGGACGGCTGTGGTTAAGGCAGCAGCACCTATACTGAAAAAAATCGTAAAAAAAATCAGTTTCGTAAAATTATGCATAGGCCCGCTCGATAGAAATACGGCAGCTGCAAAAAACCGCCAATCCATTGACAGAGCAGCTACCGTACATATTTTACCTGCTTGAAAAATTATTCAAACATAAAACCGGCATATCTTGCAGCCGAGCCGAGTTCTTCGTTAATTCTAAGCAGCTGATTGTATTTACATATACGGTCTGTTCTGCAGAGCGAACCGGTCTTAATCTGGCCTACGCCCGAAGCAACAGCCAAATCGGCGATTGTCGAATCTTCGGTTTCTCCGCTTCTATGGCTGATAACGGCGGTCCAGCCGGCGCGCTTGGCCATACTAATAGCTTCGAAGGTTTCAGTCAGAGTTCCAATCTGGTTGAGCTTAATAAGAATGGAATTTGCACTTGCGAGCTTGATTCCTTTTGCAAGCCGCTGAGTGTTGGTTACGAATAAATCATCGCCGACAAGCTGGCATTTCGAGCCGATTTGTTTTGTCAGTTTTGCCCAGCCGTCCCAGTCATCTTCGGCAAGGCCGTCTTCCAGCGATACGATGGGATAATTATCAACCCAAGAAGCCCAGTGTTTTACCATTGCATCCGATGAGACTTTCTTTTTGGGGTCGGATTTGAAAAACTTATATGTTTTTGTTTTCGAGTCGAACATCTCTGTCGAAGCCGGGTCCAGCGCGATTGAAATTTCCTTGCCGGGTTTATAGCCAGCTTTTTTGATGGCTTCGGTAACAACTTCGAGGGCTTCTTCGTTCGATTTAAGGCTTGGAGCAAAGCCGCCTTCGTCGCCTACGCTTGTCGAATAACCTTTGTCTTTTAGGATTTTTTTGAGGGTATGGAAGGTTTCGGCACCCATTCTCAAAGCTGTCGGATAATCCGGCGCGCCGATGGGCATAACCATAAATTCCTGAAAATCAACATTGTTATCAGCGTGCTTTCCGCCGTTGAGAATATTCATCATCGGAACCGGCAGGATATTTGCATTGCAGCCGCCGAGATAACGATACAAAGGAAGTACCGCGTGGTCTGCTGCGGCCTTGGCGACTGCCAGCGAAACGCCGAGAATCGCGTTTGCGCCGAGCTTGCCTTTATTGGCTGTGCCGTCTAACTGAATCATAAGATTATCGACATCTTCCTGAGCGGTCGCATCGAATCCGAGTATTTCAGGGGCTATGATTTCGTTTACATTTTTAACGGCTGTGAGGACGCCTTTTCCCATATAGCGTTTTGCTTTGGTATCCCGAAGCTCCACGGCTTCGTGAGCGCCGGTACTTGCTCCGGATGGAACCGCAGCCCGTCCGAATGAGCCGTCTTCGAGCAGAACATCGACCTCGATGGTCGGGTTGCCGCGGGAATCGAGAATCTCTCTTGCATGACAATCAACAATCGTAGAGAACATATTTAGTTTCCTTTCTTAAATGTAAAAACTATCTTAAAATGGCATGTACAGGCAGAATATTAGTCTTTTTAGCGCCCAGCGTCAAGATTAGCTGTTTTAAATATTTGTGGGTGTATTTATTAGTCAAGTCAAATCAGGGCTTAATATTATGTCTTTCGAAAAGCTCTAAAAGATACTCTTTGAGCTTGACAGATTCATAACCGTTGCCAAAAACCCTATTTTCATCCATATCAAACTGTAACATTTCTGTAGATTCCAAAGTTACAAAAGCAATTCTGCTGTCCGAACCTGCAGAAATTCTCTCTTGACGTATAGACTCGTTACAAGCCGTTAATATCTTCGCAATCCATTCATTGTTGTTTTCAACTGGCAACAACTTACAATCGTTGCCTATTAAATCAAAGCCGACAATTTTTTGAATATCATTAAGCTCACCTATCGCAAGAATATAACAAGGAACAGATGGGTGCTTGTATGCCATTATTAAAATTCCCCTGACATTTTGTAAATCAGGAAGCTTATCAATAGTTGTTTCATAAAATGGATAATTATTAACAGGAGTTCTCTCTTTTTTATTGGGTGAACACGCGAAGGAGTAAACAAAGAACAAGGTTGCAGTTAAAGCAAGAATTATCCCAACTTTAGCAAATCTTATCATTTTTATCTCCTTTAGTTAATATTTGGATACCTAAACCAAACATATTGCCAATCAAATACTCCATAATAAACAAAATTGTTTCTAATTCTTAATCCAGCAACCGGAATCGAGCTTGTTCCGTCTTCAACTGCATCTTTTAAGTTATAGCCTTGACGTAAAAGCGGCCAGTAATACGTCTCTTCAAATTCATTATATCTGCCGATAATATCATATACCAGCACAGAATCTTTCCAACCTATAAAAATCTGGCTTCCGATCGGATCGCCCGGCCAACCACCCCTAAGCATTCCAAGAACATGAGGAAATTGAGTAGTGAGGTGCTAAACGAATGGCGGACACTCGATGTTTAAATTTACGCCACCTGTTTC
>CAYMOE010000006.1:0-125459 GCA_964391985.1 uncultured Pirellulales bacterium
TTGCAATATCAGTTCCGGTATAGTAAGCAAGCTGGCGGGTCGAACCGTGACCGTCGTAGAGAAGATACTGAGTTGTACCGTTGACGGTCTGAGCTATTACATCGTCGCCGATTAAGTAAGTAATTATATAGCCAGCATCGAGATTATTTAATTTTCAAAGAACTGTATCAAATTTCAAATTTTATTTATTATTTGCCATATTCAGGCCACAGGATTTTTCCAGTTAATCTTGAATACTCCCATTTGGCCAAAAAATACTCGTATTTTTGAATAGCTCGTTTTGAATTATAGAATGCGGACCTAAAATAAGCAGTGGCAGTAGACTCATTACCTTCTTCTAAACATTTCATGCCTACCCAGAAATTCACCCTACATAATCTTTGATGTTCAAGAGATCCACCTCCCATATCCTTCCATTCATGCAAAAAAGTATTCGTTGGTACTTTATCAAGTAAAAAACCGGCTATCGCTATTGTTCCCGGCCATTCATTAAATACTCTATAATCATGGACCTTCCAATATTGCTTTAATTTCTTTAAAGATTTATCTACAAGTTTCTCATCGCTTATTTGCTGTCCTGCATACCATAGTACTAAAAGACCATTGATTGGCCCAACTGGATCTACTGTATATTCCGTTTCTAAGGATCGTTTCCAAAATTCTATTGCATTTTTATAATCCCCCATAAACCATTTTGTTAGACCTAAGTCTATAAAGTCACTATCACCACTATGTTCTTCTTTATCAATTATTTTGATACAGTTGCTTTTTGCTTTCTGCCATTCACCAATATCCATTAGCACTAGATTGTGATTTCGCAGGTCGCCTAATTCGCCACTTTTTTTATATTCGTCTAAAAATAAATCAAGACATTCACTGCTTAGGTTGTTCATAAATTTATCCCACATTTCCAAGTTAGTGACCATATGAACCTTTCTGAACTTTAATGTTTAATCTGGCCAGTTTGCGGATCATACGGTATCCGAAGAGTGTTCGGTGGTAATTTAAATGCGTTCCCTGTTGGCGTATTCGGCTTGAAGTCCGCTTGATTAATCCCGCTTGGCCATTTTGAGCTTGGATATGTAGAAGGATGTGGACCACCGATCCATTTAACATCTGGCCCAGCTTGTCCCCGCTTTGCAAACCAGAACTCTGTATTTTGATTGTAAATCCGCTTTAACTGCGTCGGACATCCTTCATGAGTATATCGCGTCGGGTCAGTTGTCTTATCGTAATGAGCTCTAATACCAATATTAACAGCTTGCTTAACTCTTGGGTCATTCATACCTCTCGGATGGTTAGGAGGAGATGTAAAACCAGTTGGAATCAGCGATAAAACAAATAGCTCTGCTATTAAAACTAATCCTAAAATTGCACCTACTTCTGCTACAAGTTCATCATGCGGCAGTACTCCCAACTCCTGTAATATCAATAAAGACATTGTTGCTAGCCACATTGCGCCAGTTATCTTGAATGCTGCCCAAGTATATGCAAACAATTTAGGGCCATTTTCCATAACAGATAGGGTTGCTCTTATGAGCATGGTACCCATAGCATCAGCTATGCTGCCAATAAATTTGCCTGTTGGATCAATATTGTTAATCGGATTTGCATGGCAATAGAGGTATTTGTGCAGGCTTTGCGGGTCGTGGAGATTGCCCGCATAAGGGTCAACTTGGTTGAATAAGCCGCTTAGCGGATTATACCATCTGGCCCGGTTATAATACTGCTGAGCATTAAAGTCGAAATGCTCGCCCGCATATAAAAGGCTCGTCTGCTGCGGAAGCGTTCTTACCGCGATTGGCGTTAAATAATAATCATCCTGTAAGAAGACTCCATAGCCGTCGTAGCTGTAGTTATCAGCGATTGCAATATCAGTTCCGGTATAGTAAGCAAGCTGGCGGGTCGAACCGTGACCGTCATATAATAGATACTGCATATCGCCGTCAGTTCGCTGAGCAATACAATCATCGCCGAGCAGATATGTACGAACCGAATCGGGAGTGTCAGCCTGCAAATCAGGAGCAGCTTTGTTAAATGTCAGCTCCTCCAAAGCCTGCGAATAGCCGGTATGATTATAGGAATCGGTTAAGTATATAACCGTCTTTTCATTTTCCGCAGGTCCGTTAACATTCGTTGTATAGCTGTACGCACTAACCCGAATTCCATCATCGTTATAAGTATATTCTACATAATTCTTTATATAGCGGCTTGGGATTACTTCAATCTTTATCAGCCGATTCGCAGCGTCATAAGTATAATAGACTACCTCAATGGGGAAACTAATACCTGTCGGCGATAAACGTTTTTCTTTCAAAGAACCGTTATCGTCATAGGTATAGGTAATAGTCCTGTCAACCTGTCCCCACGAGCTTGTGCCGAGCTGCTCATAATCGACAGCCGCATCGGATAATTGATTGAACATTTCAGGGCTGATGAACATTACCCAAGCCAGCAATACGCACATCCCGCGATGGAAGAAGCCGAGCTCCCTGCGGCTGCGGCGGAATATAACGTTCGGCAAGAAGAATAAAATTATGGATAAAATCAGCACTGCCATAAAGACATATCTCGACCAAACCACAGGCAAACCTATAAAATATGCCCGCACTAAAGAGGCAATTTTGCCTTCAGTTCAGATACTGTTTTTATGTTCGCCTCTGGCGAACTGCTGATTGTTTCTTCATCGCGGCTGAAGGCAATAATTGCGTCGATGTTAGTGCGGTGAAGTTTTAAAGCTTTATCCGCCCACGGCGGACAAGCCCAGCATCCTTATCTCTTGACCCTAAAACCGTTTTCGTGTTTAATACGCTGTTGTAATCTAACTCGCAAGTTCGAGAATCAGGGCTACTTACGAAATTTTGAGAGGAACCAAATTAATGAAAATCAGCAAACGAGCAGCAAGTGTCCCGCCCTCAGCCACACTGGCGGTAACTTCCAGAGCGAAGGAACTCAA
Organism: uncultured Pirellulales bacterium; assembly: GCA_964391985.1. Taxonomy (GTDB): domain Bacteria; phylum Planctomycetota; class Phycisphaerae; order Sedimentisphaerales; family Anaerobacaceae; genus CAYMOE01. The sequence continues at coordinate 2,957 of CAYMOE010000006.1, forward strand.
AGCTATGGGAATCAATGTAATCGGATTCGGAGCAGGCGAGCCGGATTTCGACACTCCCGATTTTATCAAGCAAGCAGCGATTAATGCTCTCAATGCCGGAAGAACCAAATACACCCCTTCGTCGGGCACCAATGAACTGAAAAAAGCAATCGCAGAAAAACTCAAAAAAGATAATAACCTCGAATATGCCCCTGAACAGATTATCGTTAATATCGGGGCCAAGCACTCGGTTTATTGCGCTATGCAGGCTGTTCTTGATAAAAATGACGTAGTGATTCTTCCTACGCCCTACTGGATAACCTATCCCGAAGCCGTAAAATTGGCCGACTCCAAAGTTAAGGTCGTCAAAACCAGCCGAAAAAACAGCTATAAGATTACTCCCGAACAACTGCAAAAAGCCATTAACCCAAAAACCAAGATGCTCGTTCTGAACTCGCCGAACAATCCCGGCGGTTTCACATATACACCTGATGAGCTTGCCGCCCTTGCCAAAGTTCTCGAAGGCACCGATGTTATGGTACTGTCCGATGAAATTTACGAATATCTGATTTATGGAGATACCAAATTCGTCAGTTTTGCTTCGCTTAGCCGCGACGCTTACGAAAGGACTTTGACAATAAACGGATTTAGCAAAACATATGCAATGACCGGCTGGCGGCTTGGTTATACAGCCGGGCCAAAAGATGTTATAAAAGCTATGGGCAGGCTTCAGGACCATTCGACTTCGAACCCTGTAACTTTTGCTCAGGATGCCGCGATAACCGCTTTGACGCAAGTCAGTGATGCAATCGAAAATATGCGTCAGGCCTTTGAAAAACGCGCAGAATTTATGGCCAAGAGGTTAAATTCCATAAAAGGCATCAAATGCCCCCTGCCCACAGGAGCTTTTTATTGTTTTCCTGACGTTTCCGCCCATTTCGGAAGAGAAATCGGCCAAATAAAAATCACCGGTTCGATAGATTTCGCTCAAGCAATGCTCGAGCAAGCCAAGGTCGCCGTCGTTCCGGGCGAACCCTTCGGCTGCGATAAAAATATCCGTTTGAGTTTCGCGATAAGCATAGAACAAATTCAAGAAGGTTTGGACCGGATAGAACAATGGCTGAAAACCTAAACAGCACCTTAGAATCGGAAGATGCGAATTTTTCACGGTACTTAGAAGATTCAAATTCAAAAACCGACCTGTGGAAATGGATAACGGTTTTATGCTGGATAGCGATGATGATATTCGCATTCCACGCATCGACTCACATGGTCGGCGCCGGTGACACCTGGGTGGCCCTCACATGTGGAAGGCATTTTATCAATCATGGGGTTGATACTGTTGAGCCGTTCAGCGCGAATTCTCACAAGGCGGGGCCGACGGAAGAGACGATGGCAAAATATGCTCAGGAGCTTAGGGATTCTCTTCGGGAAAATCAGAAGAATCCGCCGGGGTTGATTAAGAAAACTCTTCTTGGGTTGCTGCTGAGTCAAGTGGAACGTTATCCGGACTGGTCAGAGGGAACCAAGCAGTTTGTTTCTAAAGTTCATCCGACCGGTTGGATAAATCAGAATTGGCTGACGCATGTGATATTTTACTGGCTGACGCATTTATCGCCGGTGGCGGACGCTGACCCTGATAACGGGGTTTACAGCTATAATACTTTAGTTTACTGGAAGATAATTCTTTATGTTTTGACGGTGATATGCGTTTACTATACAGGTAGAATTTTGGGGGCGAATGTAATACTCAGCGCGGTATTCGCGTGCGGGGCGATGTTTATCGGGAGGTCTTTTTTGGATATAAGGCCCGCGGGGTATTCTAATCTTCTGACGGCGGTGTTTTTATTAGTGATAGTTTTGGCAACATACCGCAATGTTCTATATATCTGGCTTTTGGTGCCTGTAACGGTTTTCTGGTGCAATCTTCACGGCGGATATATTTATGTATTTATAATGCTGGTGCCTTTTATAGTTATTAATTTTATCTCGTGTTTTTTCCCAAAGCGGTGTATTTCAATAGGGAAAAGAGGCCTGATACATTCCATAGCGGCGAGTGCGGCTACTCTGACGGCGTGTATTATTTTTAACCCGTTTCATTTGACAAATTTCACTCACACTTTCGAAATAAGCATCAGCGAGCATGCGGAGATGTGGCGGACGGTTCATGAGTGGCATCCGGGTTTCGCGTGGGATAATCCGGTGGGGACGGGATTTCCATATTTAGTTTTATTTTTGATGTTCATAGGCGTCTTGGTTCTTTGGCTGATAAGCCGATTTCTTAAGCCTTGGAGTTTAAAAGCTCCTCAAAACGAGATGGAATTTCAGAAGAAATTCTTTGTCGTCTTGAGCAATATACTTGGCTGGGCATCGGCGATATTGTTATTCTGGCTTATTTTTATAAGTTTATCGTTCTGTCACGCGGACCCGGCAAGCTTTTTCATCTGCGTCGCATTTATAGGAATAATCCTTATCAGCGTAACTAACAAGATTCATTTCATATGGGCTTTAGTGCCATTGACATTATTTATCGTAATTTTATCCGATGAAAAAGCAGGTTATTCGGGAAGATATATATATCCGTTTTTGATTCTGCCATGCTATGCCGGAATATCGATGGCGGTATCATTCATAAATCCGAAAAAGCGATTCAGCTGTTTCGATATTCTATTCGCCGCGGCGGCATCGATAGCTGCAATAGTTTTAATGGTAACGATAGTGAATCCGTTCAATTTCGCTCCTGTTACCGACGGGTTTATTTCGTATATAAGGCAATTCTTTACTATAAGACGAATCTGGCGTCCTATTTACGAAGTAAATCTTGGTTTTCTGTCGAATGTTTACACACATTTATTTACGGGTCTTTATATTGCGAATCTGATTTTTGCAGGCATTTGGCTGATGTTTATGAGCCTTCAAAATGAACGAAAGGCTGAAAATCAGTCACACGAAAATCAATTACAAAATGATGCTTCTAAATGGCAAAACTATGAAACGCCCCGCATCGATTTTGTTTATATTGTTATAGCAGCATTGAGTATATATTTGGCATACCGCAGCCGACGATTTATACCGATAGCCGGATACGCTGCTTGTCCCTTATTGGCATTATTGATAGAGCAAATGGCGCGAGTTTTCAGCGCATCGAGAAATTTTCACACAAGAGGCATTCTCGCAGTATCGCCTGTGAACCGGAACATTCAGAAATTTTTATTGTGCGCGGGTGTAGTTTTAGTAACGGGATTCGGAGGTTATTGGGGATGGAAATTCAAGGTGGTTTATCTTGACTCGTGGCCTCTGGAGAGTTTTCTAACATCAACTTTTATGAGAATGACGGCGTCAGCGAGCAAGCCGTTTTTTGCGACTAAGTTTATCAAAGATAATGAACTGTCCGGCAAGATGTTCAATTACTGGACAGAGGGCGGTTTTATTGCTTATGGGCAGGAGCCTGACCCTGTAACAGGCCGAACCCCCCTTCAATTGTTTATGGACGGCCGCGCTCAGGCAGCTTATGACCCGTCGGCATTTTACCTTTGGTCCGAGATAATGGCAGGAACACGAGAAGGAAGCCAAATTATAACCGCCGCTCATATAAGAGAACGCAGCCTTACTGCTGATGATTATCGACAGATAGGCAACGCTATAAGCCAAAGATTAAAGCAATTAGATGTATGGGTTATATTGATGCCTGCGAATGATAAAACAGACACATTTCTCAGAACCATCGAAAGTACTCCTGACTGGATTTGCACATATGTAGACATGGACCAGAAATTATATGTCGATGTAACAACAGAAAAGGGGCAGCAACTTTACCAAGGACTATTTGACGGAAGTACTATATTTCCCAATGAATTTTCTAAGTATTTTACCCTTGCGGAAAACATATTGTTTAAATCTCAAGACGCTGAATCTGCAAAAGAAGGTCTTGAGTATGCTTTTAAAGCGATTGAGATTAGGCCTTCTCAGAAAGTTATGAATCTTATCGTATCATTCAGCCATTTCAATGACAGAGAAATGATAGAATCCATAATCAGATTTTGTAACGCATATTTTGAAGATTACTTTAATAATATCGAGAAGTACCGAAAAGAGCACGGGTACGTACATAAACTGGGAGCTGTCGCCAGTGCAGGCAATTTTTTAGGACGGCTTGCGGAATCAAATAAAAATACAAGGGCTATTCAATATTACTCAGAAAAACTTCGTTTCCTTTCTGAAGAGGCTCGTAATAGTCAGCGTTATAAGGTATGGTAGCAAACAATGACAGAAAACATAATAGAACGCAGGGCAAACCGCAAAAGCTCTTATAAAGACATTTCTATAAGCGTTTTTATGCCCTGCTATAACGAGCAGGAAAATGTCGAGCGGGTCGTATCGTCAGCTCTGAATGTTCTTTCAGAGCTTGATTGTGAATTCGAGGTCATAATAGTCAACGACGGCAGCAGCGACCGGACAGGCAAAATCGCGGACGAAATAGCCGCTAAAAATCCGGCGGTTAAAGTTGTTCATCATCCCCAAAATCTCGGATACGGAGCGGCGCTTCAGTCGGGCTTTAGAAAGGCAAGCAAAAAACTGGTATTTTACACCGATGGTGACGGTCAATTTGATATGGGTCAGATGCCGGAACTTCTGCCGTTAATGAATGAATATGATATCGTGAGCTGCTATCGCATCAACCGGCAGGATAACTTAATACGCAAATTAAACGCATGGTGCTGGACCAAATTAGTTTGCGTTTTATTCGGAATGAGGCTTAGGGATATTGACTGCGCTTTTAAACTTTATAAGCGGGAGATATTCGAGCATATCCAAATGACAAGCACGGGCGCTCTGATTGATACTGAAATATTGGCTCGGGCTACCAAGAAAGGTTATAAAATAATTCAGAAACCTGTAAAGCACTATCCCCGGACGGCAGGTGTTCAGACCGGAGCAAAGCTAAGCGTAATTTTACGGGCATTCAAAGAACTCTTTAAGCTTTACGGCCAAATTAGAAATGATGATTGATTATACAGCTATCGATATATAGCTTTGAGCGGTAAATAGCCGATTTATAATTTAATATGCCTTTTTCCAAATGTAATTTATTCATATACGGCTCGCTTCGCGACAGAATCATCTTTCAGTCCGTCAGCGGGTATACGTTTACCTTAAATCCATCTCGTGTCAGCCGCAGAACACTTCTGGCTGAACTGGCTCTTCTGCCGGGTCATCGCCGGGTAAGCCCTGATAATGTTTATTATTATGCCGTAGCCGACAACACCAGCCGCATCGAAGGTTTTGTTATTCACAACGTCCCTAAAAAAGCAATGGATGAAATCGACCGCTACGAGGGCAAGCGTTATCAGAGGCAAACTATTACGGTCAATACGGCAAACGGCTCGGTCGCTGCGGAAGCCTATTTAGTCAGTCAAGAATCAATGCAGAAGCATTTCGGCGACCGATTTCATGTTAATTTGATACACGAGCTTTGGCTTCGTAAAAGAATCGGTAAATTTCTAAAAAAACATACTCGTCCTGGAGATACCACACTCGATGCGGAGCTTGAAAGACAGGCTGAACGCGAGCTTTTGGCAACTACCGAGCGTGACCTTATTCTGGCTCATTATCATCACGATGCAGTAAGTGATTATTTTCTCGAACACGAGTTGGAGCGTCCTCGTCCGAGCATAAAACATCTTTATAGCGACCCTGAGGCTCAGCTTTATATAGATAACTATTTAGACCTTGTGATTAAACAGGTGCTTCTTAATCAGCTCGAAACACGCGTATACTCACAATTTCGTTTCGAGCTGAACCATATGAACCGTTCGGAGCGATACTATAACCACTCGATAAGTCTTTTAATAGCTTTTCGAATGATAAATTCGAGTGAACCTGTGGTAAAAATGCTTATCGACGAACGCCGGCGAACAATGCCTTATGAAAAACACGATTTAATCGATTATGTAAAGTTCGCGGTTCGGGCTGCGAGAAGTTTATTCGACCGCAGAGTGGCACACTCTCATTTAGAGCGTATCCGAACTAATCTGCAGCCTGGGCTGACTCCTTTAGGAGCAGAAATAGAGCTGAGCAATGTCGGTTTCGCGGCGGTAGAGCCTTTTAGAAGCCGCTATAAAGTTGTCGATACACCTTATGACGGTTTTAAGTATTTTCACGATTTCAGACTTAATATTCTGATGTGGAAGCTCGGGGGTTATATCGATGACCATAGCGGTTCGGCTGATATAGCTCGCAAGCGCGGTTATCTTGAATTGGCGCCGGGCCGGCTGAGTTTAGCAGGCGAATTATCCCGAGCGGCAACGGCAGACCCGTGGGTATTAAACAATCTTATCCATGAAATTATTCTGTTTTATGACGTCAAACCTCACAGCCTTCATCTTTCTTATCAGCTCCGGCGTAATCAAATGCGCCGTCAAAAAACACTGCCGCTTGGATATGTTAAGTGTCTGCTGGCTTTGGGGGGCGGACTTTCAAAATCACAAAGCGGCAAACTTTGGCTTTCACGCATAGGTCAATTAGAAATTATACCTTCAGAACACGGTGAAGAGTTTGTTTTTTCTCGATGCAGCAAACGAAACTGGTATATGGGTGATGTAGATTTAATGGAGAAAGCACCTCAGCACGCCACAGCTTATGTTCAGCAGTATAAATTTATCAGGCTCGAAGAAAAAACCAACTATGAGCCGCTGATTATGTGTCTTAAAGGTCTTCAGATGGCATATAATCCGGGTGATTATTTGACTGTAAAACAGCTTCGCAATAGCCCCGTCCTTCGCAGGCAGTACGAAACGCTCAAAAAATGGGGACTGTCGCCAACGGAAATCAATTCGGAAACGATAAACGAATTTATCAAGACTGTCCGCAGCGGTCTGATGAGCGAGGGACATCGTCAGCCGGTACATAAACCGCATTATATCGAATGGACTGTCAGTGAGATACAATCGAAGCTTAATAATTTTAACGAACAAATAAGAAATTCGCAAACCAGCCCTGACGGACAGGTTAGCTGAAAATATAGGAATCGAAAATCAATTGCTCAAACAAGTTTTTTCTCGTAAAATTCTGAGCCGATGACAAAAGAACCGCAAAATATATTAATAATAAAACCGAGCGCACTAGGTGATATAGTTCAGGCGCTGCCGGTGTTATCGGCGTTGCATAAAAATTTTCCAGATGCTCGAATATGCTGGCTTGTCAGAAAGGATTTCGCTGCTCTTATAGAAAATCATCCTTATATTTCAGAAATAATTCTTTTTGACAGAAAATTTTTGGGTAAAGCATGGAAAAATCCAGAAGCACTTAAGTCTCTTTGGTCTCTTATAAAAAAACTGCGAAGTTATAAGTTCGATATGGTTTTAGATTTGCAGGGTTTATTCAGGACAGCGGTTCTGGGCTGGTTAAGCGGGTGCAAAATAAGAATCGGTATGTCTGAGGCAAGAGAGTTCGGGCATATTTTTTACAGCACCAAGGTCAAACAGGAGCAAAGCTGCATTCACCTTGCGGATTATTATCTGAAAATTGCCGCGGCGGCGGGAGTAAATATAGGAAATGTCGAATTCGTATTTCCGCAGAACAGCGATGCGACAAGAAAAGCAAAAGAATTGTTATTCGGCGAGGGAATCAGCGGAAAAAACTACGCGGTTATTATTCCGAGTTCGGCACATTCGGATAAATGCTGGCCGATTGAGAATTTTGCCGCGATTGCGGATAAGATTTCAGAAAGATACGGATTTTCAATCGCGGCGGTCGGAACAGCCGGTGAATCTGCTCTCGCCGAGCAGATAAAAAGTAAGTCAAAAACAGAAGTAACTAATCTGGCGGGTAAGACAGATATACCTGTTTTGGTTGAAGTGCTAAGAGGTGCGAAGCTCGTTATAAGCAATGATACAGGACCGGGGCATATCGCTGCGGCATTGAATATTCCGATAGTAATTATATTCGGAAGAAGCAACCCAGCCCGGGTGATGCCTTACGGCAGAGCTGAATGTGTCGCGGCAGTCGAACCGATGAACAGAGGTTTCAAGGCAGACAGTACTGACTCAAAACATAATATTAAAAATACCACCGTGGATGAGGTTTGGAAAAAAATTTGTACGCAGTTAAAAAACAGAGATTCTTCGCTGCGCTCAGAATAACAAACGGCGTGATTCCGGAAATCAGCCGATAACTACTTTTATACAGCGTTCGCAGAGGTCGGGATGTTCGGGATTTTTGCCGACAGTCGGCCAGAAATTCCAGCATCTTTGGCATTTCTGATGAGAGCTTTTGCCTGCGGTGATTTTCGTATTATCTTGGGTTCTTTCGATTTTAATTTCGCTGACAATACACAAAGAGGCGAACTGCTCGATGCCGAATTGTTCGAGAAGCTGAATTAATTCGTTATCGCTGGCGGCGATTGTTACCGAAGCCTGCTGATTGCTTGCGATTGTTTTGTCTTTTCTTAAGCCCTCGAGAACCACCAGAACATCGTCCCGCAAAGTCATTATTTTTGTCCATTTCGACTCTTCGGCAGATGTGTCTATTGATTTATCGACCTGCGGCATCGCGGCCAGATGTACGGTGTCGATGTTTTGCGATTTATGCTGCATTGCGGCCCATGCTTCTTCGGCGGTAAAAGCCAGAATCGGGGCGAGCATGCGAATCAATGAATCGAGAATATGATACATCGCGGTCTGGCTGCTGCGTCGGGCGCGGCTGTCGGCGGCATCGCAATATAACCTGTCTTTGAGGACATCCATATATATGCTGCTCATCTGGACTGTGCAGAAATTGTACAGCAGAGCGAAGACGCGGTGGAATATGAAGCTTTCGTAATTTTCGCGGACTTCGGTAATCAGAATTTGAAGCTGCTGCATCGCCCACTTGTCAATTTGGGACATATCGTTGTAAGCGACGGAATTTTTCTGCGGTTCGAAGTCGTAAAGATTGCCGAGCAGATATTTTATTGTGTTTCGGATTTTTCGATAGGCATCCTGTGTCCTGCCGATAAGCTCGTCATTGCAGCGGATATCTTCCTGATAGTTGACGCTCGATACCCAAAGCCTAAGAATATCGGCGCCGTATTTGGTCACTTCTTCCTGAGCGCTGACGTAGTTGCCGAGCGATTTTGACTGCTTCATTCCTTTTTCGTCGACGGTAAAGCCGTGAGTCAGAACGGCTTTGAAGGGTTCTTTGCCGAAAGAACCCAGAGCAGGCAGCAATGACAACTGGAACCAGCCTCGGTGCTGGTCCGAACCTTCGAGGTATAAATCGACCGGCACGGGCCATCCGGCGTTTTTGGCAACGCTGTACCAGCTGCAGCCGGACTCGAACCAGACATCGAAAATATTTTCTTCTTTTTGCAAATCGTCCCAAGAAAAACCTTCGGGTAATTTAAAATCCTCGCCGAGAATTTCACGGGGCGAATCAGTAAACCAGCTATCTGAACCTTTTTTGGCTATATGTCGGGAAACTGCAAGGACAGATTCTTTTGTTAAAAGCGCTTTGTTCTGCGAGTTTACAAAAACCGGAATGGGCAGTCCCCAGCTTCTTTGGCGGCTGATGCACCAGTCAGGACGGGATTCAAGCATGCCTTCGATTCTTTTTTGACCCCATGCGGGAATCCATTTGACCCGCCGGACACTTTCGAGCGATAAATCTCGCAGGCTTTTTCCGAACGCTGAAATTACTTTATCGACGCTTATGAACCACTGTTCGGTCGCGCGGAAAATTACGGGCATTTTACTCCGCCAGCAATGCGGATAGCTGTGGGTAATCTTCTGTTCGGCAACAAGGTAATTATTTTTGCTAAGATGTTCGATAACTTCGCCGTCAACTTTTAGAACATTTTTCCCTCGCAGCCATTGGGGTACGGTATCATCGTAGCAGCCATCATTTTTGACAGGCGAATAAACAGGCAGTCCATATTTTTGGCCGGAGATATAGTCCTCAAGACCATGCCCCGGGGCGATATGGACAAGGCCGGTTCCGTCTTCGGTGGTAACATAATCGGCACAGATGACCGTATGAATATTTTTGTCGTTCGGGCTGTGCTTTACGAAAGGATGCTCGTATCGCAGAGCTTCGAGGTCGCTTCCTTTTACAGATTTTTCGCTAAGCTGATACTGTCCTTCATCAAGTTTTGCGGCTGTGATTACCGCCTGAATTCGCTCGGTACATATTATCGAAACTACCATTGTGTCATTGCATTTATATGTTATAGCGCGGTATTCGAGATTGGGATTAACAGCGACAGCTAAATTAGCGGCTAATGTCCACGGGGTCGTAGTCCAAATCATAAAACAGACTTTAGTGTCGCCGGACGGCTGAGTAATGAGTCCCAAATCGATTAATTTGGTTAGACTTTCTTCGGCAACAGGGAAATTGACGAAGATGCTCGGTGAGGCAATATCTTTATATTCGAGTTCGGCTTCGGCAAGAGCAGTTTCGCAGCCGACGGACCAGTGAATCGGTTTTAGTTGTTTATAGACAAGTCCGTTGCCGACCATTTCGGCAAAAACCTCTAAAATGCCGGCTTCGTATTGGGGCTTGAATGTCAGGTACGGGTTTTCAAAATCTCCGAAAACGGAAAGGTCCTGAAACTGCTTGCTTTGAAGCTTAACATATTTCGAAGCGTATTTCATACAGAGCTTACGGATTTCGGGTTTGCTCATGGTTTTGGCTTTTTCGCCAAGCTCTGTTACGACTTTGGCTTCGATAGGCAGGCCGTGGCAATCCCAGCCGGGGATATACGGCGCACGGAAACCTGTCATCGTTTTATATTTTATAACGAAGTCTTTGAGGACTTTGTTAATTACGTGGCCCATGTGGATATCGCCATTGGCATACGGCGGGCCGTCGTGAAGGGTATATAGGGGTGCATCTTTTCGGGTGTCCTGAATCTTCCGGTAGATGTTCTGAGAAGCCCAAGCTTTTCGCTGCTGAGGCTCGCGCTGGGTTAGGTTGGCCTTCATGCCGAACGAGGTATTAGGCAGGTTAAGCGTATTACTGTAATTTGCGTTATCCTTGGACATTGCTGTTAAATCCTTAATTTGTATAAACCGAATATCATAGGTTTGGCGGGTCTGGATGTCAAGGAATCGCCAAAAATGGTTAAACTGATGATTTTGGGTTTACTGAAGCTGGACAAGATGCCCTGTTTATGTTTTTTTGCTTATCGGGTCAGTTCGAATATTCTGCAAGGCTGTTCGGGCATCATTGTTCGAGTGGAAAGATAGGCTGCTTCGATAACAGCTATGTTTTGAAGATGCTCTTGCAAAGTCGAGAAAGGTTTATTGTTCTGCCGGTCAAAGCAGGAATTGGCAAAACCTGCGAGAACATCGGCCATATACGAATCAGCCTCAAGAGAGAATTTCTTTTTTTGCACAATTTTGTCTTTGTAATATAGGCCGAGTGTTTGAGCGGAATTATCACCCCCAAATGCTCTCGATGCGGTAAGATTAACACAGAAATTATCAGCAAACCGCATAGTTACAGCAGCAATATCCTCAGTGAGTGCGAGCTTTTGCTGGCGGTCAGCTGCGGAGTTAGTATTGATTGAATATACCTGCTCGGGCAAACCGAACATTTTGACGAGCTGGTCTACAAGGCCGTAGCAATCCATAAGCAGCACCCCCCCGCCCGCTAAAACAGGGTCGTTGCACCATACAGGCAGATTGCAATGGGAGTAATTGCATGAAGCGGTAACCAAAAGAGGTTTCGGCGTTTTCTTTTGGATAGCACCGAAAAGCTTCAGGTAGTCCGGACAAAAACGCCACGGAGCAGCAACGGAAAAAATTATATTGTTCTCGGCGGCAGCTTTGGCAAGAACCGAAGCTTCGGCAAAATTGCGAGCCGGCGGAGCGAATTTGAGAATATTGATTTTCTTCTGGATAGCTAAGTTTAGATGCTGATGACAGTTATGGATAGCCTCGCTGACAAACAGACATTCGAAATTATTCTGAATAATGAGCTGACGATAATCATCGTAGCTTACACAGCCGAATTGCGAAGCGATTTTCTGTGATTTTTGGGTGTTCAAATCAGCAACAGCACGAATCTCAAAAGTATCGAGACTCGCGGCTGTTTCGAGCAGTTTGAGGGCTTTATCATCAAGCCCAATTAAAGCTGTAGATAATTTTTGCATCGGCATAAAACCATAATAAAACCGATTATTGTTTTTTTGCAACATTCAATTGCAGAATTTTTTTTGTCCGAGAAGTAATTTTTGCCGCCTGTGAAGTTCTAATCGGACATACCCAGATTATCCGAGAATCATCGGCAATTATAACCGTCTGTTTCCTAACATCAGCAGGAATTTTGGCATCGGTAAGAAATTGTCCGATTTTTTTCGGAGCGTTTTGACCGAGCGGTATAAACCTGTCTCCTTGGCTGCGGGTTCGGATGATTATCGGCAAGGATATTTTATCGAGGTCGAACCATTCAATATAGCTATCTTTTTCAGATTTGAATTTTTTAAAAGCTGATTGGTTAAACTTAAATACCGAAGCTCGTGCAATATAATCCTCGAATAAAGTTTCGCCGGTTATGTTCAGCTCAACGGGCATGGCAGGCGGATTAATTATTTTTGTTACTATAATTTGTGTTGTCAGAATAAGCTCGTTGTACTGCCGATACGCTTTTATGCCGCCGGGCAGTTCGATGATTTTATTGCTCTTGTTCGTTCGGGCAAGTGTAATCAGATTTTTATAATGCTGTTCGGTGAAGTCACGCTCGCCGATTTTCCATTCATTCAAACATCGGCGTATAAGCTCAAGCTCAACCGGTTCAGGCTGTGAAAGAAACCTATCTATACTCAACGATACCGTATTGGAAGTTATTTTTGCCAGTTCAGGCCAAATCGAATCGGCTTGGCGGGCAATTTTCAAATGAAACTTTCGGGATGCAATACAAAGAGCCGATAATTGTTCGGTTATAGAACCGCCGCTTTTTTTTTCAATCTGCGGTATTATTTTATGTCTAATGAAATTGCGCTTATAGAGGCACTGTTCATTCGTAGCATCGAGCCGCCATTTCAATTTCCGGCTGTCGAGATATTCGAGAATTTGTTTTCTGGTAACATCGAGCATAGGACGAACAAATACGAAATTCTGCAATTTTCTTTGAGGCCAGATTCCGCCAAGCCCCCGCAAGCCGGTCCCTCGCAAAATACGATGAATGATCGTTTCGGCATTATCATTTTTCTGATGACCCGCAGCGATTAATCCGCAACCAGCTTGATGAGCAATGTCGATGAGCGATTCGATACGCAATTGTCGAGCGGCGGTTTCGATTGAAAGCTTGCTGCTGTGCGCAATTGCAGTAACGTTTATTTTTTTTGTTATAACCTCAATACCAAGACCTTCGGCTTGTTCTATGACAAATTTTTCGTCGGCATCGGACTGTTCAGCCCTTAGCTGATGGTTGATATGGGCACAGACAAGCGAGGCTGAAAGTTTCTTTTGGCAAACTAAATTATGCAGAACATACAAAAGTGCTATAGAATCAGCGCCGCCGGATACCGCAAGAAGAACCTTCGAGTCTTTGGGAATCAGCCGCTCGGCGGTTATGAAATCCAACACTTTTTTTTCTAATTTGCATGCCATCATTCAGTATGAAAAAAACGGGCCTGACAAAAGCCAGGCCCGAAAAATTTTAATAGTACTTCCATTTCACTATGCTACTGAGGTCTAATGCCAAGGCTATATTCATCGACTTTTTGGCGGGCTAATTCTCGCTGGCCGGCTGTGAGATTATCGTATTCGAGCGCAAGTTTATAAAGCTCAAGAGCATCTGCCCTGTTTAGCAATTTAGTATCGAGTATCCTTGCGGCACGATACCGGGCGGGATAGTTAGTATCAGGGTTCCACTGGTAAACTCTCTGGTAATAAAGCAGAGCAATCGAATAATCTTTAAAATACTCGTAGATTCCTGCGGCGTTATAGGCGGCATCGTCAATTTTATCGCTGGTCGGATATTCGCGTATCAACTGATTGTATCTATCTAAAGCAACGCGAAGCTGTTCTTTGTTGGTAAATATCCCGAGTTTTTTGGCTTGCTCTTCGGTTACAACCGCCAGATAGTACAAATTGTCGGCTTCGGGTATTTCTTCAGACGCCCGCAAATCCGGGCCTGCGACATGAGCCTCAATAATATAGTTATACTGGGGTATAGCATCGAGGGCGGCCATTTCTGCTTGAGCCCATTGGCGTTTGTTATAATCCCCGACGGTTCGATAGTGTTTTATCAGAGCTTCGAGATGGGTTCGATAAGCATTTCTGTGAAATGCCATTTGTTCGACGATGTCGGTTTCTCTGTCTTTAGAGGTTTGAATCACCTCTGTGCGGTCGGTCGCCCTTTTAACCCTGTCCGCTCGAAGCTGTGCCTTGCCGCTGTCGGTTTCTGTGCAGCCTGCCATAACAGCTAAAGAAAAAACGATAATCGCAGATAATGTCATCCTTGCCATAACAGTTCCCTTTCAATACGAAGCATTTAGATTTGCATATTTTTTTTATCCTGCATAGTTTACCTTAATCTACGCATATAAAAATAAAACCTATTTTCCCCCGCCCGTCAAGTACAATTACTATATAAAATTACAGGCTGAAAAATATATCTATCGTCTTACTAACACAAAAATCAGGCTGGCAAAATTCTCCCAAGAAGCCGGTCTAAAGATTTCAGTTTTACTTCTATCTTATATTAGCAGGCTGAAACTGGCTTGACGCGGCATTTTAGAGTAAAATAACCCATACGGCCCAAGAAAGACCGAATATCCGTAAAAAAGGTGAATTATGTTAATACCCCCCAGTACAGGCATAGCAGCTTTTGACAAAGTCGTAAGCGGAATCCGCAAAGGTGATAATATTGTCTGGCAGGTTGACAGCATCGAGGATTATCAGCATTATGTTACGCCGTATGTAAATCAGGCTTTGAATGACCGGCGGGATATCGTTTATATTCGATTCGCACGGCATCCAAGGCTGATACCGGAAAATTCCCCCGTAAAAACATACGAGCTTATGCCGTCAAAAGGCTTCGAATCATTTTCCAAAGATGTTCACAATATCATTACGCAGCACGGCTTAGATGCTTATTATGTTTTCGATTGCCTTTCGGATTTACTTATCGCGTGGGCGACTGATTTGATGATAGGCAATTTTTTTATGATTACCTGCCCGTATCTTTACGAGCTTGACACGATAGCTTATTTTGCCCTGCTCAGAGGCAAACATTCGTTTAAAACCATAGCCCGAATCCGCGATACAACACAGCTTTTGCTGGACGTTTACGATTTCGAGGGTGATTATTACGTTCATCCGCTGAAGGTTTTGAATCGTTATTCGCCGACGATGTTTTTGCCTCATCGGGATTTGGGAGATAAATTCGCTCCGATTACAAGCAGCATCGACGCGACAAGGGTTCTTTCTCATATTACCGAACGGACAGCGAGCGGGCCGCAGCGGGCGATGGATTATTGGGACAGGCTTTTCATCAAAGCCGAATCATTAACAAACAAATCTGCCGATTCCGAGCAGGTCAAAGAAACGGTAGATGAGCTTTGCAGACTGATGATAGGCAGAGACAAGCGGATGCTCGAACTGGCGGAAAAGCATCTGACGCTGGAGGATTTAATTAATATCAAAAGCAGGCTTATCGGAAGCGGTTTTATCGGCGGCAAAGCGGTCGGAATGCTCGTAGCCCAGAAGATTCTTCAGAAGGATAAATCTTTCGACTGGACAAACAGGCTCGAACCGCATGATTCGTTTTATATCGGCTCGGACGTATTTTACAGCTATATCGTCGAAAACGGCTGGTGGAAGCTTTTGATGGAGCAAAAAACCAAAGAGGGATATTTTAACATCGCTCCGCAAATGAAACAGAATCTTCTTAGAGGGAAATTTCCTGACGAGATTAAGGAACGTTTCACCGAATTAATCGAATACTTCGGTCAATCACCTATAATCGTTCGTTCGAGCAGTCTTTTGGAAGATTCGTTCGGAAACGCGTTTGCGGGCAAATACTTATCGATATTTTTGGTGAATCAGGGCGGGCCGAATCAAAGGTATCAGAATTTCGAAGAGGCTGTTAGAAAAATTTTCGCAAGCACTATGAATGAAGATGCCCTTTCTTACCGATTGCAGCGCGGGCTGGACCAGCTCGATGAGCAAATGGCACTTCTGGTTCAGCGGGTCAGCGGGTCGTATCATGAAAATTACTTCTTCCCGTATTTAGCCGGCGTGGGGAATTCTTATAATGCTTTCGTATGGGAGCCGGAGCTTGACCCGCAGGCAGGTATGATAAGATTGGTATTCGGACTGGGTACGCGGGCGGTAGATAGGGTCGAAGATGATTATCCGCAGATAATTGCGCTCGATGAGCCGCTGAAAAGGCCTTATTCGAACACTCAAGATGCGGTGAGATTTTCGCAGCATAAGGTTGACTTGCTGAACCTTTCGGAGAATCGGCAGGATACGGTTGACGCGCCGGAGCTGCTGGGCAAAAACAATGATATCGACACTGACATGATTGCCAATTTGGATGTTGAAACGCAAAGGCGAATCAGAGAAAGCCGAATGAAAGGTGTTCAGGCGTGGGTTATTACTTTTAAGAAGCTGCTTTCGGAAACGGATTTTGTGCCGACGATGCAGCGGCTGCTCAAAACGCTTGAGAAAAATTACGATTATCCGGTCGATATCGAGTTTACGACAAATTTTACTTCGGACGGCCAGATGAAGATTAATCTTGTTCAATGCCGGCCGCTGCAGACTAAGGGTATAGTTACTAAAGTTTCTATGCCAAAGACAATCGAGCCTCAAAAGATTCTGTTCGAATCGTTCGGCAGGATGATGGGCGGGAATATTTCCTCGCCGATTAAGCAGATTATTTATGTCGAACCGCAGGCGTATCAGGACGCGACGCTCGATGTAAAATATGATGTTGCCAGATTAATCGGAAATCTTAATAGGCAGATTGACAGCAGGGAAAATACTCCGACGATTATCATCGGCCCGGGCAGATGGGGAACGACGACGCCGAGCTTGGGTGTGCCGGTGAGTTTTGCAGAGATTAATAAAATCGCTGTTATGGTGGAAATCGCCTATGAGGGCGGAAATCTTATGCCGGAACTTTCGTTCGGTACGCATTTCTTTCAGGATTTGGTCGAGACTGATATTTTTTATGCTGCTATTTTCCCGCAAATGGAGAAGGTGATTTTCAACAAAGAGCGGATTTACGAGATGCCGAATCTGCTCGGCGAAATCTCGCCGCAAAATCAAAAATACGAAGGTATCGTCCGCCTATGCAGGCCTAAGAGCCAATTGCAGATTATAAGTGATATTAAATCGCAGCGGGTAGTGTGCTTTCTTAGCTAATCTTTCACCGTGGAGAATGCAGAAAACGCAGAGATAAGTGAATGTCAAATATCGAATTTCAAAATGAGAAGTAATTAATATTAGACACGGATTAATACGGATTTACACTGTTTTATTAAATTACAGAGCAAAACTTAGAGCGGACAGCGTTTAGAAAGCTGATACTCGATACTGGCTTCAGCCACAGCGGACGAGCCTTGATTCTTGATGCTCACCGCCCGATTAACTGATAAACCGATAATCTAAAACGTTAAAAAAATACCCTGTAAAAATTCCTCAGTTTTTAGCTGTTTAACCAAGAGCAGTTACGGATTTTAGCAGGGTCAATGATAAGCAGTAAAAATTCGCATCAAAACCTTCATAAATCAAGGCTCGGAAACTCTGCATTATGCTAAATGATTCATTAACTGCTGCATATCGACAATTGCAAACCCCGCGGCCATATCGCTAATACCGTAAGGTATTACAAGCATATCGCGATGAATAAGCGCACCGCAAGAATATACCACATTAGGGACATATCCGCTTCGCTCTTCATCGGTGGGACTCATCAAAGGCGTTTTGAGTCTTGCGATTACTTTTGACGGGTCATCTAAATCCAAAAGAACGGCTCCTATGCAGTATTTTCTCATCGGCCCCACCCCGTGAGTCAGCAATAACCAACCATATTCGGTCCGAATGGGAGAACCGCAGTTTCCCATCTGCACAAACTCCCAATCGGATTTCATAAGAAAAATATTTTCGCTGTCAACCCGCCCTATTACGGCATATTGACCGTCTATTCGCTGGGGGAAAAACGCTATTCCTTTATTTTTTGCAAATTCACCCCTCATAATATGCACTCTGGCGTGGCCGGGCAGCGAAACTTCGAGTAACTGCGGCATAATTTCCTGACCGTTATACGCGGTATATGTTCCGTAATAACATCTTGTTCCGTCGTCATCTTCGAAGAGAACCAGCCTCATATCCTCCATTCCCTGAGATTCTGTTCTGCTTATCGGAAACATAACCATATCTTCGAGATTTAAAAACTGGTCACTGTGCATTTCATATTCGGATTCGGCTATCATCATAAACAGCCCGCAGATTCTTTCAAAAGTCTCGGCATCCATAGACTTTTGCGGACAGCCGTGTATTATTTGTTCGAGCATTACAAGAGTAAAAGTATCCGGCAGCTTAGATAAAACCATCTCCGCCAGCGGATGTTTATTCGTCAGCTCTTCGATACCGTTTTTAAAAACATCTTTTTTGAACCATCGGTTTCGTTCTCTTTTGAAAGCCCGAACCTGCAAAGTAACCGGGCTAATTTTTATGTCGCCTTTTTCGCTGATTATTCCCCTTCGAAAAGTAATAGAGGAAATATGACCTTCGCCGACAGCCCGCAGGCTCATTAAAAACGCAAGTGAGCCTTCGGGAACATTAGACTGGTCATCTGCGGCAACCATAGAAGGATTAAACAGTGCTGCTGATTCGAAAGCATATTCCTTCGAGAAATAAGCTCCGATTAAAAGCCGGACATCACGTCTTTTTTCGTATTCGAGGCCGGTTTCTTCAAGCACCATTTCATAATGGTCAGTTAAAATCTCCTCCAAACCCGGATTTACAGGGCCAAACTCCTCAAGAATGCCGTGCAAAAGTTCGGTGATTTTTTCAGGAGGCAATTGTTTGACCCGCTGAATTATTTTTTTTGCTCGTTCTTCTCCGGGCCAGAAAAATCGCGTTATTGTTCTTCTCGGGTCGGGTACAAGCTGTATAGGCAGCCGACGAACATGGATTGATTCTTGACTCATACTCCATAACTCCTTATTTAGAATGCTAATCCGACCTCTAAATTACCGGCAAAATCCTTTCTAAGCAATTTCAGGCCGGGCAGCAATATCATCTTGCGTATCAGCGGCTGATTCTGCCAAAACCTTACCGAATGGTTTCAACGAATCGGCGATGTTTTCAATCTGCTGATTATAGACTCTGCTGAAGATAAGAGTTAACGGTTTTTTCATTTCTTGCGAGATTATATCAATAGTATTCCAGAAAAGACCCGTACGGATTTCTATCTGGGCATCGGCCATTTCAATTCGTTTAATCTTCGGCTGAAAAATCGTACGGAATTTAACCAGAAATAATCCGTCTTTACCAGCAGCAAGACAGCACAATTCTTTTTTCTTAATTTTATGAATCTTGCGGGAGGGAAAAACATTAATAATCGGAACCCCCTGCTCTACAAGCGAAGCTATTTTGTTTTTCATATGCAGCGAAGGTGAAAAATCGGTCTTGCCAAACAGTTTCGCGATAATAGGGCCAAGATATATTGTTCTAAAGTATTTGACATGGCGTTTTGCCCAATTGAAAATCGAAAGACAGATAAGAAAAACTATGATATTCAGAATCATCGCCAAAAAAGGATTGAAGGCATAAACCGTGGCAAGTATGGCTGCAAGAACCTTATTTGCAGCTTCAAAGGCAGCATCGAGAGATGGTATCGGCGATATCCATACAAGAAGCTCGAAGAAATATTTGACTGTATTTATGACTATTATGTTAATTACCGCGGCCATCATTAAAAGCGTGTTCCACGTAAAACTGAAAATGCCCGCCTGAAAAACAACCTGCTGAGCGGTACTGTCATCTGATGGTGAGGCGAGATAGATAATCACCAGATACGATATTATCCCTGCGTATGTTTCGAGCCTGTCGGTTATCTGTGCGAATCCTTTAGAAACAGCTGTCATTTTGGGGATAGATGTTGCTACTGCCAGAACTAAAAAAACCGCAAAGACCAAAAAGTTATTCAGGGCATCGCTGCCCATTAGAAAATCATTTTGCGGCAGAATACCTCGATTGCATAAAATGCTTGTCCCTGATAAACAGGTAATCCCGAAAAACGGTGAAAGTGCAACCGGAGCCAGAGGCGCCAATACCTCAATCGAACTTATTTTCTTGGTTATTTGCTCGGCTTTGGCTGTATCTGCGGATAGAACATCTCTATTTAAATCATTTTCAGCTAAGACTTCGCTGTCTGACCCCAAATAACAAACCAGCAGAATTAACAACGAAACAGTAAGAAATGTCTTGCGCATTTTTGTTCCCTTTATTTATGGCCGGCGATTCAAAACTATTGAAAAAGCTGTATTATATATGCTGTCATAATACCTCACAACAGCTTAATTAAATGAGATTTTATTGACTTGCGTAATTAGCCCGAATCATTAAAATATCCATATGGTAAAGTTCAAAAGGACCATTGTGTTAAATTAGGAAAGGATTGTATATGTCTAAAGGCCGTGACGTAAGAAAAGAAGCGAAAAAGAAACCACAAAAAAGTCTTAAAGAAAAAAGGGCTGAAAAACGAGCGAAAAAACAAGGCGGAATATAGGCTTATAAAATAGTATCAACTCAGAATTTTATATTTTAACGTGTGAAAATTCAGGGCCGTTGGTGAAAATCGGCGGCCTTTTGCTATGCGCGAAAAGTAAAAATCATACATAATTAATTTAGGAGCATTTTCGAATAATGAACAAGTTTACATTAACAGTATTGATGCTGTGCTGCAGTAATTTGTTTATGACGATAGCGTGGTACGGACATCTTAAAAATTTATGCAGCAAGCCGTGGTTTTTTGTCGCGCTTCTAAGCTGGGGTATCGCGTTTTTCGAGTATATGATACAGGTGCCGGCCAACAGAATAGGCCATGAGGTGATGAACTACGGCCAGCTTAAAATCCTGCAGGAAGTTATAACATTAAGCATATTTATCCCATTCTCAATTTTCTATCTTAAAGAACAGGTGCGGCTGGATTACCTATGGGCGGGGCTGTGCATACTCGCTGCGGCGTTTTTTATTTTTCGGCATAAGATTTTCGGATAGAAGCCCGATTTATTCGATACCCCTACGGAATTATAATACATTCTAATAAAGAAAATAAAGCCTTCTAATTAAGAATTTCGGCTCAAGTAAATTTTTCATGGACTAACATATATCTAAAGATTGGGATTTGACCTTGGTTTTTAAAAGTGATAAGATGTTGCTTTTAAGCAGCTTAGGCAAATAAAGGTATATTATCGCTTATAAGGCCGACCGCAAAACTCGAAAACATATTCGAATACACAGCATCTATAAAATGGAACAATATAAACTGAATATCGGGTAAGAAATTTTTGAAAGAATAAGGATAGAAATATGGACCGAGTGCATATACTCGACGCATCTGCGATTAGCGGCGGATTTATACCCAAAGAGTATCTTCCACAGGAATGCGACGAATGGTATTTGCGAAATCAGCAGTTCGATAAAGCCAACGCTAATTGGAGAAATCTCAAGTCGCAAGAAGTCGAAACACTGGTTAGAAACGGCAACTATTGCGCAAACTGGGACAAAATATTAGTTACAGACGAGTTCGACAGCACTCAGCTTAGAAATAATGAGCTGTTCGGTTTTATACGAATAGGAAGATGTAAAGCCGCGGTACTGGAACATCATGACTTAATGCTCCCTGTCGGAATAACCAACAGCAGAATAGTTTCTTGCGATATAGGAGACGATGCAGCGATACATGATGTTAGGTATTTAGCTCATTATATAATCGGCGACCGCTGTATGCTGGCTAATATCGACGAGATGCATACTACCAACCACGCCAAATTCGGCAACGGAATTATTAAAGACGGAGAACCGGAGGAGGTCAGGGTAACACTTAATGTAATGAATGAAACCGGCTCACGCGCAATATTGCCTTTTGACGGGATGACATCGGCGGATGCTTATATATGGGCGAAATACAGAGACGATACCGCCCTTCAGGCCAAGCTCAAAGAAATTACGCAAAAAAGTTTCGATTCAAGACGCGGCTATTACAGCACCTTAGGAGAACATTGCGTCATAAAAACCAGCAGGATTTTAAAAGATGTAAAAATCGGTTCGCACTGTTATATCAAAGGCGCCAACAAGCTCAAAAATCTAACGATAAATTCCTCTAAAGATGAGCAGACTCAAATCGGCGAAGGCGTTGAATTGGTCAACGGAATTATCGGTTTCGGATGCCATATTTTTTACGGATGCAAGGCTGTCAGATTTATCCTCGGAAACAATTCCAATTTAAAATACGGAGCCAGACTGATTAACTCCTATCTCGGAGACAACTCGACAATTTCATGCTGCGAGGTTTTAAACAATCTGATATTTCCAGCGCACGAGCAGCACCACAACAATTCGTTTCTCATAGCATCGGTGGTTCTCGGACAGAGCAATATCGCAGCCGGAGCCACTATCGGTTCAAATCATAACAGCCGAGCCAACGATAACGAAATTCAGGCAGGACGCGGGTTCTGGCCGGGATTATGCGTAAGCCTCAAACATTCCTGCCGTTTCGCTTCATTTGTTCTTATCGCAAAAGAAGACTACCCTGCGGAGCTTGATATTCCGTTTGCTTTTTCGCTGATTAACAACAATATCTTCAAAAATCGTATCGAGATTATACCGGCATACTGGTGGCTTTACGATATGTATGCGCTGGCGAGGAACTCTTGGAAATATCAGGTGCGCGATATCCGAAAAGTCAAAACACAAAATATCGAATTCAATGCATTAGCTCCGGATACTGCCGAGGAAATAATCCAAAGCGCAAGGCTGCTTGAGATTTATACCGCAAAAGCAAAATTACGTAAAGAAGGCAAAGACCCTAAAAATATCGATACGGCAGAGCTTATCCGTGTCGGCAAAGAACTGCTTTGCGGGCCTAACGAAGCTTTGAACGGGCTGGAAGTTATCGGGGAAAATATCGAAAAATCAACCCGTGAAGCCGTAATCTTAAAAGCCGCAGCCGCATACAAAGCATATAAACAGATGCTTCATTACTATGCTGTAACAAATCTTATGGAATATCTCCAGACAAACAGCGACAGTAATTTCGATTCGATGGTCGAGGCTCTGGCAGGTAAGAGAATCACACAGTGGGCCAATATCGGCGGCCAATTAATGCCCCAATCCGACGCGGACAATCTAAGAGCCGACATCGGAACCGGAAGATTAAACAGCTGGGAGCAGATTCATCAACGATACAACGAACTTTGGCAGAAATATCCTCTTGATAAACAAAAGCATGCTTGGGCTGTTTTATGTGAATTGACAGGGGAAAAACATATTGACCGCAATCAATGGCTTGCGATTCTGGACGAAGCCGTTGAAATTCAGGAATATATCCGAGACAAAGTTTACGATTCTCGGAATAAAGATTATGAAAATCCGTTCCGAAAAATGACTTACAGGAACATCGAAGAAATGACCGCGGCTATCGGAACAATAGAAGATAACGATTTTGTCCAAATGGTACGCAAACAAACCGAGCAGTTCCGGCAGAGAGTTGAGACAATCAAACAACGAAGATGATAATAAAACTGTTTTCAAACATATATTACGAAAAACGAGGGTAACGAATGAATCTGAAAGAAGAGAAATATTCAAAGTACATGCTGGCTAAGGAAATGCTCGACACGGTCGATATCGTCAAAAATTTCGATGCAAGCCAGACAAAAGACGCGGCAGCAAAAATTAAGTCAGCAGGGAAACTATTTTTAACCGGTGAAGGTTCGAGCAGAATTTTTCCTGCTAAAAACGCTATCCGCAAAGCTCTGCGGTGGGGACTTGATTTACATATAGCAACCGATGGTTCGAGACAGTCCTCGCAATACGACCTTCGAAAATTTGCGGTATTTTGCGCTTCAAATTCAGGAAGAACAAAAGAAGTCGTTCTGCTCGCCAAAAAACTCGGCGAACAGGGCAATAATAACCGTTTCGGACTGAGTGCAAACCCTAAAACTTTACTCGAAGAAGCCTGTGCTCAGACATTTGTTCTTACTTGCGGTTGGGAGCAGGCAGTAGCTGCAACAAAAAGCGTAATAGAACAGGCATTGTTTTACGAATCTATTTTGCGGCATATCAACCAGACAATCGACAAGCTTAACTGCTCAGATTTATCAGGTAAAATTTCAGAAGCTCTGACAATGCCAATCGACAAAGAAATCGTTAAAATCGCCGCAAAAGCCCCGACAATTTATTTCGCCGGATACAATGACGGCATCGCTGAAGAATTGACTCTTAAAACAAATGAGATTACGCGCAAAAAATCAGACTATCTCGAAGGCACTTATGCCGTTCACGGCATCGAAGAGGTAATGGATTCTAACGATATTGTTTTCGTTGTTGACCCAATCGAAGAAGAAATTAATAAATTTAAAGAGGTGCTGGTTGACGGCGTAAAATTGAAAGTCGTAGCTATCGCCGACCGAGAGACACCCTTTCCGACAATTCGTGTTCCAAATGTGGGAGAATTAACGCCTTATGTTTATCTCTGTGCCGGATGGAATGTCCTTTTGGAAATAGGATTATCCTTAGGCATAAATTTGGACAAACCCGAACGAGCCCGGAAAGTCGGCAACGAATTAATTGTTTAAAAGCAGAAAAATCTAAAAGGCCGGTTTTTAGATACCGGCCTTTTTTATCACTCGAATATACTTTTTACACCTGTAACAACAAGCGATGTTTTGCCATTATACGCAATGTCAAGCAAACCGGACTGCTTAGACCAAGTAAAACTTTGGCCCGCAGTCAATTCCTCGCCGTTGAGTTTTATTTTTTCGAAGTCTTTGCAATAAATTTGAATGTTGCCGTTTATTCCAAGATTATCAAATGCAACCGTCAAAGTACCCTCGGCAAGCGATGTATTTATCATTTTTACCGAATCACCGGTGTAATATGAAAAGCTGCTATCGCCCTTATATGGAAAGATTTCAATACTCAGATACGGCTTGTAGTTTTGGGTCCAGCTATTATTGGCTTTTAATATATCGCCGCGGGGAATAATCGCACCGGCTTTGACAAACAAAGGTATCGTATCAAGCGGAGCATCAGCCTTGATTGCAGCCGGGCCGGCATATACAGTCTTTTTATCGTTGTAATTGAGCCATTTGCCTTTCGGCAGATAAACCGCCCTGCCGGTTTGCCCTTCTTTCAACACCGGCGCAACGAGAATATCTCTTCCATAGAGATATTCATCGAACATATCAACAAGCTTCTCGTCGTCAGGATACGCGAAAATCAATTGCCGCATTACGGGCATGCCGGTCTGAACAGCCTGATACATATAAGACCGCGTATATGGAATCAACTCGTGATGAGCGGTACAATGTTTTCTGGTAATATCTATAAGCTCATCATCATAGTCGTACCAGATAGTTCTATTAGGGCCAATAAGCGTTTCCATCATCGGACAATATGCACTGAACCCCAGCCAGCGCGCAAACAATTCCTTGCTGACATTCGGCCCTAAATAACCGCCGGTATCGCTGCCGTACATCGGAAAATTAATCGCTCCGCAGCGCAAGCCGTTTTTAACCGATATTGCTAAGCCGTCGAAATTACTATCGGTATCTCCATTCCAGATTCCGACATACTTGCGGCTTTTATCGAATGCACTGCGCGCAAAAATCAAATGGTTGTTCCCATGCCTTTGTCTCTGCCCTTCGGAAACCATTTTCATAAAAAGATAAGTGTTTTCGTTTTGCACCGAATCGGGCATTTCGGCTTCTTCGCCGCGGTCAACTTTATAGCCTTTGACTCCCATCTTGACAAAAGTATCGAGATGATTTTTAAACCAATTATAAGCATCAGGATTTCTCATATCAGCTGCGGGCCAGCTTGTATACCCGGCAAACAAATAGCCTTTTTTCATACCCTCGTCATATAAAGTATTGATACATCGGTTTGTAACCCAAAGCAGTAATTGATAGCCCTTCTCATTTAGAGTATCAATCATAACTTTCGGTTCCGGGAATGAATCGTCAAAGTCCATATTGCCCCAGCCTCTTTTTCCGGAAGTATAAGGCCTGTCTATCCATATTACAGAGGCGGGAATTCGATGTTTGATTAATTGCTCGGCATCATCAAGGACATTTTCCTGCGCGTTTGTAACATGCGGTGCAAAATCCTCGTGATGGTCGTCTCGCCACCAGATGCTTGCGAACGCCCAATCGGGAGGCATCACCGAAGGACCGGCAAGATGATTATAAATTTCAAGCATACGTCCGTAAGTCTGTCCGTAAATTATGTGGTATTTGAGAGAGCCGGTATCAAAAGCAAAACTGGTTATACCCGTGTTAGCAATGCTGTAACGGCCTTTGGCCATTGTCTCGGCATATATCGAATAATTACGTGAGGTAATGTAAAACGGGGCGCGGGCATTGCAATAATTGCTGCCAGGCAGTTCGCGGAAACCTATCATCTCGGCATTAGCTCGGCGATTGTCGATTGCCCCGCCCTTTGGATATTCCCATAAACCATAATAATTCTCAGACTGGTCGTTGAAAGATTCCTTAATATTTACGGATTCATCGCAGGATAACAGAACTTCGAGAATATCATCGCTCGTAAACTCAAATTTAACATTAGCTGTTCGGTCTGAATCTTTAAAATGCAGCACGGCATTTATAGAACTATCGGTTTTATCCTCAATGCGGGCATTACCAACATCGTAGCCGGTATCATTTATTCTAAAATTCGAATTAAACTGAGATATGAGCACTCGGCCTGTGGATAATTCGACTAATTGATAGGAATAAGGTTTGGTCGATATTCGAAGCCCTAATAATTCAGACTTCAAAGAATAATCTACTGTTTGAGATTGTTCATCCGCGATTACAAAAGCATTCACAACTAAAAACAAAATAAAGATAATGATAAAAAAACGGTTTTTTTGATGTGCTGATTCCATGATTTTCTGTCTCCTGCTTAAATTTGTTTTGTATTTAAAGCCCTAAATGATTTTAAAGCTGAATGTATTCTTTCGGCTTGAAATTAATATCCATAGTCCAGACTGCGGCTTTGCCGTTTGTAAGGCAGTAAACCACAAGCACTTCATAGCCTTCCCTGTCAACCCACTCTTTAAGAAACGGATAGTCTTTGACTACCTGCTTTTTTAATTCCAGATTCTCAATCACCTCGGCTGTGCCTTCTACCCGAACCTGCAAGCCTTTCTGATTGTTATAAAAACACATCTGAACCTGCGGATTGGCCTGCAAATGACGATGAACATCCTTATTTTCTCCGGTCGTAAAAATAATGCCGTTATCGTCAGCCCGGTAAAGCATCATCATCCGAACATAAGGCTTATTGTCTGCTGAGGTCGCTAATGCGAAGACCGGGTTGGATTTGATAAAATCAAATATCTCTTTTCTTTTCATAAGACTGACTCCTGCATCAATATTCGCCGCAGAGTTTTCTTTTTATTATAGCCGCAGAGAAACTATGAGCAGGCTGTTATTTTCTCCCTGTTCTGCATATAAGGCCGCAATACAGCCGGTATTGTTATTGAGCCATCAGAGTTCTGATACAACTCAAGAATTGGTATTAACACTCTCGGTGAGGCAATTACCGTATTGTTAAGAGTATGGCAGAACATATTTTTCTTAGTAGCCGCATCTTTATACCGCAGATTCATTCGCCGGGCCTGAAAATCATAGAATTTGCTCGCGCTGTGCGTCTCGCAGTAATTTTTACGAGATGGCATCCACGATTCTATGTCATATTTCTTCGCCTGCCCCCTGCCCAAATCACCCGTGCACACAGCCACTACCCGATAAGGTATCTCAAGAGCTTTCAACACTCCTTCGGCATTAGCTAAAATTTCCTCATGAAATTTATTGCTTTGCTCTACGCTGTTTTCACAAACAATAACCTGCTCAACCTTATCGAACTGATGAATCCTGTAAAGTCCATAGGTATCTTTACCGGCTGCTCCGGCTTCACGCCGAAAACAGGTTGACAATCCCACGAATTTTTTAGGCAGTTCTTCGATTTTTAATATCTCACCCATATAAAACGCTGTAAGCGGAACTTCGGCTGTTCCTGCGAGACTTAGCTGGTCTCTTTCCATCTGATAGGTCTGCTCTTCCGAACCCGGATAATAACCGGTTCCCCGCATTGCCTCATCTTTCATTAACAGAGGCACGGACATCGGCACATAGCCTTTACTAACCATAAAGTCCATTGCGAATCTCAACACAGCCCAGTGTAAAAGTGCACCGTCACCTTTTAGAAAATAATTACGTGTGCCTGCTAATTTAACCCCCCGTTCGATATCCATTATTCCAAGTGCCTGACCTAACTGTACATGGTCTTTCGGCTCGAAATCAAATTGTCGGATTTGCCCCTCCTTGCGAAGCTCGACATTTTCAGTATCATCTTTACCAATCGGCACTTCGTCATCAGCCGGCTGGGCAACCTGCATCATTAATGTATCGAACTGCGGCCCAAGCTCTTTAACCTGCTCATTAAGGGCTGCTTCATTATTTTTTAATCCGGCAAGTTTAGCCAGCGATGATTCTTTCTCAGCACCGGCCAGTTTCGGAATCGATTTACCTATGGTATTTTTTTCTGTAGCTATATCCTGCAATTGTCTTTTCGCGGCGGATAACTTTTCATCAATCTCAAGCAACGATGCGATATCTACATCAATTCTTTTATCCGCTGCCGCTTTTTTAAATCTCTCGGGATTTTCTCTTATGGCTTTTATATCTATCATAGTATTCTTCTTATAGTAAATCAGAGTATCAGGTCAACAGGTAGTGGAAATCAGGCTATCAGTATAACTGGCAAAGCTACTTTTTAGCACCCTTTTTTTCTCTGATATAACGTACATAGCCATTTATACCACGTATAACCTCTTCATATTCTTCAACCCATTTTTGCGAATGGTCTTGTGTTATGTAATCTTTACCGGACATTTTACGTAAATGGTTTTGTGTTTCACCTGCTTCCTTTCTTGAAGTATAAAAACATTTTATTTTTTCGTTATAATAATACGCGGTGTATCCCTCTGCTATATTATCACAAACTGATGAAGAAGAACGCTCTATCTGGTCTCTTAATCTAAATCTCTCATCTCTTGGCAAGGTCTTGCAAAACTTATGAATTTCCTGCATAAGTTTATGTGCTTTTTGCCACACCCAAAGTTTCTCAAAACCGGCTACTGTTTTTTCTTGACATCTTGTTTCGCTGATTTCCTGATTCTCTGACTCCTGCATCCTGATTTCCTGTTAATCTGATGCCCGTTTCTGATTATTCCCATCTTTTCACGACAACAACGTTATTCTGGCCTCCGAAGCCGAATGATTCATTGACCGCAATATCCACCTGAGCCTTCCTCGGCTCGTTCGGAACATAATCTAAATCCAGCTCCGGGTCAGGTTCGTTCAAGTTCATCGTCGGCGGCAGTATATTATCACGTATCGCCAACACACAGGTAATCAATTCCGCCGCGCCCGTAGCCCCTATCAGATGCCCCATCATACTTTTAACTGAACTGACAGGCGTGTTTTTAGCTTTGTCTTTAAATACCTTTTTCAGTGCTTTTGTTTCAATCGAATCATTCTCGCTGGTGCTGGTGCCGTGGGTACTGACGTAATTTACATCAGAATAATTTATCTTTGCGTCTTTCAGTGCCGCTTCGAGCGCCTGAACCGCACCTCTTGCATCTTCGTGCATATCAGTAACCCTAAACGCGTCGGAGCTGCTACCGTAGCCGATTAATTCGGCCAATATTTTCGCTCCCCGTTTCTGTGCATGCTCTAAAGATTCCAAAATAAGTATCGCAGCACCCTCACCGATTACAAAGCCGTCTCTTGTTTTTGAAAACGGACGCGAAGCGGTATAAATATCATCGTTTCTTTTGGATAGCGCCGTCAAACGGCAAAATCCGGTGATACCCAGAGGATGAATCATAGAATGCGCCCCGCCGCTGAACATAACATCGGCAGAACCTTTCTGAATCATTTTAAACGCCTCACCAACAGCCTGAGTGCTTGCTGCACAAGCCGTAAGGCAGCTTCTTGTCGGCCCGCGTGCTCCTGTCATTAGTGCTATATGAGCAGCCGGCATATTCGGCTCCTGCTCAAGCTCCGTCATCGCACTCATGTCTCTAAAAGCGGTCTGTGCCCATTTGTCCCAATCCATCTTGTTTGCCGCACTGTCCCAGCCTTTTGCAATCGCATCGAAAAACACATCGTTTTCTACCGAACCTTCACCGGCTCCGAGATATATACCCATTTTTTTACGGTCAATCCCATCTGTCGGATTTTCAGTTTCGATTTCTATTCCTGCCTGATTGCAGGCCTGTGCGGTTGCTCCGATTACAAAACCGCTGCCTCGATTGCTGTCTTTATGAAACTCGGGATACTTGGTATATCGGGCAATGTCATAATTTTTGACTTCGGCACAAAAAGTCGAGGGAAAAGTCGAGGCGTCGAAGATAGTCGTATAATTAAAACCATTCTTGCCGCTCAGCATCCCCCGCCAGACCGTCTCTACATCATGCCCCATCGGGCAAACTAAACCCATACCTGTTATGACAACCCGCCTGTTCATTAAATTCACCTTGTTTTTCTACTATAACAGCATCATCGAATATTGAATATCCAATGTAGAATTACCAATTTCCAATTTTATAATTCTACTTTTGATGATTGTGTATTTTTCTTTGCTGTCTTTATGCTTGAAGCAAAAATGGAAATAAGTTCTTCACATTCACAAATAAGCCCTTCAATTTTCGCTTCTGCTTTTATCATAGCTCTGATCTTAATAATCTTTAACCATACAAACGTCTCTCTTAATTCTTTTAGGCTAATACCCATTTTGTGAATAAAGTCCTTACGAGATTCAGCACCTTGAGCTTCGCCATAATTCGGGGCAGGAGAAGTACCTGATTTGACTATCTGTCCTGCAATATGAACTCCTGCTCTGGTATTAGGCAGCATATCAACCATTTCGAGTATCGCGACGGCAAATTTAATTAATCTCTCCTGTAAATCATACTTTCTCTTTTTTGAGCCTTCAGTATCTATCACAAATGGTTATTCCTAATTTTTAATTACTTCAGCATTGGTTATTGTACATTCTGCATTCTACATTCAATTTATTTTTTTCAAAACAATCGCCGCTGTCTGTCCGCCGTATGTATAGGCACAGCAAAGAACATTTTTGATTTCTTTTTCAATCGTCCGATTAGAAATATTAAGATTACAGCCAGAAGCTTTATTATCGCAATTTTTAGCCGCCGGTATCTTTCCATCCCGCATCGCACAAACAGCCGCAATAATATCCAATGAGCCCGAAGCTGCTCCGGTATTGCTCAACATACTTTTTGTCGGAAAGACAGGAATATTCGAAATCTCGCCGCCAAATACAGCCTCGATAGCTTTGCTTTCAGCCAAATCATCCTGAGGTATCCCTGTACCGTGAGGAATTATTAAATCTATATCTTTAGGTTCAATCTGGGCTTGGCTTAAAGCGTTTTCTATAGCTATTTGAATTCCTTTTCCATCCGGTTCAAGATATTCATAAGCAGAATTGATATTATTACTTTCACCGACACCGATAATCTCCGCGTATATTTTGGCGTTTCTGGCACGAGCAGCGTCGAGATTCTCTAATACTATAATTGCGGCTGCTTCACCAAACACAGAACCTTTGGCTTGGGAATCAAAAGGCCTGCAAGCCGCTGAAGGGTTATCATTATTCTCTGACGAAGCTCTTTTTATAAGCATCTGGCGAATCATCACAATAGGATTAACCTTCGCTTCAGCTGCTCCTGTCAGAGCAATATCACTGTCGCCTCGTGCGATAATATCACAAGCTTCGCTGACAGCCAGCAGTCCCGCTGCCTCGGCGCATGTAATTGTATTGCTGGGGCCCTGAACATCATGAATTATTCCTATATGACAGGCCAGCATATTCGGCAAGTACTTCAAAAGCCACAATGGCGTAACCAATTCGAGCCCGTCTTTTCCCCACTTTTTAATATCGAATTTTCCGTCGGTAATACTCGCCGCAACCGCAGGGGCAAGCTCAACTAAATCACAACTAATCAGGCCGGCTCCGAGTATTATCGCCGTACGTGTCGGGTCAATATTAACTTGTCCGGTTTCGGAGGCTTTTGTGATAATACCGGCGTCTTCGACAGCTTCTTTTGCCGCGCCAATCGCAAGCTCTATGTCACGGCTCATTAACTTTGTGCTTTTGCGAAAACTTTTAGGTATGTAATCGCGTATTTTAAAATCTTTGACCTCTCCGCCAATTTGACATGTAAAATTACTCGGGTCAAATGCCGTAATCCGGTCGATACCGCATCGGCCCGTGCAAAGACCTTCCCAAAGCTCTTTGACACTATTGCCTATCGGGCTTATAGCGCCGATTCCGGTTATAACCGTTCGAGCACGAACCACCTAATTGCTCTCCGTAATTTCTATCCCCTGAACAAGGGACTGGAATGTATCTGTAAAAACAAAATTCTCTTGCGGGAATTCCTTGCCGGCCAGATTTTGGTCGATATGACTGAACATAAGGCTTATTTCAGCGATTGTTTTATCGCCGCATCGAATCGTCCCGCTGGTGCTTGCAGCTTCGGCAGTGATTGATTCGATATTCGCTTCGAGCCTTAACGTATCACCCGGACGAACATAATGGAAAAACACACATTTATTTATTTTCGCGAGTATGACTTTCTCTTGGAAATTCCTCGCCTGCCCGACAAGTATTCCGGCTGTTTGTGCCATCGCCTCAATCATTAAACATTCAGGCATTACCGGAAATCCCGGGAAATGGTCGTGCAGATGCTCTTCGGCAAGTGTTACATTTTTAATCGAAACAGCCCTCTTGCCGCTCTCGAACTCAACAAATTTATCTATCCATATCCATCGCATATAATTGCATCATTAAAACAGCGGCAGGATAAGCCTCTGCTCACCTGCCGCCGACAATTAAAATCTTCCTCTTGCTTAAGCCTTATTAATCTTCATATCAACGAAGTTCACTATCGAATCGACCGTAAACAAATCGCCTAATTTGTTTATATCAGGGTTCGCTTCGAACTTAGTCATGTCCGTATGAGGCATATTTTTCTTCAGTTCAGCCAGTCCTTTTGGCGTCAACTTGCCGCCGCTGACAAACTCGGCATTGTTCATCACACTTTCGGCCGGGAACAATTCCTCTCTCGGAACTTTTATCCCGAAAGCCTTTTCAAGCCGAAACACAATATCTAAAAAATCGATACTTTCCGCTCCGAGGTCGCCCATTAACGTAGCTTCGCCGGTTACTTCGTCATCATCTACTCCAAGGGCGTCTACTAATACTTCCTGAACCTTACTGAAAATTTCTTCGCGATCCATAGCCATCCTGACTTTACCTCCAGCAACCAATAAATTATTTAATCATTTATCTAATCAGCCAACTTTGAGCAATTCCCAGCGTTGTTTCAAATTTTCTATTATCTTAGCGTCAACAGCCGCCATTTTCTTATCTTCATCAGCAAGATTAAAATGCCGAAGGCCGAACCTCGCCTCGACAATCTTCTGGTCGCCGCACTGGCCGAAACCGCTGAAACTGCTGATGTTATCTTCTATTGTCTTAACCTCGACAGTATATTCTATTTGACCGCCGGGCGCAAGAAAACTTTTATATTTTACATTTCTTGCCTCTTCAAGCAATACCATACTATGGGCAAAGCTCTGGGTTTGGCGAACCAGCCACGATGCCGATTCTATCAAGCCTTCAAGAAGCAAAACACCCGGCAAAACCGGAAAAGTCGGAAAATGGTCAGCCAAGTACTCTTCAGCTAAAGACACATTCTTTATAGCCCGGATTTTCCTGCCCGGCTCTAACTCGACCACCTTGTCTATGAGTATAAATTTCATAATTGCCGTAATTGTAATCAAATCAACGCCTTTTTCCAGCATTTTTTCTACCGATGCCAACCGCGTAAAATATATTCCGCCCACTACAAACAAAGAAAAAGACTAACTTCTTTAACTGATTAACTTTGAAACTCTTAATTATTGACTAAATTTGCTGTTTCGGCTATCTTTATTTGCTCAAAACTGATTCTATATTTGTGATAAGAATCTAAATATAGCCTTGACTTAATAGAGAACATTAATGCTTAAAAGAACACATGCAAGCGGAACTATTCGCATAGAAGATGTAGGCAAAAAAATAACGATAGCAGGATGGGTTCATTCGTACCGAGACCATGGAAATCTGGTTTTTGTAGACCTGAGAGACCGCTCCGG
Organism: uncultured Pirellulales bacterium; assembly: GCA_964391985.1. Taxonomy (GTDB): domain Bacteria; phylum Planctomycetota; class Phycisphaerae; order Sedimentisphaerales; family Anaerobacaceae; genus CAYMOE01. The sequence continues at coordinate 37,401 of CAYMOE010000006.1, forward strand.
TCTGCTGCAGCTTGTTTTTGACCCGGAAAAGCAGCCTGAAGCACATAAACTTGCCAGAACACTGCGGGATGAATGGGTCATCGCAGCCTGCGGTATAGTTGAGCCGCGAAGCGAGGGAATGGAAAACCCAAAACTCCCGACAGGTCAAATCGAAGTGGCAGTTGAAAAGCTTGAAATTCTCAATACCGCCAAAACACCCCCCTTTGAAATTGACAACGCTGAAAAAACCGCGGAAGAGGTTCGGCTTGCTTACCGTTTCATCGACCTTCGCAGGCCGAAGTCACAGCAGAGGATTAAAACAAGATACCGTGTTTCTAAAATCGTTCGTGATTATTTCGATTCACTGGGGTTCTGGGATATCGAAACACCCATGCTCGGCAAAAGCACCCCCGAAGGCGCAAGAGATTTTCTCGTGCCGAGCAGGCTCGTAAAAAATACATTTTACGCACTGCCGCAATCGCCGCAGCTTTTCAAACAAATTCTGATGGTAAGCGGAATCGATAAGTATTTTCAGATAGTCAGATGCTTCCGCGATGAAGATCCGCGAGCCGACCGACAAGCCGAATTTACCCAAATCGACGTCGAAATGAGTTTTGCAGATACGGATGATGTTATTTCAGTACACGAAACTTTGGTCGCGAAAATCTGGAAAGAAATTCTAAACATCGACGTCGCCCTGCCGATACGACGAATGACATACAAACAGGCTCTGGACGATTATGGAATCGACCGGCCTGACCTTCGTTTCGATATGAAGTTAAAGGACATCTCCGATATAGCCGCAAAAAGCACATTCAAAGTTTTTACCTCGACAACCGAAAAAGGCGGAATAATCAAAGGTCTTTGCGTACCCGGTGGTGCAAGTAAATTTTCCAGAAGCGATATCGAAAAAACGCTGACCGAATTTGTCGCTGATTACGGCGCAAAAGGATTGGCTTGGTTCAAAACAAAAAAAGAAAACGGTCAAATTACATTAGCCAGCAGCATCGCCAAGTTCTTCTCGCCCGAACAACTGACTCAGATTGCCGAGCGCCTGCAAGCCGCAGACGATGATTTATTATTATTTGTCGCAGGCGATGAAAAAACTGTCAACAAATCCCTTGCTCCGCTTCGATGCAGACTCGGCAAACAGCTAAAATTATACGATGAATCCTCTTTCGAATTCGTTTGGGTCGTAGATTTTCCGCTATTCGAATGGAACGAAGACGAAAAACGATACGATTCACTGCATCATCCGTTTACAGCTCCGATTCCGGAAGACTTGGGTAAACTCGATACAGACCCTGCTTCTATCAGTTCTCAGGCTTACGATATTGTCGTCAATGGCTCGGAAATTGGCGGCGGAAGCATCCGTATTCATCAGCCTCAAATTCAGCAAAAAATCTTTAAACTTTTGAATATTTCCGACCAGCAGGCTCAAGACAGATTCGGATTCTTCCTCAGGGCTTTGGAATACGGAGCGCCTCCGCACGGAGGAATCGCGCTGGGCCTTGACAGAATGGTTATGCTTCTGACGGGGACGGAAAATATCAGGGACGTTATCCCGTTCCCGAAAACCCAAAAAGGTCAATGTTTGCTCACAGGCGCTCCGAGTGACGTCGATGCAAAGCAGCTCGATGAATTAAATCTAAGAACACAGAAGCATCTTCACGCGATAGAAAAGAAACCTGAAGACGGAATTTAAAATCATCAGCCGGAAATCAGACAGATATGTTCGAGAAATTGAATAAAATCTGGCAAAAGATTCTTGTGGTTCTGCATTTATCGCCTTTTTCGCTCGCAGGAAAAGTCCGAATCGCATTCGGTGCAGCTATTGCGCTGGTTCTGCTGCTGGCATTGACTATTCCTTATATCTGGATGAATCAATTAACAAAACAGTCTTATCTCGACGCGGGACGAGCACGTTCCGATTCGCTTTTAGCAAATCATTTTCAGACTATCCAGTCAGGAAAAACAAATCTACCGGTTCTTTCACCTGCCGGAACTCCCCTGGAACCCAACGAAAAAGATATTGTCTGGATTAGATTCGACAAAGATTATGAATCCGAACTTGCGGCCTTGCCTCAGGAGCAAAAAGAGCTTGTCGAATCACTAAGACGCCAGCAAATTGACGAGGCACTCAATTTTACGGTTCAGGACAATAAACTTTACAGTGATTATTCCCGATTATTCAGGGCAAAAGACAGCTGTATGAGATGCCATAACCCTCAAGGATTGGCAACTCCGTTTAGTCAAAATCAGATTATAGGCACAGCCGTTATCCGTTTGCCTGCCGACCAAATGGCAAGAACCATTTTTCTAAACAGGCTCTGGATTTTCTTTGCCGGCCTTATCGCCGCTTCCGGTGCGATTATTGCTTTTTATTGGATAACGCAAAGGGTGATTTTAAGACCTATTCGACAGCTTCGCGCTCTTGCCAACAACGTCGCTGAGGGCAACCTCGATATAAGAAGTTCTATTAATACCAAAGACGAATACGAACGGCTCGCAGAATCATTTAACCACATGCTCGATTATCTGCAAACAACTCAGCAAAAGCTTCGAGATGCCAATAAACAGCTTGATGACAAAATCGTCGAGCTTTCCGAGCGAAACATCGAACTTTTCAAAGCCAACAAGGTAAAGGGCGAATTTCTCGCGAACATGTCTCACGAATTTCGAACCCCCCTAAACGCCATTCTCGGATTCGCTGAAATTCTCAGGGAAAAAAGCTCCGGTCCAAACAAAGACAAAAGCCGTCGATACTCCGAAAATATAATTACCGCAGGAAAAAATCTGCTCGCAATGGTGAACGACCTGCTCGACCTTGCAAAAACCGAAGCAGGAAAAATGCAGTTGCATATTGAAAGGGGTTCCGTTCTCGACCTGTGCGACAGCCTTATTGCCTCGTTTTCAGTGCTTACAAAAAACAAAAAAATAAAAGTTAAACTCACTGTTGACGAAAATATCCCGCCCATATTTACAGACATCGGAAAAATTCGGCAGATTCTTTTCAACTATATGAGCAACGCCGTCAAATTCACACCTGAAAGAGGAAGAATAGAAATAAAAGCTTCGATGCTCGATGACAAAGCTCTTCGCATAGCTGTTTCGGATACCGGCTGCGGAATAGAACCCGCCGACCAGCCGAAACTTTTCCAAAAATTCCGTCAAGCGGACGGTTCGATTACAAGGCAAACCGCCGGAACAGGACTCGGACTGGCACTGAGCAAAGAACTCGCTACACTTCTGGCGGGCAGCGTCGGTATGCAAAGCGAGCTGAACAAAGGCTCGACCTTCTGGCTGGATATTCCAATAACCATAGGCCGTGAAGAGGCTCCGCCCGCTCCCGAAAACCCGCCGCAGATGAACCAATAACCCCGAACCGAAAATCTTGATATTAACACAGCTTTGCTTATAATAGTTCTGCGAAAGGATAAGTTATGGCCAGAAAATTCGTACGAGCTATTTTCCCGGGTTCTTTTGACCCGATTACAAACGGACATCTTGATGTAATCAAAAGAGGCATTCAGCTTTTTGATGAGCTTATTGTCGCCGTAGGAAGAAGCCCGATTAAAAACCCTCTTTTCACGCCTCAGCAGCGGGTTGAAATGATATCCGAGCTTGTCGCCGATATTCCCGGAGTCTCAGTGGAAAGCTTTGAAGGCCTGACTGTCGACTTTGCCAAAGCAAAACAGGCAAATGTAATTCTACGAGGACTAAGAAGTCTGACCGATGTCGAATACGAATTTCAGCTTGCCTTGACAAATCGAGCTTTGGCGGGAATCGAAACGATTTTCGTAATGGCAAGTGAAAGCTTCGGTTTCACCACCTCAACGATGATTCGGCAAGTCGCAGGACTTGGCGGCGATGTTTCGACTCTGATACCCAAATCTATTTACGAAAAACTCCAAAAACGCCTTAAAGAAAAAGGGTCATTAACCTTAGATTCTCAATAATCAGAAAATTAACAAATTAACCGCTAACCAATTAACTATTTAGCAATGTTCGCAATTTCGGTAAAAGCTGAGTTCCCCGCTTATCATCAGGTAAACCTGCCGGACGGGTTTATCGAACCGCTTCACGCACATAACTGGACTGTCAAAGCAGAGGTCTGTTCCGAAAACCTCGATGACAAGAATATGGTTATGGATTTTTACATCTTAAAGCAGATGCTCGATAAAATTACAGCCCCGCTCAAAAATCAGCCTATCGGGCAAATCGATTATTTCGAAAAAAACGGTCAATCCGCCGAAATTCTCGCAAAATATATTTTTGAAAATCTCGCACCAATGCTTCCCGAACACGTCAAACTTGCCCAGATTCAGATGACCGAAGCCCCCGGCTGTGATGTCAAATACTGCATTTTAAGATTAATGCAATAGCATATCCATACTTAATAAAAACGGAGAGGGCGGGGTTCAATTTGCCCTCTTTTTGTAAACTAATCAAAAACCTGTATTTAGCACTTAACTCAAGTAAAGACAAAGATTTAAGCACTCTCTATTCTTTGCTATCTTCGCACGATTTTTTACTGCCTTAAACTCCGTGTTGAGGACAGTAGAACAATACTGACCTCAGGAACGACATGATTATGTTACCAGAAATTAGCTGGGTTAGCAACAGTCAGTCAGTACTTGTCGCATGATTTCCATGTCAAAGAACCAACAGTATATTCATGTAAATCCCAAGGAAGACGGAAAATATACCATAGAATGGGAGCCAAAGGACCATGAATGTAGGGTCATTCCTATGCCGGATAAAACAACTCAATTATTAGTTGATATTCAGACGGCATCACCTGCAGATTTCTCTTATGTTTTTATTTCACCGGAGAGATTGAGTCACACCAAGGACAGAATTCAAAAGGGAACATGGAATACAAAATGCGAGACAGTCAACAACATGATGAAGAACTTCAGCAATCTTTGTAGAAATGCACAAATTGCCAAGTCTTCAATCCATGACCTTAGAAGATCGGCAATTACCAACTGGGCTCAACGCTTACCTATTCAGATTGTACAGCAATTCGCAGGGCATTCTGACATCACAACAACGCGTCAATATTATCTTACAGTCAGACCTGAGAACATAGCTTCGGCAAGTAAAATTATAAATCAAATGCTGCAGGAAGTTAAATCAGGACTGACGCAAAAGTGGCGCAGAGTTGCAGCTATTTTTATATTTGATAAGAACTTTAAAAACTTAGATTTATTAAGGAAGATAAAACCCTTTTGGTGATTGATTTATTGCCGCAATAGCTGTAAAGATTCAGGCGATTTTTGCAGTCTATCCGGTTTGGTTGCATAAACCTGCCAAGCTCGGGGTCCCTTCGGCTTCGCTCAGGACAGGCTCCATATCTGGCTCCGTAATAATACAAACCCGTATCCTCATCTAATATCTGGCCGGTATAACGATTAGACACGGAAAAAGCCGAATTATCCTCCTTGTAACGCTCGTTGTCAAATCCCGATACATCGGGATAATGCTGAACCAAATTGCCGTCTCTATCGGTCATAATCTCTGACGAGCCTAAATGGCCGCTGTGATAGTAAGAAAAAGCAATCACAAAAAATATCTGCGATCGGCGGTTACATCCCTGTGTTATATGACGAGGATAACCCGGAACTACTAATCGTGATAATTTTGCCATAAATCAATATTATTTCAACAAGTACATACTCCCAATAAAAGTTAGTATGGTGCCCCCTGATTTGGCAATAATACTAATATTAAGAGTTAAACCAAAGGGTTAGCTATTGTGGATAAACACATATAGTGTATTAATTTCGTCATCTATCAATATATAATATGAAGTAGCACCTAAGGCACCGCTATATTGTATAAATCTACCATAACTGAAAAACCTTTGGTCAAACAATATAGTTCCTATCTCCCTTTGCCATGAGAATGGAACAATCAAGATTGAAGCATTAAGGTCCTCGATAGTCTCACGTTTTAAAGTTTCTTCTACCGGGACGCCCAAGCTTTCCATCTTTTTTAAAAAATTAATAACATCTTCTTGAGGCATCGTAAACTTCACAAATATACCTGGTTCTCGTCCGCCTTGAAACAAAGCTTCAACATTTTTTGCTTCGGCAGGCAATTCAATACCTGCAACATACTCAAAGGCCGAATTGATATATTTTTGGGGGACGATTTTGGGTTCGAGACTATTCTTCAAGTAAAATAACACAAAATGCTCAGGAAAAGTTACCCCGTATAATATAAAAACAAGAATACCAATGACAAGCAAAACTAAATATTTTGATTTTATTTTACGCATAATAAACCTTACACAAAAGTTATACCGAAGTTCTTTACAAATCTAAATTTTTAAAAGCCGTCATCACACTAACGCGGCCAACCTTCAATACGTCTAACTGTATTATTATTAAATTGTGAATTGCGCCTAATGTGAAATATAGTTGTTATAGGCCAAGAAGATATTTCAAGAGGATATTCTTGAGCATGCTTCTTTTTGGGATGAAACACATTCCAGACAAATTCAGTAATTTTTCCTGCCTTATCAAGAGTGTATCGGTCAGCATGAAGATCCATCAAGTCTATATAGGTATAAGTGGCTGTTAGAATAATCCTATGTTCATTACCCCTGCCTGCAACTAATTCCCATTTCCCACTTATATTTAATTTTCCATAATTCAAGAGGCGAGCTTTGAAACTTTCTTGAGGATTTAATTGGACATCGATTGTCATATCTATATAGCCAATTTTTTCATCCGTTTTTATATCACGCATAAAACGTATTAAAGCGTTGTCTACCCGTTCTCTAACCGTCGGAGCATTTATTACCGTATCATCTCCGGTTATCGCCAGCTTTTCCCCACGTCCTACAGCATACCAATTTAGTAATTCATAAGCAGAAAGATTATAATTGTGTACCGGCATATTAGGGGTTATAAAGCAGGTGCCATTGCCATATGTAGCTGTTCCGCTGATTGCATCGCTCAATGCGTCGGCTCCGGTAAAACCGGGGCTCATAGTTATAATAGCCGGAATACTTACTCCATTAACAGGCAGTCCTTCGCCGGTAATGTTTACCCATGTCGAGCCGGCTCCATACATACTGCCATCAGGAAATAAATCTAACACAGTTGCCTTTCGAGATAAATCTCGAGGTTCTTTCGGAGCATGTCCTGTCGGGTCAATAAATTGCAACGGATTATTAAAGCAGTAGCTGTATCTGTTAAAGGCCTGAGAATTATCCGGGCCGGGCACTATCGGGTCGGCCTGAATAAACCTGCCAAGCTGCGGGTCATAATATCTGGCTCCGTAATAATACAAACCTGTATCCTCATCTAATATCTGGCCGGTATAACGATTAGACACGGAAAAAGCCTGCTGGTTATTTTCGTACCTTTCGCTGCCGAAAGGATAATAGCCGTAATGCTGAACCAAATTGCCGTCTCTATCGGTCATAATCTGTGATGAGCCTAAATGGTCGCTGTGATAATAATAAAATACAGGGTCATACTGCGGCTGCGAAGCATAGCAAATTTGCGGCGTTGAAGCAACAAAAAACGCAAAGCCTCGCAAGTTTATAACTTACAAGGCTTTATTGAACGAGGCCGAAGCGGCTCTCCACAGGATGCCTTACGGCAGAACCCTCAACCTTCAGATCGACAGATCTATAGGTATGCTATAAGCCCTTATTTGGCAATAGGTTATAAGTGTGTTTTTTGACTAAAATGAAAGTTACAAGTCAATTACAAGCGGTTTACAACCAGCAACTTACGCAAAAATGACGCAGAGTTGCAGTTATTGAGTGGCATAATAAAAATAAAACTTTTCTTAATTTGGATTAAGCGTAAAAATATTATGTATGAGGCCCCTTTTTTGATAGAATAACGCAAAAAATCTAACAAAACACTAATCAAAATTTAATTTTAAACTAACACAACAAAAGTATCGTTCAAGTTAAAATAACCTAAAATGAAGGCTCATAATGGCAAGAGAAAGAATTTTAGTTGTTGACGACGAGGAAGATGTTCTTGAGTTGGTGCGTTTTAACCTTGATAAAAACGGGTATAAAATTGACACCGCTGTTACAGGAGAACAAGTCCTCAATAAAGCAAGAGCAAAATTGCCTGATTTGATTATCCTTGACTTAATGCTTCCGGGCATTGACGGCTTGGAAGTGTGTAAAACCTTAAAGAGCGATAGCAAAACAGCAAATATTCCTATAATTATGTTAACTGCCAAGGGAGAAGATGCTGACATTGTTTCGGGCTTGGAATTAGGAGCCGACGATTACGTAACCAAGCCGTTCAGTCCCAAAATACTAATAGCAAGAGTTAGGCGAATACTTCAAAGAAATATAGCTCGTGAACTGGACAAGGCCTCCGTAAAAATCCGTGAAATAGTTATTAATCCTTCCCGCCGGGAAGTATTGCTTAATAATAAACCCGTTGATCTTACTTTCACGGAATTCAATACTCTTTATACTTTGGCAAAAAGACCGGGGCAGGTATTTACAAGATACCAAATCGTAGGGGCCATTCGCGGCGAAGATTATGTCGTAACTGACCGAGCCATCGATGTGCAGATCGTTTCACTAAGAAAGAAATTAGGCAGCTACGGAAAATATATCGAAACGGTTCGAGGCGTCGGATATCGCTTCAAAGATTAACTTCGAAAAAGCTTATTATGCTGTCCCTGATGCCGACTATTTGTATCAATCGGCTAAAATTGAGCACTTAAACTCAATGAAAACTCCATGCCTTTTCTATAAGATGTTTTGGTAATATCTCCATCAATATAAGAAGAACGATAAACACTTTGAATTTTAGGGTCTAATAAATTTTTGGCTTGAAACTTCAAAGTCCATTTTTCTCTAAATTTATGCGATAATCCAAGATTTAGTGTCCCGTATTCTGTTTCATATACACTCGGTATAAATTTACCGTTAGACTGGCCGGCACCAGCTACGAGTGTATCTCCGCGAACCGTATAAAAGATTGAAAATTGTGTATCCGGCAATCCCAGCTTATCCATATCATAAGTCAAAAATAAATTGTAAAGATATTCAGGGGTATTGGTCATAGGGCGTTTTGACATTGGAGCTCTGATATTCGGCTGGTTAAATCCTTCTATTTCATCCGGAGGCAATTTAACCTCAGAATCAATAAATGTCGCATTAGCTCCTAATGTAAGACCTTCGAATCTTTGAAAAAAATGTCCGATATTTTGCCTTGCTTCAATTTCAAAACCGCTCAATTTACCTTTGGGGTAATTGATAGGTGTTGTATAAGAAAAACCTGCCATACGCTGTACATATTCAATAGGGTCCTTGATATCTTTATAAAAATAAGAAAAAGAGACTAAGCCGCCGTCATAAGGTGTATAATCAATACGTACATCATAATTTTTCAAAGCACTCATCTTCAGAAACGGGTTTCCAATAAAAACGTCTCCGCCAAGAAACTCTTGCTGCTGAATAGGCGTAAGTTCCTTAAATGTCTGGCGTGCAACCGTCTGGCTGTATGAACCTCTGATTGCAATTTTATCAAATGGTTTAAATACAAAACCGAGTGACGGCAACATATCAGTCTGCCGAAAAGAAACATCCGCATCCCCGGGATTAAGCTTAACCGGACCCGATGCCCCCGGAGGAATCCACGTCACATCTTTTTCCGGTTCATTGATTATACTTAGTTTAGTTTTTTCGAAACGGTATCCTCCGATTATATTAAAAAAGGAATTTACCGGTATATCAGCCATATAATACCACGCAGTAATTCTTTGTTTACCTTTATAATCAACATCAACATCAGCTGCAGTTATCGGATGATCCTCCAACGGAAATTTTCCACTCCATAAATCCTCCCAAGGCCCTTCATAAAAAGCACTGTTATCATTAAAATTACTAAAAGAGTCCTGGTTGTACTTTCGGTTTACCTTATCATCGAACCAGCCGAGCTTTACATAACCTTCGTCCCCGCTCCACTGCTCGAAAGGAAATTTCAGGTTCAAAAACCATTGGCGGCTTTCTTCTGAAATATCCTTCCAGATTCTTTGAACATTGCCTAAGGTAAAATTAGCAGCCGGCTTGAAAGGCCTATGAACAGCCGGAGAAGTAGACGATGGTATTCCCCATTGCGGATACCCAGGATTATATGATTCACCCCACCACAACGAGCCGAACTGTCTTTTATCGGGCTGTTTCAAACCAGCTATGCTTGTCGAAACACCCCAATCTATCTCGGGTTCTTTAAACATTAAGATATTTCTTATTCTAAGCTCAGGGAAAAAGGTAAGCTTATGCCGGCCGCTTAACTGGACCGTCTGAGTCATTCGTTCCGTAAACTCCAAGGTTTCTGTTCTTATATAAGGAGCCGCATCTCCTGCTAAATTGCCCGGATGGGTCGAGTCATTACGGTCATAGTTATTATATTCAGGACCATAATAATCCGGCCAGTATTTATTAAGACCTGATTTTCCGCGAATATCCTCAGCGAGTGTAGCGACGCTTTCTGTGACTTTAGTATATATATAAACAAGAGATATTGAGTGGTTCTCAGTTTCCAAGCCAAGCGCACCAAGAACTCCCCATTTTACCTCCTCACTGGCTTTTGTCATATTAAAAAGCTGTGTTTTAAAATCTCCTTGTGAAGGACTGCCTTGGATATATTGAGGAGTCATTCGAGCACCGGGCGTTTCAACCCAGTACTTATCATCTATCCCGTTTTTGAAAAATGAACTATCACGTTCGTAGAAAAAACTGCCAAGCCCCCCGATTCTTAATTCATCGGTGAGGTCATATTTATCACCGAAGGTTACCGACCATTTATAATCTGTAGGTTCTTCACTATGGGAAACTCCGACTGTTCCGGGCCAATTATCACCAAGATTACCATAAGGAATCTTTCGACCGCCTTTTCCCCAATAATTAAACCCTTCCCCTTTTCCCGTTAAAAATTTATTGTTGCCGGCAACCTGCGTATTCCAACTAATTCCGCTCTCCAGCTTGAGAATTCTTTCATTGGGAATACCTTTTAGTATAATATTTACCGCCCCTCCGGAGGCATCGCCCTGCTGATCAGGGGTAAAGGTTTTACTTACCTGAATGCTCTCTATAATTGCCGATGGAAACTGGTCTAATTGAACCGCTCTTTTATCGGCATCTGCAGTCGGCAGACGAATACTATTCATTTGGGAGTTAACATATCTATCGGGTAAACCGCGAATTACAGCATATTTGCCGTCTTGAACAGTCGCTCCGGCTACCAGTCTCAACGCACTTGCTGCATCTCCTGCACCCGCCTGACTCATAAGTTCAGAACTTATTGAATCCATCAAAGCCGGACTTTCCATTCGAAGATCTAAAAGAGCTGCCTCTGTACCGGTGCCTATTTGAACATCTTGTACAACAAATTCTTCAAGTTCAGTAAATTCACCTGCAAGCCACATATCTATTTCAACTATAGAACCGGCGGAGACAACCACATTTGATTTTAACTGGCGAGTGTAGCCTTCCTTTGAAAAAATTAATGTGTAAGTTCCCGGTTCAACCTGTCCGAATAAAAAATTACCCTCAGCAGTAGTAGGGACTTTTTGATTAGTTTCAACGATTAATACCTGTGCCCCGGGCAAAGGAACTTCAAAATCCTTATCATATATAACACCGCGAATTCCGCCTGACTGCTGGCCAAATGCAGGTACTGCATAAGGAATTGTAGCTATCAGCATCAAAATAATTCGTAAAGGCGGGAGTTTTTTTACCATGGATGGCCCAGTTCCCCAATAATCTGTTTAATTCTTATCCAAAGCTGAGCATCTGGTTCAACTGCGTAAAAAGCCATAGAGCAGCATGTAGCGGATAAATCTTCGGCACGGGGTCTGGTATTGGGGTTTTGGACACCTTCTTCGATAACTTGCTTATAAATAGACAGCGAACCTTGTGTATCCCCCATAAACTGATAAAGTTCGGCTATCGGGCGAAGTGCTTTTGCTCTTGTTATATCTGTAAGCAGATATTTCTGAGAATTAAATAAATCCAACTCTTCCTGTAAATCAACCCAAGCTTTTTCAATATCATCCGCACGAAAATGAAGCTTGATTAATTTTGCCATCATCGGAGTTCTGTATTCAAGCGTTAACTGCTGACTTTCTATCAATTGTTGTGCTTCGTTTATAAATGCAATTGTTTGACTTTTATCCGAATGCCGTAAAGCTGATTCTGCAAGAACAACCAACAAATCAACCTGAATAAATACAGGAACCTTTACGTAAGAATTTTTAATATTTTCTTCTATCAAAGAACGCTTTTCCAAGTTACCATAATAACGGTCATAAAGCTGCGCATAGACAAAAAGCAAATTTTTGGCAACTTCAAAATTTCCGGTCCGAATCAGCTCCTCAAGAGCCTTGACCTGTTCTTCAAAAGAAAGGCCGGTTTTGGTAACTTCGTTAACTTCCGCGGTTTGATTGATTTGCTCCTGAGCCATATCTTCGGCAGGATTTTCCATTTGCTGAGATTTTCCAAGATTTCTTTTGACCCTTGCTATTTTTGCCGTAATTCTATTGTTACGCCAAGTTTGACGATGGTCTTGCTCTGCGACATTTTGAGCTAATTCTAAATAACGCTCGGCTTCCTTTGGAAAATTATGTTTAACATAATAATCCGCTAATTCAGCATAACATACCCCTTTTCTCCAATCCTCAATTTTTTCTATATACAAAGACGCTCTTTGGGGCTGGTCAAGCTCCAAACAAGTCAAGACAACTAATTCCTGAGCCTTTGACCGGTCTTTAATATAAGGATTGACAGGTATAGAGCCGGCTGTTTCAAAAGCAATTTCAAGTAATTGACTTTGGAAATCAAAAAGCGGTTTATCTTGTATTGCTTTCGTTTCGCTGCCGACATTTTTCTTAGAACAGCCGAAAATTAATATATAAAAAATAAATATAACAGCTAAAAATAACTTCGATTTCAATGATTTTTGATACATCTTGCCATCCTGTTAGAATTATATAATAAAACGGCTCTGTGGCTTACAAACTATAAGTTTATATAAAATAAGAGTTTATCATTCTCCTAAACCTCAGTCCTGATGAATCTACCCCATAATTATGTGTTTAAGATTAGAATTATGTTTATATTTTATTAGAATTATTAGTGACGTCCCTAAAAATAAAGATGGCAGAAACCATAATGTCTCTGCCATCTTACTAAGATATACAGCTCTATTTTAAAAATACTAACTACTCTTTGACAAGCCAGCTATTAGCTAGTGTCGCCAAATCAAACAAATCGGTTTTCATATCATTATTCAAATCACCGTCATCCGGAACGCTCATGCTTGTTGAATCGGAAACAGTATTCATTGTGGTGTCTGTCATACCATAAGCATATGTGGCTGTCCAACCTTCAAGCCAGTTATAGTACGGGCTAAAGGCACCGATAAACGGAGCGGGCATAATCGCAGGACGATTATTGTTATCTTTGCAGTTACAGGCAGGGACGCGTGTATAGCTTGTTACCGCATCATTAGCAGCACAAGGATTGATAAAAGTTACCGGTAACATTGTCCTGCCGCCTTTTACTACTGCCGGGCCGCGAACAAGCTCCTGAATCGGCATATAATTGATATCTGCAATGACATTGCAGTTAGCTGCATTAAAGACGCCTCTGCTGGTTGCTTCAGTATAAGCTGTTGCGAATGCATTATTATAAAATACACTGTTGGTTATGCTTGCAAGCGGTTTATTCATATCTGCACAGCTGTAAGCAACATAAATATCATTTAAATCAACGCCGCAACGATTGATTTCACCCTGAGCCGAGCTGAGCCAGCTTGCAAGTGAAGTCGTCCAAGTATTTGCCCAAGATAAAGTGCCGTTATAGCCGTAACCGTTTGCGCCATCGCCGTCAACATTATCTAACTGGACCAGTCTTTCGCCTAAATCCATAAAGATACAGTTATCGAACTGAGCCCGTGCGTTATCACGCCAAGCTGTACCATGGTCACCATGGATTGGCTGACCAACAACGGTAAAGTTGGTAATTCTGGTGGTCGTCATCGGCTGAGCATCTGAATCTTCAGCGCCATCCATTTCGATAGCATTATCGCCAACGCCTGAGCCCTGAGGAGCGTCAACGCTATGACCCTGTACTATAAGACCATACTGTGCACAGCCGCGCCAGCCCTGGTCAACATCAAGGCTGTCATCGCCGATATTCCAAACACTGATATATTTTAGGTTAACTGTGCCGCCCCAGATTTCGATACCATCATCAACATTGTTCATAATTTCAACGTGGTCGATTTCCGTTTGACGACCAACGCCGCCTAACGAAAGACCGTTAAGTTCATTTGTCAAACCAATTACTTTACCGCCGTAACGAATTGATAAGTAATGTATTTCACCGCTGTCATCATCATCATCATTGCCGCCATAGAATACATTGGGGTCACCGGGGAATGCTGCGACTAAGCCTTCCATTTGTCTCATATTAACACCTGTAGGGCATTTGGTATTGCCCGGTATAGGGGCGCCGCCGAAATGTGAAGCGGAAATGATACCTTTTCCGAGAATGGTAAGGTTGCCCCAGTCATTGCAGCGTTCCATCCAAATACCGGTCTTTGGGTCGCCCATAGTTGTTATTGCACTTACGGTTCCGCCTGTGCCGCCGCGAACTACGATACTGCCTGTCCAGTTTGCAACATCCTCAGCAGATGTCATAATGACCGGTTCATCTTTGGTACCCATGACATAAATCTTGGCGCCGGGCGTTACAGCCAAACTTCCCTGGTCATCAACAAAACTGGCTACCACTACTCCGGCTTCCATTGTCAATGAGGCACCCGGTAATACAAAAATCTGTTTTTTCAGATGATAAGGCGAATTTGCTTTAGTCCATATAACCGGACCGGCAATATCACTATTAACATTGGTTGCTGCATTAACACTAACTGCCATAACGCCTATAATGGCAATTAATAATATGCTTTTTTTCATATTTCTCATAGAACTTCCTTTCTTAACAATAATTTTTACAAATAAAATAAATCTGAATTACAACAAGCTATTTGAACCTTAAATATAATATGTATAAACCACACAGGGCTAAGTTCTCTTTGGTCACCTCCTTTCACCTTCATAGCTTAAATCCATCTTTAATCACCCTCGTATATTCCGAAGCCAACCGCCTTCAATACAGGCCGGCGTTAAGTTCTAAGATTTTTTATCCTTCAACTGCGGCTATGGATTCCGTTATTCAGTTGTCAATTAATGGAGTAATTACCAAATAAATTTGATGGTTTTATAAAGGGCTTGTGTTAGATAGCAATTAAGTCAAAATTAAAATACAAATAAATTTCAAAATATTTATGTAAATGACCAAAAGATTTTTACGGCTTGCCGGTTAGTAGTAAAAGGATATTTGGCTATACTCATAACGCCAACTTAATAAAGAATTAACATTTATCTAACAAAAGACTCGTATAGTAACCTTGTCGGTATTCCGACCAAATGTGAGAACCGAATGTATGAGTTCTGAATATCGGAAATACAAATAGAGGGTATTAATTGTGATTTTGTGTCCATCGTGCAATTTTGAGAATGACAACAGCGACGAGAAATGCTTAAGCTGCGGCGAAACAATATTGACGTTCAACAGTATTTGCGGCATGCCGATTATCGCTGGAAGCAGTGAAAATCAAATACTGAATATGAGATATATTATCAAAAGGCTGCTAAGCCAAGACCCTTGCGGCTGCACATATACAGCAGAAGATGCCCTAAGTAATTCCAAAGTTATAATTAAAGCATTGCCTTTGTCCGAATCATTAGATGAGAGACAGACGCAGCTTGTCGAAGAGTGCATAAAGAAATTAACTTCGTTCTCAAACCTGCCAAGAAATATGCCCAAAGCCTTTGGAGTAAGCGGCAAGGTTCAGTATTTTGTATATGATTATTTACAGACATATAAACAAGCTGATAGCAACTATGAGCGCGAAGATACAGGACAAACCAATCAGGCAGTTGAATTCTATAAAAACGAAATTGAAAAATTAAAAGCTCAAGCTGTTAATAATAAAAATTTTTATCAGCAAAAGATACAAGACATAAAAACCGAAAGAACCAAAGAATACGAACAACTATCGGGCACATTAAGCCAAGCAAAAACGAAAATTGCGGCACTTGAGCAGGAAAATGAAAAAATATTAGAGCTTTGCAGAGAACGGGCAAAAAAGTTAGGGGTAATTCAGGCGGCTTATGAAAAACAGAAGCTTGAATACGATTCAAAACTAAGCTGCACTCAACAACTATATCAATCCATCGCAGCGCATAATAATGAATTAGCTGCTGCTTTAGAACAAGTCAAAAAAGAGCGAGATGAACAAACCCAAATCAAAGAAGATCTCGAGGCACAAATAGACCGCTATGATAATATCACAGAAAAAATACAAGACAACAACGAATTAAAAAAATCAGAAGAGCAGATAAAAACACTTAACGAAGAAAACCAAATCTTGCTGCAAAAACAACATGAAACCGAAATTGCCGTTAATACATTAAGAACAGACGCTTTAAGACAGCAGCAAAATTTAACTGAAAAGCTCGACAAGGCACAGTGGAAAATAGAAACTTTGTCCAAGGAAATTGAAAAGCTGTTGGTTAATCACCAAAAGATTACATCGACATCTAACGAAGAAAAACGTTCTTCTAAATTCAAACTTTCTTTAGCGGCCTGCATATTCAGTTTAATATTAGGAACTTTCTGCGGTTTAGCAATAAATCATTTTTATCCGAATTATAAAAAAGACGGCATAGATTCATTCAAGAAATTAGCAAGGTCATATAACTCGAAAACTACTGGAAATAATGCAGAAATAAACTTTGCTGATTCAACTTCTCAAAACAACTTTATAGGCATAACTCCCGCAGAAAACAAAAAGCAACCATCAGAAAACATGCCTAATCAGCAAATAATCGCTCTGGACCAGAACTCAGTAAACGAGCAATTCTTTACATTTATCGAAGAAGAACAGGTTGATGACATAGAAATAAGTTCTTATGTTAAACCGCTCAAAAGAATTTCTGAGCAGAATGATGATATCGATTTTACTGCATTGACAAAAGCGGCAGAAAAAGGCGATGCTATTGCAATGTACAAACTCGGCAAAGCATATATAGATACAAATACATCGACAGACAAAGCAATGGAATGGCTTAAAAAAGCAGCTGATTTAGAAAATGTTGATGCGATTTTTGAGCTTGGCCTTGTTTATTATACCGGCCATACAGGTAAAATCGATTATAAAACTGCTTTTGATTATTTTTTAAGAGCAGCTCATTCAGGGCATAAGCTGGCAATGTATAATATAGGAAGAATGTATCATGAGGGAATAGGAACTTACCCAGATGGAACAAAAACCATAGAATGGTATAAAAAAGCTGCTGAACAAGGATTATCAAAAGCTATGAATCAACTCGCCCAGATGTATTATTTCGGGGAAATCGTTGAACAGAGTTTTGAAAAAGCTGCTGATTATTATGAGCTTTCTGCTAAAAACGGTGATTTGAAAGCAATGTATAATCTTGCAGTTCTATATCACGCCGGAATCGGCGTAGAAAAAGATGTTCGTAAATCAATGCTTTGGTTTATTAAAGCCGCCAGAGAAGGTGACTCAGACTCGATGTATTTGCTCGGAGAATTATTCGAGAGCAGCAACAGCATTGAAAATGACATCGAAAAAGCTGTCGGTTGGTACCAAAATGCAGCAAGAGCAGGTCATTTAGTCGCACAACAGCGGCTTTCTAAATTAGGCAAGACATGGTAATTAGTAAAAAAAATTATTGTTGGCTCTTGGCTATTCTTTCTACCTGCTCAAGATATTCCTGAACATTATCACGAGGTTTAATTACTTGAGCACGTCTGAGCAGCGGCAAAGCCTCCGCATATTTATTATTTTTTACTAACAACTGCGCGTGACGAACCTTAGCATCAGCTTCATACTTTTCAATAGCCGCAGCTCTTTCAAAGTAAAATATTGCTTTTTCAGAATCACCTTTTTGAGTACTGTTTTGGCCAAGCAGAATAAGTGCCTCGCCATCTAAGGGGTCCAATTGAACAATTTCTTCAAGTATTCGAACTTCTTCAGTACCTGAACCATCGGCCACCGCTATGCGGGCTCGCAGTTTGAGTAAATCCTTGCGAACATCATCTTTTATTTCACCCGCGTATTTTTCAATATTATGAACCAATTCTCTGGTCTGCGATATGGCCCCGCGAGCTGCCAACACTTTCGCCGCTCGAATTGCCCTATCAGGATTACGTTTGGGGCCTTTTTCCAATGCTCGCTCGTAGGATTTAACCCCCATATCATATAGTTCCTGATTAATGTAAATATCACCAAGCATATTTAGACTATCTTCAGTAGATTGACCGAGATGGTCAACTAATTCATAAATTTCTGCTGCTTTAAGAGGTTGGTTTAGCCCTATATATGCATTTGCCTGCAGAAGCCATAGGTCAGCTCGATTCGGCTGTTGAGATATTAATTGGCCGAACAAACCCACAGCCTCTGGAAATCTTTCTTGCCTAAAAAGGCTTCGAGCTAAACCCATTTTCCAATCCAAGGTTACAGGGTCCAGCATAATAGCCATACGATAAGCGGATTCAGCAGAAAGATTATTCTCTACAGATGCATATGCATAACCAAGCAATCCGTATGTAATCGCATCTCCACCGCCAAGCTCAATAACACGAGTTAGTGCGGGCAATGCTTTTTGAAATTCATTTTGTCTGATATATATTAAACTTAAGTTTTTCCATGCTCGTCGAAACTTAGGATATTTTTCAACAGCAACTTGATAAACCGAAGCAGCCTCTTCGAGTTTATCCTGCTGAAAATAAATATTAGCCAATGTAAAATCATAAATGGCTGTAGATGCAGGATTTCTAAGTTTTTCGAGCCTGCCTGCAGCCTCCTCCATTTTGTCAGCAGATATTGCCTCAAGTATTTTCTGCATTTGATTACGCTCTTCAATAGTAATCCGAGGCTCAATTTCTGTCTCTGCTATATAGCTTTCTATAAATTGTTTTTTAAAAACCGGGTCATTCCAAATTTCAAGCTCCATCGGACTAAGTCTCATAGTTACAGGAGTAGAAATAATATCTTCGCCTATTTGAGCATATGAAGGAACTTTTCCTACTAATATAAGGACAAAAAGAACTTCTATTATAAGTCTAAAATTTAATCTATACGATTGTTTTTTTTTCATTATTTATTATCCCTTGGGGAAAGTTATCGGCACTCTCATTCGAAAACGAACCGCTTGGCCGTTACGTTTACCCGGTTCAAACTTCCACTGCTTTACAGCATTAAGCGCAGCTTTTTCAAAAACAGTATCACTTGATTGCTGTATTATTGGGTCTTGAACTCGGCCTTGCTGGTCAACAATAAAAACAACATAAACTTTTCCTGGTGTTTTTCTACGAGCTTCCTTGGTCAAACTTGGGCTCGGTTGATAAATAACTCTCGGCTCCTGATCAAGATCCGCAACCGAAAATAACGCATCAACATTACTATTATCAGCAGATATAATAGTTTTAAGATTTACAGCAAAGTCCCCTGACATCATCCCGTCACTAAAGCTCGGATTCAGAGCTAATTCAAGCTGCGATAAATCAAGCGGAGGTGAATCTTCCACAAGATCCAGAGATTGTTCTTCAGGCTCAGGCTCCTTGTCAGGTTCTACTTCATGCGGCGGCTCCGGAGCTTCAAGCTTTGCCGTTTCGATAGTCTGTAAGATTAGATCGGTATTAGGCGGTTTAGCAAGAGTCTGCATCAGCGGTAAAATAAGGAAAAAACCCAATGTCAAAAATACTGCCCCGAAAATCACCAGCAGGCGATGCAGCAGCCTTTTTAAAATCTTAATTGTTATGGACTTCCGCTTTTTCACAAGACTGGCACTCAAATATTAGACTTGCGGGTAGCGACGCTTACTTTTACCGCTCCTGCTAATTTGGCTTCATCAATCAGGCGAACAAGCATACCTGACTGGGCAGCAGAATCGGCCTGAATAATAACCGGCACATCTTCTTTCTGCAGCATACGTTTAACAAGAGGCCTTACACCGCTTATTCCAATTTCACGCCCCCCATAAACCACTTCGCCTTTATGGGTCAATGCAATCAAAATACTTGTTTTTTCAAGTCTAACAGAAGAAGCTGCCTGAGGTTTGTCTACTTCTACGCCCGTCTCATCAACAAATGTCGTAGTTACAATAAAAAATATCAAAAGAATAAAAACACAGTCCATTAATGGAGAAATATCGATTCCTGTCTCATTATTGTCATCTGCTGCTATTTGATGAAATCTGCCCATTTTATTCCCCTGTATTCTTTAAATCTCAAACACCTACCGGCTGACCGGTCGATTTCAGATTAATTAGGTTCTGATACTTATATTTATATTCAGATTGGTTGGTCTGTCGCTTGTTAAGCTGTTTATAAAGCTTCTGAGTGCAAACAGCTTCAAGGTGAGCAAGAAAAGCTTTATACCTTTCAAGTTTTCTAACCAATAGATAATGAATGAATAATCCCGGTAAAGCAATAACTAAACCTGTTTCAGTTGTAATCAAAGCTTCCGAAATGCCTTCTGCTACAAGTTCCATTGTTTTATCACCACCGGAACCTGATGCCAAAGCCGCAAATGTTGCAAGCATTCCGGTAACCGTACCAAGTAATCCAAGCAAAGGAGCTGCACTAACACAGATTTTCATAACACGAAGGTCTCTTTCAAACGGAGCTATCTCACTGGCTCGTAATTCCTCAAAAAATGTAGCTGTATCTTTTATTGAATTCCCTCCGGTAACAAAATTAAGCAAAAAACCGATGGGACCTTTTCTTTCCTGCGGATTATCAATCCAATTACGCCATGTTTTTTCACTTACACGGGCAAAACCTCTTCCGGTAAGCTGCAGATATACATGAACCCCCAGCGCAAATATTACAAAAGCGATAATCGCAATTGCAGCCATCGCCCATCCGCCCGACAGCCAAATAACAAACGCCTGCTCCCACAATATGATGCCTTTTTCAATTATTAGATTCATTTACCCCTGCCTTGCCCATTTCGGCTAACGGTTCCCACCAATCTGTCTTCGTAATCAAGGACCGGCATGTTATTCAGGCTATTTTTAGAAAATATACTGTGTATTTCATCTCGGCTGGTATCAATCCGTACAAAATGTGCATGAGTTTCCGCCAAAGACTCCAACAAAGCATTTTCTGGACGAGTTAGTAATTTATGTATCGGAATCTGGCCTAAGTATTTACCTTTTTCATCCACAATAAATATCGAATCAATATCTTTTACCGTTTCATCTTTACGGAGCTTGTCAATCGCTTCAGCAACAGTATAATTTTTCTGCATACTTAATACACCTGAACTCATTAAAGCGCCGGCGGTATCTTCCGAAAATTTCCTTACAGATATAACATCAGAGGGTTGTTCTTCATGAGTAATTTTATTTACAATCCCTCGTGCTTGGCCAACTACCATTTTTCCCAATAAATCTGTTTCTTCTTTTTTGTAATAAGGCGTTTTGCTAATCTGATTTATAAAAGCTACGGCAGCCTTTTCCATTTCATTAATTACACCTTTGGCTTTGCGAGACAAAAATGCATGCAAAAGCAAAGACGGAATAGCCACAATAAGACCAAACTCGGTGGTAATTAAAGCTTCGGAAATACCGCCGGAAAGAGTTTTAACATCTCCGGAACCAAATACGGTTATAAGCTTAAACGTGTTGATAATACCCGTAACCGTTCCAAGCAAACCCAAAAGCGGTGCAGCAGCGGCACTTATAGCAATAAAAGGCAAAAAACGTTCAAGTTTTAAACGTGTCGCTAAGACCTTTTCATACATTACCTCTTCAATCAACTCTCGAGGTTCTTTTATATGCTCAACAGCACAGGTAAGCATCTCTCCGACAGGCCCTTTTATTGCTTTCACTTTCTTAGCAACCGCCTGTTCGTCATGTTCAGCCACGGCACGAATTAAAGCTTTAGTTTGTTTCTGAGAAGGTTTCCTAATAAATACCAGACTAACCCATTTGAAAAACGCAACGAGCAAAGACGCCCCTGCTAATACAAAAATCGGATACATTACAGGGCCGCCCTTCTGGATATGCTGAAGGATGGTTTCTTTGGTAGCTTCTATTTTGTGAGCATTGCCTAAAGTAGGATCTATAGGAAAAAATCCTCTGGATTCAACTATGATTCTCTCCGCAGCCTCAGCATCAGATTCGTTCCTAAATGGTATTATACTTGGTTCAAGAGAACCCAGTCTTTGCTCGGCAACTCCTACATTTCTGCCGTCATCTGACTGGAAAATAGCTGCCGGTCCGAGTAAAACGAAAGTACCATGATGAATAGAACCGCTTGAATCAGATGCGGTTCCATCAAATCGTGTTCCGCCAAGTGTATCATTAAGTCTTTTTAACGAAACAGACAAAATATCAGTCTGAGCCTTATAAATTTCCAGCTCAGTAAGATTGCTGTTTTCAGGGGCTAACTTAGCAGATTCAATTTGCGCCCGATAACGCTGCACTTCTGAGATATGCAGACGCGATTCAAAGTTGCGAATGTACTCACCAAGCAGATTAGAAATATAAGTAGCCTCTTCCTGACGAGATTTTATTTCCGACCGTAAATTGCTTAAATCAAGAGTGCGGCTGTCAAGCAAACGAATTGTTTTTTGATATTCAAGTCTTGTCCTCGATAATTCGCCTTCAAGTTCACTAAGTTTTCGGCTTAAAGGGACCTTTTCTTCAGCAATCTGTTGGCGCAAGTTATTAAGCTCCGCAATACTTTCCTCAAGTTTTTGCTGTACAGATACAGATGCCTGCTCGAAATCACTTTGAACTTTCCGGTTAACCGAAAGGTCGGTTAAACCGTTTGCATCATCCTGAGCATTTAGAGCTGTCGAAACAAAAAAAAATAAAATAAAAATAAAAACTGTTTTCATGCTCATAAAGACAAACTCATCCTAAACTAATCGATTTTGACTGGTAGTTGTACAAATGCAGCTACTTTTTCATTTTTTAAAATTGCAATAGCATCGGCAATTTGCTTTGCTGAATCATTGGAAGTTGTCCAAATCCATAAATCTTTTGATGCCGTCCCTATTCCTGCTACATCTCCGTTAGCGCTCACATAATAACCCTGACCAACACCTATATAAACCGCAGTCACTTCAACAGTCCTGCCGTCATTAAGTGTACGTACCTCACTGGTTACAGAAATTTCCCTATTGAACTTATCGATCTCATTTAAAATTCCGACAATATTCTGAAATCTTTCTGCTGCGGAAAGCTTGCTTTGCTCTCTACTGACCGGAAGTCTTTGGCTAAGCGGTTTTACACGCTCTCTTATCGGATCAGGCAATCTCTTTAAAAGCTGCGTAATGTTATCTTCCAAAACAACTAAAACCGCTACTAAAGAATCCGAAGCCTCTTTAAGTTTTTCATTTTCTTCAATCAGTTCTTCTCGCTTTTTATCAGCCTCGGCAATACTTTCTTCCGCTTCACTTATTTTGCCGCTTAGCGACACCACTTCCCTTTCTAAAAGCTCAATTCTTTCTGTAAGCATTTCACGGGCTATCCGCAAATCGTGTTTTTCTTGAGAAATAATACGCTGAGTTTCAACCCATTTTTCCAGAGCAGATTTTGTCTGTTCGACCCTATCAGCATGTACAGAGTTATAGGCAAAAACAGGGAAAACTGTTAAAAATATCAGGGCTGCTCTAACTTGTGTTTTATAATAAGCTTCGCCGGACTTATACATCGACACCCTCGTTTTATAGGACGACAGATACTGCGTCTAAATATTAATTTTAGCTTTCAAAAATTACTGCCAAGAAAGCATGGAGATAATAATGAAAGCTTTATAAGATGCTTTTGTTAAAAATTTGTTAAGCAGCTATTAGAATAGAAATAATTTTCTTGTTATTGCCGTTTTTGATGCCGGTATAGCAGCTAAAATCTAAATAACCATTAAAAACCAACCTGCATGTAATGACGGACGTTGTAAGTTTACGATTGTAAACCAACGGATAGAATCATCCGATAACCCACCATGTAAACCTAAATTCGGAGTTACTATTTATGCTGAAATACAACAAAAAAACTACCTCTCTTTTTTATATAAAACCAAAAACTGACTACCGAAGTAAAACCCGATTTTTTATTCATTCGATTTTTACATTTTTTCTGTTAGTTTCTATGGCAAAATGCCAATCTAACTTTGAAATGGGCTTGGCAGCATTTCATAACCAAGATTATCCCAAAGCTGTTAGGATTTTTAAATCGTTAGCCAGAAACGGGCATATAAAATCTCAATTTGCAATAGGTTCGATGTATAAAGATGGGATAGGTACCGCACAAAACTACAAAGAAGCTGCAAAATGGCTAAGGCTAAGTGCCAAAAACGGCTATGCTCCAGCCCAGCATAGCTTAGGTTTGATGTACGAGAAAGGCCAAGGTGTAATACAAACCCCAATAAAGGCTGCCCAGCTATATAAAAAAGCCGCGGAACAGGGATTCGGACCCGCACAAAACAATCTGGGTTTGCTGTATTATCGGCAAAGCGGGCTAAAACAAGACTATAACCAAGCAAAAAAATGGTTTGAGCTTGCCGCAAAACAAGGCATTGCAAATGCTCAATGCTCTCTCGGGCTTATGTATTTAAAAGGTAACGCTGTAGCTCAAGACTACAACCAAGCCCTAAAAATGTTTCATATGTCATCTGAACAGAATTGTGCAGTTGCCCAACACACTTTGGGGGGGCTATATTACGAGGGCAAAGCCGTCGTTCAAAACTACAATGAAGCTGCAAATTACTATAGACTCGCAGCTGAGCAGGGGTACGCCGAATCACAAAATAATCTTGCTTTGATGTATTACGAAGGAAAAGGAGTCGAGCAAGATTACCAACAAGCAATTAAGTGGCTTCTTTTGGCTGCCGAACAGCAAATAGCCCAATCCCAGTATACTTTGGGCTGGATGTATTATAAAGGACTTGGAGTTCATCAAGATAGCAAAGAAGCTGCTTCGTGGTACCACCTTGCTGCCGAGAACGGCTTTAAACCGGCCCAGACCAAACTCGGCTTAATGTATATTAAAGCCGAAGGCGTTGACAAGGATTATGAACAAGCAGCCAAGTGGCTAAAAATGGCCGCCGAACAAGGCTGTCCTGTTGCACAGAACAAACTGGCCAAATGTTATGAATACGGACGAGGGACCGCTCAAGATAACATTTATGCTTATATGTGGTACAGCATTGCTGCTTCAGGAGGCTGCAAAATATCAAACCAATCAAAAACCGCTATTTTCAAGAATATGACAGTTCTTCAAATAGAACAGGTGAAGAAACTGATTAATAACTATTTCAAAAAACAAGCCGGACAAAAATTCACTGAAAAACAGGTCATGATGACGACAGCCAAAAGACTATGATGGAACTTGCAAAGCATGGAGCTTCTGACCTTGCCGATGATAATTTTGAGGACAGTTTGAGAACAGTGGCAGAGTCAAAAATAGTAAATAATCTGCAAATCATTTTATTTCAATGACTTGTGAAATCTGTTTCTGGAGATAAAAAAGAAAGCGGAGAGTGTTATCCTCTCTTGTAGAAAATCCATAAATGCTTTATTTGAAATGGGTTAGATGGAAAATAAAAAAAACGGAGAGGGCGGGATTCGAACCCGCGGTACCCGAAGGCACACCGGTTTTCGAAACCGGCTCGATCAGCCGCTCCGACACCTCTCCGTAAAAACCTTAAACTAAAGTATTTAATTTATACGCTAACCGCTTATTTTGCAAGAAAATAGCATATAATCGAAGCTTTATCAGTTCATCTATAATTGTACAGACCGGCTGAATATGCTAAAATACCCTTATTAGAAGATTTTATTATCGGAGACTATATTTCTTTGGAAAAAATACGTGAAACTCTTCGTGTTCGAAAAGAACGGGCAACACTGGTAGCGGCTATTTTGCGAGGACAAGACCATGCAGATGATTTGGCGGAGCTTAGTGCTTTAGCTGAAAGTGCGGGCGCTATCATAGTTGACAGATTTCAGCAAAAAATTCATTCCGTAAATCCGAGTCTTTACATTGGTACGGGAAAAGCCGAACAGCTTGCCGACCGCGTAAAAAGAACCAAGTCGGATGTGGTCATATTCGATAATGACCTTTCCCCTGCCCAGATTCGCGAGCTGGAGAAAATTATCAAGGTTAAAGTTCTCGACCGCAGTGAGCTGATTCTCGATATTTTCGCCACGCGTGCGCAAACCAAACAGGCCAAACTGCAGGTAACTCTTGCCCAGTTGGAATACACATATCCGAGATTAACTCGAATGTGGTCGCATTTAGATACTGTAACAGGTGCAGCCGGAGGCACAGCCGCCGGAGCCGTCGGAGGTATAGGGACAAGAGGAACAGGCGAACAGCAGCTCGAAATCGACAGAAGATTAGTCAGCAAAAGAATTACAGAGCTTAAGCGCGAGCTTGAAAAAATCGACAGCCGCAGAATCCGCGAAATCGACGCTCGAAAAGGACAGTTTAAAATTTGTTTGGTCGGCTACACAAATGCCGGTAAAAGCACACTTCTTAATGCATTAACAGGCGCCGATGTCCTTGTTGAAGATAAGTTATTTGCTACCCTTGATACCCGCACAAGAAAATGGAATATAGAAAAAGGAGCGGAACTGCTTTTGAGCGATACGGTAGGATTTGTTCGTAATCTTCCGCATCAGCTTGTTGCTTCATTTAAAGCAACACTCGAAGAAGCCGTAAATGCCGATTTGCTTCTTCATGTGGTTGATGTCTCGAATAATGATGCATTAAAACAAGCTGAAGCAGCAAACAGCGTTCTTAAAGAAATAGGCTGTGAGAAAAAACCTGTTCTAATCGTGCTAAATAAAGTCGATGCTGTAAAAGACATCAGTCAAATCGAA
This sequence comes from uncultured Pirellulales bacterium, assembly GCA_964391985.1. Classification (GTDB taxonomy): domain Bacteria; phylum Planctomycetota; class Phycisphaerae; order Sedimentisphaerales; family Anaerobacaceae; genus CAYMOE01. The sequence goes on from CAYMOE010000006.1 coordinate 64,376, forward strand.
ATGCTGGAAACCCTTTTCCCCGATGCGGTTAGTATTTCTGCAAAAAACGGTCTTGGCATCGACAAATTAAGCTCTTGTATACTGCAAAAATACAAAGGCACAGAAATTCATCTGCGAGTTACCAGCACTCAATCCAACGGCAAGGTTCAAAATTTTCTCAGAGCCTATGGATATATTATAAACGAGGCATACCTTGATAATTTGGTGCAAATCGAAGCCAAACTCGGTAAAAACCAAATTCCTGAGTTAAAAAGGCTTGCTCCGACTGAAATTGAAATTATCAATGATTAGATAATATCCCCCTGCTGTTGCAAAACTCGGATACTGCGGTTAGAATTAAGACTATGTTTCGAAATATTTCAATTATAGGTGACGGTGCGATGGGCACTGTTTTGGCAATGCTGCTTTGCGAAAAGCAGATAACCGTTCGTATATGGGGTTTTGATGCCGAACAACTCGGCAAAATTAAATCAGCAGGCGAGAATTTCAAATTTCTTCCCGGTTATAAACTTCCGGAATCTTTGATTTTTGAGCCTGATGATGCAAAAATTATGAAAGATGCCGATTTAATTGTTTCGGCTGTTCCGTGCCAATTTATACGCAGCATTTGGACGAGACTCAAATCATATTTCCCGCAGTCGGTCCCGATTGTTACTGTGGCCAAAGGTATAGAAAATAAAACTCTTATGCGGCCTGATGAAATTCTGACTGATGTGCTCGGTAAAAATATCAGAATAGCCGCCCTTTCAGGCCCGACAATCGCCGATGAACTGGCTCGGCGTCTGCCTGCCACCGCTGCAGTTGCATCTTATGACGGTCAGCTTGCAAAAGATATTCAATACACATTCAACTGTTCATGGTTTAGGGTATATACGAACAGTGATATTGTCGGGGTGGAACTGGCCGGAGCTATGAAAAACGTAATCGCAATCGCCGCCGGCATAATTGACGGACTAAAAGGCGGCGATAATGCCAAAGCCGCCCTGCTTACCAGAGGGTTGGCGGAAATTACAAGGCTCGGCATGGCTATGGGTGCAAAACCGCAAACATTTGCAGGCCTGACAGGATTGGGGGATTTGGTTACAACCTGTATTTCCCCAAAAGGAAGGAACCGTTCGTTCGGTGAAAGAATAGGAAAAGGTCTCTCCTGTGAAAAAGCCAAGAAAGCTACGGATTCGGTTATTGAGGGTATCGCCACCTGTGAATCGGTATGTGCCTTAGCTAAAAAATATAAAGTTGAGATGCCTATTACCTTTGCTGTATACGAAGTTTTATTCCAAAACAAACCTCTCCAGCAAGCCATATCAGACTTAATGCAGCGCCGGTTAAAGGCTGAATAATTTCAATTTTTTACAAATCTAATCTGCACAGCAATTCTGTCTTTAAGCAGACCATTTTTCTGTAAACAATATAAGCCTGTTTTTATCGGTCTCAAACCGTTCCTTTGTTGGATTTTATATATTTTTTACTCATCTTGTGACAGGATTTGGAAATTGTTTTCTATATTTTACTTAGAGTGTAATTGCCGCTGTTGGAGTGATGTTCTACAGCGGAATATAATACACGCGTTTTTTATACAAACTTTTAGAGACGCGAAGTGAGGTATAGCCATGTTTGGGTTCCTGAAGAACCATATTTGTCCGATTGGAATTGACATTTGTGATGACCGGATAAAACTCGCACAGCTCGAGAAGAATACGAACGGTGTGAGTCTTCTGGCCAGTTCAAGCCAAGAAAGACCGAGCGAAATTCTTTTAGGAAGCAGTCAATGGCAGAAATGGCTGATAGACACAGTAAAATCTCTGGCGGGACAAGGAACATTTAAAGGAAAAGATGTGATAGCTTCAGTGCCTGCCGCTGATATTTTTATCGACCATCTCAAAACGCCAAAAGTTCCTAAGAATAAATTCGATGAAACGATTTTATCTCGTATTAAACAAAGGCTGCCTTATGAGCCTGAGCAGGCGATTCTACAATATATAAACGGAGATGAGGACAATATTTTAGTTATGGTAATGCAAAGAGAAAAAATCGATAGGCATCTTGCGGTTTATGAGCAGGCCAATCTTCATATACAATCGCTTGGGGTATGGCCTGTCGCTATGGCTAAGACATATACCAGATTCTTCGGCAGACGTAAAACCGATCAGACATCAATCGTATTAATTATCGATGTCGAACCAAATAACAGCAGCGTAATAATATGCAGGCATTGCACCGTGCTTTTTGCCCGCTCAATTCCTATAGGAAACAGCAGCTTCACAGATGAAGAAACCGTTAAGAAGCTCGTCCTCGAATTAGGCGGATGCTTAAGACATTTCGGCTCGCTATACAGAAAACCGAAGATTGAAAGAATGATATTTCTTTCAAGCGATAATATAACACCAATAATACAAAATACTTATGCTTCGATTGCCAGGCAAATGGAACTTCCTGCCCAGATGGGCAATTGTATGGCGGCGGTAAACCTTTCTTCTCAATGTTCTGAAGTCGAAAGAAGAGGCTGTAATTTCAGCTGGGCAACAGCATTCGGATTGAGTCTTTCCAGTGTAAATTAGGAGAATTACATATGGCTAACATAAACTTTGTTCCAGATGATTATGTTCAAAGTACCGAATCCAGAAGAACGAACATTATATATCTCGTTCTGTTCGGGCTTGTAATGGCCGGTCTGGCCGGAGCTTTTATGACCATAAAAGTACGGCAAAGAAGCATAACGCTTAAAGAGCAGATGGTTAATGCACAGATGGCCAAAGCCCAAGATTCGATACAGCAATTCGAAGAACTTCAGGAAAAACGTAAGGCGATGATGAAAACCGCATTAACAACTGCCGAACTGCTCGAACCAGTTCCCCGCAGCGTCTTATTAGCTTCGATAACAAACAATCTTCCGGCGGGCGTATCGCTAATTAAACTCGAACTCCAGCAGGAAGAAATAAAACAAAGAACCCCTTCAAGGGCCACCGCTCAAGCCGCTGCTACGAAATATCAGCAGGCACAGAGCCCAGCGGCTGCGGCCAATCCTGCAACGGAAACATTTTCGCCGGCAAGAATGACCAGAACCAACATCAGTATCGAAGGTATTGCCCCAAGCGACCTTCAGGTTGCTGCGTATATCGAAAACCTCGGATTTTCGGTACTGCTGGATAACGTAGCTCTTGTAGAATCTAAGGAGTATAAAATCGACGAATCGAAATTCAGACAATTTAAATTAACAGCAACATTGAAACACGATACTCAGTTAACAAAAGAAGATATCGGAATAATCAGGTCAAAAGCACAACCGGCAGGTGTTAGTTTCTAAGCTGTGATTACGACGATAATTATCTAAACATTAAATTGGAAAAGGTGACTATTATGACCAGCGGAATACGAAAACTTGTGTTTTTTATTTTGGTTTTAGGTGTCGCTCTTGTTGCCTACCAGTATATGATTAAACCTGCGAATCACAACCTCGCACAGGCCAAGATTCGTGTAAGCGGAAAAATGCAGAAACTGGAAGAATTTAGACAAGCCACAGCGGCAGCAAAAGACCTTTCACAGCAGCTCGAACAATTGCAGGAAGCTATTAATTTCTTCGAGAGCAAGCTGCCTCCGACAAGTGAAATACATACCGTATTAAAGAATGTCACTGTTATTGCTCAGGAGCAGGGTCTGGCACCGAAAACAATAAAAACAGAAAGGCAGCTCAATAACAGCGGATATATAGAACAGCCGATGAGGATGCAGCTTGTGGGAAATTTTAACTCGTTTTATTCGTTCATGCTCGAAATCGAGAAGCTTCCTCGAATAATAAAGATTAATCAGCTTAAACTCGACAAACAGAGAGATAGGGAAGGATTAATCACCGCCGACCTGCTTGTCAGCATATTTTTCCAGCATAAGTCAGGCTAAGGCGGAGTTTTACACGGTCAAAATAGCAAAAAATATATTTTAAAATTCATGGAGATATGCCATGCTGTCTTTTCAGAAAGAACCAGAACCGATTGAATCGAATATAAAAACAAATTCGGAAAAAACAGAGCCGGCCGCTCAAAATACGCAGCCTATGGACGAGAATTCTGAGCAGTATTACACTGTCTCGGACAAGAAAAAACAAGCAGCACAAAGTACTTATTTTTTGGTCGGCCTTTTCGTAATCGGGGCCGTCTGCTTATGGTTTATGATAAAAAAGAGTTCACCTTCAACCGCCGCCGCAGGGGGAACTGCCCAGAAAAACGAGCAAAAGCAAATCGAGGCGGCCATTACCAGAATTACAGGAGTCCGCTCTCAAATGTTCAGCGGGCTTGAAAAAATCGTAAAGAAATTCTATGAATTCTCTGACTTCGAGCAGGTAAATGTCAACGAGTTAAGCAAGAATCCGTTCCGAATAGATAATTCACTGACAGGAATAAAACCCACAAGCGACCTGAGTCAAATGACAATTGCACGAAGTGAGCTTGAGCTGCTAAGTATAATGTCATCGGAAAACGGATACTGCTGTATGATAAATGATAAAATATTATACAAGGGCGATAACTATCAGGGGTTAACCGTTACTAAAATCACCGATAATGAAGTAATTTTATCCAGCGGTGAAATGAATATCGTTCTAAAACTCGCTGAAAACTACTAAGTGCATAATTATAGGACGTCTTAATAAGAACAAATAAGTATTAGAAATAATTAGCCTGATAAATCACATTGCAGGCTAACCCGCACGCAAAGAATGCCGATAATATTTCCATTCAAACAGAATTTGACTTATTAGGCGGTTAGTGCCGCAGAATTTTGTTTCTTATATTTTAATTAGGCAGTACACGCATAATAAGCCGTATGGAACGCCGTAATTTAAAGGAAAAATTATGATAGATGTCAAAGAGATATTAGCAGCCGCAATAAAAGCAAAGGCCAGCGACGTTCATATAAACGTAGGAATGCCGCCAATTATAAGAAGAAATACCGAACTGATTCCGCTTGATTTTCCTGTTGTAACCAGTATGGACGCAAGCGAAATGGTGGTTTCAATGGTCGGCCCGGAAAGATTTCAAAAGTTCGAAGAATCACGAGACCTCGATTTCTCGACTATGCTCGATAACGGAAACCGTTTTCGAGTAAATACACACTATCAGCGTGATACAATCGCTATTTCATTCAGGGTTATCCCTAATGAAGTACCTTCGATAGACGACCTTCACCTGCCGGATATTGTCAAAGACTTAACTGATCTGCCCAGAGGGCTGGTTTTAGTAACAGGGCATACAGGTTCCGGTAAAAGTACCTCGCTGGCTTCTATGGTAGGCGTCATAAATTCCAAATACAAAAAGCGCATTATTACGCTCGAAGACCCTGTCGAATACGCATTGGAAAATGATATTGCAATGATTGAGCAGCGTGAAATCGGGTTCGACTGTCCGAATTTCGCCTCAGGTCTAAGACACGTTCTAAGACAAGACCCTGATGTCATAATGGTCGGCGAAATGCGAGACCTCGAAACAACCAGCGCGACTATTACCGCCGCGGAAACAGGCCACCTTGTTTTTAGTACCCTTCATACGGTTAATGCCTCGCAGACAATAGAACGTATTATCGATATATATCCTTCGACCCAACAGGGACAAATCAGAACAATGCTTGCAAATACACTTCAGGCTGTTATATCTCAAACTCTTTTCAAAAGAGTCGATAAACCCGGTATGGTACCCTGCGTCGAAATTCTGCTTTGTACAAGCGCCGTGAGAAACTGCATCAGAGAAAACCGAATATACGAAATACCTAACATCATAGAAACCAGCAGAAGACTCGGAATGCAAACTATGGACCACAGTATAGCTATGATGTATTCCAAAGGATTCCTTGATAAGGAAGAAGCTATACTGAGGTCATCCAATCCGGGCAAAATGGAAAAAGTTGTAGCTTCTACTCCGCAGAAAGAACTTGTAAACGCAGTTTAAGCATTAATGGAAACATCAAATGCCGAATAAAGTTATGAAAAGTTATAATAATACAGCCGTAGCCGAAAGACCGCAGCCCAAAAAGAAACGGATTGAACCGATTCCTGAACCATCCGTCAGCAAACAACCGCAGAGTATTCTCGATAAAATTAGAAATTTCAGGGTGGAGTTCGGCCCCAGCAGAAAGGATATACTTAATTTTACCAACCAATTGGCTGTGATGATTCGAGCGGGTATAAGCCTTCAAGATGCATTGGAAACTATAGGAGCCGAAATAGGCAATCAAAAATTTAAGGCGATAGTTTTAAATCTTCACGCACAGATTGAATCAGGCCAGAGTTTTTCTCAAGCTCTTGCAAATTATTCCGACATTTTCGGAAGCCTGTATATCAATATGGTAGCTGCTGCTGAAATTTCCGGCTCGCTAAGCGATATGCTGATAAAACTGTCGGAATACCTCGATCAGGAAGCTGAAACTCGTTCACAAATGAAAGGTGCGATGGTATATCCGGTCATTATAGCAGTAATGGCGATAGTCGTAACAATTTTTCTGCTTTGCTGGGTTCTGCCAAGATTCACAGCGATTTTCGAAGGCAAAGAACATCTGCTGCCCAAACCGACCAAAATACTTATGGCAAGCAGCTCTTTTGTTCGCGGTTACTGGTACTACCTTTTGCCTTTAACAGGTGCCGTTTTTGCAGGGCTTTACTACTTCGTACACTATACCGCCACAGGTAAATTGTGGTGGGACAGAACCAAGCTGATTCTGCCGATTATTAAAAAACTATGCCGAAGTCTGTATATAACACGAAGTCTTCATACAATGGGAGTTTTGACCCGAGCGGGTGTACCGATTTTAAATACACTTGCAATTACCGCTCAGATATCAGGAAATGTTCTGTTCAAAAGGATGTGGCTTACTGTTTATGAAGAAGTTCGACAGGGCAAAAAAATAGCAGCAAGTCTTTTCAGGTTCGACCTTATGCCTTCGAACGTAGTCCAGATGATTAGAAGCGGCGAGGATTCAGGTAATATGGCAGAAGTCTTAAACGATATTTCAGAATTCTATGCCAGAGAACTGCGAACCACAATAAAAACCGTCACATCTATGATTGAGCCGATTATGATAGTGATTATGGGTGTGATGGTAGGATTTATCGCAATGAGTATTATTCTGCCCATATTCAAAATGTCTTCGGCAGTATCAGGAAAATAAAGACAGCTTTCAGTCTGTCATGGGAGAATGTGGTGAAAAGTCAAAAAAAACATACACGTTCGGGCGGCTTTTCAATGATTGAAGTTCTGATAGCAATTATGCTTGTCGGAATCGCGGTCGTTTCTATTGTCGCCTCAAGCGGTTCACTAACGCAGGTTAACGCCGCCGGAGCGGAGTTGTCAACCGCTGAATTTCTCATAGAGCAAATCAGAGAATTGACTGATTTGCTGCCTGTAAAAGACCCGCAAACCCCGAATAATTTCGGCCCCGAAGCAGGAGAATCGCTGATTAATTATGATGATGTCGATGATTTTCACAATCCAGCCGGTTTTAAGCCGCCTATATCTGCTAACAGACAGGTCTTAACCGATTTTGCAGCTTATTCCCAGCAGGTTATAGTTGAGTATGTTCACCAAAATGATTTTTCATTGGTAGATGATACCCGAACCAGTAACTTCGTAAGGGTAACTGTGAAGGTGCTTTTGAACGGCAATGAAATCAGCTCGGCAAGCTGGCTAAGGACAATATATTAGAAAATAAAATTATGATTAATTTACCGAAAAATTCGAATCGTAAAGGTTTCACGGTAATGGAACTGCTGATAAGCATGGCCATTATGGGTATTTTGCTTGCGGCTTTAGCTGTGGCTTTAAATGCATCAATGGTAAATTATCAAGAAAACGAAAAACTTTTTAAAAACATAAACACCGCTCGGCAAGCTCTTACAAGAATGACTAACGAGATACGCACCGCCGGATGGAGAAACCCTGCCGGGCAATTATTATCCGTAGACCCTTCGGCACCTTTGAATCAATGCAGCATACATAATGAGGCAGGCGAAAATATTATTTATGAATTTCGTGCCGACGAGAAAAAACTATACCTGATTAAAAACTCGGTCGAATACTTGCTTTGTGATAACGTCGCTTCTGCTGTATTCACCAAAACTCCCACTAATGACGGTATTGACACTAAGAGCGTTCAGATTAAACTAACAATCCAGAACGGCGATTACCAGCAGACCCTCGTAGCTGCGGCTGTTGTACGCAAGGTTTTAAATAGATAAAAAACCATTTACAGCAATTCTGCGATTTTTCCAAATAAGCCCAAAAACATTTCTATCAAAGTGCTTGATTTATTCTGCATTCGGACTTAATATGCTCATTATTCAGGGGCGGTTAGCTCAGTTGGCTAGAGCACCAGCTCGACACGCTGGGGGCCACAGGTTCAAGTCCTGTACCGCCCATAAGTACCTGTTTTAAAAACAATTGCGATAGGCCCCAAATTGTTGACTGCTTTCATAGTCAAATCAACTCATATCAATTCTGTATTGCGTTTCTTGTACCGATTCACTTAGAATTCGGCTTGGCCAAGAGAATTATCCTGATGACAACTTAAGCGGAAAATGGTATAAAGGCTGTTTCTAAAAGGATTTGCAATTGAAACAGGAAGATTTTCGAGACATTATCAGCGGCAGGAAAACAGGGGTGAGTGCGGTATTAATACGGCTGATGCTGCGCGTTGCCGGTTTTTTATATTATCTGGTAATACTGCTGAGAAACGGCCTTTATGATGCCGGTGTTTTCAAAACTCAACTCATATCAGCAAAAGTAATCAGCATCGGAAATATAACAACCGGCGGAACAGGCAAAACCCCGCTTGTAATATGGCTCGCGAGGTATCTAAGCAGACAGCATCGCCCTGCTATATTGACCCGCGGATATAAATCCGAGTACGGCATTAGTGATGAAGCATCTCTTTTGGCGAATGCCTGCCCCGGAACGCCGGTCATAATAAATCCTAACCGCGTCAAAGGAGCTAAACTGGCGGTATCTCAAGGCGCGAATATATTAGTAATGGATGACGGATTTCAGCATCGCAGATTAGCACGAGATTTGGATATATTAACTATCGACGCGACCGAGCCGTTCGGTTATGACAAGCTGCTTCCGGCAGGTCTTCTTCGCGAGCCGATTAATCAAATAAGACGCGCTGATGCTGTGATAATTACACGCACAAACCAAGTTAACTCTGAACAAATTGAAAAAATCAGAAAGAACTTACGAAAATATAAACCTGATATGCCTATCGCTTGTGCCGTTCATCAGCCTAAATCTGTAATTACAGCAACCGGCACAGAAATAACTATCGAACAAATGAAGTCTAAAAAAGTTTTCGCTTACTGCGGCATAGGAAATCCCGAAGCTTTTTTGGAGACCATTAAAAAAATCGGCGTTAATTTAGTCGGACATCAATTTTACAGCGACCATCACCGCTATATACAAGAAGATATACAAAAAATATATCATCAAGCCATACATCGAGACACTGAAATTATTGTAACGACCGAAAAAGACTGGATGAAAAGCAAAAAACTGCTGCAAAACGAAGATATGGTTTATTTCGCATATTTGACTGTGGAACTGGAATTTATCGAAGGAAACGATATAATACAGGGTTTAATCGAACGTATTATCCGGACAAAAACCGATGTATGAAAAATTATTAAAAATAGTTACCAATCTTGGTTCACCCAGAGTTCTGCTCGTGGGCGATTTTATGCTTGATGCTTATATTTACGGTGATGCACTCAGGATAAGCCCTGAAGCTCCCGTTCCGGTGCTGAAGGTTCAAAATACCGAATATAGCTGCGGTGGAGCCGGTTCTGTCGCCAGAAATCTGACGGCACTGGGGGCATCTGTTATCTGCGTAGGTGTAATCGGCAAAGATACCGAAGGCCAGATGTTAAAAAATATGCTGACGGAATCCGGAGCCGATATTTCACATCTAATTGAAACATCAGACAGACCCACAACCACTAAAAATCGGCTTGTCGGTTTAGCACAGCACCGCCATCGTCAGCAATTGATAAGAATCGACAAAGAATCGTCGGAAGAACTATCCAAACAACTAATTGAACAGATACTTGAGACTGTCAAAGAAAATATTTCCGGATGCGACGCGGTTTGTCTGCAGGATTATGGAAAAGCAGTACTTAGCGAAGAAACTTGTAGGAATATTATAAAATTGGCGAAAAAAGCGGAGAAATGCGTCTTGGTTGACCCTGCTTTGATAAAGGATTATTCGAAATATACAGGCGCGACCTTAATTACACCAAACCGCAAAGAAGCCGGCACAGCAACAGGCTATGAATTAACCGATGATGAAGCCGTCTCGCAGGCTGCGAAAAAGCTGATGCAGAAGTTCAAGCTGGACGGCGTAGTGATAACACTCGACAAACAGGGAGCGTATTTACAAACAAAAACAACCGGCGAAATCGTTCCGACCCGTCCTCGAAATGTTTACGATGTTACAGGCGCGGGCGATATGGTTTTGGCTACGCTGGCAATTGCTCTGGCAGCCGGATGCGATTTTAATACATCTGTGCAGCTTTCTAATATAACTGGCGGTCTCGAGGTGGAAAAATTCGGAGCTGTTCCGGTTACAATTGAAGAAGTTATCAATGAAATCGTTGCGGAAAACCGCGGTAAAGGTGGCAAGATTCGGCCTTTGGATTCACTGCTTACCGAATTGCAGTGGCATAAACGGCAAAAAGAATCTGTTGTCTTTACGAACGGCTGTTTTGACGTAATCCACAGAGGACATATCGAATTTCTCAGATTCTGCAAAGCACAGGGAGATGTTCTGGTTCTTGGTTTAAACAGCGACGATTCTGTAAAAAGTATCAAAGGTCCCGAACGGCCGATAAATAATCAGCATGACCGCGCTGCGGTTCTGGCTGCGATGGAAAGCGTAGATTATATTGTCATCTTTGACGAACCCGACCCGATGAAGCTTATCGAGCAGATAAAACCTAATGTGCTTGTTAAAGGTAAAGATTGGCAAGACAAAGGCGTTGTCGGGCGTGAATTTGTCGAGTCAAACGGAGGCAAAGTGGTTTTGGCTCCGTTGGTTGACGGGAAAAGCTCGACCGCCACAATCGAAAAAATGAAAGCTCTTGATAACCAATGAGCATATTTTTTAGGATTTTATGGCAAATAAAGCTGTATTTTTAGACCGAGACGATACGTTAATCGAAGACCCCGGATATATCAGCAGCCCGGAGCAGGTCAAGCTTCTCGATTATGTTTCCGAATCGCTTATAGAGCTGCGGCGATTAGGATATAAGCTGATTATCGTCTCGAATCAATCCGGCATAGCGAGGGGATTTTTGACTGAAAAAACGCTCGGCCAAATACACGAAAGGCTTGAAGAACTTCTTTTAAAAGAAGGGGCTAAACTTGATAAGATATACTATTGCCCTTATCATCCTGACGGAGCGATACCCAAATACAGAAAAGACAGTGATTGGCGAAAACCCAAACCGGGTATGTTTCTGGCCGCGGCAAAAGAAATGGACATCGACCTGTCAAAATCTTGGGCGGTAGGAAACAGTTCTCGCGACATCGAGGCAGGATATAACGCAGGATGCAAAACGATACTTGTCGATGATATAAAGCATTCGTTAAAAATAGAACCCGGACGAAGGACTCCGGATTATAAGGCGGTGAATATGAGAGAAGTGGTTAATATTATAAAAAAACACGATAGAAACCTCGAAACGGTCGAAGAAGATAAACAATTACGTCAGGAAGCACCTGTACAGCAGCCTCCTGAAATTATTGAACCGCCAAAGGTCCTAAAACCGCAGAAAGAATTATACAAGAAAGAACTGTCGGAAAAGAACTCGACAGAAGTGCTTCTTCGCGAAATACTCGAACAGCTTAAAAAAAATCAGCGGCAGGAATTGTTCGGTGAGTTTTCCATTACTCGATTTATGGCGGGGTTTGTGCAGGTAGTAGCGCTGACATGTCTGGTTATATCCATATGGCTTCTGACAAGTCCGTCGAGGAATTTCGAGTCTATAATAATATCAATGGCTTTTGCGGTATTTTTTCAATTGGCTGCGCTCACCTGTTTCATAATTCGCAGCCAGAAATAACTCCGTTATTTCGTGTTTTTTCCTTTGAGCAAGATGTATCCGGATAATCTATTAGTTTGGCTGCCAAGTCCCATGGGAGACGCGATTCTCTCGACACCCGCGCTGCGCGCCATACGAGAACATTATCCGCAGGCAAAAATCACATATTTATCCAATAAAGTCGTCCGAGCAGTACTGGAGCCTTGCGGTTTTTGCAATCAGTGGCTGAATTTAGAAGATAAAAATGCTTTTCAAACTGCCAAACAGCTCAAAAAGCATAATTTTAATCAGGCGATTTTATTAAAAAATTCTTTCAGTTCGGCTCTGAGCGTTTTTCTGGCAGGTATAAAAAGCCGTGTAGGCTACAGCCGCGACGGACGCGGTTTTCTTCTAACAGACAAACTTTACGCTCCGAAGGATTATAACGGCAAGTTCATGCCGATTTCCATGATAGACTACTATCTGGCAATAGCTTCGTGGCTTGGAGCAGATATTAATAATCGCAATCTTCAGCTTTCTGTCGATGCAAATGATTATGCCGCTTTGAAAGTAAAATTGCCTGATATTGTAAATTCTCAGGCTCCGTTGATTGTTTTTGTCCCCGGAGGAGCGTTCGGGCCGAGTAAATGCTGGCCGAGCGAAAGATTCGCTCAGACAGCCGATTGGCTTATCGATAATTATAAGGCTAAAGTAATTATCTCAGTGGCTCCGGCAGAAGCTGAAAAAAAAATCGCCCGCCAAATATGTGATAATGCCAGAAATGAATTAGTGGATTTATCTAACCGCTCACTAAGCTTGGGTGAGCTTAAAGCTCTTTACAGTATTGCTAATCTGGTAATCTGCAACGATACAGGGCCTCGCCATATAGCAATCGCTTTGGGCAAGAAAGTGATAACGTTATTCGGGCCGAATAATCCTGAATGGACTCAAACCGGACATTCACAGGAAATTCAAATAATAGGCAAAGCCCCCTGCGTCCCATGCTTAAAACCTATCTGCCAGCAGCCTAATCATATCTGTATGGAATCCATCAGCGTTGAAAGAGTTTGTCTGGCAGCCAAATATTTGCTCGGCAGCAAAAATCCTGCGGAAATTTCCGATATCAGACAAAAATTCGTGCAGATTTCGGAATCTTTCTTCGCAGATAACGATTATATAGATGGCTTTACAGAGTTAGGCCTGAATACGGTTGAAGCGGTATTTTCATTCAGAGGCGGAAAAAATTTAGTAAAAAAAGATTTGGCGTCATATAGAAGCCGCATCGAATTCGAGATGGGCACACCAGCCAAAACATTCTTTTTAAAACGATATGATAAGCCCCCCTTACTTGTACAACTTAATAAATGGTTATCCAGATACCAGAGGGTAAGCTGCGGATTGTTCGACTTAGAACCGGCGATGAGATTAACCGCCTGCGGTATAGCAACAGCAAAAATTGTTGCCTACGGGCAGCAATGGTCGGGATTGTTTGAAAAGAGAAGTTTTTTAATAACCGAGAAAATTCCCAATGCACTTTCTCTGGAACAAAAACTTCCAGACTGCTTTTATGGTGCTAAAACTGCGAAATCTTTAGCTCTGCAAAGAAATTTTATCAAAGCATTGGCAAGATTTATCCGCCTGTTTCATAAAACCGGACTCAGGCATCGCGATTTATATCTCTGTCATATTTTCTATGACGGTAAAGATTTCGCGTTGATAGATTTGGCAAGAGCATTCGAACCGCTTTTTACCGGCGAAAGATACTGTATAAAAGATATTGCCCAGCTTTACTATTCTGCCGAGGGAAAATATTTTTCAAAAACAGACAGGTTGAGGTTCTATCTTTCATACGCAAATACGAAAAAACTTAATAAACAAGATAAAAGATTTATCAAGAAGGTGAGTAGTAAAGCCCTGCAAATGGCCGAACATGACAAAAAACACGGCAGGATTGTCCCTTTTGAAAGCTGAAAAAAAATGAAAGTCGCCCTTGTCATAGAACGAGCTTATCCGCAGTTAGGCGGAGCGGAAACTTCCGTTCTCGAATTGGCGGCGGCTTTACGTTCGGCAGACCTCGATGTTGACATCGTGGCGGCCAAAGGCGACCCAAGAGCAAAGCATACTCGGATTCTTTGCAGCAATATTTCGGGACGAAGGACAAGTTTTTCCCGGTTTTCGAATGTCCTTAAAGATTTTTTTTCACAAAATCATTATGATATTATACACAGCGTTCTTCCTTTTTCTTTTGCCGATGTTTATCAGCCTCGAGGGGGTTCTTATCCGGAAGCAATCGCCCGCAATACTGCGAGCTATCCTAACAGATGTACAAGGTTTTATAAAAAACTGACTGCTTGCGTCAATTGGAGAAGAAACTCATTAGCTAAAGCAGAACGCAGTCTATGTGAAGATTTCAGCGGCCCTATAGTAGCGGCGCTGTCGGATTACGTAGCAAAACAATTTAAAACAGCTTATAACTTGCCCGATGAGAGATTGATAGTTATACGAAACGGAGTTCTGACACATAAAACAGCGGACCTGATGAAAAAACAGAGACTCTGTTCACAGATTATGGCGAAGCTCGGAATAAAGGAGTCTGACCAGCCTGTATTTTTTCTATTCGTAGCGAATAATTTCAGGCTCAAAGGACTTGAGATGCTTATCCGTGCAATGCAAATGACCGCCGCAAGAAATCCCGAGTTAAGCCCGTTTTTAATTGTCGTCGGTTCGGGCAATATAAATCCTTATAGACGGCTGGCTCAGAGGCTCGATACAGAACGGCGGGTAATATTTATGGGGCATCTGGGGGACATAAAAAACATACTCGGTATGAGTCATGCAGCTGTTTTGCCGACATTTTATGACCCGTGCAGCAGATTTATCCTCGAAGCTCTGGCGGCGGATAAACCCGTAATAACCACAAAGTTTAACGGAGCATCCGAGATGTTCGTCAATAATCGGCACGGCAGGATAATTGATATTCCAGAAAATATACCCGCCCTTGCCGAAGCTATCGGACATTTTACAGATTTCCAGACGATTAACAAAGCAGCTACAGCTATCGTACAAGACAACATACGAGAGCAAATTTCCGTAAGCCGCGTCGCAAAAGAGCTTAAAATACTTTATCAATCAATAGTTGAAAGGCGTTCTAAATAAATGCAGTTTGCGTTTCTGGTTATATTCGCTTATCTGCTCGGCTCGGTGCCTTTTGCCCTGATAATCGCAAAAGCTTACGGTAAGGATATACGCACTATAGGCTCGGGCAATATCGGTGCGACTAATCTATCAAGGGCTATAGGAAAAAAATGGGGCTATGCCTGTTTCCTGCTCGATGTTTTAAAAGGACTGGTTCCCATGCTTATAGCAGGCGGGTTTATTTCTTCGCATCCGGAAACTTTGGAGCTTTTCTTGTGGCTGGTTGTAGGCTGTGCCGCGATTTTAGGGCATGTTTTCTCTATCTATATCGGCTTTAAAGGCGGCAAAGGCGTCGCAACAAGCTTCGGAGTAGCGATGGGATTATGGCCTTATTTCACAATCTGTGCGGCGATAGCGATGGTTACATGGATTTTGTTCGTACTGATTTTTAGATATATTTCCCTTGCTTCGGTAATCGCGGCAATCGTTTTTTCCGCCGCTTTGGTTATCCTGACCATAGTTTTAGAAAACTGGAAGTGGGTAAATCTTTGGCCTTTAATCTTGGCTGCAGCTGCTATTACTTTAATGATTATATTCCGGCATCGGGAAAATATAAGAAGGATAATTTCAGGAACAGAAGCCAAAGTTCTTAAAAAAGACTAAATAACCCGCAGTTCTAATCTTTTTTGCCATCGGAATCTGCTATTTGTTCGGAATCTTTAGGAGCCCCGATATCTATATTCGTATCAATTTTGCCAAGGCCGGATTGGATTTCTAAAACCTCGTCCCCATTTAATGTTTGCAAAACCGAATGAAATGTATATCCCTGTGAAAGAAGTATTATCACAACCCCGCATACAATCAGCACCGGGTTAAATAAAACTACCTTTGCGATAGCTTTGTCACTGTTTCTTTGAGCAGCCGCAAGGTCGGCATGGGCCTGCCTGCGATTCTCACCGAGAAATATTTGTAACCGCTGTATTGCCATCGAAAAGTGATTAAGGCGTGATATTTTGCTTCTCTCTAACGCTATTAATTCTCTTATACTAACCGCAATCTGTTTATATGTTTCTTCAAATCTTGCCAAATATTCATGATGTTCCCCATTTATATGCATAGTCTCAAAGGTATTTGCCAAAGATACTAACTGATTGTGATTTTCATTAATTCTTGTTTCATATTCTTTTTTGCGTGTATTGAGATATGTATCGATATCCCGTTTTATCTCATAAAGCTTATTTTTCAGTTCCGCAATAACCGCAAGTTCCCTATAGCCGCTCTGCTCATAGGCTACATTATGCAGTTCGAACCCTTTGTTAAGAATATTATATGCCTCATCCAAATGACTGTTCAATATCTCAATTTTCTTAACCTGATATTTGTTGATATTTATTAACTCCTCGGTTATCGTTTTAACCAAAGCACTTTCTCTTTCAACCAAAACAGATGTTTTTTCATCTTCGTCCGACGAAGCCATTCGGTAATAAATAGTTTGATATTCACGATAATTTTTTCGATGTTCTTGTAAAAGTTCGAGTCTTGCCGTTTTATGGTCTTGCAAATAACCCAATAAGTCATATCCCATGGCAATCAAGGCCACCTCCATCTTGGACGCAGCTTCGCTTCTGGGGGCTTCTATTTGAGTGATCCGATTGATATATCGACCTAAAAATCTTGTTTGGATGCAGTAAAATGCCGCAAACGACAAAAAAACCAGCAGAGGCAGTCTCGTTCCAATTTTCAACTTTTTCTTTATTTCCATCTTTTAACCTGCCTTAGATTTGTTCATCAAGAACACTGATATTCATTCCTATTGTCATTACGCCTATTGCCCGATTAGTATCTGCATCCAAAACAGGCACCGACACCTGAATAGATGTAATTTGCGAGCTTCTATCGTAAGCCGACTCGTCAACGAATATTGAGCCCCTGCCATCAGCGAAGGCTTTTACAAATTTATCCTCATCAGCCTGCCAATAATCGGATGTTCTTTCTGTCATAGCAACAACGCAGCCGTGTTCATCCATAACAAAAATTTCCGAGTACAGATATTTATCGCTTATTCTTTCTTTTTGTTTTTTTCTTAGATAATCAGAACAGGGATTATTAAGACACCGTTCGACAAAATCGCTGCTTACACTGCCGTCTATCCATTCTTCATCGATTCTGATTATCTCATCAAGAGATTTCTGATGCTGCTGATTGGCCTGCTTAATAGCTTGGACAACAATAGGGCTTTGAGCCCAACTTACAAATCTTTTTTGAGCAAGGCGCTCAATCGACCTTTGCGGAATTCTGTCTCCGTCAGGAGACCACTTCATAACACCGGCTATATTGGTTTTAGCCGAATAAGGAGGCCATCCGCTCAAAATGACAATCAGCATAACTAATACGGCACAGAAATAAAGTTTATCTGCAATAGTAAAACCCCGATTACGTTTTGTTTTTTGATTCGTTTTCATCTTAATTTTGACCTATGTATATTCTCGTAAATTAACATTTAAACAACCATGCAGAATAAACAGGGCGAAATGCAGAATCAAAAGCGGCAAACGTTTTTTCCCCGATAAGATGCGTTTTCCTCATAAAATCCTAACCCGCACCATAACATTCCATACGATAATTTTCGGTATTCAATCGCTTGGGATTAAGCAAAATCGGCGTTAAACGCATCTATAGACACCAATTACGCTTAAATTTCAATTTAATCCGCATAATTGCATTTTATCGGACGACAGCAGACATAAAAGGCAGGTTTTAAATCCGTGAAGATTCAGATTAATTAACATTTTTAAAGCTATAGAAATATCAATTAATCTACGCCGCTGATGAAGGTACAAGACAGAGGAACCTTAGAATAGATTTTCCGTTGTTTTTAAATTGATGCTCTATCTCGCCGGGGACAAGAATAAAAGTTTCTGATGAAATCCTGTGCTCTTGCTGCTGACAAACGAAAACCCCGTCCCCTTCCAACACAAATACTTCATGTTCGTGCGGATGGCTGTGCAGAGGAGTATTTCCGCCCGCAGCTATCTCGAATAATCTCATTGCAAAATTTTCAGCTCCGTCGGCCTTGGATATCAAAACTCTGATAGCAGTATTCTTTGCTCCGGCAATCTCAACTTTCTTAGCAGCAATATTTTCTACTTTTTCTACTTTCACAGGCATAGCATCCGCCTTTCCAAAATTGCTAACTTAATTTTTTATCGAGAATTTCAGAAACAATTTTCGGGTTGGCCTGACCTTTTGTTTTCTGCATTACTTGACCAATCAAGAAAGCTCTGGCTTTGCCGCTTTTCTTGCCCCCCTGTTTTGCGTCTTCTATAGCTTTGCCGTTCTCAGCTAAAACATTATCGATTACCGCTTCGATTTCACCTGCGTCACTTTTTTGGATTAGGTTCATTTGTTCGGCAATTTGGCGAGGCCCGAGATCCCCTTGAGTCATTTTTTCAAGGATTATATTTGCAGCACTTGAGTTGATTTGTCCTGCTTCGACCATTTTGGCCAAATCACAAATGTCTTGCGCCGTAAAACCCAGCTCATGCAAACCGCAGCCTTTTTCATTAGCTATTTTAAGGCCGGTTTGCGTAAGTAAATTACAAATACGCTTCGAATCGGCTCCGGTTTTAACGGCGGCCTCGAAGAACTCTGCCGTGGATTTATCAGCAGTCAAAACACCCGCATCATAATCACTAAGGCCGTATTCATTAATAAAACGAAGCTGTTTCTTCAGCGGAAGCTCGCACATACGCGATTTAATTTCGTTTAATTTCTCTTCTGTTAATTTAACAGGAACTAAATCAGGTTCGGGAAAATATCTGTAATCGTGTGCTTCTTCTTTTTCCCTTTGCAGAACGGTCATCTGGTTTACATCGTCCCAGCCTCGCGTAGATTTATTTCCCATACCCATAACAATTGTGGTTTCGACGAAATTATCGAGCTGTCTGGGAATTTCGTATTCGATGCTTCGTTCGAGAGCACGGAAGCTGTTGAGGTTTTTAACTTCTACAATCGGAGTCTTATATTCTTGGCCGTTTTTTGTAATTACAAGATTAATATTAGGCTCGAATCGCATATGGCCCTTCTGCATATCGGCTTCGGATACGCCAAGGTATCTGACTATTCTCTGCAGCTCTACCGCCAAAGCTCTAACCTCTTGGGCACTGTTCATATCAGGTTCGGTAACAATTTCCAATAGCGGCGTACCGGCTCGGTTCAAGTCTATCTGAGAATGACTGCCGACGTGGATATTTTTTCCGGCGTCTTCTTCCAAATGCGCTCTGCGGATTCTGATTCTCTTGGTTTTACCCTGCTCAAGAGGAATCTCAATAAAACCATTTTCAGCCAGAGGTAAATCATACTGGCTTATCTGATAGTTCTTAGGCAAATCAGGATAGTAGTAATTTTTCCTGTCCCACTTTGTAAATTCCGCTATTTTACAATTCAGGGCCAGCCCCGCCATCACAGCGTATTCATAAGCCTTCTGATTCATCACAGGAAGACTTCCCGGCATACCAAGGCAAACCGGACAAACCCGGCTGTTGGCTACTGCTCCATATTCCAGCGCACAACCGCAAAACATCTTAGTCTTAGTGCCAAGATGAACGTGAATCTCAAGTCCCACAATTACTTTGTACTGTAAATCACTCATATAATTTACTGAATCAACTTCGGTTTTTTCAAATGGAACTCTGTATTAACTTCGTGCATTCGGGCGATTCTAAGAAGTTTATCTTCTGTAAATGCCGGCGCAAGTATCTGAAGGCCTACAGGAAGATTATTATCATCGAAACCGCACGGAATGCTGATTGCCGGAATACCCGCTAAATTCGCGGCTATGGTATAAACATCAGCCAAATACATTTGTAACGGGTCGGCTGTTTTTTCTCCGATACGAAAAGCCGTCATCGGCGAAACAGGCATCATAAGGCAATCACAATTTTCGAACGCTTTGACAAAATCGCTGCGTATAAGATTTCTCACTTTAAGAGCTTTTAGGTAATAAGCATCATAATAACCGGCAGAAAGAACATAAGTGCCGAGCATTATTCTGCGTTTGACTTCCTGACCGAATGCTTCGGCGCGGCTTTTTGAGTAAACCTCGATATAATCCTTAGGGTCAGCGGTTCTATAGCCGTAATGTACGCCGTCATAACGAGCCAGATTGCTCGATGCTTCAGCGGTAGCTATCATATAATAAGCCGCAATGGCATAATCAAAATGAGGCATTTTTACTTCAACCAATGCCGCCCCAAGTTTCTTATATAATTCCAGAGAATCATTTATCGCTTTTTGAACCAAACTTTCGGCACCGGCATTAAGCTGTGATACAATACCTATTTTCAGCGGCTTAACAGGTTCATCAAGTTTGTCTAAATAATCCGGTACCGGCATAATGCTCTGGCTGATGCTGGTACTGTCCTTGCAATCATGTCCGGCTATAACATTCATAAATAAAGCCGCATCTTGAACTGTCCGGGTCAAAGGCCCTATCTGGTCCAAACTCGAACCATAAGCTACTAAACCATATCTGGATACCCTGCCGTAAGTCGGCTTTAACCCTACAACGCCGCACAAGCTTGCCGGCTGGCGAATCGAACCGCCGGTATCTGAACCAAGAGCGCCAAAACAAAGTCTCGCAGCCACCGCAGCAGCCGAACCGCCGCTACTGCCTCCGGGAACTCGATTCGTATCCCATGGGTTAACCGTTTTTTTCAGCCCCGAATTTTCGGTGCTCGAACCCATAGCAAATTCGTCGAGATTTGTTTTACCTATGATAACCGCATCAGCGGCAATAAGCTTTTCTACTACCGACGCGTTATAAGGAGCATGGAAATTTTTAAGAATTCCGGATGCGCAGGTTGTCGCGCCGAATACAGTGCACATATTATCTTTGACCGCAATCGGAACCCCTGCCAATAATCCGATTTCTTTCCCTGAAGCTATTTTTTCATCTATATTTTTGGCTTGCGCAATGGCGTGCTCTTTGAATATACTTATATATGCTCCGACAACAGGTTCGATTTTCTCTATAGCCTGTAATACCGCATTCACAGCTTGGAGACTTGTTGTCTTTTTTGAAATTATCTGTGCTTTTAACTGTGAGCAACTGAGATTTAATAACTCGGCTGACATATTTTATGCACTGCTTTCATCGAGTATTTTAGGAACTTTAAAAAATTCACCTTCACAATCAGGAGCATTTGCGAGTGTTTTCTCCGAGCATAAAGACTCGTTTATCTCGTCCGGCCTGAAAATATTGTTCACAGGCAAACAATGAGCAAGCGGTTCGACATTCGAAGTATCAAGCTCATTCATCTTTTCTACATATTCGAGAATCGAACCCAATTGGCCGGTAAATTGTTCAATCTCATCATCGGATAATTGCAGCCGGCCAAGTTTGGCTACTTTCTGAACGTCCTGTTTGCTGATGTTCTGAGCCATATAACAATCCTAATATAAAAAAAGCGAGGCATTAGGCCGCCTCGCTTGAATTGCTCACTAAAATTATCAGCCGGTTATTTTGCGGCCTTTTCGGCAGATTTCTTATAATTCCGTTTCGGGGGTTTTTGAACCAGCCCCATCTTGATAGCCTTTGCCGAAGCTTTTACGCGTGTTACTTTCCCTTCTACCACCGCCCTGACAGTCTGAATATTGGGTTTGAATTTTCTTTTGGTGATTCCGGTAATCTTACGGCCGACACCGCCGAGGTACTTTGCTTTACCTCTGCGTACTATACTTCTGCCGCTGCTTGTCTTTTTACCTGTAAACTGGCACACTCTTGACATCGTTCTTAACTCCTGGCTATTTAAGTAGTTTTATAAAAACACATTAATATAGGCTTTATGAGAAAAAATGCAAGACGAAAAACCCAAAACAAATAAAAACCTTCAAAATTCGTTAAAAACTATGCCCCTGTCTT
Source organism: uncultured Pirellulales bacterium (assembly GCA_964391985.1). Classification (GTDB taxonomy): domain Bacteria; phylum Planctomycetota; class Phycisphaerae; order Sedimentisphaerales; family Anaerobacaceae; genus CAYMOE01. The sequence continues at coordinate 86,482 of CAYMOE010000006.1, forward strand.
TTTCTTCAAATACGCCACTTCGGACATAGTAAGCGGCCTGTACCTGCCCGTACCAAGCCCGCGAAGCTCCAATCTGCCGATTTTAATCCTTTTCAAAGATTTCACATCAAGGTCGATTTTAGCCAACATTCTGCGAATTTGGCGATTCAAACCTTGTTTGATAGTGATTTCCAGCCGGGTAACATCTCTGCCTCTATGCAAAACCTTAACTGAGGCGGCCTTGGTTTTCCCTTCAGCCAGCCAAACGCCCTTTTGAAGTTTTTCCTGCATTTCGGAACTGATTCGGCCTTTCACCTCGACCGAATAAGTCTTGGAAATTTCGTATTTGGGGTGAGTAAGCCGATTAGTCAAATCATTATCATTTGTCAGGATAAGCAGGCCGGATGAGTCCATATCGAGCCTTCCTACACAATGTACCCTTTGGCTGGAATCAACCATATCTATCGCAAGGCGCCTGCCGTCCGGGTCGAAATTCGTGCATAAAACACCTTTGGGCTTATTCAGCATATAATAGACCGGCTTAGCCTGACGGATTTTCTGGCCGTTGACCGTAATTTTGTCCTGATGCGGGTCGGCAAAAACCGGCAGCGTTTTTACAACCTTGCCGTTTACCTCGATTTCACCGTCAAGTATCATTTGTTCGCATTTTCTTCGCGAGGCCACGCCCGCGGCTGCTAAAATTCTTTGTAATCTCTGTTTCGCCATTTTTTGCCTATAATAAATTTTACTGTTTGCCGGACAACTTTTTCCGATATAGTATTATATACTAAAATACGTTTTGAGGTATATAAATGATTAAAGCTGTGATTTTTGACCTTGATGGCACGCTCTATGAGGAGCAGGACTATTATAAAAGCGGTTTTGCCGCCGTTGCCGAATTTATCAGCAGCCGTCACGAACAATGTAATGCCCCGAAAATTACAAAAGAATTATCGGCTCAATTCGAATCGCAGAATTACGATAAAACCTTTAATGCCGCACTCGATAATCTGGGCATACGCTACAGCGAATCTGACATTACAGAGCTTATAGAAGTCTTCCGAAATCATAAACCGAATATTAAACTGCCGCAGCAAAGCCGCGACGTGCTTGATTTACTGAACAGAAAATACAATTTGGGTTTAATTACGGACGGTTATTTGCCGGGCCAAAAACTCAAGGTCGAGGCTTTGGGAATAGAAAAGTTTTTTAAATGCATAATTTATACAGAAGAGCTGGGCAGGGAGTTCTGGAAGCCTTCGCCGGCGGCTTTTGAAAAAATGCTGAAAATTTTGAATGTCCAAGGCGAAAATTGCGTTTACATCGGTGATAATGCAAGAAAGGATTTTGTCGCACCCAACAGCTTAGGTTTTTCTACAATCCATATCATTTGCCCGTCCGGAATCCATAAAAAACCGCCCCCCGGCCCGCAAGCCGCTCCAAAACACGTAATTTACGGCATCTCAGAGCTGCCTAACCTTTTAGATAAGCTTTGATTCTAAAGAGAATTGCGCTATTGCAAGCGGCCTGATTCGCCGATACAAAGTTCGTTAATCCCCTGCTAAAATGGGCATTATTGTGACTTTTTGAGTTGACTTTTCAATCAAAATGCCCGATAATACGGGTTTCATGGGGATTTTAGATAAGCCCCGGCGGTGTTTTTAGCTGAACCGGGCGGATTCTCCGTATCATTATCTAAGGAGTTAAAGTGATGGCTATGGGTAAAAGACCACAAGGTAATCCGTGGGTTGCCGCAGGCGGAATTTTTATTGTGCTTTTTTTAATCGCTACTGTCGTAGCCGTGGTTTTATATCTGAATCTCGAAAAACAACTGAAGGCAAATGCAGAAATGCAAACCCAGCATAACGAACTTATAGATGCTCGGCAATGGGCAAATCGAGGTTCGCTTATCGGAACAAAGCCCCCTCGCCAAAACTACGTGGATCTGCTGCTCGGCTATGTCGATGATATGGCTTATTTCATTCTCGGAGCCCCGCGTGAGGAAACCTCGGCTGAGGTTAAAGCTCAAAACATAAACACCAAAGTATCGGAAATAGCTTTGGCATTAAGCAATGACTATCCTGATATAACGGTTGTAGATGTAAATACGATGGGTTTAATAGGAACCATAAACAGACTCAAAAACAAGCTTGATACTTCTAATGTTTCAGTTCAGTCATTGGAAAACCAGATAGAAGAGCTTCAGCAGAAGTTTGATGACGCCGTAAAAGCAATCTCCCAAAAGGAACAAGAACTGCTTGATGAAAAAAGCAGGCTTACCGCCAAAACAAATGAGGTTCAGAGAAGTTTTGACGCCCTTAAAGCTCTGATGGAACAGAAAACCGAAGACCAAGTCAAGATGTTATGGGTTGATCTCGAGAAAGAACGAGAAAAAAATGAAGAACTTAGTCAAAACCTGCTTCGGGCAAGGGCTGAATTAAACGTCGCCTCCGAGACTCTAAAACAAGCCAGAGAACAGCTCAGGCAGATTGTCGGCTCGCCGGATATGGAAGTTGCCGCGCGTGTTCCGGATGGTGAAGTAATGCTTTTGGACGAATACAGTAAAACAGTACACATTAACCTCGGCAGCCAAGACCGTGTTTATCCCGGATTGACATTCGCGGTATACAATAGAAATGTTCCCATACCCAGAGACGGTGTCGGCAAAGGTGAAATCGAGGTATTTAACGTTGCTAAAAATATATCTACCGCAAGAATTGTCAGGTCTGACCCGAAGAATCCTATACTTGTCGGCGATATAATTGCTAATCTCGTATGGGACAGCAAACAAACTAACCTATTCGTCGTTGCGGGTGATTTCGACCTTGACGGTGATGGAACGATGGATTATCAGGCCGTAGAGAAAATAAAAGCTTTAATAGAGGGCTGGGGCGGAAAGATAGAAACAGCTGTGTCAGTAAATACAAGTTTCGTAGTTTTGGGTGAGCCGCCGGCTGTTCTGCCAAGACCTACTTACGACCAGATTGCGATAGACCCTATGGCGATGGAAAAACACGAGGCTTCTCTAAAGAAACTTGACCATTACAAACAAGTGAGACAGCAGGCAGAAACCTTGGCGATACCGATTCTCAATTTCGACAGATTCTTGTATTTGATAGGCTATAAAACCCAATCCGGTCAGCCCGGTGCTTTCGGCGGATAATTATTCGGATTTATACCTATAGACGCTACATAAATATCGCCCGTATAGGTCGGCGTTTCTTTCGAGGCCAAAAAGCCTTTTTTAACCGCGACAAAGGTAACTGTACAAGCTGCTTTTATTGCCTCACCGAGAACACAGCCTGTATTACAATCAAGACCTGAAGGTATATCCACAGCCAATATCGGCAAAGCCTGAGAATTTATTGTACGTATAATCCGCTGATAATCCTCTTTAAGCTCGCCGTTCAGTCCGGTCCCAAAAAGAGCATCGACAAGCATATCGGCATTAGAACAAAATTCAGTCAAAGTATCATCGGAGAATTCAGCAGGATTAATTTTCTCAACAGCCATACCCATTTGCTGCAAAATATCGAGATTGATTTTCGCATCACCTTTTATTTTTGTTTCATCGCCGCAGATGATAACCTTCACCTCAAAGCCGTGATTCAACAGATGACGGGCAATTACATATCCGTCACCGCCGTTATTGCCTGTCCCGCAAAAAATAGTTACTTTTGGGTTTCGGACTTTCGCTAATTTTTCAATGATAAGTTCGGCACAGCTTCGACCGGCGTTTTCCATCAGCACCGCACCGGGTATCCCAAGTATATTAATCGCCCACTCATCGAACGCGCGTACCTGCTCTCTCGACATAACTAAACACTCTTGACCCTGCAAATATTTTTCCATAAATGTCAATTATAAGATAATCCGAGAAGCTGTCAATTGACATAGAGTCCTTCGCGAATTACAATCCGGCCAAGGAGTTATATAAATGAGAATTTTACTTACTAACGATGACGGAATATTTGCTCCGGGGCTTGCGGCTATATATAAAAAACTTGTAAATCTCGGAGAAGTTATAGTTGCCGCTCCGTCCGAGAGCCGTTCGGGAATGAGCCACAGTCTGACCTTCTTTCAGCCTTTAGTATGCAATAAAGTCGATATAAACGGCCTATTCACAGGTTACAGCGTACAAGGTTCGCCGGCTGACTGCGTCAAGCTGACAGTCTTACAATTACACAAAGACAAACCAATCGACCTTGTAGTATCCGGCATAAATAACGGAGGCAATGCGGGAATAAATATATATTACTCCGGAACAGTTGCCGCTGCTATGGAAGGGCTGTTTCTCGGTCTTCCATCAGTAGCTCTGAGTCTTGCGTTCGATGATGAGATGAATTTCGAGCAGGCAGCCGAGTATTGCTATCGAATATTAAAAAAACTTATGCCCGTGAGAAATGGGGCGGTTATTAATATAAATATACCTCAGCTTTCCAAAGGCGAACCTAAAGGAGTTAAAATTGTTCCTCAATCAGGTGAAGGCGTGGACGAATATTATGTCGAAACCAAAAATGAGACAGGCCAACCCGCTTATCAGTTAGCAGGCGGTCTGCATCGCGACGAAGAAACACCTAATGATATTACATCTCTTTCCGAAGGTTTTATCGCTATCACCGCCCTTTCGCCGGGTATGACTGATTACGAAAAAACAGAAGAGCTTAAAAAATTCGATTTGAGCGATATCGTTAATTGAATAAAACAGGAATAATCTATGGCCAAAAAACAGGCGAGTCAAATCTGCATAGTAACCGTAACAGGTGTCGATAAGGTCGGAATTATCGCGCGGCTGGCCAATACTATGGCCCAAAAAAATATCAATATCGTCGACGTGAATCAGAAAATAATGAAAGAATACTTCGTTATGACTATGGCTATTGATATGGCCGCGGCTTCGATAGATATGGCTAAATTAAAAAAACAGCTCGACAAAATAGCTTCCGAGATGTCGCTAAAAATTACCGTTCAGGATGAAACTATTTTTAAGGCAATGCACAGGATTTAATTATGCCTATCAGCGTTGAAGAAGTCTTTGAAACGGTAAAGATGACTCTCGACCATCATTTCGATATTCGTACGGTTACCCTCGGAGTCAATCTCAAAGACTGTATGGACAGAAATGTCACTCGGCTTTGCGGAAGAATCAAACAAAGAATCATAGAAAAAGGCAAACTTCTCAACCGTTTCGCCGATGAGACGGAAAATAAATACGGCATCCCGATAACAAACCGGCGAATTTCGGTAACACCTGTTGCACTGCTTCTCGAACCGCTGCCCCAACAAAAAAAAGCCGCTGTTCAGATTGCAAAGGCATTGGATTACGCAGCCAAAAAAGCTGACATCGATTTTGTCGGCGGTTTCGGAGCTATGGTACAAAAAGGAATGACCAAAGCCGATGAAAATCTTATAGACGCAATACCCGAAGCTTTATCCAAAACCGAACGAGTATGCGGTTTTTTAAATTTAGCTTCAACCTCTGCCGGTATGAACGTAAACGCAGTTGTAAAAATCGGAAAAAAACTGAAGGAGCTTGCAAGACTGACGAAAAACGGAATAGGCTGTGCCAAAATTGCGGTCTTCGCAAATGTCCCCGAAGATAATCCTTTTATGGCAGGGGCTCACCACGGAATCGGCGAATCAGATTTCGCTTTGAATATCGGAATATCCGGCCCGGGGGTTGTTAGAGACGTCGTCGTTAAAAATCCTGACTGTGATTTAACGCAGCTTTCAGAAGTAATTAAACGAACAGTTTTCAAAATTACCCGTGCCGGCGAATTAATCGGCAGAGAAATGGCTAAGCTGATGAATGTCGAATTCGGAATAGTCGATATATCACTCGCTTCCACCACTTCCGCCGGAGATTCGGTCGCCGAGATTGTCGAAGCTATGGGCGTCAAAAGCATGGGGCTGCCCGGTTCGACTGCGGCAATAGCTTTGCTTATGGATGCCGTCAAAAAAGGCGGAGCCATGGCATCGGGAAATGTCGGCGGGCTTAGCGGAACATTCATTCCTGTAAGCGAAGATTCGGGAATGATTCGAGCTGTAAGAGCTGGAACTTTATCGCTTGAAAAGCTCGAAGCGCTAACTGCGGTCTGTTCGGTAGGGCTTGATATGTTCGCCGTACCCGGGAATACCTCTGCCGATGTGCTTTCGGCCATTATTGCAGACGAGCTTTCGATAGGAATTATCAATAATAAAACAACAAGTGTTCGCGTAATTCCGGTACCGGGCAAAAAAGCCGGAAGTATAGTTCATTTCGGCGGTTTATTAGGTTCGGCACCCGTGATGAAAACCCCCCAAATCACCTCGTCTAAATTCGTCCGCCGCAAAGGACGAATACCTGCACCTATTCAGGCTTTACGAAACTAATCGTTTGGAGCTATGTGAAAAATGTGGAATATTTACGAACAGCCGTGGACACTTTTAATTATCGCAGTTGTAATTTTCTTGGTTTTGTCGGCATTGCGGTCTTTTTATCCTGAAAAGATTCGCCGGATGAATATAATCGTACCGCTATTAATAGCTATTCTGGGTCTTGCCATTGATTTCGCCGTAAAGACTGACCAAGAAAAAATTAAAGCAGTTGTCAAACAGGCGATTAACGCCGTCAAAAACGAAGATGTTGATGCGCTGGGCATGACACTTGCTGCTGATTACTCGGACTCATTTCATCAGAGCAAACAGGCCTTGCTGAGCTATGCTCGAATTATTTTAGTCCCCCCTTTTATCGAAAATATATATGCCTCTATATTGGATACACAGATTTCCGAAAAAACGGCCGAGGTTACTCTGTTAAACAGGATTATTTTCGACTCCAAGAGCAACATAGACACATATACTTCTGTGCTTTTGGTCAAAGCAAAGCTGATTATCGAAAAACAGCCCGATGATAAATGGCTTATCAAGCAAACCGAGATACTTACAATTAACGACCGCCCTGCAGGATGGAAAGATACTGACTACCGTTCTTTTTAGATAGCAGATATTCCCTGATTATAATTTCACAGGTTTGCACAAATTGCTTTTATTAGCAGCCGCCCTGCCGCAAATACCGCACATATATTTCGGGTCTTTGACAAGCGCTTTATATGCTTGAGGTTTGCTTAGCTGCAATCCCATATTATTCAAATAACATAAATGTTTCGCATGTTCCGGATGCGGCATTTTCGGTGCTGCCATCTTTTATCTCCAATATCAAACTCTATAGTTAAAATCACCCTAAAAGGCTAACCAAAGTTCTTCCGCAAGTCAATAAACAAAAAGAAATATCGAATAAACTTATATGATTTTTAGCCTAAGTTAACGCATTTTTTGGCCGATAACACAGCCGGTTTAATTCTATCAAAAGTCAATTTTTACGGGTAAAAACTGATGTCAGGAAAAGAAAGCAAAACTTTGCAAAGCAAAAAACCGCAGATATATCAGATTCAGTGGTATCCCAGTGCTATCGGCTGTATGAGTACAGGCAAACGAAAAGTTAAACCCAAACAAATGCCTCCTCTGATGGTCCGAAAAGCCGAATGGCGAAGATAATATTTATTAGGACCTTGTATGATAATATAAAATTATCTCGTATTGATTTAGTCTGGGGGTAATAAAGCATTGTTTTCCGCAAACATAGGTCAAATTAAAAAGCAAAACGGCAAAAATACGCTGCTTAGCATCGAGCTAAACGCCACTGCCGCTCAGGCCGCGGAACAAATGAGCACTAATCAGGTCGGCTCGCTCGTCGTTCTTGACTGTGAAGGAAACTTCGCCGGACTTATTAGCGAACGAGATATGCTCTCCAAGGTTCTGGCAAAATCTCTATCACCTGATAAAGTCCTGATAAAAGATATAATGACTTCCTCGGTAATAGCATGCGATATCCATGCTTCGGTTACCGAAGTCGAAAACCTTATGGCACAGCATAGAATACGTCATATTCCGATACTGCAAGATAATCGCCCGGCAGGAATGATTTCCACCAGAGACCTTCTCGAATACCGGCTAGCAAATAACAAAGCTATGCAGACAGCTGCTGAAGAATTGGCTATGTTGCCGACCGGATTAAAAAGCCTTGATTTCGAGGATGTAATATCACTGGCTGTTAATAATGCCCCCAAAAGTTTTGACGCATCAAAAGCCGTTTTATGTTTATACCAACAAAACGACGAGATGCCTTTGATTTACCACAATAATTGCCCGAACTCACACAAAGAACTTATTGAAAATTTCAAAAATGAAACCGTCTTTCAAAAAGAAATAGATTTCGGATTATCCTGTGAAAATTGTGATAAACGAACGAAAAACCCGTCGAAAATCGTAATAGCCTTAAATGTTTACGACCAGACTCAGGATAACGCCGACCAGAAAGTTTCGCATGGATTTCTTTGTATGTGCGGATTCAATGAACAATCCGATAAAATTGACGAATCCAAAATATACAAAGCGACCCTGCTGCAGCAGATTCTCAATGCCAATCTGACTAATGCAAAACTTTATATGAATTATAAAAACGCCCGTCTTGACAGCGAAACGGACCCGCTAACCGGCGTCGGAACGAGAAGAGTCCTTGAAAACGTCCTCAAAACAGAATGTGCGCGTTCTGCAAGATATAATCGCGTTTTCTCAATAGCAATTGTTGACCTCGATAAATTCAAACAAATTAACGATACCGCAGGCCACTCCGCCGGCGACGAAGCATTGAAACAATTAGCAAAGCTCTTCCGCAAAAACGCAAGAAATACGGATATTATTATAACGCGTTTCGGCGGAGATGAATTCGTCCTTGTTATTCCGGAAACACCGATGAAAGGCGGAAAAGTTTTTCTCGAAAGAGTTCGAAGGCAAATGCGGAACATTTCAATCCCCGGCATCGAACAGCTTACCGTAAGCTGCGGCGTTACAGAATGGAATCCTTCACCGCCGGATACCCCTGAAACGATAATGGCCCGAGCCGATGAGGCTCTGTATGAAGCCAAGAGAACAGGACGAAACAAAGTCGTAATGCAAAGCTGTGTTTTGATAAATAGTTGAAAATTGAAAAAAGCACAAAGGGATTTTTTATAAAATCAATCCTTCGGTTTCACTCGCGATTCTGCTCGAAAACTCTTACGGTATTTTTGCCGGCATGTTTCGCAACATAAAGTGCCTCATCCGAGCGGCTTGTAATATCTTCAGGCTTGGTATCAGAATCATATTGCCCGAGACCGACACTTATTGAAAGATGTATATCTTCGCCCTGCACCTGAATAGTCGAGCTGTTTACTGCGCCAACCATCCTTTCTGCAACAATTACAGCATCATCGAGCGATGTATTAGGCAATATAACCGCAAATTCATCCCCGCCATATCTGGCCGCAGTATCAATCTGCCTGATGCACTGCTTTATTTTTGCACTAATCTGTCGCAATACTTTATCGCCGGTACGATGGCCGTGAGTATCATTGATTTTCTTAAGATTGTCCACATCTATCATTATAACCGATATTTTTCCACCGTACCTGCGAGACCGCCATAATTCCTTTTCGAGGGTTTCGTAGAAGGTTTTGTGGTTAACAAGACCGGTTAGGCCGTCAGTTGTTGCTTGAAGCTGAGTTTTCTCGAACAATTTTATATTTCCTATCGAACCACCCAGAAGCTGGCTGAATAGTTCAATCAGCGCGTTTTCACCTCTGCTGAAAGGCTGCGAGTTCATACGGTCGGCAAGATTAAGAACGCCGACAACTCGATATTGGCAAATCAAGGGAACTATAAGACAGTTTTTGGTCTTATAATTTTTTGTAAAAGGCCTTTGTGATTTTTTGATAATAGGCTGAGTGTGGGTATCTATATCGCCGACATATATGATTTCTTTGCTTCGAACCGCCATTACCATCGGGGTAAGAGGGATTTTATTAAGAGATACTATCTTATTAATCTCATAAGGATGATTATGCTTAAGCAAATGCAGTATCCCGCTGTACTCATCTAAAACATAAAGCGAGGCAAAATTCACCCCTACAAGCTTCGGAATGTTATCTATGCAAACATCAGCTATCCTCTGGATATCAAGGCAGTTTATCTGCCGAGCCAGAGGTGTAATTTGTTCTATCAGCAAAACATCACTCTTATCAAATAATCCTGTTTTCTTGTCATCAGTCACAGTATTGATACCCCTTCCAAATTTGACAAGATAACCAAAAGTAAAAAATCGGCCTGTTATTAGGGTTCTATCGGATATTTTCGAGCATAGCTGATTAAAAAACACAATTCTAAGGCCCAAAAAATTTTTTAAAATTTTTAAAAAATTTTAAAAAACAGTTGACATCCGATAAAATGTGTTTTACATTTTGCAAAACGTAAAATACATTTTGATATATTAGTCATTGAATTGAAAAGCGTTTAAAAAGTGCAAAATTACACCTTCGAAATACCAAACAAGCTTTATCGAATCGGCGATATCGTCCGATGCAGCCCCTTCTCAAGGCAAACAATTCACAATTACACAATTATGGGACTAATCAAAGAATGTGAATGGACACAAGGCGGACATAGACTTTATGACGATTCGGTTTTTCCAAAACTCGCCAGAATAATTGAGCTTAGGAAAAAATACAGCTTATCGAAGATAAGAGAAATTCTTGAAAATGAGACAAACTCCCCCTCTGTTTCGATTCAGAGTTAAGGGTAGTAATAAAAATGGCTTGGCCTTTATAAATTTAAAAAATAAGGATTTTTTCGGAGAGTACTGCGGTGTTCAAGGATGAAACCAAAAGCTCCCAGATGCGGCAAGTTGACTGCTCTATCGGGGATTTACCTAGAAACAACATAGAACAGTTACTTTTGTCAATAATCAGCTTTACTAAGACACGTCAAAAGATACTTACCCAAAACATCAGAAACGTCGATTGTGACGGATATTGCCCTGTCGATTTACCCGCACAGGAATTTGCCGAAATACTCGCCTCGGCTCTCAACGAACATGTATCCCGAAATAGGCTTGTGTTCTGCGACAGCGATAACGTTAGGTTCGGCCAAAAAGGAAGTTTTTACACAAAACCTGTGGCAGATGGCCAAGCAAAATCGCTTTTGTCTAAGGATAAAGAAAAATATATCCGAACCCAAGCCGAGAAACTGGTCGAAAATTCATTAAATCAGAAGCTTGCTATGATGCTTTTGAACAATAAACCTCAGGAAGCTTTCGTTAGCGAATAATTTTTAAGGCTTGGCCGGTTCTTCTAAAGTTATGGACGGAATTCTCGATAATGTATTACAGGCGAAATAAATCTGAGCATTAATGCCGGATGAGACTTATGGGACCAAGGCATTTATACTTAAAGTTAGTTGATTAAAAGCATCGGAGGGAACTGATGGAGTTAGAGCAAAAACTCAGCACCGAACAAATATGGGAGTCATTTTTTAAGCATCATGATGAGCAAAGCCGCAACCGGCTCATGGAAACATATAGGCCTTTGGTGCGATATGTTGCCGAAAGGCTCCATACCAAGCTCCCAGATAAAGTAGAATTAGATGACCTTATCAGCGCAGGCATATTCGGGCTGATGGACGCGATAGAAGCTTTTGACCCTCAGCGAGGAGTGAAATTCGAAACTTATTGTTCTCCGCGAATCAGAGGCTCGATTCTCGATGAGCTAAGGAGTATGGACTGGGTCCCTAGGTTAGTTAGGGCAAGAGCGCATCAGCTCACCAAAGCAACGCTATCGCTCGAAGCACATCTTGGCCGAAAACCAACCGAGCAGGAAACAGCCGCAGAACTCGATATGGGGATGGAAGATTTTGACAGGCTGAAAAAAGACGCAAACGCGGTCGGAATAGTATCGCTAAATACGAAATATGGCGAGGAAGAAGGCGAAAAGGACCTTCGGGAGATTGATGTCTTAAAAGACAAAAAAAGTGCCGACCCTCTTACCGAAGCCCAGAAACGCGACCTGAAGAATCTTTTGACCAAAGGTCTAACCCGCGCCGAGAGGCTGATTGTCGTTCTTTATTATTACGAAGAAATGACAATGAAGGAAATCGGAGCTACGCTGGACCTTTCGGAATCACGGGTTTCACAGATGCACTCCTCGATAGTAGCCAGATTGAAAGCACAGCTTAACACCCGTAAAAAGGAATTCGCCGTTTAAAGCCGTAATATATCTTTCGATTCTCACGGGCATTCGTTAGATTTACAAAACCATGGGATTGCCCTACAATCTTCCCAATGAACAAAAGCATCGAATTATTAGCTCCGGCGAAGGATTCCGCCACTGCGATAGCTGCGATAAAATGCGGCGCGGATGCGGTATATATCGGGCCGCAACGCTTCGGAGCACGCGAAGATGCCGGCAACTCAATAGATTCTATAAAACAAACCGTCGATTTCGCACATCAGTATTACGCCAAGGTTTACGCAACAGTAAACACCCTGCTTTTCGATAACGAGCTGCCGATTGCGGAAAAGTTGATTAATCAGCTTTACGAAGCTGCAATTGACGGACTGATTATTCAGGATGCCGGATTATTAGAGCTGGATTTACCGCCCCTGCCGCTGATTGCCAGTACGCAAATGAACAACAGCACACCTGAAATTGTAAAATTCCGGCAGGATGTAGGATTTTCAAGAGTAATTCTTGCGCGAGAATTAACACTCGAACAAATTAAAAAAATCAGAAGCCAAACATCAATCGAACTGGAATGTTTCATACACGGCTCATTATGCGTCGGCCAAAGCGGTCAATGCTATATGAGTTATGCTATCGGAGGCCGCAGCGGCAACCGCGGTCAGTGCGCCCAGCCCTGCCGCAGATTATACAGCCTAAAAGATAACACAGGAAAAGTTATCATAGAAAATAAATACTTGTTGTCATTAAAAGACCTTAACCTCTCGGAACATCTCGAAGATTTAATTGATGCGGGGGTAACTTCTTTCAAAATCGAAGGCCGATTAAAAGATATTTCTTACGTGATTAACACAGTCGGCTTTTATCGCAGGAAATTAGACGAGATACTTACAAAAAAGAATCTCTTAAAAAGTTCTTCGGGCGAGATTAGTCTTAATTTCGAGCCTAATCTTCAAAAGTCCTTCAACCGCGGCTATACCGATTACGGCCTTAAAAAACGAAACAGCAAATTCGGCTCAATCGACACTCCGAAATCAAAAGGAGAATTTATCGGGACCGTCAAAGGTGTCGGAAAAGATTATTTCACCTTAGAAAGCCGGATACCGCTGCGCAATGCCGATGGAATATGTTTTTTTGATGCTGACGGTAATCTTAGCGGAACAGTAATTAACCGCGTCGATAACGGCAAGATTTATTCTCAGAAAATTTTTAATATAACACAAGGCCAAAAAATCTATCGCAATTTCGATTACGAATTCGACCGTAAATTATCTTCTAATCCGGCCCAAAGAAAAATCGATATCTCAATCGCATTGGAAGAAATAAACCAAAAACTGATTGTCTCTGCAAAAGACCAAGACGGCAATGAGGCGGCCGTTGAAATCATCGCAGACAAGCAGCCTGCGGAAAAAAAAGAAGCTGCAAGGCAAACTATAATCACCCAGCTATCTAAAATGGGAAATACTATTTTTAAATGCAGCAGAGTCGAAATAAAAACAAAGGACGATTATTTTCTGCCGGTTTCGAAATTAAATAATGCAAGACGAGAACTAATAGAAAAATTAATTGCTGTTAGAGAAACGAATCGGCCGCGTGCATCAGGTAAAATTTTAAAAAACAGCACAAGATTCCCTAAAACGCAATTGAGTTATCTCGGAAATATTTCGAACAAAAAAGCAGAGGCTTTCTACCGCCGTCACGGCGTCGAAAAAATCGAACCTGCCGCAGAAATAAATCGTGTGGCGGATATGTCGGGCAGGCTGGTAATGACAACAAAATACTGCCTGAGGGAAGAACTCGGGCTGTGCACCGGCAAAAACCCTAAAAAACCTGCCGAACCGATAATTTTAACCGACGAAGACGGACGGGGATACAGCATAAAATTTCTCTGCGGCAACTGCGGTATGGAAATCGTCGGAGAAAGTTAATTTTTGACACCCGAAATGTAACTCTATAATTACAGCCTATTCTTTTTATAAGTCATAATGTCCTGCGGCTTCCGGCTGATATGATATCTCACCGATAATTATCCGCTGACTAATTGTATCCCCGACTTTACGCCCAAATACAGACAAACCCATAGGACTAAGAATCGACACATTAAATTCCTTCGATTCGGGATTTACTTCTCTTAACACCGGGCTCGGAAACACAAGAGTAATGTTTATCTCCTCTTTGCCGATTTTGTCTCTAAGTTTTACTCTGGAGTTCATGGTAATCGTATTCGGCCTGATTTGTTCGGCAGAAACTACTGCGGCTTTTTCGAGAAGCGTTCTGAGTCTGTTGAGCCAAACATTAATGCTTCGGTTAGAATTCCAAGCCGTAAGTATTAACGCCTTCAAACGCTTTGCGTCAAAATCAGTAACCTCTATTTCACATTTTTTACAACACCGCATCATTACTGATTCCACTTCCTTTCACTTCATTTGCCGCTGATAAATACGAATCTTACTTCTCCGACATCAACAAGATTCGACACAATCGCGTAAACTAATTTACCTTTTGCTTCAAGATAAAGATTTTTCTTTTCGGGAAACTGCTTCCTGAATTCTGTAATCGCCGCCTGCTTGGCCTCATTTAAGCCGTCGGCTTTCACTAAACACTGTATTTCTCTGTTAACATCAAATATAGTCATTTCAATTTGCCACTCATTCATCATTGCTCTCCTTAAACCATCTAGTCTTGAGCTATCTCTGCTTGCTTCAGACCGACCAGAATAAGATTAATCATCCTCAGTTAACACAAATCTCCCTCAGATTCCGGCTGATACAGCACTTCTTTTATTTTCAATTTTCTTATACCGCTCGGCACTTTCCACGAAACAATATCCCCTGCTTTATATCCTAATAAAGCCGTGCCAACCGGCGCCAAAACAGAAATTCTGCCGGAATCTATATCTGCATCAGAAGGAAATACAACCCGGCAAGCAAATTCCTCACGGGTGCTCATGTCTTGCAGTAAGACTTCGCTGTTTATTGTTACTATATTTCCTGAGATTCTGTCAGCAGATACCACTTGCGCCCTTTCGATTTCTTTTCTAAGCTGTTCTATAAAAACTCTGTCCTTGGCAGCGCTGGTTTCAATTGTTTCAAGCAGATTATTAAGTTTTTTAAAGTCGCATTCTGTAATATAAATATTGTTTTGATACTTCATTGGACATCCTTTCTATATGTTATTTAGGAAATATAATCATCCCTCTTTTGATTAGCGGTATCCTGCCGCAACGGCCCATTTTTCCACCGGCAGCAATAAATACGTCCTTTTCCCCCGAAGAACGAGCCGGAGTACTTTTGCCTATCTTTTTTTTGAGAAATCTTCTGTTTTTCAGCATGATTTTTCACTTTCATATAAATACACTTAACCGGCTTGGGCTTAACCTTAAGGCCGTTTTGCCCACAAACTCTTTCTGCCTGCTGAAATACATTTATTCAATTTTCATAATTTCACATTCTTTATTTTTTATATTGCACGTCTTAAAAGTCATTCTCGAACAGCGCAATAAAAAAGGCCGGCAACAAAAACCGGCCTCTTATCTTTTATAAAGGCAGCTAATCGTCGCCATAAAATACAAATATATCAGCGCATAGCTCAGGCAAAACGTCTCTCGGTGAATGCAAAGAAAACAGATATACCGCCAGCCTCGTGCCAAAATCAAAGAATATACCGCTACGCTTCAAATCTAACGGATTGGCAGTAAAAAAAAGTTTCTGCTTTATATGCTTAAAAATCATTTTGACTCTTTCCATAAAATTTACGCTCTTATTAAACAATCGACAAAAACCCGGTTTTTCTTTATCACATCATAAATTATAATGTTTATATGTTTCCGGCTGATAATATATACGGGCAATTCTGATTTGCTTTTTAACGCTATTAGAAACACACTGAACCGTATCGCCGGTTTTACTGCCGAGAACAGCAATACCCAATTCAGAAATAATAGAAACTTTATCTTCTCCAAAACAGGCTTCTTCAGGATAGACCAGCCAAAAAACTTTATCTTTTCTGCTATTCAAATCTACAATCTTAACATGGCTATTCATAGTAACCAGATAAGGCGGAGCTTCCTTTTGGCTGGTAACTACAGCAAAATCAAGTTTGGCCCTAAGCCTGTCCAGCAGTTTCGCATCTTCTTCAGGCCAATATTGGGCTTTTTGCAAGAAATCTTTAAGCCGTTTCATATCATAATCGGTTATGTGAAATGCTTGATTGTCCATACTGCAATCCCCTAAAAAACAATATGTAATTATAAGAATAAAAAACACATTACCGTAAAACACTTAGTCTATATCCGGATAACAGCGTATCGAGTGCCGAACACAAAAAACCGAGTATGATAAACAGAAGAACCAAAGAGAATGCTTAACCTGATGTGTTATATTTAAATAATTGCAAAATTCCATAGTGTTATCCTTTTTATTCAGAAAAAACAGCGGTTTATCAGAAACACCGATACAAAATTACCATGGGTTAATTTTCCCATCAGACTCATAAATTTTTCCCTTTCTTGCTTATTCATTCAATTTCAACACAGCTATAGGCTTAATAGCCCATTTGTAAAACAAAAAAAGCCAGCAAAGGCTGGCTTATATTTTCCGAACATTTGGGCCAGCGCATTATGGAGCACTTGTACAAATAGTCTCATAGCTTTCAAATATTAACAAATATGCCGTTTGCAGTTTTTCCATCTAAACTTCACAGTCTCCCAAATAATTTTCTTACTGTCATTTCTTTACATTATAACACAAAAAAAAACATATGTCAAGCTTTCAGCGGTATGATAACATCGCATCGGCAGAATCAACGGTATTTTGCGGGAAATAACATAATAAAAGCTATTTAAGAAAATCTTTGATTAATCTAAAGTATTTACCGGCGTAGTTTATATTAAGCTTAACTATTTGATTTATTGAGTTTTTTTCATATACTATTATCTTCAAATTGAACAGGAGTATGAAATGCGGTTTACAAAAATGCACGGTTTAGGTAACGATTACGTTTATGTCAATTGTTTCGAAGAAACGATTGACAACCTTGCTAACCTTGCGCGCCGAATCAGCGACAGGCATTTCGGCGTCGGCTCTGACGGATTAATCTTAATATGCCCATCGAAAATCGCTAATGTCAGGATGCGAATATTCAATGCCGACGGCTCCGAAGCCCAGATGTGCGGCAACGGAATCCGCTGCGTTGCAAAATACACATACGAACACAAATTAGCTCAAGCCGGCGGAAAATTCTCAGTACCATCAGCCGGAAGTTTTCCTGCATCATTAACTGTCGAAACAGGCAATGGGGTTTTAACGCTCGGTCTTGGAATCGGCAAAAATGATAAAGTCGAAAAAGTCTGCGTAAATATGGGACAACCGAAGCTGAACCCAAAAGATATACCCGTAAATCTCGAAGGCGAAAAAATTATCGACCGCGAAATTGAGGTTTTAGTACAGCGTCTGAATATGACTTGTGTCTCGATGGGCAATCCGCACGCGGTATTTTTCTGCGATAATGTCAAGGCAATTGAGCTTGAGCGGTTCGGCCCGGCAATAGAAAATCATACACTGTTCCCAGAGCGAACAAATGTCCATTTTGTTCAGCCTGACGGTAATAATCTGATTATGAGAACATGGGAACGAGGCAGCGGAATTACGCTGGCCTGCGGGACTGGGGCTTGCGCGGTTGCGGTTGCGGCGGTCTTGAATGCCGTCGGCAGCAGAAATATCATTGTACAACTGCCCGGCGGAAATCTCCAAATAACATGGGCCAGTGAGGATAACTGCGTTTATATGACCGGCCCGGCAGAGTCGGTTTTCCAAGGCACATGGCCTGAGTAATTTGTTATTCGCGAAGCAGTTGGACAACCCGCTGACAAAATTTGACACGGCTTGCCTTGATGTTTCCCAAAAACAACGATTTGTCATAACAAGAAAACTCAGCAAAACCAATAATCAACATAACTCCTTTTCTAATAAGAATATACGGCTTTATACCTTGCCGTGCGGTTTTTAAAATGGCCGCTGAGTCATGTTGTTTTAAATCAACATCAATATTGACATATATCGATGATTTCCGTAAAATTGACTTAATTCTGTAAACGGAGGATTAAATGCCGGACAAAAGAATACTCGTGGTTGATAATGACAAAATTATTCTTCAAAGCTTACGCGAGTTTCTCTTATCAGAGGGCTTTATCACTACAGGCGTAGAATCATTCAAAGAAGCTTTACGCGAGCTTCAAAATAACAGCTATGCCTTAGTCATTACCGATGTCAGCCTGCCTGACGGCAACGGGTTCGAGCTTCTCGGTGATATAAGGAAAAGCTGCCCCCAAACTGTAGTTATTATAATAACCGCATATGGTACTATAGAAAATGCCGTTAAAGCCATCAAACAAGGAGCTTACGATTATTTAACTAAGCCGATAGTTGACGATGAGCTGCGATTAGCCGTTCAAAGAGCATTAAATCAGCAAACTCTGATGAGTGAAAACGAGGCACTTAGATTGCAGCTCGAACAGCGGTACAGTCTCGAAAGCATAATCAGCCATGATTACAAAATGGCAAAAATATTCGATTTGGTCGAATCTGTCGCTGACACCCGTACAACGGTATTGATGACCGGCCCGTCCGGAACAGGAAAAAGCATGCTTGCAAGAGCGATACATCACCGCTCGAGCAGACAGAAAAAACAGTTCGTAGAGGTTAGCTGCGGTGCGCTTCCTGAAACACTTTTGGAAAGCGAGCTGTTCGGTCATGTCAAAGGGTCTTTTACTGGAGCGGTCAGCAATAAAGACGGTAAATTTTTAGCAGCTCACGGCGGAACGATTTTTCTTGATGAAATATCCAACGCTTCCGCTGCGCTGCAGATAAAACTCCTTCGGGTTTTGCAGGATAGGCAATTTGAACCTGTAGGCAGTAATAAAACCCGAACCGTTGATACACGGGTATTGCTTGCGACCAACCGTGATTTAAAAGAAGAGGTTAAACAAGGCCGATTCAGAGAAGACCTGTATTACCGCGTCAATGTCGTAACAATATATCTTCCGCCCCTTGCCGAGCGTACCGGTGATATTCAGCTTTTGGCGAATCATTTTTTGAAGATTTACTGCCTGCAGCATAATAAACAGAGGCTTGGAATTACAGATGAAGCCTTCGAAGCAATGGAACGATATAGCTGGCCGGGCAATGTTCGAGAGCTTGAGAATGTGATTGAACGGGCCGTCCTGCTCAGCAAAGGAAAATATATCACTGCCTCGGACCTGCCGGCGGCGGTTACCAGCGAACAAAACCTCTCGGCAAAAGAATTTCGTCCGATGCCTTTGAAAGACGCTCTGGCTGAGCCTGAAAAAAATATTATCCGTCAGGCATTGGAAATGAATCACTGGAATCGTCAGGAAACCGCAAAAGTGCTTCAGATAAACCGCACAACACTATTCAAAAAGATGAAGCAGTATGGTCTATACACCGAAGCTGAAAGACTCGGATTAATTTAATAAGATTCGGATAATTACCCCCTCAGATATAAAATGCCCAGGATAGGATTTGAACCTACACGAGCTATCGCCCACCAGCCCCTCAAGCTGGCGCGTCTGCCAATTCCGCCACCTGGGCAAGGCTGAAAAGCTGATTATCATTTATTAAAAGCGGTTTGTCAATCCTCAATTAGACTTATCTGCCCCGCTGATTATCCCAGAGCAAAATATGCAGCCGCGGTGAAAATACAAAACCGCTTTTTAAACATAGCTCGGCTATAAGAGGAGCCTTTTCTAAATACCCCTGTCTGCCAGCCGCTTGAGGCATTAAGCAAATTTTAGAACGGTCGATATTCGCAAGCTTTGAAAGGACTGATTCTATTTCTAACAAGTCTTTTTCATTTTCGACTACGAATTTCAACTGATAGTTATACTCAGCGATAAAACGGTTTAAAGCTTCGATATTAACGGCATTATTTTGGCCGGCATTAGACAGCTTGGGGCTGATACTCATTAAATCGCATTCTAAACCCAAAACAAATTCAATACCGCAAGTTTCTATTGTAATGTGTTTTCCGGCTCGTTTGAGGCTATGTGTCAATCGCGGCAAATCCGAATCGATAATTGGTTCTCCACCGGTTATCACCGCATTTTTACAAGGCCATTGCTCGATATGACTGATAATCTGTTCGACGCTAAGCTCTTGCCCGGATTCTTTATCCCACGCGTATTTAGTATCGCACCAAGTGCACTTTAGAGGACACCCCGCCAAGCGGATAAAGATGCTCGGTAAACCGGCAAGAAAACCCTCGCCCTGAATAGAATAAAATATTTCACTTATCTTCATTTCGGCACATATTCAATGGGGTCTTGCAGACCGGCTTGGGCAAAACCTTTCAGTCTTAAAAGGCAGGAATCGCACCGGCCGCAGCTTCTGCCCTGCTCATCAGGGTCATAACAGCTATGTGTCAGCAAATAATCCACACCAAGTTCCGTTCCGGTTTTGATAATCTGAGCTTTCGTCATATTTATGATGGGTGTATGTATGCTAAAATGCCCCCTGCCCTGAACCGCTGCGGCAACGGCAAGATTGGCCATCTTTTCAAAGGCATCTATAAACTCCTGCCGGCAATCAGGATAGCCGCTGTAATCTGAGGAATTAACACCAATAAAAATATCGTATGCTCCGATGATTTCCGCCCATGCAAGAGCATAGCTTAGAAAAATAGTGTTTCTCGCAGGAACATAGGTTACAGGAATAATCTTGTCGATATCGGCTCTGTCTTTAGGTACGGCGATATTTTTATCCGTCAAAGCCGAACCACCGAAAGACTTTAGGTCAATATCTATAATCCTATGTTCGGCTGCATTAAAAGCACAAGCAACCTTTTTGGCGGATATAATTTCCTGTTTATGCCTTTGGCCGTAAAGAAAAGTCATAGCATAGCAGCCGTAGCCGAGATTTTTAGCTATCGCCAGCGTTGTAGCCGAATCAAGCCCGCCGCTAAGTAAAACTATCGCTTTTTTATGTTCTTCTGACATCCAGAGATACCCTTGTCAAATCACCGGATGATTATTATAATAGTTTTATAAGGTTTTGCGAGGTGCTGGCGTGAATAATATTAAAATCGAACTCTTCGATAATCCGCGTCCCGAACGGGACTATACGATAACCATACGCTGTCCGGAATTTACCAGCGTCTGTCCGAAAACCGGCCAGCCGGACTTCGGCGAAATAATAATTGAGTATTGCCCCGATAAATCCTGCATCGAATTAAAAAGCCTTAAATTTTATCTGCAAAGTTTCCGCAACAAAGGAATATTCTACGAACAGCTTACAAATGATATATTGGACGAGCTTAGCCGGACTTGCAGCCCCCGGTGGATGAAGATTACTTCGATATTTACACCCCGCGGCGGTATTACAACCGAGGTCTTTGCTGAATATAAAGCAGAACGTTAAATATTTGAACGAGGTACCAAAATGGCTATTACATTTAACTGTGAATTCTGCGGTAAAAAAATAGAGGCACAGGAAAAAAACGCCGGCAAATGGGGTAAATGCCCTTCCTGCCACAATAAGATATACGTCCCGAACCCCGAAACCGAAGAAGAGGAACTGAAATTGGCTCCTATAGACGAAGAGGAAGAAGAAAGAAAAAAACGCCTGATTGAAGAAACGTTCATGCTTGAACAGCAGATATTAAATGATAAACCGACCCCTGAGCAAAAGTTTTCCTCGTCAAAACCCGCAGCCGCTCATGTAGATGAGGATGTGCTTTATGAAACAATAGTACGATATCTTAGACAAATGGCAGACGGCGAACTCGACCAAGCCGAATCAACCCTGAGAAGCATCAAGTCCGCCGGAGAAATTGCGTTTAAGTTAATCGACCAAATAGCCGCCGCCGACATACCCGAAGCGGATCTCTCTGATATACCCTCGCAGGTTTTATCAGGTCTTATAAGAACACTTCGTTCTGAAATTCAATAAAATTTTGCTATATTGATGAATCTACAGAACCGCCTCAAAGCCCCGAATCGCCTATTTTATCAGACTATGTGATTTTTTTACGTTATTTTGCGTTAAAAAATTGGGAACTGCGTTTTTGATTCGTATATTTTAAATGTAAGGACAGTAAAAATAAGATAATCAGCTTAGATATGCATTAAACTCGGAGATGTATATGAACGGTACCCCAACCATAGTACATGTTACACATGAAACTACGCAGAAAATAGGCGGCATCGGAGCCGTTCTAAAGGGATTTTTCACCAGTCAATCATATCTGAACTTTGCCAAACGGTCTATTATCGTCGGGCCGCTTTTTGACAAGCAAAGCTCTGTTTCCAAACGGCTCGGTGAAGGCGGCCATGTCCTGTATTCGTTCTGGGATGGGCTTTCCAACACCCGCTATGCTCCATCTTTTCAGGAAATCGAGAGAATTTACAATGCCGGTATAGTTTACGGTACCAAAACCTTTATTGACGAACAAAGCGGTATTGAAAGCTCTCAGGAAGTAATCCTTGTAGATGTAACCCATATGCACAAAGAGCCTGTTGATGAAGTCAAGAAACTTCTATTTGAAAAGTTCGGTATTCAGTCGGACCGTCATGAACATATATGGGAATTCGAACAATATCTCCGCCTTGCACCGGTAGTAATATCGATACTAAAAGCAATCGACGCAGCCGATGATTCGACAATAATCGTCGGGCATGAGTGGATGGGCATGCCGACAGTTCTGGCTGCTTTATCCGATGCATATACGAATTTTAAAACGGTTTTTTATGCTCATGAAGTCGCGACAATCCGCCGCATAGTCGAAGAACGTCCCGAACGGGATATCGGTTTTTATCGGGAATTAAAGCTCGCTCAATCACAAGGCAAATATCTTAAGGAAGTTTTCGGCGACCAAAGCGATTATTTCAAACATCAGCTAATAGAAGCCTCGCAAAACTGCCATAGAGTTTTAGCTGTCGGTGATTTCGCAGCAAGCGAATTGAGGTTTTTAAATCCCGGATTTAAAAACGCCGCCATCGATGTGGTTTATAACGGAATAGGTGCTTACAAAACGACTGTTCAGGAAAAAATCGCGTCAAAAGCCAAGCTGCAGCAGTACTGCGAAAACCTGCTTGGTTATAAACCCGATTTTATTATAACCCACGTAACACGTCTGGTTAAAAGCAAAGGACTTTGGCGGGACATAGGAATCCTCGAAAATATCGAGCGGAAGCTGCAGCAGAACGGCCAAAGCGCAGTGTTGTTTGTCGTTTCCACCGAAACCAGTAAGCGAGACCCTGAATCTATACGATTTATGGAATCGGCATACGCATGGCCTGTCGCTCATAGAGAAGGCTGGCCGGATTTGTCAGGCGGCGAAGCCGATTTTTACACGCTTGTTCAGAAATTTAATACCAGAAGCAGACATGCCAAGGCTTTGCTTATTAATCAGTTCGGATTCGACAAAAAGTCTTGCGGCGAAAATATGCCCGATGATATACGTCTTGTCGATTTAAGACGAGGAACAGATGTGGAGCTGGGTTTAAGCACCTACGAACCGTTCGGTATTTCACATATCGAACCGCTTACTTACGGCGGCTTGTGCGTAATTTCAAGCATCTGCGGATGTGCGGGATTCATTAACCGAGTTACATCACAGCAGCCTCCTGAAAATATTATTATAGCTGACTACATCGAGTCACAAAATCATACCAAGCTCGACGATGCCGCTCTTACGGAAATCGAAAAGAACGTTAACGAACAATTGGGTGAAAAAATCAGCTCGCGATTACTAAATATCGATACTGAAAAAATGATTCAGAGCGGTTATTCTATCGCGCAAAAAATGAGCTGGGACGCGGTGGTTTCAAACTACGTCCTGCCGAATATACAGGCTATTTTGCAAATGGAAAAAATCGAAATACCCTCCCGGCTGGATTAAAAATGTTTTGCTGATTTTTTAAAAATTCGAATTGCCGCGGCGTTCTTGACCATTTGCCCTAAAAGCATTACACTGACGCACGTGGAAAATCTGCACAAAAAACCAATCATCGGAATCCTCGGCGGAATCGGCTCGGGCAAAAGCACCGTAGCTGCGGAATTTGCTAAATTGGGCTGTGCGGTAATCGATGCGGACAAAATCGCACATAATCTGCTGGATAAACCGCCAATACAGGAAAAAATTTTTTCTGTTTTCGGCAAAAATATATCAAATAATCAGGGCAAAATCGACCGGGCCAAACTGGCAAATTCAGCTTTTAGCGATTCGGACAAACTAAAACAGCTTACAGATATACTGCATCCGCCTGTTATAAATGAGGTTGAGCGGCAAGTCCAGCAATATCAAAGAGATACGGCAACAAAAGCCGTCGTATTAGATATCCCATTACTGATGGAAACCGGCTGGGACAAGCATTGTGATAGGTTGATTTTCGTAAAATGTGACCAAAATAACCGGTTCAAAAGAGCCTTAAAAAGCGGGTTTGCCGATATCGAACAAATTAAAATTCGAGAAAATTTCCAAATTTCTCTGGACAAGAAACGCATAATCGCCGAAAATACCATTGATAACAATTCTGACTTATCAGCACTGTCCAGACAGGTGGCTGATATCTTCCCATGTATTATTAGTTAATGGGCGAACGTGATTCTTATCGTAGTTGGCTTTGTTTTATAAATACCCATATATTAGTTTCACAAAATCAGGTCTAAATC
This sequence comes from uncultured Pirellulales bacterium, assembly GCA_964391985.1. GTDB lineage: Bacteria > Planctomycetota > Phycisphaerae > Sedimentisphaerales > Anaerobacaceae > CAYMOE01. The sequence continues at coordinate 111,236 of CAYMOE010000006.1, forward strand.
TCTGAGATTCCAGCCTTGTTTTTCCGAGGGTATGAATAAAGAGAAGCAAAGGTACAACCAAGAGTATAGTAAGGAGCAATTATGGCTAAAACAGCCGGAAGAACCAAAAGAAACATGTCTGACCGAAAGTCTAAAGTATCAGACAGAAAAACCGAAGCAGAAATAACTTCACCGCAGGAAAACAGCCCGCAGCCAAAACCTGAAAATACCGAGGCAGCCGTTGAAAACAACGTTCCGGCTCAGGCTAAGGACAGCGGTGCTAAACCTATGACTGAGGAAGAATCTACTCATGCCAAATACGAGCGGATTAAAAAAGGGCAATTGTATTTAACTGACCTGCAGAAGCTCAGTGTGCCGGAATTACACGATGTAGCCAAAAAAGAAGGTATCGTCGAATACAGCGCTCTGAAGAAACAGGATGTTATCTTTAAGATTCTCAAAGAGCGAATCCGGCAGAACGGCCTTATGTACGGCGAAGGAGTGCTCGAAGTCCTGCCGGACGGTTATGGTTTCTTGCGCAATCCGGATTATAACTATCTTTCGTCACCGGACGACATTTATGTTTCACCGTCTCAGATAAAACGTTTCGGGCTTAGAACCGGAAATGTGGTGTCAGGACAAATTCGTCCGCCGAAGGAATCAGAGAAATATTTCGCGCTTCTTCGGGTCGAAGCTATTAATTTCCAAGACCCCGATATGCTTGCCGATAAGGCGGTATTCAGCGACCTTACACCCCTGCATCCGGAAGACCGGTTAATCCTCGAAACAGCCTCCGAGGAATTAAATATGAGAATCATCGATATGGTGACTCCTGTCGGAAAAGGTCAGCGAGGTTTAATTGTCGCCCCGCCGAGAACGGGAAAAACAATTCTGCTGCAAAAGATGGCTAACGCAATAAGCACCAATCATCCGGAGGTTCGGTTAATAGTTCTTCTGATTGATGAGCGGCCTGAAGAAGTTACCGAAATGGAACGCAAAACCGCTAAGGATGTCGAAGTAATCAGTTCTACCTTCGATGAACCTACCGCACGTCACTGCCAAGTAGCGGAAATAGTTATCGAAAAAGCAAAAAGGCTCGTCGAGTACGGCGAAGACGTAGTTATTCTGCTGGATTCAATTACCCGATTGGCTCGTGCTTATAACGCTGAAATGCCTCATTCGGGCAAAATTCTCACCGGCGGTGTCGATGCCGGAGCTATGCAGATGCCGAAAAAATTCTTCGGAGCAGCCAGAAACATCGAGGAAGGCGGCTCGTTAACCATATTCGCAACAGCGCTGATTGACACCGGCTCTAAGATGGACGAGGTTATTTTCGAAGAATTCAAAGCAACCGGTAATATGGAATTGCATCTGGACAGACGTCTGGTGGATAGAAGGACATGGCCGGCTATTGACATCAGCCGAAGCGGTACCAGAAGAGAAGAATTGCTCCTGCAAGAACGTGAATTACAGCTTGTTTACAGGCTCAGAAGAGTTCTTAGCGAGCTGAATCCGGTCGAAGCGGTAGAATTGCTAAAAAGCCGATTGGCCAAATGCCGAACAAACGCTGAATTCCTTATGACAATGAATATTGACTGATAAAAACGCAGCTTAGAGATAGCTTTACAGAATAAGACAATTTTATTAATATGAAATTCCGGCATTTTGGTCTGTGCCGGAATTTTTATTATAATAATTTATTCGGAAAATATTATGACAGAGCAGCTCTCGAAGGTTTATCAGCCGAAAGAAATTGAAAAAAACGCAAACGAAATATGGATTTCGGGTAAATCTTTTCACGCCCGAACCGACATTTCCAAAGATAATACCGCGCCTTACTGCATAGTTATACCGCCGCCTAACGTTACCGCGGCACTGCATTTAGGCCATGCCTTGAATAATACCCTGCAGGACATCCTGATTCGATTCAAGAGGATGCAAGGCTTTAATACTCTCTGGATGCCCGGAACCGACCACGCAGGAATCGCCACGCAAACCGTCGTGGAAAAACGTATTTTGTCAGAAGAAAATAAAAGACGGACTGACTTTCAAAGGGACGAATTTGTCGCCAGAGTGCAGGCATGGAAAGATGAATATGAAGCTTGCATCATCGGACAGCTTAAAGCGATGGGATGCTCCTGCGACTGGGACAGAACCCGCTTCACGATGGATGAAGTTTGCGCAAAAGCTGTCAGGGCAACATTTTTTAAGCTCTTCAAAGACGGTTTGATTTACAGGGGTAAACGTCTTGTAAATTGGGACCCTGCTACGCAAACTGTTTTGGCTGACGATGAAGTCGAACACGAAAGCATACAGGGTTTTTTCTGGTATCTTCGCTATCCTCTGGTAGAACCTGTAACGGTGCCATGTGGCACGGGCTTCCAGCCCGTGAATGTTAACATTAATAAACGAAAAGGAGCATATCTACCTCACGGGACTAAAACAGACGCAACATATGCTGTAACTTTTCGCCTTGCCGACTCATTGCCCTTAGAGATTACAGAACAATGGCGAGCAGAAAAAGAAAGGATTTTTAGTAATGCCACATTGCAAAATCGCAACTTAACTTTAAATGAGCAGCAAGAACTATTGCGACTTCATAGTGATAAAATCGAATCCTATCTTAACGCTGGACACGGGCAATGCTATCTTGGCGAACCAATTATAGCCGAAACGGTTACAAATGCATTGAAATATTTCGATGGTCAAAGATACGACCTTATTGCATGGGTTGTTATGCCCAATCATGTTCACGTGATTCTTAAACCATACGATGCTGTTGAACTTTCCGATATTTTACACTCATGGAAATCCTACACAGCAAATAAAGCCAATGAACTTCTGGGCCGTACCGGAGATTTTTGGAATATCGAGTATTACGACCATTTGATCCGTGACGAGAAAGATTTCTTAAATCAGATAAACTATGTTCTCTCTAATCCCTCTAAAGCAGGATTAGAAAACTGGTCTTGGGTTGGCGCAAAAACAAATAATCATCGACATCTTGTCGATGATACAGACAAACACGGGCAAGATGCCCGTGCCAAAATAGAATATGTAACCGTTGCTACTACTCGTCCTGAGACAATGTTGGGTGATACGGCGGTAGCGATGAATCCGGCTGACCCAAGGGCAAAATATCTAATCGGCAAAAAAGTCCGCCTGCCAATCGTAGGCAGAATTATCCCGATAATAGCCGATGAGCATGTTGTTTTGCCGAACCCTGACAGCGAAGATGAAAAGGCCAAATTTTCAACCGGCTTTTTGAAAGTAACACCCGCACACGACCCGGACGACTGGGCAATAGGCCAGAGGCATAATCTGCCGGTTATAAATGTTATGGCGCCGGACGGCTCGATTAGCGATAAACACGGCTGGGAAGATGTCGGGAGCGATGCCGAGTTTCTGCTTGGAATGGATAGATTCGAGGCCCGCGAGGCAATTGTAGAATGGTTCCGCAAAGAAAAACTTCTCGAAGATGTTCGCGAATACACGCACGAAGTCGGTCATAGCTATCGAAGCCATGTCCCGATTGAACCTTATCTTTCAGACCAATGGTATATTGCGGTAAAGAAGCCAATTTCGTATCACGGGCTTCCAGCCCGTGCAAGCACGGGCAAGATGCCCGTGTCACATGATTTGATAGAAGGCACTGACATTCCGGTAAATTCTTTGGCTGGATTGGCACTCAAACCGCTGCTTGACGGAAGGCTGAGATTTATTCCCGAACGTTATGCAAAGACATATCAGAGCTGGCTTGAAAATCTGCGTGATTGGCCGATTAGCAGACAGCTCTGGTGGGGACATAGAATCCCTGTCTGGTGGATGAAGAAAGAGATTGAGGAAGAGGAAAGTATAGAGCGTCTTAATATGATACTAGAACCAATCGCTAAATGGGTTCAGACTGGAAGGATTCAAGGATATACGCGAGAAAAGTATGGCTACCAACCAACAAACCTCGAATACGACAAACAAGTACCCTTATCGTTTCTTTGTGTCAAAGATCCATTAGGCGAAGATAAAGAGGTTGTTGAATTTTTAGAGGTAAATGGTTTCGAGCAAGATTTCGATGTCTTGGATACGTGGTTTAGCTCTGCATTGTGGCCGTTTAGTACCTTAGGCTGGCCGGATGAAACGCCCGAATTTAAAACTTTTTATCCGGGCAACGTGCTCTGCACAGCCAGAGAAATTATCACTCTCTGGGTTTCGCGAATGGTTATGATGGGTCAGTATTGCGCAGGTGATATACCATTTAGTCAGGTTTATATCCACGCGATGATTCAGGACGGCGAAGGACGCAAGATGTCCAAGAGTCTCGGCAACGGCATTGACCCGCTTGTTGCAATAGATTCACACGGCGCCGACGCTATGCGATTTACTCTGGCAAGTATGACAACCGAAACTCAGGATGTCCGAATGCCGGTCATCGAGATGACTTTGCCGGACGGACGAAAAGCAAATTCCTCTCCGAAATTCGATAACGGACGAAATTTCTGTAATAAGCTTTGGAACGCATCAAGATTCGCAATGATGAATCTTGAGGGCATAGACCCCGAGGCATTCGACAAAAACAAATTAGCTCCGGCTGATAAGTGGATTCTGTCCCGACTGGCTGCTGTTATATCCGAAACTACGGATTGTATTGATAATTTTAAATTCAGCGAGCCTATAAACGACCTTTATAAATTTTTCTGGAATGATTTCTGTGACTGGTATCTCGAATGGGTCAAGCCCAGAATGCAGGACCAACAGCAAAAACCAATCGCCCAGAATGTTTTAGCGTTCGTACTGGACCAAACGCTCCGGCTGATGCACCCATTTATTCCTTTCATAACAGAGGGCATCTTCCAAAAATTAAACGAGCTGACTCCGATAAGAAATTTGAAAGGTTTAGCTGATGCACCCAATGCCGAGGCTTTGGTAATCGCCGCTTGGCCGAAAAAAATTGATAATCTGCGAGACAGTGATTCGGAAAGAAATATCGAAATTATTCAGACTGCAATCAGAACAATCAGGGATATGAGAAGTAAATATAATGTCGCACCTTCGAATAAAATGGTTGTTTCGATTTCAGCCGGCAGGGAAATATCGGAGATTCTTAATGAAAACAGCGAATTGATTTGTCAGCTTGGCAATCTTTGCCAGTTCAGTGCAGCCCAAAACATCCAGAAACCGGATAATTCGGCTGCCGCGATAGTCGGACAGATACAGATTTATTTACACGACGCAATAGACAAAAAAGCAGAGCTGCAAAGACTTAACAAACAAAAAGAACAGACGTCAAACGCCCTTCGGGCAATCGAGGCCAAACTGGCTAATGAAAACTTTGTCAGCCGAGCAAAGCCCGAAGTTGTCGCTCAGGCTAAAGAAAAACTGCAGGAACTGACCGTGCAAATGCAGACGATACAAGAACATCTCGAGCAACTGCAGAATTGAAGGAAATCTTAATGGAAGTCGAAGTCGAACTATCCCGAATAATCATCAACGAAAACTCCGACCAGCAAGTCGTTTTTATAAAAGAACGCGGCGGCGAGAGAGGTTTTCCTATTGTAATCGGCATAGTCGAAATTTTTGCCATCGACCGAAGGCTAAAAGGAATCAAGCCCCCGCGGCCTATGACGCATGATTTATTAGAACAGATATTGGACGCGATGCAGGCAAATATTGAAAAAATAGTGATAACCGACCTTCGACAGCATACTTTTTTCGCGAAAATATATCTTCAGTATAACGGAAAGCTATTGGAGATTGATTCACGTCCCTCTGACGCAATCGCACTCGGAGTGGCTGCGAAATCACCTATTTTTGTTCTGGAACATGTTTTTGACAAGGCTTCTCTGTAATCCACGCCGAAATAATCAGCAAGGCTACGCCTATGCAAAGCAGGCTGTCTGCGATATTAAAAGCAGGCCAGTGTCTGCCGGGCCAATAGATAATATCTATAAAATCTCGAACCATCCCGTCGTTAAAAAGTCTATCGTAAAGATTTCCCAAGACTCCGGCGATAAAAAGCCCCAAAGCGACAACTGCCGTTTTATGTTTTATGCCGCCAAACAAAAATATCCCGATAACGACAAGAGCAGCTATACAGGAAACCGCTATTAAATAATTGGTTTTTCCCGATAAAGACCCAAACGCCGCTCCGTCGTTTACTACCCGCACAAGATTGAAAAATCCTTCGATTACCGGTATTGATTGGCCCGGGCGGATTCTTTCGAATGCGATTTTTTTTGTCCATATATCTGCAAGAAATCCGACTATTCCGATAGTCCAGAAAATTAAATGGTCCCGGAAACAAGGGAATTCAATTTGCCATTTTTTAAAAAATGACCGGCTTGTATCGGGCTGGGAATCGATTTTTTCGTCAGTGTTTTCAGGCATATTAAAAATTTTAGATGAAATTGGAAATTTACTGCCGCATCCTGTATTGAGCTATCAGTCTTCGCAATCTATCTGCTCGCGGCTGGTCGGGATTTATCTGGAGGCTGGTCCGCCAATGAAATAGCGATTTTTCCTTAAGCTCAGGTTCGATATCATTATCCGCGGTTCTACCGCTTATCATATATGCCACACCAAGTCCACGATGAGCATCCCAGTCTGATTGGTCTATACTAATAGCTTTCAAGTAATTGTTTATAGAGGCTTCAATCATATTTTTCGCCGTACTTGTCAGCGAATCAAGGTATGTTTGGTCTGTATTTCCGGCCGCTACAGCATCGCTGTGAATCTGAGCGCTTTGTTCGTATAAACGCAAATAACAGTACCCTAAATGCCTATAGGCGTCTGCGTTCTCGCTGTCAATTTTAACAACATTTTCCAGCAGCTCTCTGGCAAACTGCGGTTGTTCCGCTCTTAAATACGCAACAGCCAGAGACGTCATAACCCGCGTGTTTCCGCTATCCAGTTCCAATGCCCTTTTGAATGAACGAATTGCCTGAGCATGGTCGCCTTTCGACTCGTAGATACCTCCGAGTATTTCCTGAATCTCGACAACATTAGGATTGAGCTGTTCAGCCCGCTGGCCGTAAATCAAAGCCTGTTCATAATCCTCGATTTCTTTAAAACATCGGGCCGTGTTAATATGAGCTTGAAGATGGTTGGGGTCGATTTCACACGCTCGGACATAAGCTCTGACCGCATCGGTAAAGCGTTTCATAGCCTCATATACTCTTCCGAGGTTAAAAAAATCATAAAACGACCATGGATTAAGCACCGCAGCTTTTTCATAGAATTCGGCGCTTTTTTCATATTCACCCTTCTGCTGATACAAATCACCCTGAAGTGAATATGCTAAAGAAAAAGTTGCGTCTTTTCGAACCGCTTCATCGAGCTTGCTGATTGCTTGGTCCTTCTGGTCAAGTTCCTTAAGTATGACCGCTTCGACGTATAAATCTATTATGCTTTTACCGCTTCCAGATTCGCCCAGACAGCCGCCTAAGCCAAGCATGAATATTATGCTTAACGCCCATAAAACAAAAAATCGCAAGCAATAACCGTTCGTCATAACTTTGCCCCCTTTCACAAGGGATATTTACAGCAAATTATTTTCCGAATCTACAGGATTAACTTAATTTCACAAGTAATTGTAGCAAAGTAACTTGCGCTGTCAAAAAATTTCTATAAACGCCCATATATTCTTTACTGACATTAAAGCCGAATGTTTGACAATAAACGCCCGACCGTTTATTATATCGGTCTAAATTAGTTCTGGGCTTGATGTTCTATACACTATCCCGGAACGGTCATAGAAATAATTAAGAACGAGGGAAACCTCGTTTTTTGCTGTTTTATTTGAAGGGTTAATATTTTATGGCAGAGACAAAACTAAAAGCACGCCCAGCAATGTTAATTATCAGAGACGGATGGGGATATAATCCTAATCCCCAAGAGGATAAATTCAATGCTATTAAACAAGCAAATACTCCCGTTGATGATATGCTGATGTCAGAATACCCCAATACAATTATCCATACCAGCGGACTCGATGTCGGCCTGCCTAAAGGAACTATGGGCAACAGCGAGGTAGGCCATCAAAACCTCGGTGCCGGAAGAATCGTTCCGCAGGAATCTGTTCGGCTGAGCATGGCGATTCAGGATGGTTCGTTCTTCGAAAATAAAGAGTTTTTAAACGCGGTTAACTTCGTTAGAAAAACCAACGGCAGACTGCATTTATTAGGGCTTTGCAGTGATATCGGCGTTCATTCGCTGCTGGACCATTTATACGGCCTTCTCGAATTCGCAAAAAGGAATAATATAAAAGACACTTTTATCCACGCGTTTACCGATGGCCGAGACTCACCGCCCGACAGCGGAGCAGGTTATATCACGCAGATTGAAGAAAAAGCCCGGCAAATCGGCACCGGTAAAATCGCCAGCGTTATGGGCAGATTTTACGCTATGGACCGTGACAGCCGCTGGGACAGAGTTCAAAGAGCTTATGACTGTCTCAGAGTCGGCAAAGGACACAAAGCTAAAAGCGCCCCTGAAGCTATCGCCCAAAGCTATGCAAACAAAATTACCGATGAGTTCATCGAACCGACTTGTATTGTAAACGCAGAAAACGAACCTATCGGCACAATTAATGACGGAGATGCAGTTGTGTTTTTCAATTTCCGAGGCGACCGCCCGCGGGAAATTACACGCGCTTTCGTGGAAGACGATTTTAAAGAATTCAACCGGACAACCAAACCTGATATTTATTATGTCTGTATGACCGAATACGATGCCTCGATACCGGCTGCTGTTGCGTTTCCCAAACCGCCGAAAATGAAGAATATTCTCGGAGCTTATTGGAGCAGCTTGGGTTTAAAACAATTTCGCTGTGCCGAAACCGAAAAATACGCACATGTTACATTTTTCTTTAATGACTATACTGAAAAACCGTTCACCGGCGAAGACAGACAGATAGTCCCCTCTCCGCGAGTCCGCACTTACGATTTAAAACCCGAAATGAGCGCTTTTGAGGTAACGGACGTCATACTCGAAAAACTGGCTTGTGACAAATATGATGTATTCGTAATGAATTTTGCCAATCCGGACATGGTCGGACATACAGGCATCCTCGAAGCCGCCGTAAAAGCCGCTGAAACGGTCGATACCTGCGTCGGAAAAATCTTAGACAAACTAAAATCTATGGGAGGCTGTGCTATAATTACAGCAGACCACGGAAATTTCGAAAAAATGTCAGAAACCGACGGCGGGCCGCATACCGCTCATACAATCGGCGATGTTCCGCTGATTATTTTTGATGAGAGATACAAAGGCTCCAAGCTGCGAAAAGACGGCAAACTGGCAGATGTCGGCCCGACATTCCTCGATATGATGGGGCTCGATAAACCTGCCGAGATGACCGGAAAATCGTTAATCGAAAAATAAAATATAATGGGAAAAAAGCGAAAACCAACCTGTTTCATTATTGCAGGCCCCAATGGTGCAGGAAAAACAACATTCGCATTAAGATATTTACCGCAAATAGCCGATTGCCGTAATTTTGTAAATGCTGACCTTATTGCGTATGGTTTTTCGCCCTTTGACTCGTTATCAGCTCAATATGAAGCCGGCCGTCTCTTCCTGCAGGAAATATACTCGAAAATCGATAAGCGTGAAGATTTCGCTTTTGAGACAACATTGGCAGGTCGAAGCCATATCAGTCTGCTTAAAAAACTCAGACAGGATGGCTGGCAGATAGTGCTGTTTTTCCTGTGGATACCTGACGCAGCTTTTTCAAAAAGCCGGGTTCGCGAGCGTGTCAAGCATGGAGGGCATAATATTCCTGATGATACAATCTACCGTCGTTTCCCCCGGATAATTCACAATTTTATAAAAATTTACATACCTCTTTGCGATAGAATAATTTGTTATGATAATTCGAGACCTAAGTACATCCCCGTTTTTGAACAGGTTGGTCAAGACATTAGCATTCTTAATAAAGAACTATATGAGATTATTTTGAGGCAATCGGATGAAAACCCCCAAAATGAGTAAAATGGCGATAGAGGCTGGCAAGTGTCTTAGAAAAGCCGTGCGGGAAGAATTAAGAAAAAAAGCCCTTCTTGGCCAGTATGTCATTATAAACCGCAACGGCAAACCTTGCCGCGTATCAGCTAAACAGGCCCTGAAAATGGCTAAGGCCAAATAATTTGCTTTTGACATTCAGAAATTAGAACAGTGTCTCCAGATTTGTAGAGAAACACGAAGAAACCACAAGAAATTCTAATAGTTACATATTCCAACGTTTATCGGAACCGGCTGGAGGTTGATTATGAATTTAAGTAAGCTCCTTCTCTGCTGCCAATAGATAAGAATACGGATTTTCTCTCAGAATCTTATTCTTGTCTCTGTTATAAAGTACGCTTGATGCAACCAGAGACCTTCGTCTTCTAATCATCAAAGAACGAATCGGGGCGGGGATTATTCATCACAAAAACATCGGCAGGCAGAATTAACCTGCAGAGCTAAAAATATTTAAATTAAAAATAACAGCGGCAAAATATGCGTTTTTTGTAAAATAAAAGGCTTTTCTTTGACTTTCTGCCCCATATAATAAATGCGGTTTATTTATTTTTCAGATTTAAGCTTATGCAAATTTTAATATATGGCGGCGGTGCTGTCGGATTAGGACTGGCGAGCTTCCTGATAAAAGGTAAAGCTCAAGTCGATATACTTGCGCGAAAAAATACGGCAGAAGCTTTGTGCAGTAAGGGTCTTATCAGAACAGGTATATTCGGCGATTTTTCGGTCAAGCCCGACGAATTCGGCTGCTATGAAAAATTAGGGCAAATAAAGCAAAAAACATACGACTATATTCTCGTATGCACAAAATCATTCGATTCGTCGAAAGCCGCCGAAAACCTCAGCAAACATAAAAATTTAATGAACCCGCAGGCGATTATTGTTTTGTTTCAAAACGGCTGGGGCAACGCAGAAAATTTTTTACCTTTTTTCGAAAATCAAAAAATCTACAGCGCACGTGTAATCACCGGTTTTCACAGGGCCAAAGACAACGTCGTTGATATAACCGTGCACGCCGATGCAATTCACATAGGAAGTCTGTTTTGTTCCGATGTGTCCAAAGTACAATCACTCTGCAAGCTTATCAGCGAAGGCGGCCTGCCCTGTCAGACAACCGAGGCAATAGAAAAAGATTTATGGGCAAAGATGCTTTATAACTGCGCTTTAAATCCGCTGGGAGCAATTCTCGATGTCCCTTACGGCACCCTTGCTCAGCACCGAACTACAAGAGTAATCATGGACGAGATAATCACGGAAATTTTCGAAATTCTGCAAGTATCCGGATACAAAACACACTGGCAGAAACCGGATGATTTTCTCAAAGTCTTTTACGAACGGCTGGTACCAGATACCGCCAAACATAAATCATCGACCCTTCAGGATATCACCGCGAAAAAGAAAACTGAAATCGACTCACTGAACGGTTCGGTAATAGAATTAGCCGAAAAACACAAAATTGCCGTCCCGTATAACCGGACAATTTATAATTTGGTTAAATTTTTAGAGTCACAGAACCAAAATAATAGCAGCTAAACGCCCGTTCCGGACGAATGCTTTCTCTTGATTGTCAAGCCCGCGGCGGTTATAAATATGACGTATCTCCCAATTTATAAACTTGGATTAATATTATGCGTATAGCTTTAGCACAGATAAATCCTGTTGTCGGCGGCCTTAAAGCAAACGCCGAGCTTATCCTTTCGTTTTACGAAAAAGCAGTAAATGCCCAAGCCGATATAGCCGTATTTCCCGAATTATCTATTTGCGGTTATCCCCCCGAAGATTTGCTGCACAAGAAGCATTTTCTCGACGATAATCTGGCTGCTGTCAAAAAAATCGCAAAATCCTGCACAAAGACAATTATGGTTGCAGGGTTTGCCGAGCCGGACGGTTCGGACTGTCATAACAGTGCAGCGATAATGCAAAACGGCGAGATTAAACAAATTTACCGAAAAGCCCTGCTTCCCAATTACGGAGTTTTCGATGAAGAAAGATACTTCGAGCCGGGCACCAAACCGTGCATTATTAAATCCGCAGGATTGAACATAGCGGTAACAATTTGCAGAGATATTTGGGATATTACATGGCTCAAAAGTTTTTTAGACGGCCAAAACTTCGATGTCCTATTGAATATTTCCGCATCGCCGTTTCACGTAGGCAAAATCGACCTAAGACAGCAGGTACTGTCAAAATGCGCACAGGAACTTAAATCTGCCGTCTGCTACTGCAATCTCGTCGGCGGTCAGGATGAGCTTGTATTCGACGGCAGAAGCATTATAGCCGACTCACGCGGTAAAATTGCCGTTCAAGGAGCCGCCTTCGAACAGGATTTAATCGTCGCCGATATTATCAAAGCCGAAAAAGACGATATACGCGTCGAAGCAAAAAGCAAAGCCCCCTCGCAGCCCGCCGGTCATTTAGAAGAAATTTATAATGCTTTGGTTCTTGGAACCAGAGATTACGTGACCAAAAACGGTTTTGAAAAAGTGCTGATTGGACTAAGCGGAGGGATTGATTCTTCTCTTGTTGCCGTTATTGCCGCTCAGGCTTTAGGCAAACAGAACGTTATCGCAATCACAATGCCTTCGAAATTCAGCGCCGAAGAAACCAAATCTGACGCCGCAAAATTGGCCGAAAATCTGGGAGTCGAATTTCACAGCATTGCTATCGAGCAGACGCTCGAATCATTCGACAACTCTCTTAAAAGCATTGCCGGCTGGGATAATAAAGGATTAGCTTACGAAAATCTCCAAGCCAGAATCAGGGGCATTATTCTAATGTCACTAAGCAACCAGCTCGCTGCAATGGTTCTTACCACAGGAAACAAAAGCGAAACCGCCGTAGGATATTCGACTTTATACGGCGATACCGCCGGAGGCTTCGCCGTAATAAAAGATGTCCCCAAAACAAAGGTTTACAAGCTGGCAAATTATATAAACGAAATATCGCGAAAAGAAATAATTCCTAAAAGCGTTATCACCCGAGCCCCAACCGCCGAGCTTAGGCCTAATCAAAAAGACACCGATTCCCTGCCAGAATATGATTTGCTCGATAACATTTTAGAAGGATACATCGAACTCGATAAATCACCGCGGCAGCTTGTTAAGGACGGCCTGCCCAAAGAACAAGTGCTTCGCGTCGTTAAAATGGTCGACCAGAACGAATACAAAAGAAGGCTCTCGCCCCCCGGAATTAAAATCACCCCTAAAGCATTCGGAAAAGACCGAAGATTACCCATTACAAACCACTATAAACCAAACATCCAATAGTAAACCTTTAATTGACCACTGGGAATTTTGAATTCGCAACACGGATAGCGGACAAGTTTTGAATTTTGAGTTAAAATTCCTCACATCCGGCATCAAGCTTCAAGCATCCAACATCGAGTATCAAGGACTACTTCTGAATAGGTCTTTTGTCCGCAGCGGCAGGTTCAAATTCCCTGATTACTGATTTCTGAATCCCGCAACCTGATTTCCTGCTAACCTGATACTCTTTTATTTAACTTCAAAATTCGCCCCTAAGCAGGCCATAGCACTACATTCGATATCCTAAATTCAATTCTACTTTGTGCCTTGGTGGTTTAAAATGATTACCGGAAAATCAACAATCCTCTGCGGTTGACAGGAAACACGGATTTGTTATATTAACTGCCGATTCGTTTGCAGGTTAAAAATCCCTTTTTTTGAAAGGATGTGCCGATGAAAGGAATCATATTTGCTGTTGTTTTAGTCTCGCTGGTTTTAGGCATGCTGCTCTGTACACTCGGATGTGAACCCGAAGGCCCCGCTGCAGCTCCGCCCGACCCCAAAGCTGAAAGACTTTACGCCGCCCAGAACATAGAGCTTAAAAAACAAATAGAAGAACTCGAAAAAAGTTATGAAAGGCAGTTAGTAGAAAAAGAAATGCTTCTGGAACAGTGCCGAAATCAAAATGACGAACTGCAATTGCAGCTTGGCGAAGAAGCCTCCCAAATTTTCGAAAACGACCTTGTAAAAATCCTAATGGAAGAATCGCAAAGATTAACCGAAGAAAATCAGGAACTTAGAGAACAAATCGAACAGCTTACAAACCAACCCCAATCTAATGAAGAATAACAATAATCTGAGCCGGTATTACGCCTTACCGGCATAACCGCCGGCTCAGATAAATCTTCCTCAAATGAGAGTGCTGGGACTCGAACCCAGGACCTACGCATTAAAAGTGCGTTGCTCTACCAACTGAGCTACACTCCCGT
>CAYMOE010000007.1:0-119805 GCA_964391985.1 uncultured Pirellulales bacterium
CCCGTGAAACCTGTAAATCACGTCCTTGAAGGCCGTGCCACGAAAAAAGGCTCTTTTTGTTAGAAACTCTTAGTATTTGAGCGGTTTTGAAATGAAAATAATAGCAGACCAGAATATACCATTTGTAAAAGAGTGTTTTTCCTCTATCGGGGATGTTACCGCCGTATCGGGCAGAGAAATAACTGCTGAAATACTCCGAGACGCAGATATTCTCTTGGTCAGAAGCATCACGCCGGTTAATGAGCAATTATTGTCCGGCAGCAAAGTAAAATTTGTCGCAACAGCTACAATAGGCTTTGAGCATGTCGATATCGATTATTTAAACGCTCATAACATCGGTTTTACTTCCGCTCCCGGTTCGAACGCAAACTCCGTTGCTGAATATATTATTGCGGCATTGCTGGAAATCGGCAAAAATCATAATATCGAGCTTGCCGGAAAAAGCATCGGTATAATCGGCGTCGGAAATGTCGGCAGCCGAGTCGAGAACAAATGCAAAGCGATAGGAATGAATGTGGTTTTGAATGACCCGCCGCTTAGAAGACAGACTAACGATGATAAATACCGCCCGATTGAAGAATTATATAATTGTGATTTTATTACTTTTCATACGCCGCTGACTTATGAAGGGCAGGATAAGACTCATCACCTTGCTGATGAAGATTTTTTCAGTAACCTTAAAAACGGTGTTATTTTTCTGAATACTTCCCGCGGTGGAGTAGTTGATACCGGTTCACTGAAAAATGCTCTTAAAACAGGCAAAATTAAAGCCGCCGTTCTGGATGTTTGGGAAGATGAACCGGCGATTGACACCGACCTTTTGGAAATGGTCGATATAGG
The DNA here is from genome assembly GCA_964391985.1 of uncultured Pirellulales bacterium. GTDB lineage: Bacteria > Planctomycetota > Phycisphaerae > Sedimentisphaerales > Anaerobacaceae > CAYMOE01. Next base: position 841 of record CAYMOE010000007.1, read on the forward strand.
CACGCCCCACATAGCCGGATATTCCTACGACGGCAAAGTGGCTGGAATGATAATGATTTATAATGAAGCCTGTGCGTATTTTAATATAGAGGCCAAACACCGAATCGGTGATTTTTTGCCTAAACCGGCAGTGCCGGAGGTTAAAATTCAGATTAAAGGGTTCAGTGACCAGCGGATTTTGCGGGCGGCTGTTAATGAAATATATAAAATTAAAGACGACGACCGGAGAATGCGAGGTATCTTAAATCTGCCTTTGGGCAAAAGATGTGCGGCATTTGATAAGCTGCGTAAGGAATACCCTGTCCGGCGAGAATTTCAAAATACGAACATTATTTTAGCAGCAGAAAACACAGAAAAAGTAATGAAAAAATTAAATGGAATCGGATTTCAGGTAAACATCTAAAAGTGAACAGACAAATCAATATATTGCAGTGGCAGGGGGGCAGGCTGGATTTTTCGGCTGGCACTATTGTTATGGGTATATTGAACGTTACGCCGGATTCTTTCAGCGATGGCGGAAAATTCTTTGATACAGATAAGGCTGTAGCCCACGGTATTGAAATGGCCCAAGCTGGTGCGGCAATCATTGATGTCGGAGCCGAATCTACACGGCCCGGCTCGAAATCGATTAGCGCTGCCGCACAAATTGAAAGAGCTGTGCCTGTAATTAAGGTACTCTCTAAAAAAATTAAAATACCCATCAGCATTGATACTTATAGTTTCGAAGTTGCCAAAGCTGCATTATCAGCCGGAGCTTTGATGATAAACGATATTACAGCACTGGCTGATGATAAAATGGCCGAGCTGGCAGCCGAAAAAAATGTTCCGGTAGTGCTGATGCATATGCAGGGAACGCCCGCGAATATGCAGCAAAAACCCAAATATGACGATGTTGTGTCAGAAGTGCTAAAATTTCTTTTGGGGCGTGCTAAAAAAGCAGAACATTCGGGCATAGCTCGTGAAAAGATTTTTATCGACCCCGGAATCGGATTCGGCAAGACTGTCGAACATAACCTCGAAATTCTTCGTAATATCGATAAATTTGTTTCAAGCGGTTATAGAGTTCTGGCAGGTACGAGCAGAAAAAGATTCATAGGAATGATAACAGGAAAAGAAAATCCGGCTGAACGAATCTTCGGCACCGCTGCAACGGTTGCTTTTTGCACTGCAAAAAAAGTTTCGATTGTCAGGGTTCATGATGTTGATGAAATGCTCGATGTTGTTAAAATGACTCGAGCTATCGTTTCAAACTACGAGGAGAAACATTGATGATGGCTTTACTTGTTGTTATCGGTCATATTACTGTTATCGCTATTATTGTGATTGCCGTTCTGGAAACCAGACGAATGGACAGGGAACAAAAAATTTCTTTGTCGCAGCAGAAGAAACAAGCTCAAAGCAAAAAATAATCCAAGCTGTCTAATCAATCAAAGCTGCTTTTATAACTTCGGCCGTATTTTTAACGAATTTGAATTTCAGACCTTTTTTAACCTCGGCAGGAACTTCCGGAATATCTTTTTTATTTCTTTGCGGAAGTATTACCATTTTAATCCCAGCCTGTTTGGCGGCGAGGATTTTTTCCTTTAACCCTCCGATAGGCAAAACCAATCCTCGCAGTGTAATCTCACCGGTCATAGCCGTATCAGGCCGAGTCGGTTTCTTCAAAAGCAGCGATACCAGCGAAGTGAACATAGCCGCACCGGCGCTGGGGCCGTCCTTGGGAATCGCTCCGGCCGGAACATGGATATGAAAATCATATTTTTTGAAGTCTTTAAGCTCAATACCGAGTTTCTGAGCATTAGCTTTTACGATACTAAAAGCAGCTTCGGCGGATTCTTTCATCACCGCACCGATTTGGCCGGTCAGATGAAGTTTGCCCTGTCCCGCCATCAAAGCCGATTCCACAAAAAGTATTTCACCGCCGACAGGGGTATACGCAAGGGCAGTGGCTACTCCCGGAACGCCTGTCCGCAAAGCCAATTCCGATTCGAATTTTGCGGGGCCGAGGATTTTCGTCAGCTCGGTTTTGCCGATAATTTTTTTGCGTTTGGAACCTTTAGCGATTTCGGTAGCAGCGGCGCGGCAGATTGAAGCGATTTCCCTTTCGAGATTGCGGACGCCTGCTTCCCGTGTATATTTACTGATAATTTCTCTTATAATAGCATCAGGAATTCGGAGCTTTATTTTTTTCAATCCGTTTTCCGCAAGCTGACGGGGAACCAGATAACGTTTTGCAATTTGGAGTTTTTCATTTTCCGTATATCCGGGCAGCTCGATTATTTCCATTCGGTCATGCAGGGCAGGCGGGATAGGTTCGGCGTAATTAGCTGTCCCGATAAACATTACCTTGGATAAATCGAAAGGCTGGTCCAAATAATGGTCGGTAAAACTGTAATTCTGTTCAGGGTCAAGCACTTCTAAAAGCGCGCTTGAAGGGTCGCCGCGAAAATCAGAACCGATTTTATCAAGCTCATCGAGCATAAAAACAGGATTTTTGCTTTTGGCTTTTCGAAGTTCCTGCATTATCCTTCCGGGCAAAGCGCCGATGTATGTCCTGCGATGTCCCCGAATATCCGCTTCGTCCCGTATCCCGCCGAGTGAGATTCGGACAAATTTTCTGCCCATGGCTCTTGCGATTGATTTACCTAACGACGTTTTACCGACACCCGGAGGGCCGATGAAGCACAAAATAGGACTTTTGCCTTTCGGATTAAGTTTACGGACGGCCAGAAACTCCAGAACACGTTTTTTGATTTTTTTGAGATTATAATGGTCCCTGTTCAAAACACTTTGCGCTTTGTTAATATCGAGCCTGTCGGCAGTTTCAACCGACCAAGGCAATTCACAGACCCAGTCAAGATACGTTCTGATGACACTGTATTCCGGAGATGCCGAGGTTATCTTACCGAGCCTGTCCAACTCCCGCATAGCCTCGTCTTGGACTTCTTTGGGCATTTTAGCTTTTTTGATATTTTTTTCTAATTGTTTTAATTCTTCTGTCTGGCGGTCTTCTTTTCCAAGCTCCGATTGAATCGCTTTTAATTGTTCCTGAAGAAAATATTCCCGCTGGCTTTTATCAACCGATTCGCGGACTCGTCCTTGAATTTTATGGCTAAGTTCGAGAACTTCGAGCTGATTTGCCAGAGCTATCGATATTTGTTCGAGCCTTTTTGTAGCATCAAGCTCTTCGAGAAGCTGCTGTTTCTCTTCTATTTCAAGACTCAAATTCGCAGAGAGAAAATCCGCCAATGATGACGGATTCTCGATATTTTCAAGAAGAACCGAAGCCTCTTCGGGAACATTCGGGCTTAACGCTATGACGCGGTTGGCGGAGCGGCGAACATTTACCATCAGAGCGGAAAGTCTTTTTCCGGGACGGATTTTAACTTCTAAAGGCTGAACTTGGGCTTTTAGATAAGGGTTTACAGCTATTGGTTTAACAATACCAAAGCGGCCTATGGCATGGACCACGATATGAACCGAGCCTTGAGGCAGCTTTATAACTTTTAGAACCGTAGCAGCCGTCCCGACCGAATATAAATCGCTGAATCCGGGTTTTTCTGTTTTTGGATTGCGCTGAGTAACAAGCCCGATTATAGACTCATTTGGTTTGGTCTGAGCCAGCAGAGCCTTGCTTCTTTCGCGTCCTATAGCCAGAGGGGTTATTGTTCCAGGAAAAGTTACCGCATTGCGCAGAGGCAATATTCCGATTACCTTCGGCAGAGACATTTTCTGCTCCGAGGCGGCATCATCGTTTGTTTCCGGCAGGAAAACATCAACATTTGCAGGTTCATCCATACTGCTCTCTATGAGCCACGTTCCTGCAGGATATAATAATTCAGTACTTTTTTGCGCCATATCTTTCACTTAATAAATACAAATACACATCAATGATAAACCATTGAGGGTTTTGGTGCAAATATCAATTACTGATAGATGTTATTTTGGAGATGAACGAATTAAGCAGTAAAGACAAGGGGCGGCGATATCGGCTGATACCGCTGCCCCTGTATTATTCGGCAGCAATTTGTAATACTGTCGCTTAGCAGCTTTCCGGCTGCGGTTCGTTCGGGTCCTCATCGGGTTCCGGCTCATTGGGTTCTTCATCGTCAAGCCGGTTCATCCCCGGATTACCGAACGCAATTTCCGGCTGAGGTTCGCCTTCACCGTCATCATCGAGCCATTGTCCGCCAAAACCGTCCAGCGAGCTTTCCGGCTGAGGTTCGTTTGCATCCTCACCGTCACCGCCTTCTTCATTGAGATAAACATTCCGGCAGACTAATGCCCCAGTCGGCTGCGGAGTAGCGATTATGATTAACAAAGCTAAAGCAAACGTCAAAATCAGCCATCTTTTTGTGCTCGTCTTCATAATATTTGCCTCCAAAAGCTTTTGGTTATATTTTCATCAATTTTTTCAAAATCCTTCGTAATAAGTATCAGCTTTAGGTTTAATTACGATTCTCGAACTGATTCCGCTTGGCAGCATATTGTCCGGGTCAGGAGTAATTTCTATTGTTCCTATGTCACCAAGCTCTGTTGTTTCACTTCCTCCGTCGTCTAATGTCGCGCCGATGTTCGTTACAAAACCGCTGCTGTAAGCGGATGTGTCGAACATTGATATTATCGTACCCTCGATTTGAGCGTTTCCTCGGACATCGACAATACCTCCGACAATAGCGCCTTTGAGTGTATTGTCGTCGCTCTGTTCGGGGTTAGTATTTCCCAAATCGACGTTGAAATGAGGAGCTAATATTGTAGCCTCCTGATGAATCGATTGGTTGTTAAATGTAGCCTCACCCGTGAAATACAGTGCATTTCTCTGCCAGTTAAAAGGTGTAGGAACATTCGTAACAATCGTTCCTTTAAAGGTGCAGTTATCGAACCGTATGTTATTGGTATTTGATAGCCATGTGCTGCTTGTCGAGCAATCAATATACAATACGCCTTCAAAAACACAATTTTGGAATAAGGCATGTGTATTTGCACTTACCCTGATATTACTCAATGTTTTTCCGACATATACGTACCGAGTTAATTGCTGACTGCCGCTTGAAGCACGTGTATTATAATCACCTGCTGCATGCGGAAAATATTCAGTTACTGTCGGAACCCCGCTTCTGGAAAGTATTCCGTTAGAAATGGTTGAATCGGCGGCAGAAACCGTGGTACTCGGAATACCGTTTCTATATGTGCTGGTATCATAATCACCGATTCTCATACCCGGAATATTGCTCTGGTCAAGCTGGTCGTAATTTATTCCTTTATGATAACCCTGTATTTCGTCATCAGGGCCGTAGAATCTATCTTCATAATTTGTGCCTAACGGATTACCGTTAACATCCATTGGCAAACCGTTCTCATCAAGCGTCTCGAACTGAAAATACCCTGCGTTTTCAATATCTTCGCGGTTAAGTACGGTATTAATGGTTCCCTCGACTCTCGAATCGTTTGTCATATTGAAGGGTGATATATCGGTTCTATTCCACGAACTGTAAATATCTCCGTGAATTGTACTGTCGCCCGTAATCCACATTCTGCCGCGGCTGGCGATGGCATACTGCAAAACAGACGCGTCTTTCTGGATTGTCATATCCATGCCGATTTTCCTTGTTATTTCCCCGCTGCGGCCTGTTACCTCTACTTTAATTGCGCGAGGATTATTCGGTTCAGAAAGATAGAATCTGATTTGAAAAGTCGAATTTCCTGAATCAAATTTTAGCGGCTGTGTGCGAATCTCATTTGCAGGGCTGGTTTCGAGTGATTTTCCGCCAAGATTTGTACTGATTATATGATTACGAAAATCAGTCCACGCCTTCTCGGCTTGTATGTCTGTAACGGTGTTTGTAGAGGTTGGGTCTAATGAAACCGAACTTGCCAATCTTCTGGCGCATTCCAATCCAGATTGAGCCGCGGAATATGCCTGATTAACTTTTTGCTGATTGCTCGCTATCTGGATATTCGTCCCTGACATGCTGACTAACGAAACGCTCAATGCGGCAAAAATCATCACAAACAACATAGCTATAATCAAAGCCGCTCCGCTGCGCACACCTTTTTTATAAGTTATTTTTTCCATAAATCTATTCACCACAAGAAGAATGATGCAAATTAGCGGCAACTTCTATCAGCCCTTTGAGCTTCCATATAAAGTATAAGAAACAGAACTTCATTAACCAAACCAAAACCTGAATAACTAATACCTATAGCCGATAATAACCGTAAAACAAACCTGAAAATTCGGAGAGAAGTAAGAATCTCGATATTGTTTGGGTTTGGAAATTAGGATTTTAAATTTTCAGTTTCGGCAAGATATGAGCTTCGGGCGAAAGGCTCGGAAATTACCCATTTAAAACCGAGTTCAAGGGCAGTTCTTTTCCAGAAGTCGAATTTTTGGGGTATGATATACTCAGCTACTTCGAGAGAGTTCTTGGAAGGTTTTAGATATTGGCCGATTGTAATACGTTCACAGCCGGTTTTTCGAAGGTCTTTTAATACCTGTATAATTTCATTATCTGCTTCGCTAAGCCCGAGCATAATAGAGGATTTTATCGGGGTATCAGGCAGATGTTTTTTGGCCAGTTTTAGCAAATTCAGTGATAATTCATAATCTCCGCCGGCTCTGGCTTGGCGGTAAAGAGAAGGTACGGTCTCAATATTATGCGCAAAAACAAGCGGCAGGGCGGTACGAAGTATAGAAATAGCATTTTCCTGACAACCGCGAAAATCAGGAACGAGTATTTCGAATTTGATGTTTGGGTTATATTGGCGGACTGTTTGTATGCAGTCTCGAAAATGAGCTGCTCCGGCATCGGATAAATCATCGCGATTGACGCTGGTTATTACGAGATATTTGAGATTTAACTGTTGCGCCATTTCGGCTATGCGTTGAGGCTCGGTCGAATCAGGACTTTGCGGTTTACCCCGAGTGACAGAGCAAAATCCACAGTTTCTTGTGCAGACATTTCCGAGTATCAATACAGTGGCGGTACCTTTACTCCAGCACAGGCCTCGATTAGGACAGTTTGCGTTTTCACATATCGTATGCAATCTAAGTTTTTCAATGATGCTGCTGGTTTGGTTGTATATTTGTCCAAATCCAACAGGGCGTTTAAGCCACTGAGGCAGTTTCGATTTGACAGATTGTGTTTGTATTGTATTCAAGAAAAATACCTGCCCAGCAGTATAGATAAACTTTTCCTAACAGAAACCATTGATATTTTAGCGCCTGTTTCTTTAAAAACGCTTGTCATTTTAATATTTTCTATGCCGCACGGCACAATATAATCGAATATACTCAAATCGTTTCGGATATTAATAGCCATCCCGTGATATGTAACAAATTTAGCGACCCGCACGCCGATAGACGCGATTTTTCTGTCTTTTATCCACAGTCCCGGAAATCCTTTTCGCAGTTCTGACGCTATGCCAAACTCATGTAGTAATGTAATCCCGATTTGTTCGAGTTCTCTGATATATTCGGTAATACCAAGGCCGCGTTCTTTCAGATTGAGTATCGGATAAAATAAAATTTGTCCTTCATTATGAGCCGTTACACCGCCGCCTCGTCTGGTCTGAACTAAATCAATATTTTTTTCTTTAAGCCTCCGTGCTTCGATACGCAGTTTATTTGCATTTTGTCTTGCGCCTAAAGTGATAACAGGATAATGTTCGGCAATCAAAACGGTATCAGGTATTGTATGACATAGTCTTTGCTGATGCAGATATTTTTGTCTGCTAAGTGTTTGTTCGTAATCCACCAGTCCGCAGTCGATGATTTTAATTATCTGTGCCGCCGTATTTATCATTCGGTGCTTAGCCCCATACCAAGAGCATCTTCCCATGCGTCTTTCAATGTTTCACATGCCGTCGGATGCGGGAAACAGATATTATTGATATTTTCTTTGCTGCCGAGAATTGCTCTTGCAGAAGAAAGCATTTCGCTCGCGCAGGCTCCGACAATCGTTACTCCGAGAATTTTGTTGTCAGCTTTATTTTTTATCACCCTAACTTCTCCGGCAGTTTCGTTTTGCGAGACGCTTCTGCCATTATGTTTAAATAGAGATTTTCCGACACTGATATCGATACCTTCTCGAACGCATTGCGCCTGAGTTTTTCCTACCGAACCGACCTCCGGAAAGGTATAAACCACGCGAGGTATCAGTGAATAATCGTACATTATTTCATTTCCGCCGGCAGCATTAGAAGCGGCAATTTGCGCTTCCGCGAAGGCTCCATGCGCAAGATATGTCGTTCCGACGACATCACCTATTGCGTAAACCCCCTGTACGCTGGTTTGCATTTTCTGGTTTACTTTGACGGCATTATTTTTCATCTCGAGTCCGAGATTCTCGATTGTTTCTTTATCGCAAACAGCCTCTCGACCTGCTGCGACAAGCACTTTTTCGGCATGAAGAATTTTACCGGATTCCAGTAAAACATCCGCACCATCATCAGAAACAATTGCCCGTACAACCTTTTGTCCGGTTAATATTTCCACGCCGAGTTTATTCAATTCTTTTTCAATGGTTTTGCCGACCCATTCGTCCTCGAAGGATAATAAATGGGGCAGCAGTTCCACAATGATAACTTTTGTTCCAAGAGGTGCGAATATACAAGCCATCTCACAGCCGATTACGCCGCCGCCGACAATAATCATTGATTCGGGAATTTTGGAAAGATTCATCGCTTCTGTACTGCTTATTATTGTTTTACCATCGAATTTAAATCTGGGAATTTCTATCGGTTTTGAGCCGGTAGCAATAAGTATTGAATTGGTTTGAATTTCTTCAGAACCGCCGGATTTTTCGATTTTGATTTTATTCGGTGAAACCGCAACTGCACGGTGTTGAAATATTTTTATATTATGGCTTTGAATCAAACCTTTTAGACTTTTTGCAAATCCATCGATAATTGCGTTTTTTCTTGCCTGAATCTTCTGCCAGTCAGGTTTGGCGGAACTTATTTCTATTCCCATCGAATCAGCGTTTTGGGCAAGTTTCATAAAATGCGACGAAGCCAAAAGTGTTTTCGATGGAATACAGCCGCTGTTAAGGCAGACCCCGCCCAACACGTTTTTTTCGGCTAACCCCACGGATGCGCCTTTTTTGGCGCAGCGAATCGCAGCCGTATAACCGCCCGGCCCGCCGCCGATAACAAAAACATCATATTTATCCGTCATTTCATTAACTCCGGCATCTTATATATAATAAATGCCAGTATTACAGAAATATATATTTGATTTTCCTTCAGTGTGCAATGCTGGTTTGTTCGGCAGGGAAAAATTGAATACCGCCGGAATCGAGCTGTAAAATCAGTCCCTTTTGCGGGTCAATCCCAGTACATGTTCCGCTGAATCTTTTTTTGTTATGCACCACTGTTATTCTTTGGCCTAATAGAAGGCTTAAATTTTCCCATGACTTAATAACCTGTTGCGGTTTTTTTCGAGCTGTATCGAGCCATTGTTCAATGGAGCTTAATAATCGTTTTGTAAGAATTATTCGGTCGCAGATGCTTTTTGTTTCAATATCGATGCTCGTTGCAATATCTTTTATCTCAGCGGGAAAGGTTTTCTGGTGACAATTAATTCCTATGCCGACTATATGTGCGGTGCCGAATCCGGTTTGCTTTGATTCGAGCAATATACCGGCGATTTTTTTACCGTTAAGGAAAATATCATTAGGCCATTTTATTTTAGCCTTCGGGCTGATTGCCTCTGCTGTAGCCGCAGCGAAAGTTAGCGATAATAATTCCTAAGAAATAGATTCTTTAATAAGTACGACCGAACAGATAATACTGTCGCCATAATCGCTTAACCACTTATTATTACCTCTGCCTCTGCCTGACTGCTGCTGTTCGGCTAAGATAACCAAACCGTCATTTGATTCGGATTTGGCGTATTCTGAGGCGATATCGTTTGTGCTGCTGACCGAGCCGAAAACAATAACTTTTTTGCCTATGCGCAGATTTTTAAGCCCTGCCTGTATTTTGTCAGGCTCGAATGAATCAGGCCTATTCATAATTTTGTTTCTCTGTCTAAACCGATATCGACCGCAACTGCCGAATGTGTAATTGCTCCGACGGCAATTCTGTCGATTCCGCATTGGGCTATAGCCGAAACATTATTTAAGGTGACGTTGCCTGATGCTTCGAGAAGAGGTTTGCTTTTAAGTCCCAGCATTTTTCTTTTCATTTCGACAGCGTGATTAAGCTGCCACTGCCCCATATTATCCAGTAGAACAATATCAATCCCTGGAATCTTAAGAACATAGTTAAGCTGGTCGTCAACGTGGTCAACCTCAACAGCTATGAATTTGACATTTTTAATTTTTCGAGCTTTAGCTATTATTTTTTTAAGCTTTGGATAAAAATTTCGTCCGAGCTGCGCAAGATGATTATCTTTAATAAGAACCCCGTCATAAAGCCCGATACGATGATTGTATCCGCCTCCGCAGCGAACAGCGTATTTTTCAAGTATCCTCCAGCCGGGCGTTGTTTTTCTCGTATCGTATATTTTGGTTTTAGTTCCCTGAACCGCGCGGACATATTTGCCGGTAGTTGTCGCTATCCCGCTAAGTCTTTGCAAAAAGTTCAGCAAAACTCTCTCCGCGCTGAGCATAGCAAGCATAGGTCCCTCGATAGTCCCAAGGCGGCTTCCAACATGAGCCGTTTGGCCGTCTTTGATAAGAATTTTCAATTTCAGGCGTTTGTCGTAAGTTTTTAGAATCTCGGCTGCTATCGGCATGCCGCAAACCATGATTTCCTCACGAGAAACAATGTGGGCTTTAGACATTACGTCTTTTTTGAACAACAGCTTGCTTGTTATATCTTCCTCGCCGAGGTCCTCGGCTATCGCCAATTTTATAAGCGGCTGAACTTCTTTTAAATTTAATTCTTTCATAGTCATGCCCGAAAATAACGAAATATTATAGCTTCGGATGTGCTGCAATTGCCGGATTATACCCGGATATGTCCCAAAACACCACAAAAATAAGATTTACTAATTCCGGTTGATTATGATAATTTGCCAAGTTTCAATTTTGCGGTTTATTTGTTGAGGGAGAATTTTCTTGGAAACCAGACTGCCATTTCTCCCTGCCCGCGATGCGACCATGAATAATAAGGAATTACAGTCAATTTTCTTTCTTTGCCTGATACGTCTGATACATTTCCGCTGATTACAGTAACACCGCCTAACAAATCTTTTGTATATTCTGCTTGTAGTATGGTTTCATCTGGAATTATCAAATCGAGTACTTTATTATCATTATCAATCCATTCACCGCAAAAAACAATCGCCCCGCGAACAATCGCGGCTTTATTCAGGTTGTCTGCGACATCTTCCTTGGCTATGACACGCCGAATCAGCATTGGCAGATTAAGTTCAATTACATCACCCTTAGACCATTTTCGTTCGATTACGGCAAAGCCCTTGTTAAAATTCATATCGATAGGTTTAGAGTTTAATTTTAGCACAGGCTTTTCCTTGGCTTTATCAAGATAGCTGTATAAATCACCAGGTAACGGTCTTTCCATCGTCCAGCAGGGGATACGGAGATTAACTTTAAAATACTCTTCGGTTTTGGGATTAATCTTTATAATTATTTTCCCATCCCATGGGTAATCGGTTTCCTGACTAATTTCGACATCTGTTTTGTTAATACTGATGTTGGTCTTGCTGGCAATAAAAAGATTTACATAGATTGAGCCGTTTTTATATGCGTAAATATAATTAGGAACCGATGGTATAAAACGAATGACATTTGACGGGCAACATGAGCAGTCAAACCATTTTTGTCTTGTTAACGAATCCATATTGAATTTGTATTTTCCGTCCGACTCTAGACAGTTCGGATAGAAAAATAAATTACCCTCTAACGACACACCGCTAATCATTCCGTTATAAAGCGTTCGCTCAAGAACATCTATATATTTAGCGTCACCACTTAGTAAAAACATCCGGTGGTTCCAGTAAATATTTCCAATTGCCGCACAAGTCTCGTTATAAGCCGTCAGATTAGGCAGTTCATAATTATCACCAAAAGACTCTTTTTCGTGGCGGGAACCGATTCCACCGGTAATATAAATTTTTTTTGAAACCACGTTTTCCCAAATCTTTTCAACTGCTTTGTGATAAGCCGTATCTTTCATAATCGCAGCAATATCAGTCATAGCCGCATACATATAAACCGCTCGTACAGCGTGACCAACCGCCTCATCCTGTTCTATTACTGGAATATGGTCTTGGCTGTATTCACCGTAAAGATTATGGCCTTTGGCATTGCCTCTTTGGTCCAGAAAAAACTTTGCTAAATCAAGATATTTTTGTTCTCCTGTTGCTATGTGCAGTTTCACAAGTCCGGTTTCAATAATCTGATGTCCTGGAACATCTAATTTTTTGTCCGGTCCGAACGTTTGGACTATCAAGTCAGCACTTTTCAATGCAACATTTAACAACTTTCTTTTACCTGTTGCCTGATAATGAGCATATGCCGCTTCATATAAATGACCCAAATTATATAACTCGTGACTTGCCGCAAGATTATGCCATCTCGGCCCCGGCTCGACCCACCAGGCTGGAGTAGTATTGGCGTCTATCGTTTTCCATGTGCACAAATATCCATCTTCTTCCTGTGCCGCTGCTATTTTTTGGATAATTTCATCTATATAATTTTCTAATTCTTTATCCGGATGCACCGCTAATGAATAAGAGGCTCCCTCGATTATCTTATAGACATCGCTGTCATCAAAAGGCATCTTCCCTTCATATTTGCCCCCGAGCAATCCTCCGGCCCTTTCAAAATTTCTTATCCGGCCTTCATCTTCGCATTTTTTGAACCCGAAAGGAATCGTGACGGTCCTGTTGGTCTCGATTCTTTTACTCCAGAAATTATCTTTTAACGTCACATCTGTAAAAGAAACCGCCGTCATAGAATAGCCGGATTTTGATTCTTGACTTATCGCAGCTTTACTAAAAATTACCATCATCAATGCAATAACCATTGATATTTGTGAGAATTCTTTTATGTTTCGAGTATTCATTTTTATTCTCCGATACAAAGATTCAGCTTTTATTATGGCGTTTAAATCCCGGTTTTTTCTTTGCGACGTCTTTTTTGGTTTTACTGGCGATTAACAGCTCCGGCAGTTCTTTAAGTTCTCTAAGCTGGTCACGGAGCATAGCCGCCCGTTCGAAATCAAGAGCTTCCGCCGCTTCCAACATCTCCTGTTCTATCTGGCCGGCAAGCTCGACTTTATCGTATTCGGTTTCTTCGTAATGTATTACCTGCCGGGCGGTCTGTCTGGCCTTAATTTGTTCCGTAAGGCTGTTGCGTATTTCTTTCTTTATCGTTTCAGGTGTAATATTATGTTTCTTGTTGTATTCGAGCTGAATCTTTCTTCGCCGATTAGTTTCTTCTATCGCCTTTTGCATCGAATTGGTAATAGTATCTGCGTACAAAAATACTGCGGCGTTGACGTTTCTGGCTGTTCGCCCGATTGTTTGAATTAACGATGTCTGGCTTCGCAGAAAACCTTCTTTATCAGCGTCCATAATCGCAACCGCGGAAACCTCCGGCAAATCCAGCCCCTCACGCAATAGATTTACGCCGATTAGTACATCGAAATTGCCGGTTCGCAAATCCCGCAGTATTTCAATCCGCTGGAGAGTTTCGATTTCGCTGTGCAAGTAACGGCATCGAAACCCTTTTTTCGCAACATAATCAGAAAGGTTCTCCGCCATTTTCTTGGTCAAAGTCGTAACAAGCACACGCTCATTAACTTTGACCCGTTTTTCTATTTCACCAAGCAGATGCTGAACCTGTTCTTTCGCCGGATAGACAAAAATCTGAGGGTCAACTAATCCGGTCGGCCTGATTATTTGCTCGACAACTTCATAATTACATTTCTCAAGCTCGAACTGAGCCGGAGTCGCCGATACGAAAACCACCTGATTCCAGTTTTCCTCGAATTCCTCGAACCGTAAAGGCCGATTATCCAAAGCGCTGGGCAGCCTAAAACCGTGTTCTATAAGAACCTGTTTTCGGCTTCTGTCTCCGGCCCACATCGCGCGGATTTGCGGAATTGTTACATGCGATTCATCGATAAACAAAAGAAAATCTTTAGGAAAATAATCAATCAGCGTATAAGGCCGCGAACCCGCTTTGAGACCGGATAAATGCCGTGCGTAATTTTCTATCCCGCAGCAATAGCCGACTTCTTGCAGCATCTCGATATCGTACATTGTCCTTGCCCCAAGCCGCTGTGCTTCGAGAAGTTTGCCGTCCTGCCTTAATTGAGTAAGACGTTCTTTCAGTTCGGTTTTAATGCTTGCAATAGCTGATGATATACGCTCAGCCGGCATTACATAATGCTGCGATGGATAAATAAATACCTGTTCTTCCTTTGCTAAGATTTCACCCGATATCGGATTAATATAGCTTATATGCTCGACCTCATCGCCGAAAAATTCGAATCGTATCGCGAAAGACTCGTATGACGGATAAAGCTCCACCACATCGCCGCGAACCCTGAACGTTCCGCGTTTGAAATCTATATCGTTTCGGCTGTACTGCAAATCCGCAAGCCGGCCCAGCAGATGATTCCTTTCTATTTGGTCTGTTCGCCTTACGGCTACGACGGAGGCTTTATAATCTTCCGGCGAGCCTAAACCGAAAATGCACGACACAGAAGCGATAATAATGACATCTTTTCGGGTTGACAGACTCGTTGTGGTCGATAGCCGCAGCCGGTCAAGGTCATCGTTTCTCGATGCGTCTTTTTCTATGTAAATATCGCGCTGCGGTATATATGCCTCCGGCTGATAATAATCATAATAGCTGACAAAATATTCCACCGCGTTATTAGGAAAAAGCTCTTTGAATTCTTCGTAAAGCTGGGCAGCCAGTGTTTTATTATGTGATATAATCAGCGTCGGTCTTTGCATCTGCGCAATGACGTTAGCCATCGTAAAGGTCTTGCCGCTTCCGGTAACCCCCAAAAGCGTCTGATATTGCTTGCCTTCGCGCAAACCGTCAGCCAATTTCTCTATCGCCTGAGGCTGGTCGCCGCAAGGGGCGTATTTACTGTTGATTTCGAATTCTGCCATTTACTTCAAGTCTTATTAACGTTGGAAAACCCCTATTTTACCGCAGGTTGACACGAATCTCAAGCGGTCCTTGATAATCTTATTTTTCGACACGGCCTGCCCTTCGTAGTCCCTCAGAGACTATGAGAATCCAGAATCAAGTATCCAGAATCCATGACCTAACGACTATTCACTATTAACTAACGACCAAATTTCCCTTGTTTTTCGCCACTTTTGGGAGGATAATATTACGTATATTATAAAGCTAAATAAGTGGGCTGTCTCTAATGTTTGTAATATTTGGAAGATTTTATACAGATGCTTGTTTTGATCTTTTAAGGAGTTAAACTATGATGTACTTAAAAGCAGATACATTCAAAAAACAAAGCGTATGGATTTGTAATATTTGCATTTTTATTTTAATTTCTTGCCTTTTAAAAACAGAGGCTTTTTCTTCTGACCACAATCTTCCTCCCTCTGCTAATCAAGTACAAACTGCCTGTGTTACTGATCAAAACAAAATGGCACATACTTCTTCTAACATTGCTGATAATAAACCTATAAATGCTGCTTCGTTTTACTCTGTAGAGGATAACACTTCAAGCACTTTTAACGAAGAGAACTATAAAAAAGAAATAGCTCAGTTGAAACAGGAGATGCAAGAGAAGATGACATATCAAATACAATGCAATGAAAAGGCTATTTCTAGTGTAAATACTATCATCTCAGGAGCTTCGGTCGCAATACAAATATTGACTGTAGTAATAGCTATTTTGGGTGTCGCACTGGCTACCTACATTACCTTCGTGGAGAAAAAAGTACAGACTTTAACTAATTACAGTAAGTCTTCAGTCGAAGAAAATAGAACAATAGAACAAACAGTTAAGAAACTTCATTTTGAAATAATTAACAATATAGAAAAATTATATAATGACCTTAAAAAGCAAGAGACAAAATCATTAGTAAATCGATTAGTTCAAGTTCCAGAGGATATTGACAACCTGTTTTCAATTCTAGCAGCTCGCGAAATGTCACCTGAGCTTTTCACTGATCTGAAAACAGCTTATATTTCGATTAAAAAAGACCGACAGAACGGATTCAATTATTTAATTTTGTTTTTTCAGCATTTTCCGCAGATTGCAATGTTCGACGAGGACTTAGCGGAGGAAATAGAATCTGCATACCATAACTTGATGAATAGTGCCTTCAGAAACGACATCCTTAAAACATCTCGAGATTTCATTTATACGTGTGCTCAGAAGGGTCTTCTGAATTATAAGGAGAGGCTAAATACTTACTATAAGGCTTTATCAAATAGCAAGCATAAAGATTACTCAGATATGCATATAGAGATTTATAAGGCATTGCCAACTAAAGAAGAAAAGTTTAACTTATATGATATTATACAATCAGATTCAAATTTGAAAGACGTGGCAAGTATTTATGGTAAGCAACTTCTTGATGAATATCAAGATTCTTCCGGAAATACAGAAAGTCAAAAATTGGTATTACAGCAAATCACGGAAGAGAATCAAAAAATTCCTAATTTTAAGAATAATAAAACTATGTGAAAATAGGGACAGTGGGGCTGTTGAAAAATGATATTTTTTCTATACATCTTAAATTCTGCCTTCACTTTTCTTCAATATCTTCATGGTAAATAAAAGTCCGCGATAATCCGCGTCAATCCGCGGTTAATAATTTTTCCAGCCGCCATTTTTGACTTATATCTCTGCGTACTCGGAGGTCTCTGTGGTGAAAAATATTCTTCGTGTTTCTTCTTTTCTTCGTGGTGAAAATTTCTGCGTAACCAGCGAAATCAGCGACTAAGCAATTAACCAGTACCCATTTAACCAAATTCAATCTGCGGCTAATTTTCTTCGTGGTAAAAATTTTTTATCCGTTTATACTGTATGAAAATTTCTTTACAGCGGAAAACCAATGACCGACCGAACAAAAAATTTATTTGCTCCGGAACCTGACGAAAGGACCAGCCCCAACACGGTCAGGCTTGCCTTCGAATCGGGCGTCGATAGAGAATTCGATTATCTGGTGCCTAACGAGCTTTGGCCTGTTCAGCCGGGCCAGCGGATAGAAGCTCCTTTCGGCAAAAATAATAAACCGCAGGTCGGATTTTGTGTCGAAACCAAGCCGGCTCAGGAAAAAACCGACCGCCAATTTAAACTCAAAATAATCTCGAAGGTAATTGACCCCAGCCCTCTTATCGATGCACATCTAATGGAATTAGCCCGATGGATTAGCTCCTATTACATTTGTCCATTAGGTCAGGTTCTGGCGGCTATGGTGCCGTCGGCTGTAAAAAAACAGGCAGGGCTGAAAAAAGAAAAGACAGTTTATCTTGCTTGTGAACAGCCGGAAAAACCGCCTCGCAGCAAAAAGCAAAAAGAGCTTATCGAATTGCTTAAAAGCAAAGGAGCTGTTGACGCCGATTCTGCTGTTACAATAAAAGATTTAACCCAAGCCGCCGCCTGCACTCAGGCTCCCGTAAAAAAATTAGCTCAAAATGGTTTTATTCGTATTTCACAAAGGCAAATCTTCACTGCTTTGCCCGCTATCCCCGCGTCAATGATATTAAAAACCAAAAAGGTTATACTTAATGATGACCAGAAAAAGGCTTTGGCTCATTTCCAAGATAAAATCGAGCAGGGCGGTTTCGGGGTTACTCTTTTATTCGGCGTTACCGACAGCGGCAAAACTGAACTTTATATCAGGTCAATCCAGCACGTAATCCAAAAAGGCAAAAAAGCAATTGTTCTGCTGCCTGAAATCGCGCTAACCGCCCAGACCGTCCAGCGTTTCAGCGATAGATTCGAAAAAATCGCGGTACTTCACTCCGGTCTTACAGCCGCTCAGCGAAACGTTCAATGGCAAAAAATTTGTGCAAATCAGGCTGATGTGGTTATCGGTGCCCGCTCTGCCATATTTGCGCCTGTTGATAACCTCGGCCTTGTCATTGTCGATGAGGAGCACGAACCGAGCTTTAAGCAGGATACCGTTCCGCGTTATCATGGCCGTGACGTAGCCGTAAAGCGCGCTCAGCTTTGCTCTGCTCATTGCATTTTGGCAAGTGCAACGCCTTCTCTCGAAACGCTGCATAATTGTCGAACGAAAAGTTTTTATCATATAGTTCGACTTCCCAAAAGGGTTCTCGATTTGCCTAAACCTAAGATGCAGCTGGTTGACCTGCGCCAGATTCCGCAGTCTTCGCCGGGTCTTAATCTTATTTCAGATTCGCTCTGCAAAGCTCTTCAGCAAGCGATAGAAAAAAAAGAGCAGGCTATTTTGCTTCTTAACAGAAGAGGCTACAGCAATTTTGTTTTTTGTCCTTCCTGCAAACATATGCTTCATTGTCGTAATTGCGATGTAACGCTTACTTTTCATAGAGCTTCTCTTAAACCTCAGAAGAATAAAACAATAACAGGCAGGCATATGAATTACGGCTATGCCTTATGTCATTACTGCCTAAGCCAGACCCTCGTACCTGAAAAATGCCCCCTCTGCGGCAAGGGTATGGCTATGATAGGCTTCGGAACTCAGCGGCTTGAGGAAGAATTAAACAATAAATTCCCGAATGCTAAAATAAAAAGGGTCGATAGCGACTCGATGACAGGGCGTGATTATTATTCTATTCTGCGGGATTTCAGCTCGGGCAAAATCGACATCTTAGCCGGAACTCAGATGCTCGCAAAAGGTCTTCATTTCCCAAATGTCACAGTTGTAGGTATTATTTCCGCGGAAACCAGTTTGTACCTTCCTGATTTCCGTGCGAACGAACGGACTTTTCAGCTGATTTCTCAGGTTGCAGGCCGTACAGGCCGCTCTGAGAAAAAAGGAATCGTTTACGTCCAGACTTTTTTGCCCGACCAGCCCGCCATTCAATTCGCTATGAAAGACGATTTCGAAGGTTTCGTTAAGGAAGAACTAAAACACCGAAAAAACTGCAACCTTCCTCCGTTATGGCGGATGGCAAATATTGTTCTTAGAGACAGCTCTTATGAAAAACTCGAAACCGCCGCCGCCAAAATGCGTCAGATAATCGACTTTATCATATCCGATTCGAATCTGAACGCAGTTGTTAGAGGGCCTATACCGCCTGTGATAAGCAGGATTCAGCAGCAGCACAGGCTTCATATTGTCGTCCAAGCTCCCGATGCCCTGACAATACAAAATCTTTTCGAACGTCTCAGGCAGCAAAAACCGATACAGCCGCGGGTAACGATAATTGTCGATATTGACCCGATAAATCTGATGTAGTTACGGCCGCGATATGACGATATATATAGAAGATTTAACAAATATCTGAAAAAGCTTGTTTTTATATAAGGAGCAATGATGTATTGTCCTAAATGCGGAGCGAAGAATCCAGAACAAAGTGATTATTGTATTCAGTGTGCAGAACCTCTGAAAATGGCGTTACATTCTGATATTGCGCCGCAGGTTATATCTTCTCATTTGGTTCCTGCTATTCTCTGCACAATTTTTTGCTGTGTGCCGTTCGGTATCGTTGCTATTGTTTACGCCGCGCAGGTCGATTCGAAGCTCACTGCCAATGACTATGCCGGAGCTAAATATTGTTCTGAAAAAGCTTCATTCTGGTGCTGGCTCAGTTTCGGATTAGGACTTGCTGCAACCCTGATTTGGATGGTTCTGTTTGCGATTGGCGCTGTATCAGGAAGCTGCGGTCGAATGTAAAATCTCTTTTTGCCTTATACCGAATCGGGATAGCTTGCCGTGTCAGATGAATTCCGTAAATTTTTAAATACCCGTTATAAAATTATTATTGTCTTTGCAGCTTTTATCGCTGTGTTATTAGCGGTCTTTGTCTTTAATCCTGCCGAATCTAAAATTTTCCCGCCGTGCCCGTTTAAAACCATAACCGGTTTTTATTGTCCCGGCTGCGGTTCTTTGCGGGCCGTACATCAACTGATGCACGGACATTTTATTGAAGCTTTTCGGCTGAATCCTCTTATGGTTTTATTTACCGTTATTATGATTGCGATTTTTATAGCGTTCTTAATCCCTTCAGAAAAAATTAAACACCTGCGCAGCAGGTTCTCAAAAATGCCGATAGCTTTGATAGTTCTTGTTATTATTGTTGCATATTGGCTGCTCAGAAATTTACCTTTTTATCCTTTTACGCTTCTCAGCCCCGCCCAATAGCTTTGCTTAGCGATAGCACCCTTCAGGCAAGATAGAGTGATTTTTAAATAGTTGCATTTTTCTGCCGAATTCTGTAAACTCTTGTTTTTACTTCCGGGGAGTAGCTCAGCTTGGCTAGAGCGTCCCTTAGGGAAGGTCGCTGGCTTGCTTATGTCGGCATATTACGTATATATACTTCAGAGCCTAAGATCCGGCAGACTCTATATTGGTCAAACCAAAGATTTGAATCACCGAATTGACGAGCATAATACCGGACAGGGAGGGCGATATACCTGTCAGAATGGCCCATGGCGATTACTTTACAGCGAGCTCCACCCGAGCCGCTCTGCTGCCGTTAAACGAGAAAAATATCTCAAAAGCACAAAGGGTTCATTCGAAAAAAAGAAACTTGCCGGTTTATCACAGATAGCAGCCGAGTGATTTTTAAATAGTTGCATTTTTCTGCCGAATTCTGTAAACTCTTGTTTTTACTTCCGGGGAGTAGCTCAGCTTGGCTAGAGCGCTTGGTTCGGGACCAAGAGGTCGCTGGTTCAAATCCAGTCTCCCCGATTTCGGCTTTTTACTTTCTAAACATAAGCAGGGCGGCCTCTGAAATATCTAAAACCGCAAACATGCTGCCTGCACGGTCTCTTTCGGGGTTTCTCCTATGCCGGAATTTAAATTAGACAAACTCACCGATTGCAAATGGCTGAACCTTTACGATGTAACCTATACCAACAAGCACGGTTCACCGAGCCGATGGGCTATAGCTTCAAGAAAACATCGCCCTATTACAGACGCCTGTATTCCCGATGCGGTCGTGATAGTACCTTTCGTCGATACCCCTGACGGGCGAAAACTTGTCGTTACAAAAGAATTTCGCGTGGCAATTTGGGATTATGAATACGGTTTCCCTGCGGGCTTGATAGATTCGGGCTGCAGCATTGAAAAAACCATTCAAAAAGAATTAAAAGAAGAAACCGGCCTTGATTTGGTAAAAATTCTTCACATCTCAAGCCCGATTTATTCTTCTGCTGGACTGTCTGATGAATCCTGCTGTATGGCTATAGTTCAGGTCGAAGGCAAAATTTCCGCTGATTTTCTCGAAGACTCGGAACAGATAGAGACTTTTCTAATGACCCCTGAGGACATTAAAAAGCTTCTCGCTTCGGGTAACAAAATCTCCGCAAAAGCATGGGGATTGTTCTATCATTATGCCAAAACAAATAAAATTGAATAGTTCCCCGCAATTTTGTTAATTTTTAGAAGTACCGTTATAAATCAGCTGCGTAACTAAATTAATAATCGTAATATTTCTCACCCTGCGAATCATTACCGGGCTGATTTAATCGAATCTCTTGCGTAGCAGGTTTATAAATCCAGCCTGTTGTCCCTGATGCTTCGGCAGGAAAGGACTCATTGTTTCCAAGCATTATCATATCCCTTCGGCCATTAAACGGGTTATTAGGCATCTGTGCTAAATAGCGGTTGTCTGTTACAATTCCATTCACAAAATCCGTATAAGAAGGCTGAGCCGAAGTATCATCCAAAGGATAGCCGGGTGCAACGCCGTTATGTTCGAGGCTATAGCGTTCAACTGCGGCACGCAGAACGCGGAGATTTTCTTTGGCAGCTTCTTCTCTGGCTTTTTGGGTGTAGTTTTTATATTCGGGGATTAATATAGCAGTAAGAATGCCGAGAACGGCTACAACTATTAGTATCTCGACAATTGTAAGGGCACTGCTTATCGTTTGTTGTCTGTATCTTATTTTATTAGCCTTAGCTCTCATAAATTAAGAAAACCGCTAACCGCAAATCTCGGCGAACCGGGGCAAATGAAGACCTATATAATATTATCGGCTAAAATAGAATATAGCTTTGGCGGAAGAAATATTTTATGGGACAAAAAACCGCCGACCCAAAGCTTTGTATCGATAACAAAACAAATGGTTTACGGAATTTTACTTGTTTTTAGCAATATTGCGATTAAATTGGCTTAAAAACGGAAAGTTTAATTATTGGGAGATTTTAAAATGATTGGTAAACAGATACGAATGGAAAGAATTATTAACCGCAACACGGGCAAAAGCGTAATTGTCCCGATGGATCATGGTGTTACGGTCGGGCCGATAGCAGGTCTTATTGATATGCGCGACGCGGTCAGCAAGATGGTAGCCGGCGGAGCAAACGCCGTTTTGATGCACAAAGGTGTGCCGCGTTTTTGTCATCGAGGCGAAGGAAAAGATGTCGGCTTGATAATACACCTTTCGGCTGGAACTTCGATGAGTCCCGACCCGAACGCCAAAGAACTTATCTGTACGGTCGAAGAGGCCCTGAAAATGGGAGCCGACGGCGTTTCGATTCATATTAATTTAGGTGCCGAAACCGACAGGGAAATGCTCAGACAGCTCGGTATGGTCGGCGAGCAATGCTACGAATGGCAGATGCCCCTTATAGCTATGATGTACACCCGAGGTCCTAAAATCAGTAACGAATATGACCTCGACAGAATTAAACACGCCGCACGAGTTGCCGCCGAGCTTGGTGCCGATATCGTCAAAGTCTCATACACCGGAACGTCGGAAGGTTTTGCCGAGGTTGTTCAGGGCAGCCATATTCCGGTTGTTATCGCAGGCGGCGAAAAAATGGACAGCGATGAGCATATTTTCGAAATGGTTTACGGTGCTTTACAGGCCGGAGCCGCGGGCATTTCAATCGGTAGAAATGCGTTTCAGCATAAGAAACCCACAAAAATGGTTGAGGCTCTGAGTAAAATGGTTCATGAAAAATATACAGTCGAACAGGCGACAAAAATTCTCAATGGTTAGTTTCTTTACTGTATACCGTTTTTATGAGATTTCTGCAAAATCGGTATTATACGTATTGCCGTTGGAAACAAAAATAGGGCGAAGAGATTTTGAGAGAGTTTTTAGGCAGTTATATTGTGAGGCCTTCGAATTATTTACTTCGCCGTAACTGTAAAACTGTTCATCGCGGCTAATACCCGCTGCAACAAGCAGCGAGATTTAAATATCGCCCAAAAATTTTCTAAAAAATCAGCTTTGCCCCTGAAATTTATATAAAACACTGCGAACATAAAGCAGTGATTGTTATCAAAAGGGTTTGGAAATTCGCGGTCAGCGATTATCAAACCCAGAAGAGGAGAGAAAATGAGCATATTAAATTTTCAAAATAACTTAGCCGGCTCTAACGTTAAAATGCCGGTACAGCTGCATAATGATTTCATAAAGTGTCTGACCGGAAACACCACAGTTGATGACGGCTGCAGCGCCGATACTTCTGGCTGCGATTTCCTGTTGGGTATTGTCGGTATCGATAACAGCAATCGACGCTATAGAAGGTTTTGTGGTGATAATCCGCTTCAAAAGCGCCTCTGCTGACATATCGGGCAGAACCCATCTGACAAGAACCACATCGGGATTAAAATCTCTCAAAACCAGCAGTGCCCCCATACCGCTATTTGTTTTTAAATGAAACAAACCATGTTCAGGAAGGCTCATCGAGCAATCATCAAGACCGACACTTAAAATTTGTAAAGGCATATTTTTCATTAATTACGTTCTATACCCTTAGAATAGTTCCACTTTTTAATTAGCAATGCATGTGCCAAATAACAGCAAACTCTTAAAATATACCGTAAGTGCTTAATATTAAAGGTGATACGAAAGTAGGGCGGCTTTATGTGCCAAATAGGCAGCTACAGTAAAAACATACCATTTTGGCAGGGGGAGTTTACAGGTTTTATTTATAATTCTTTTATTTAAAAAGAGTTATATTAAATATGCTATTTCAGCGGACACAGGCAAATTTGGAGCGTTAAACCGACCATTGATGTTACTGCTGTTTGTAGTCTGAGACTTCGAGGTCGAATTTTTTTATGAGCCGGTTTAATCTTCGGGGGTCGATTCCGAGCAGTTTTGCGGCGGCGGTTTTCAGGCCGCTTGTTTTTTCTAAGGCTTTGATGACCAATTTTCTGTCTACATCTTCGAGAGCCGGAAAATCTTCGTTATCTACAGGCAGAATATTAGATGTCAAAACCTCGCTGGGCAAGTCAGAGGCACTTATCTCGGCGGTCCGACTATTAATAAAAGCTCTTTCCATAACATTCGCAAGTTCGCGGATATTTCCGGGCCAGCTATAAGCAGTTATGGCTTTTATTGCAGAAGGCAATAATCTTTTAGCGGGTTCATTATAAGTTTCGGCGTGTAATCCGAGAAAATATTTTGCCAGAATTACGATATCTTGGGGATTTTGTCTAAGAGCAGGTAACTCGAGCGAAGCAACATTCAGAGTGAAATATAAATCGCCCAAAAATTTTCCTTTATGGACTTCCTGACGAAGGTCGGCTGTTGTGCCGCATATAAGCCTAACATCTATAGGATATTGTTTCGATGAGCCTAAAGGACAAACTGACTGACTGCGTATAATATGCAGAAGTTTGTTTTGAGTGTCGAGATTAAGCTTATCAATATCGTCGAGGAATAATGTTCCGCAGTCGGCAGCCCTGAATGAGCCGAGACTTGCCGAAGCTGCAGCACCGTCTGAATTATTGACATGACCGAATAGCTGGTATTCGAGTATTTGTCCTTTAAGAATAGCGCAGTTTACCGGAACAAAAATCTTATCCGCCCGCCTACTGTGTGCGTGAATTTGCCGTGCGACACTTTCTTTGGCGGTGCCGGGTTCTCCGCGGATAATAACGGGACAAAGAATCTGCCCGATATTTTCTATTTGTTCACTGATGGAAATAAATACGGAGGGCTGCCAGACAAGAAATCCGTTTGCCTGAGCCGGCCGGGAGTTTATATTTTCGGCGGCGCGGTCATTTGCTGATTTTTTTGCCGGAACACCCACTTGATTCACTCCGCATGAAGCTTTATACCATTTTCGGCATCTTGCGCATACATTCAGCCTATAATACTGCTGGACAGTCTTATTATAGAAAAAACAAATGGCAAAGTCAATAAGACAGGCAAAATAGGGTATGCAAGCTAAATATTGGAAAATCGGGATTTATTAGTGCCTAACAGTGCTTCTTCCCGGCGGAAAAGTTCGTCCCTGACCATTTCTGAATGACCTTTGCCCGGGTCTTCTGCCGCCTTTTATCTCTCTAATTCTGAATTTACTGCTTTTTTGTCGGCCCATTTTAATGCGTTCGGCACGGGGCTTGTTCAGCAGGTCTAATGCACCTATACAGACCTCTCGAGTTAACGAGTGTGAATCTTTTGACCCTTCCTTCAGTACGGCGACACTGAGTTTTTTCATTCTGCCGTGCATATTTCTCAGGCCATAGGCGGCGGCACTTTTAGTACGGTGGGAGAAACCTCGGAGTAAGCCTTCCTGAAGTATTTCAAGCCCGTCTTCCTGCATCCACGATAAGTTAAAAGCAGCCCGTCTGGCAACAGAGGAATTGTCACAGTGCAAACGTTCCCTTAGCTGAGCCAGCAGTTGAACTGCAGCCTCATCCTTTTCTCTACCCGAAGGTTTTCTGTTCTCCAGTTTCATAGCACCATCCAACAAAGAATCGGCAAAATCCTATGTAATTCTTTAGTATGTCTTAATTTACGCATTATATTAACGGCGGGTTCGACCTGTGCCGAATCCATTCCTGCAATGGCCGCTATATCTGGGAAGAAAGCTCAACCTCCGAACGGGCTAACCACCTCCGAAGCCATATCTAATCCCTCGAACAAAGCGTTATTTCAATCCAAACCGGCCTTGGTTCGACCCGCTCCTTATTTATTATTATTTTAACAGATAACAAAACTGTTGCAAGAATTTTTTGATTATTTATTGTGATTTAATCAGAATAAGCCGAAAAGACAGATTATTCAGATGGATTTAGGAAGTGTAATTGCTCCTTTTTTGTGCAATTAATTCAAGCATCTGTTCCGCCTGATTTTGTATATCACGGTCGAGACTTGTTGCTCGGGCATTCCACTTGCGGTATTCCTGATTAAGACGTTCAATACTTTGGTCAACACTCATTTGCGAGGTTAGGCCGCATAGAAGTTCCATGTCTTTAACCTGATGAGTCGCCGCAGGGGCAAGTCTTTCAAGCATCGAACGGAATTTATCCATATTAACCTGAAGTCTGAAGGCCGCATCTTTTAATAGTTTAAGCTGCTCGGAGGTAATAATTCCTTTGATTACAACCGCACAAAGACACAGCGCAAGTATATCATATCTGTAAGCGATAGGGACCCTTTGACTAAGATCCATACAGATTCGGCTAATATCAGCCTTTTGTCCTTTTTCAAAAAATCTAAGAGTATTATTTAGTATCCGTTCAAGCTTTCGGCTGTTTGTGCTCTTTTTAAAAAAGCTTCCACCGTAATTTTTGGCCCAGCTTTTTACATATTGAGCCTGTGATTCATCAATCTTTCCATCAGATGAGATTATTGCTAAAGCTAAGGCCGCACCGAGAATTTTAGCGCTTTCGATATTTTGCTGTATATCAAGATATCCGCGGTTTTCCTGCTGATATTCGAGCCAATCCTGTGCGTTATCCAGTATTTGTGATGTCTCGCAGACAACAAGCTCCAATTGTACAAGAATTCTTGTTAGTCCTCTATGTGCAGAGAGTATCGACTGAGTTTGGATTTTAGCGACACTGAGCCAGTCTGATATTTGTATCGATATATCCGGTACTTTACCAAGCTCGCAGATGTGTTCGAAATCTCGCTGTTCGCCGGGAAGGTTGGGGGGTAAATTTTCAAATACAGGCTGCGGATTATCAATGTCCTCGGTGATGTCTTTCAATCTGATATGAAGCCTGATATGCCTTCCGGGGGCGTCTAAAATAATTTTGCCGCATATTTTTACTTCGAGTAAAGTTTGCGTTAAATTATAAAGCAAATCAGCTCGGCAGTTGAGCTTTTCGGGATTAAAGACAGTTTGGCAGGGGACAATCGTCCAGCCTAATACCTTGTATAGCTGTTTTCTGCATTTTTTTACGAATTTGTTCGAACAGCCTGCATTGATAAGGCATCGGCATTTTTGTCCCAGCCAAGCAAGTATTATTCGACTTTTGCCAACTCGACCTGCTCGCATTTTTCTGATGTATCGCTTTCTGATAGTTGACCATTTTGATTAAGGCAAAATTCAATTTCAAGAACCTTTCCTGACTGCAAATCATGGAACTTACAGTGCATTCTTTGATTGACATCATAACTGTAAGTAACCTTAATCGGACATCTTGCCGGACGGTCCGCAGGCAGTTCGAATCGGTGCGTAGCAATTTTATTGATATATTCCGGCGAGTCGTCTTCACCTTGAGTTACAGTTACTTCCAGCTCCCGCTGGTCGGCTGTCATAGTATAGAATACCTGCGAGTGCTCACAAGGCAGGGGGGTATTTTTCTTCAGTATTATACGGTTTTGTACAATTCTTCGGCCTGTTTCTTTATCTGTCGGAGCGCAAAGTGTGCCGAAACTGTGATTGCATACATCGGTAAGCTTAATATCTTTCAGACCCGCTTTGATGCCTGCGGGCACTTCTTTAGCTCTGTCTCTGAGCATTGCCAAACCCGCATGCAAAGCCGCGCCGAGAGCGACACATTCATCGACATTTACGGCTGCTTCAGGAGCAAAACCGAATTTTTTCTCGAGCCGCTGCTGAACCAGCGGTATTCGGCTGCTGCCGCCGACTAACAATACTGCGTTAATATCGCTCGGTTTTAATTTAGCTTCTTCGAGGGCAACCTCGATGAGAATTTCCGAACGTTCTATCAGCGGTCTTATCGCTTTTTCGAACATTTCTCTGGTTATTTCGACCCTTGTAGTCCCTGCAGGGCCGTATAATATCTTCTTGGCAGATTCACGGCGTGAAAGCGTTTTCTTTATGTCTTCGGCTTCATCTTCATATTTGGCACGGCTTTCATCCGAATCTATAAGCTCGGCCTTGTGCTGCTTACGGTATTTTTCTTCGAGTATTTCCAGAATTTTCTTATCAAAATCTATACCGCCAAGAGCATGGTCGCCTTGAGAGCAGAGAATCTCCATATTGCTGTTTTTGACGTTCATAATGGTAACATCGAAAGTTCCGCCGCCAAGGTCATAAACCAAAACCTTGCCTGTCACCGGACGAGTAGTCGCATAGTAAAGAGCCGCTGCAACCGGTTCGTTTACTATTCCGATTACGTTAAGACCGGCCATTTTTCCGGCATCCATCGTGGCTTTTCGGCGTACTTCGTCAAAGTGAGCAGGAACAGAAATCACCACATCGCGTATTTCACCGTGTTCAGTGGTGCATTCCTGCTTGAGTTTCTTAAGTATCAGTGCTGATAATTCAACAGCCGACCATGACTTGCCGTCTATTTTAACAGCGAACTTCGAATCGCCGATGTGTCTTTTAACCCATCGGACAGACCTTTTAACATTCAGATATCGCGAGTTAACGGCCTCTACGCCTACTCGCACAAGCCCCGAATTATCTTCATCGAAAAAGATTGCCGAAGGGGTCAGTCGTTCACCGTCAGCATTGGGCACTATCTCTGGCTTGCCTATTCCGTTCAGAACGGCAAGCTCCGAAAAGGTCGTACCAAGATCTATTCCTGCTATATTAATCATCTTTTTTGCCTCTGTTCTGTCAGCTTATCAAATAATCTTACCTGAGATGTTCTAATCACCTTATAGTTTTCTTCGTCAAGACAATATCGATACCCGTGCCTTAATATTTCCGCTATTTTTCCGGATTTTTCCGCATCGCTGCTTTGTTTTTTATCTTTTACGGCCTCAGCAACTTTTTCTTGGCCTTTGTAATTGCTTCCTAATTCAGGTGCGAACTGTTCTACGCCGCTGGACTCCAGTGCGAATAAAAGCTCATCCCGAATTTCCTCCAGCTCACCCGTATCGATATTATCATCACTGAAATTTTTTATCCTGCTTTCAAGATTATCAATACATCGGATTACCCGCAGACAAAAATTCTTTATGATATTCCAGTCGTATCCGTCTTGAAGTTTTTTGATTCTGTCCTGCTGTTCCGATGCGTATCTTCGAATCGAAGCTATTTCCTCAGTAAGCTTATCGAGAGTATTGTTAAGGATATTATTCGAAATCAGAGACTCAGAGCCGGTATTTTTTATATCGCTTCCCTGCAGCCGTTTTCGTATCGCTTCGGCAAGGCTCATGTGACTGACCTGCGCTTGTTCCTTTTTTTGCAGTCCTGTTGAATCTTCGTCTGTATAAAGCCGCTCAAAAGAAATTTTTTGGACAGGTTTTTGGCCCGGAATAAAAGAATCTTGGGAATCATAGTCGGTCGTTTTTTTGAATTTTACAGTATTCTTTTTAGTTTTGAGGGGGTTGTCGTCTTTTTGCTGCAAAGGCGGCTCTTGATTAGCCTGGCTTGCTTGAGGCTGAACAGACGGCTTTGTATCTGGTAATGTTTCATTCTTGTCTTTTTGCTTTTTGGATTTGGCCGATTTTTTCCTGCCGAAGGTTTTGATTTTGTTTATCGTCCATACCAGTATTCCCCAAGAAGTCAGCATAAAGCCCGAACTGCCGCATAAAATAGAACCGGCTATAACAATCTGATATATTAATTTTTCGGATTTATACTGCTGCAGTTTTTCTTTCCATTCTTTTCCATACAGCGACTCGGCGAGCTTGGGGTCTATATGTTTTTTTGCAGATAGTTCTTCGATATCGGTAAATAAACGCTCCTTCTGCTCCTGCTGTATTCGGGCGGCCGTTTTTGGCTGACCGCTTTCATCTAATTGCCAAGGCAGAACAGTACGTTCGTATTCTGGCATCGCAAGCCACTGCTGATAAGTTTTGGTATGAGCATCAGCTTCGTTCATACGGCGGGTTTTATAATATTGCCGCAGCTCACTTTCCCGCTGCTGATGTTTAATCACCCAGCTTAGAGCCGAAAGCCCCACAACAAACAACAGCAAACCGATTGTAAATAGTTTTCTTGACATAATATTTAGACGTTTAGTCCGCAGCTATTTCAGCTACGTCGGCACTTGAAGTATTACCGCACACTTCGGTAACTCTAAGAACTTCCTCGATAGTGGTAAGGCCGGCTTTGACTTTCTTCAGGCCGTCCTTGAAAAGCGTATCGGCGTCTGAAGCAAGAAATGCTTCCCGCATAGCTGTTACCGAGCAGTCACGATTGATAATCGCCCTAATCGTATCGTCGACTATCATAAGCTCATAAATACCTACCCGCCCCGAATAACCTGAATTTCGGCAGTGTTCGCAGCCTGAACCTTTGCTTAGTTCTTTCGGATTAATTCCGGCTTTGTCAAGAAGCCCGCGCATACTATCCGGTATATTGTAGGGCTGGCGGCATTTTGTGCATATTTTCCGAACAAGCCGCTGTGCGAGGACACCGTTTAAAGACGCTGCTATCAAATAAGGGTCTATTCCTATATCTACCAAACGGGTTACACTGCTGGCCGCATCGTTAGTATGCAAAGTCGAAAAAACCAAATGCCCCGTAAGAGCTGCCTGAACGGCGATTTGGGCGGTTTCACGGTCTCTGATTTCACCTATCATTATAATATCCGGGTCTTGCCTGAGCAGTGACCGCAAAGCCGATGCAAAATCCAAACCGATTTTCTCATTAACATGAACCTGATTGCAAAAACTCAGTTCATATTCTACAGGGTCTTCTACGGTTGATATATTTAGTTTATTGCCGTCCATCTGGGCTATAGCCGAATACAAAGTCGTACTTTTACCGGAACCCGTGGGCCCTGTTACGAGGAATATTCCGTTGGGCATAACAATCTGCTCGCGAAATTTTTCGAGAGCGGCTTTTTCCATGCCAAGCTCTTCCAGACCTCTTAATATTGATTTGCTGTCGAGAACACGAATAACGACTTTCTCGCCTCTGTTGGTTGGAAGAACCGAAATTCTAAGGTCAATTGCTCGACCGCCGACAATAACGGAAATTTTTCCGTCCTGAGGCAGGCGTCTTTCCGAAATATCCAGATTTGACATAATTTTAATACGAGAAACCACCGCAGGGTGCATCTTGGCAGGGGAGGTCATAGTTTCAAACAGCACCCCGTCGATACGGTATCTTATTCTTGTATGCTTTTCTTTCGGTTCGATGTGAATATCACTTGCACCGGAGTTAATAGCATTGCTTATCAGATAATTAACGAATTTAATTATAGGCGACTGTCCCGCCATTTTTTCGAGGTCTTCGAAATCTTTTTGCTCATCTTCGATAACCTCGACGTCTGTCATATCACTGATAATATCATCGACATCGTACTCTATATTTTCCTCTCTGAGAATATTGCAAATTGTTTCGATATCCTCAGCAGGACATACGACAACCGTTAAGTTCATTCGGGTTCGTCTTTTGATATCTTCTACGGAGAATATGTTCGAGGGGTCCGAAGTAGCGACAATAAGTTTATCATTTTCGACAGCGACCGGACAAATACCGTTATTCATTACGAATTCGATTTTGAGTTCGAGCTGCTCGAAAAGACTTTTATCCACCATCTCAGGTGTAATCCTTCGGAATTCAAGCCCGTATATTTTGGCTTTGGCTTTAAGAATATCTTCTTTTTGAATAAAATCAGTTTCTTTGAGGAGCTGTTCGACATTTTCTGAAGGATTAAGCGATTGTTTTTGTCTTATCTTCTGGAACTGGTCGTGGTTTATAACCTGAATCTCCAGAAGAGTATCAACGATATCCGGAACAGCAGGGCCGGCCGAATCTTCAGGAACATAAAGATTGGACAGACCTTTGATTTGCTCTTCACAGATGTTGTCGATTACATCCTCAAGTGGATAATTATCCGAGTTTTTTTTGTTTGAACCGAATTTTGGCAATTTTATCATAACTTCAATAATTCCCAAAAAACCATAAAATTTTGGATTAGAGGCTGCGGATGTGTAAAAATCCCGCCAAGGCCGCTACCTAAAATATAAAAAATATTGGCTATTACCCAAATTTAGAGGCTGGGAATATGAATAAACAATAGATGTGTCCGATAAAAGATGTGATTAAGCTACGGACATTTCTGCTTGCAATATCAGTTATTTTTTCACCCTCGAAAAATTACAAAGACGATATATCCCCCATAGAGAAGAACCGCAACGATTCCCTCCCATCTGTCCAAAAGATTTTTTTTGCCTGTAAACATACATATAAATAAAAGCAAGCTCGCCGCGGCGGTTACTATTATATCTGTGTTATCTTCACTCTGAAACGGTAAAGGCCGGATAATTGCACTGGTTCCTAATATAAAAAAGATATTGAAAATATTGGAGCCGACTATATTGCCTACAGCGATATCCGCATTTTTCTTATAAGCCGCAACAGCCGAAGTTGCCAATTCAGGCAATGAAGTACCTATCGCGACAATAGTCAAGCCTACTAATGACTTGCTTATGCCGAGCACTTCGGATAGTTGAACTGCGCCATCAACCGTCCATTTTGCCCCGACCGCAAGACACAACAAGCCCAATACTACCAAAGATACGGATTTTTTTATCCCGTAAGGCTTTTCTGTGCAGGGAAGATTAATTATGTCCGACTGTTTAGGTTTGGAAATAGAAAAAGTATAATAAATAAATATCACAAAATAGGAAATTAATACTATTCCGTCTATTCTGCTTAAAACAGATATATTCTGCTTATCTATTAATTTATCATTGACTAAAATACCCAGAATAGCTGCTGCCAGTAAGGTAAGCGGTATTTCTTTCCAGACTGTGCTGCTTTGAACTGATAACGGGTAAATTATTGAAGATAACCCTAAGATAAGCAAAATGTTAAATGTGTTGCTCCCTAAAATATTGCTTATAGCCAAATCCGTATTTCCGCCGGCGCTGGCAAAAATATTTATAAAAAATTCGGGCAGGGAGGTGCCGAAAGCCACTATAGTAAGGCCCACCGCAAGGTCGGAAACTTTAAGAATCCTTGCTATTTGTGAAGCGCCGGTGATAAGCCAATCAGCACCTTTAATCAGCACTAAAAACCCTATTGCGAATAAGCAAAAGGTTAACATAGGCTATCTCCTATACGGCTATTAAATTTAAATCATATTTTAAAAATCGCCGCAACAATTAAACTTCGCCTGCCGGAAAATCTATCTTTACAGGTTTTCGGGAATAAATACCAATATGGTAACAGAACTTTTCCAATAACGTCAGACTTTTCCGCCATTTATTAACAGCATCTATCAGCTTGGCCGCTTGAGGATGATTCCGAACCTCTGGTTTTGCTAAAAGAAGCAAGGCAAAATCTTTATTATTAACAACAAGCATAGCTAAGGCAAAATTTATCTGGTACAGCAGCGGGGTTTCAGGCGGCACACATATTTTCCCCTGAAAAACAATATCTTTGAGCAAACTAACAGCTTGTTCTGTCTTTCCGTTACGCAATAAGCAGACAGCTTTAGCATTTTCCATGACTTGGGTTTTCTGGCCGGAATGCTCTATATACTGCAAGGCCTGATATGCAAGCCCCTGATTTAATAGGTCGCGAACATGGTCGATAGATACCGCTGATTTTGTTTTTACCGTTGACATATTTATTCTCCTGATATTCATTTTACACAAGGTATTAATTGGCAAAAAGACCTGCGCTATTTCGGCGCAAGCGAATACTAACGGAAATTTTGATAACGCAGATTGAGCAAGCTTTTAAGCTGCTTTGCTCTTATGGTGGAGATATTAAATAGTCAAAAGACAGTGCAGAGAGGTCAGAGTATAAGAATTAGTTAGTTTACTGGAAATCGGGATTCGCTCACTTATCTTATAAAGTCCGAGGATGCTGCATGCCGGTGTTTTCCCCGACCAGCTATACAATAAAGTCGACGGTGTTCTTTGCAATATTGGTTTTCTATTGCATTGATTTTCGGAATAAAAGATGGCTGCGGCCGCAAAATTTTCAAATTCGAACCTTGATAAAAGCTCGTTTGAAGCGGTATCGCTCGCCTTGGATAATCTTTCAATATATAAACAGGGTCCGGCCGCGACCGATATCAGAATCAAAATCAGCAGAGTAATTCTTAAATATTTGCTTATATTCATTTCTTAGAGCCTTAGAACAGCAAATCAGTACTTGTATTATACCATATTACAGGATACTCGAATCAATAAAAAAACGGCATTTTGCCGGAACATAACCCTTTGATATGCTTAGAAATAGGTAAATTGATGTATATAAAAAGAAACCCTCGAATACGCCTGACAAGACTCGAACTTGTAACCTTTGGTTCCGTAGACCAACGCTCTATCCAATTGAGCTACAGGCGCAGATAAATAATATTTTTATTATAACAGCTCAAAGCCTTGTTGACAATAAGAGCTTAAAATTGTTAAGATGAATGTGCTGCCGGTGCAGATTAGGCTAATGCCATAAAGGCACAGTCGCAGCACATGGGAGACTATGGTGATGAAAAGCTGAAAAAGACACCACCTGTGTCTCCCCATTTTTTAGGGCAAATTTAAGGTTCATCTTTTAAATAAAATCAATTATGGTTTATAAATCGAATGCCTGATTTTAACAGAGAAAATTTTAAAGAGTATTGGCGAAAAACGGAAATCATCCGTGAATATCAGCGGACCCTCTATACCTTCGGCGATATGGAGCTTCCATATATTTTCGCGGCTGAACATAATCGTTTCAAAGACAGGGCAATCGTTCGGACAGGAGTGGTATTTGTTCAAAAACCCCAGATAGTTCTTCCGGGCTATCATCAGGGTCTGGATTTTTCAGAAGGATTCGACATCTCGAATATACCCTCAGAGGCTGCATATTTATTTCGCCTGATGCATCTGCCTTATTCTCGTGTAACGAATAAACCTCGAAGCGAAGAAAGAATCGAATACGGAAACCTGCAAAAAGTCCTTGATAAGCTGGCTGTACAAATGGAAGAGCACGAAGATACTGACACCGGTCTTATCAAAGGGACTTTGGACGGAGTCGATATATCTTTAATGCGATACACACTCGGGCTTGTGATTAAATCGGCACCGCACAACGTCAGGGAATTTTTCGACCATCTCAGAAGACAGCGAGGTGAACCTATAAGGCCCGATGAAAAAATAACAGACGAAGATATTAGAAAGCTTTTCGAATAGCCCCTCAAAAGCGCATAGGCAAATGCCCTATGCCCAAATCCATAGTATCCCTATAGTAAATACAAAGTCAGCCCCGATTGACGGCGAAAGCTTTTTGAAATAGCCTTATTACAGCGTAAGTTAACAATTTAATAAATCTCACTGCAATAAGGAAGGAAGGGCAGTGACGATGAAAAAGAGAACGATTTATATTACTGTTTCATTGATATTTTTAAGCTTGGCAATCGGGCCTATGGGAACTTTAGAAAATGAGTGCTGCTTAAACGGTTCGAATCGCTCGCGCTCTATGTCGATATTCTATCCTGACGGCAGTATTATTTACGTTCGCAATATAGCCGACGGAACAGACCAAGCAAAATGGCTGGTAGAAATACTTATTCCTGAAGACCTGTATATTGAACGTTATGAAATACTTCCGATAGCGGTTCAGACCGAAACACTTGATTTGCCGCAATTAATGGGATTGTGCCCGCAGGAAGAATCAGGAACAGCCGGATATTATGTTCAAAATCCGCTTGCCGATTTAATGATACTTTCGCTTTTCGGGCTTGCCGGACTGATATTTGCGGATACCGGTAAAGCCCTTTTTAACAGAGTCGAGCTTAACAAGAATTCCGCTTAAAATAAGCGGTCGAGAACCTTATTAAGGTTAGCCCTTAAGGTGATTAATAAGTAAATAGGAATTTCCCTGATAGTAAAAATGGTTTCAGCCCTGATTCCTAAAATCGAACCATTTGTTATTATCAGCCTTATAAGCTTATGAAAGAACGGTTGATTATAATCAGGGTAATTATAGAGATAACAATAAATTACTATTGCACATCACTTTCCTCCGCCAAGCAGAGTTTGCCGGTCGCAGGCCTCTGGGGCCGGCAAGCTCGAAATTTAAAGAGGAGGCTGCATTAAAACGGAAAGTAACGGATATGAACCAAAATATAGACCAAATTCAAAACAAGCAGAGAAAAAACCAAGTGCTTGTGGTCGATGACCATGCGGTTGTTCGCGAAGGTCTTGCTATGCTGATTAACAGCGAAGATGACCTTGAAGTATGCGCTTCGGCTGAAAACGCAGAACAAGCTCTGGAAGAAATAACCAAAGGAAATGTCGATGTCGCGGTCGTTGATATTTCTCTTGACGGAATGAGCGGTTTGCAGTTGACCGAATTGATAAAAACTCGAAATCCTCATCTTCCGGTTCTTATACTGACGATGCACGACGAGGAACTTTATGCTAAACGTGCTTTCAGAGCAGGGGCAAAGGGTTTTGTTACCAAGCACGAAGCATCTGAAACTGTTATAACCGCCATTCGTATGATGCTTGCAGGTCGGGATTACATAAGTGATTCGATTACCCAGAAATTTTTGAGAAAGCTTCATTCTCCGGAAAATAATTCTTAATATAGAATAACTTCGGCTGTTTGGATTATAAGGAATTAATAAAGTGTCTTATTCAGACAAAGACGAAATGATAGCGGATATTAATCCTGTAAAAGAGCAAGCGGTGCAGACCGCTCGGATTCTGATAGTTGAAACTCGCCCTGAGGTCAGCAGCATGCTTGCCGAACTGGCAGATAAGGAATTCGGCGAAAGCACATCGTTACAGGCAAACAGCATAGAAAAGGTTGTTGAATCTCTTGCCCAATATAATTTTGAGCTTGCGATAATGGGATTTTCCGATTCTGAAAAAAAACCATGGCGGATTGAAGATGAAATCAAGCTTTGCCGTCCGGCTATTCCTATACTGGCAGCAAAAATTAACAATGCTGCTCAGGAATTTGATTCTTTGCGGGCAGGGCGTATTCTTGCCGGAATCCGTTATGTCAAATCGCTATCCAAGTGCGGTTTAAGAGGTTTTACGGTTGTTGTAAACGGATAAACATCAATCAGACTTAATTTTCTTGATTATTCAAAGGAGTATAATAATGGTTGCGACAGCTTCTACAATGGTTTCTCTCGGGACAAAAGCCCCTAATTTTGCTCTGCCGGATACCAAGGGCAATATAGTTTCTCTTTCGGATTTTTCCACCAGCAAAGCGCTGCTTGTTATATTTATGTGCAATCACTGCCCGTTTGTAAAACATGTTCTCAAAGAAATGGTCGCCCTTATCGGCGAATATCAAAAAAAAGGTTTAGCGGCTGTGGGAATCAACAGCAACGACGTAGCAAATTATCCTGACGATTCGCCGCAACTGATGGCCAAAATTGCTAAGGAGCAGGGCTTTACTTTCCCGTATCTGTATGATGAAACCCAGCAGATTGCTAAATCATATAATGCTGCTTGCACTCCGGATTTTTTCCTTTTTGACAAGGACAAAAAACTTGTTTATCGAGGCCAGATGGACGCCAGTCGCCCGGGCAATAATATACCCGTAACCGGTTCCGATATTAAAAAAGCTATTGATGCGGTGCTTGCAGGAAAACTGCCGGACGAAAAACAATTACCGAGCATGGGCTGTAATATAAAATGGAAATCCGGAAATT
Source organism: uncultured Pirellulales bacterium (assembly GCA_964391985.1). Taxonomy (GTDB): domain Bacteria; phylum Planctomycetota; class Phycisphaerae; order Sedimentisphaerales; family Anaerobacaceae; genus CAYMOE01. Next base: position 38,646 of record CAYMOE010000007.1, read on the forward strand.
AATCCGGCTATTTCTGAAAAACTGTTCGATATTTCTGCTTTTCTTAGCTAAAACTCTTGCTAAGACCTGAGATTTCCATACAATAACTCCGACATGAGAGCCTCATCGAAGTTATTAATATATAGTTTGGTGATTTTGTTTTCGCCGGTGCTTACTGCCAGTGAGCTGTCGAAACAAATCAGCCGTATTATTAATCAGCCCTCCGAAAAAAACGTTCAGTATGGAATACATGTAGTTCGCGCGGCAACCGGCAAAACAGTATATAGATATAATGCTGAAAATCCGCTCATACCTGCTTCAAATATGAAAATTATTACTACCGCCGCCGCGGTTCATTACCTCGGAGTCGATTACGTTTACAAAACGGTGGCAGGTTTAAGCGGAGATACTCTTGTTATTATCGCAAGCGGAGACCCTTTACTGGCGGACTCGGCTGTAGATTCCAAATACGGCAGAATATCTGATTGGTTTTTAAGCAGCATTGCCGAAGCTCTTAAAGCAAAAAATATTAGTTCTATTAATGATATTATTATTGATACTACTATCTTCGATGATGAAAGAGTTCATCCGAGCTGGCCTACCGACCAGTTAAATCGCTGGTATGCCTGCGAAACCAGCGGGCTGAACTACAACAATAATTGTGTTGATATAACAGTAACCAATAACGCCGGTTCGATTGTGCTTACTATGAACCCGCCGAATAATTTCATAAAATTAATTAATCAGGTTACCCCAAGAACATCAGGAAACGAAGCTGTAGGCTGTTATCGAACCGCACAGATGAATAATTGGATAGTTAGGGGAACATGCGTAACCCGGCAGGGGCCTTTCCCTGTTGCAATCGAAAGACCTGCCTCATTTGTAGCGTTTCTTTTAACCGAATACCTAAGGAATCAGGGTATCGATGTTCGAGGCAATTATATCGAACAAAGATTCATACCGGATGCAAACTTTCAAACCATTTTTACTCACGAGACAAAGCTTGCTGATTGCCTGGACAGGGCAAACAAAAACAGTCTCGGGTTAGCTGCCGAGTCGCTATTTAAAACAATAGCAGCTTCGAAAAATAATAACAGAAACGGAAATTGGTATGACGCCCAAAATGCGGTATCAGAATATCTGGCAAATCTGAAAATACCATCGGAACAATTTATTATCGATGACGGCTCAGGGCTTAGCAGAAAAAACAGGCTTTCGGCTTGGGCCATCACAACGGTATTGCTTGACCAATATAAAAAAGACAGCTGGCAGATGTATAAAGATTCGCTTGCGGCAGGGGGTGTTGATGGGACTATAAGAAGGTATTTTGACAAACCGCCTTATAGAGAAAATATTCGCGGCAAAACAGGATACATAAGCGGTGTCCGTTCATTTTCTGGTATATGCAGCTCGGACGGCAGGGAATATATTTTTTCAATAATTGTCAATAACGCCAACGGAGTAGCTCGCGCCGACATAAATGCGATTTCTAAGGCAATTGTCGACCACGCTAAATAACTCAAGATTTTCAAACGGTTTCAAGCAGGCTCATCAGGCAATGTTATTATAAATGTAGTGCCGACCTGCGGCTGGGATTCAACCGATATTGTCCCCCCGTGCTCGTCCACTACTTTTTTGCAAAGATAAAGTCCTAATCCCGAACCTGATTTGGCCGTTTTATCCTTTGTACTGAAAAACGGCTCGAAAATACTGGACAGATATTCTTTTTTTATCCCAGAACCGCTGTCTTTGACTTCAATAGTAATAATATTTTCGTTTTTAGAAGCTCTTATTGAAAGTATACCGCCTTTTCCAAGCATCGAATCGCGAGCATTAATAATCAGATTCATTAAAACTTGCTGAATATTCGATGGCACCGCATGTATTGTTAAATCGGGGCTGATATTAATGTCGGTACGAATATTATCTTTTGAAAAATCTCTGCAGATACAGCGAAATACCTCATCAACCAGCTTAGCAAGATTTACCTTTTCTTTTTTCTGTTTTTCTCCGCTTGCCACGGATAAAATCGCGGATACGACCGCAGAGGCATGCCTGCAATTTTCATAAGTCTGTTTTAAAGCTTTTTCAATAAGTTCTTGGTCTTCGGGATATTTCAATGCAAGTGCCGCATAATTGCCGATAGGGGTCAAAAGATTATTTATTTCGTGCGCTATCATCGCCGCAGCGGCACCCATTCCAGCCAAAGACACAGCCTTATCAAGCTCTTTGCTTAGCTGCCGGTTTCTGGCCTTTTGCTCCTGCAGTTCCAGATGAATATTGCGACGTTTTTCAATTGTTCTTGTCAATTACCAAACCCGAATATAGAATCATCAATAGATTTTACGCTTCTCCAGAAATTATATCGGTATAAATGCCGTGTTTTCTTGAACCTGAAATATTTTACAAGTAGTTTTGGCCAAAGAACTTAGCAAAAACAATGAATCAGCAAGTTCTCCTTGAACAACTATTAGAACTTCTCGAAACCGCCAAGGTGCAAATTCGTAAAGAGCCTTTAGGCGGAAGCGGCGGGGGGCTATGCAACATTAAAGGTCAAAACATATTTTTTGTCGATACTGATGCTTCGTCGAGCGATATCGCAGCCCAATGTGCCGAAGCTGTAGGCAAGTTTGTCGATATTGACAGCATTTATATTAAGCCCGTTGTAAGGCAATTTATCGAAAGCCACTGTGAAAATCGGCCAAAAAGCTGAAATATACTGATTAAAAACTTGGTCTAAAGATACTTGAGAACATATAGGAAAGTGTGTATAATTCTATCTTCTTTTTTTCCTGCTTGAACGGCAGGGGGCAAGGAGTTTTTCGATGGAATCTAAAACTAATGCTAAATTAGATAAAGACGAAGAAAAAATACCAACTATTTTAGTTGTAGATGACAATCAGCAGAACCTTGAACTGCTGCAAGCCTATCTTGAAGATATGAACTGCGTTACGGTGCCTGCCTTAGACGGCCCGCAGGCACTCGATATAATCGCAAACGACCCGCCCGATTTGATTCTGCTTGATGTTATGATGCCGAAAATGAGCGGTTTCGAGGTTTGCAAGAGAATTAAAAATGACCCAGATACCGATGATATACCGGTAATAATGGTAACAGCACTGAATGAGTTTGCTGATATTGAAAGAGGTATAGATGCCGGAACAGACGATTTTATCAGCAAGCCAGTTAATAAACTCGAGCTTCTGACACGGTGCAAAACCATGCTCAAGCTCAAACATCTTTCCGATAAACTTGAACGGACTTTAGCTTATCTAAGTGAAATTGAAAAGCAGACCCAAATCACTTAAGTCCGTAATTATTTATCCGTACATTTTTGCCCTAAATTTTATTTAGAAAAAGCAGGGCGTACAGACCGCAAAAGCCTCACGATTGTGTTCTCTTATTCCTCATAATAGGTACAATCGCCAAAAACATTCCCTGGGTCAGGAAATCCCATAAACATCTGCCTTGCAGAATGTTAACAGCGGGGTTTTTATTGTCGATACCACCATCGTTAGAGATTAAATTCTAAAATTTACAGAGGTGAGCATGAGTATACTTCTTGGAATAATAGGGCGCGGTATTGCGTTTGAAACTTCTGAATTAATATGGAACTGGTTCGAGCTAATGCAAACAAAGCACGAATCCCCCAATAATACCCATTTTGAAAAACTCGTCAAGGCGATAGAAACAGCCCAAAAAGGTAAAATAGAAAGCGCTCAGCAGCAGCTGCGATTATATCTTTTTGATAATCCATCTTGTACACTCGGCAGACTTGCGGCAGGGGCTTTGAGCATCCAGCAAAATCATTTGACTGATGCTATCGAGCAGCTTAATTCGGTTTATATGAGAAATCCGAGCAATACAATCGCTTTATATGCTTTGGGGCATTGTTACGAACGGCTCGAAAAGGAGGCTCAGGCCGTAGAATTTTATCAGGATTGCCTTAAATTTAAAAATTTTCTGCAGCTGCCCCGCCAGAGATTGGCGGCTATATACTTCAAGAACGGCCAGATTGAAAAAACCATTAATGAATATGAAAAACTCCGCGGTGAATATCCTGATGACATACCATCTCTTGTAATCTTAGGCCATCTTTATATGGCCGCGAAGCAATATGAAAAAGCCACCGACGCGTTTAATACAGCTATTTTAATTCATCCTGACAATTTTATTGGCAGGGACGAAGAAATTGAAGCTCTTGTAGCGCAAGACCAGCTTCATGACGCTATCGACCTGCTTGAAACAAAATTACAATCAGACCCTGACAATCTCGAGCTTCTTGTTCGGCGGGGCGATATCTTCTCTATGCTCGCCGAAACAACCGAAGCCGCTGAATCCTATAAGCATGTAACAAAGCTTTGTCCGGACATGCTCGAGCCGACAATAAAACTCGGAACTCAATATCTTCAGATGCAGAATGACGAATTGGCGGCACGGCAATTTAACTTGGCTTTTGAAATAAATGACCGTGTGGTCGATGCTTATATAGGTCTTGCAACGTCCCAAAAACTTTCGGGCAATATAAACGAAGCAACGGGAACACTTTCCCTTGCCGCGGCGATTCAGCCGAATAGCGCGATTTTATTTACTCAGGCAGCCTGTCTTCAATTTCATTGCGGGTTATTAGCCCCGAATGATTACGCCCTTGATAATGAACCGTCGCCTCGAATGGTCGCAGCTATAAAAGCTCATCAGGAACAATTGTCTATAGAACCGTCTAATCCGGACGTATATTACAGACTGGGGCTGTTGCTGCTAAGCATGGGCAATTACGAGGATTCTTCTAAGGCTTTTCATACAGCTTTGAATATAAATCCGACTTTTGACCGAGCACGGTCGAAGCTTGCCGTATGTTTATTCGAATTAGGCCAAAAAGACAAAGCCTTGGATTTGCTTGAATCATCGCAAATTCTCGACGCCAAAACCCTCGAGCTGCATTATCAAACCGCTATGCTTTACTGCGATAAACTGAAATTTGCCTCATCTTTAATGAACCTTGACCATCTTATGCAGGATACATTCACAAAAACATCAACAACCCATAATGTTTCTGTGGTATTGCAAAATCTTGGACTGCTTGACAGGGCTGTAGCCACATGGGAAAATCTTGTAGATACAGCCAATGCATTGCATTCAGGGCTGGACGGCCCAGATACGCAGGAATTTGCGTCCTAAGGCCGTTTTTGCCGATTCCTGCACAAAAACCCAAATGAAACATAACATATATTATGAGACGTTGGACTTTGTGTTTTTATTTTAAGACATCTTGGCTGTTTACCATCTAAACCGGCCCCCCAATTAACCCGATATTTATTATTATGCGTATTGGGGAAGATTTTCTTTTCTTAAGACTGCAAAGGTTTGTGCATATAAATGCATAATAACAAGAGCATTAGAGTTAAAATATTGATGGTATTTGGCGTAACGCTTATAGCAGCCAGCGTGATGAATATTATTTTCATCAGCCAAATACTGATAAAAGATTATAAATCGGCACTGCACAACGAACTTCTCATAACAGCAGGCAGCATTCAGTCTCAAATTCAGAAAATAGCTTCATTGGGCATAGCTGTAAAAAATATAGATGGCTTCGGACGTCAATGTAATGAAATAATCAATAAAAATAATCGCATCAGCCAAGCGATGGTTCTTGATTCTGAAGGCACAATCATATTCCACAGCAACCCTGCGATGCATGGCTTGAAACTACAGCATGACGAAATTATACCGGTAATAAAACGAGGTCAAACTAAAGTATTAACTTTAGGCAATAAGAATGAAAGAATGTATTTTGCGGTAATGCCCTTCTCAGGAACACAGGGAACAGGTAATTATGCCGTAGCAATTAGTTCTTATTCTAACATTATAAATGACAAAATATTCTCATTAATCAATAAAGCAAACAGTGTTCTGCTATGCAGTTTCGGTTTTGCGGGACTGTTTTTACTTTATTGCATGAAAATTGTACTAACAAAACCCTTAACGGCTATATCAAATACTATGAAAGAGATTACCGAAACAGGTAATCTTGACCGCACAATCGATATAAAAAACAGAGATGAAATCGGCGCGATTGCATTTGCTTTTAATCATATGATTATAGAGCTTAAAAATAAAACCACATCTATTGAAAATCTTAACAACGAGATTAAAGAACGTAAAAAAGTCGAAGAAAAACTTATGAAACTTCTTTCTCTTCACACCGCAACGCTGGAGTCAACCGCGGACGGGATTCTTGTGGTAAATCTAAATGGCCGTGTTGTCGGTTATAATAGAAAATTCCTCGAATTATGGAATGTTCCCCAAGAACTCGCCGAAACAAAAGATGATAATATGCTTTTGTCTTTTGTACTTAATCAGCTTGAAGATGCAGAAGGTTTTATGACGGAAGTTCGCAGATTATACTGTAACCAGCAGGAAAGCTGTCATGATTATTTGACATTTAAAGACGGACGTCTTTTCGAAAGAATTTCACAGCCGCAAAAAGTAGGTGAAACCATAATAGGCAGAGTTTGGTGCTTCCGTGATATAACCGAACAAAACCGGGCCCAAGAGAAAGTCAAAAGATCACAGCAGATTCTGTATGATATGATTGACGCAATGCCCTTCGGCGTCATGCTTGTCGGAAAAGACAAAAGAATAAGAATGATAAATGATACGGCCCGGCAGCTCACCGGATACAGCAAAAATGACCTTCTGGGCTGTTTATGCCACGAAACTTTATGTACCTGCACAGAGAATAATTGCCCTATAATCGACCATAATAAAACATTTGACCGTTCCGAGCAAAAACTAATCACAAAAGATAAAAGAGAATTACCCATTCTCAAGAGCGTTGTTGCACTTAATGTAGGCGATGAAGATGTTTTGCTTGAGGCTTTTATAGATATATCAGACCGTAAAGAAGCTGAGAGAAAACTATACAATCTCAACAGCCAACTCGAAATTATGATTGAAAAACTTCAAAAAACAAATGAAGACATCAAAAGACTCGTATATATTACCTCCCACGATTTGCGTGAACCTTCTCGCAAAGTAATGGCTTTCGGAGAAATTTTGAAAGGGTCCCTTGCGGATAGACTCACTCCCGACGAAAGAGAAAATCTGAATTTTATGGTCGAAGGCGCCCGTCATATGTCGAATATGCTCGAAGGATTGCTGGCATATTCGAGAATAAATACCAGAGGACAGCCTTCTGAAACCGTGGATTTAAACGAGATTGTCCAGCAGATAAATTATTATGAACTATCTGCTATCATTGAAGAAACTAATGCCGTAATTGATGTACCGCAGAAGTTGGATCTTGTAAAAGTGGATGAAATCCAAATCAGGACGCTTCTTAGTCATCTTATTACCAACGGGATTAAATTCCGGCAAAAAGATATTAATCCTCATATAACAATAACCTCAAGACCTTCGGTTAACGGTATGACTATGGTTGAGGTTTCAGATAACGGTATCGGAATAGCTCCGGAATATCACCAGACTATTTTTGAAATGTTCAGAAGACTGCACAGCCGCGAAGATTATGAAGGCACCGGTGTTGGCTTGGCGTTATGCAAAAAGATAGTTGAACGTTACGGCGGCCAAATCGGGGTAGAATCACAACAGGGCAAAGGTTCGACTTTCTGGTTTACCGTCCCCCCCGCTAAAGAAACTGCAAAAACAAAAGTCTAATCAACAGGTCCGATATTACCAAAGTCTTTTAGGATTTTGGCAATCCGCTAATAAGCATTCTTTATCCCATGTTAATTAGGGGTTATGACCAGCCGATATTATAGATATTAAGACGTAAAACGGGGTAGCCTATGAGGGAAGGTTATAACAAGTTCCTTATTATAACTGCTCTTTATATAATATTGAGCATCCCGCTAATTGTATGTCCGGTTTTCGCGCAAGAAAAAGAAAACGAACCCAACCTTTTCAAATTATCACTTGAAGAACTGCTTCAAATTGAGATAACAGTAGCCTCCAAGAAAAAAGAGCCTCATACCAAGGCCCCTGCTATAGTCAGTGTTGTTTCGCGAGAAGAATTCGAAATTTACGGAGATAGAAATCTTGTTCAGCTTATGCAGCGGCAGCCCAGCGTTTATACCAGACATTCATTCGTATTTGCTGATAATCTTGCCGGGTTTCGCGGGAACATGGCGACCCATGGTGAATATCATACTCTGATTCTTTTAAACGGTCGGCCTATTCGCGAAAGCGCACTGGGGTATAATTTCCCCGTTTATATGGGGTTTCCTTTGGATATTCTTGAAAGTGTTGAAATTATAAGAGGCCCGGGCTCCGTACTATACGGCAGTAATGCTTTTACCGGTGTTATAAATTTGAAGACTAAAGCTATACCCGACCAGAAAGAACTATCGATGTCGGCTGCTGTGGGAAGCTACCGTTATTATGATGCGACTGTAACCGGCGCGGGCAGGTCAGGGGATTTCGGCCATGTTACATCATTTAAAACGTTCGGCACTAAGGGACATAAATATCGACTATACGACGGGATGGGGGTTTATAACTCCGACAACAAAAATGAAGAAAGCATCGCAGCAGCAACGCACATAAACTATAAAGATTTTAAGCTGGATATCTTTGCGGCGGATATTGATGCGTATTCTTTGGGGGTGCTGCCGTTTTGGTCAAATCCTCACAGACGTTCATATGTCAAAAGATTATTTGCTAACTTAGGATACAGATTTCCCGTCCATGACTGGATAGATGTGGAATTTAATTTTACTTATAATCTTCAGGAAGACAGTCTTTCAAGTCCTGCACCGGACAGAATAGGCACAAATACATCTGATGTTCTTGGTGAGATTACCATTTTTGCTCATCCGACGGAAAACTTGAATTTGGTAATGGGGTATTTGCTCGAATATCGAAGTAATTATCAACCGGATAAAAATCATTTTCAATCAATACCCAATTATCACCACAAACCTCAAAGCGCGTATTTTCAGGGCGATTATAAAATCGGAGATGCCGTCAAACTCATCGCCGGAACTCAGTGGCAAAGGTCGGGTCAGGGCGTAAATGATTTTATTTCACGTTACGGGCTTGTGGTAACGCCTTTTAAGAATTGGGGCTTCAAATTTCTTCGAGGTGAAGCATTCAGGGCCCCTGTAGCTATGGAATCAGACCTTTTCGACCCCCCTATCCTAACCGGCAACAGCAACTTAAAACCAGAAACGATAACAACATATGATGCTCAGGTTTTCTATCATGATGATAAAACTTATGTGGCTTTTACTTATTTCACAAGCCTAATAGACGGACTTATAATTTATGATTTCGGTGTCGCCCCGCCTTCTTATATGAACGGCGGACAGCATAAATACGAAGGATACGAATTTGAGGCAAAACGCTATATAACCCCGAATTGGCAGATTATCGGTTCGTATATGCATCAGGACAATCAGGCTGATCAGGGACTCAACCCCAGCGTGGCGCCTGAGCAAATGATTAAATTGGGAACGTCTTACAAGTTAGAATGGGGTACGGTTTCGCTGTTTTATATGCATTTCGGTAAAATTCCGACGACACCTTCGCCTCTTGAGGTTAACCCCAAGCCGGAATCGCTAAATCTTGTTAACCTTAATGTTCGTATCGACCCGTCGCACTGGTTCGACATTCCTAAAAATCGGGCGATTTTAACGTTCAAAATCGAGAACCTTTTCAACGAAAAGGTTTATGCCCCGACATTTGCTTATACCGGAACCCCAAATTCATTTCCTTATGGGCCGGGAATCACATTTTACACCGGTTTGAGAATCAATTTCTAATCGTAAAATCGGCTCTTTACCTCATCCAGGTTTGTTCGTCAGATTCTCTTAATGCCACAGGATGGCCGAGAATTTCATAATGTAAAATCGCCGCTCTCAATTCTTCCAACGAATCCAACGCTACCAGCGGTTTTTGGGAAACCGCCAACGCATCGGTAACATTTTCCTGCGGAATGACCTTTGGCGCGGCGGGTTCGATTTGTTTCTCGGTGTATCTGGAAACCTTTGGTAATCTTTTATCAAAAGTGCTCCTGCTGATAGGAGACGGCTTTTGGAATCGAGAGGTTTGTTTATAAATCGGTGCCGGCCGAGCCATAGGCCTCGATATTGGAGTTGACTGCCTAATAACAGGTCTGCTTTCAGGAGTCATTTGCGGTTTAGGCTGACGCTGAATTGTATAACGGCGAACAGGACGCTGCTGGGTCGGCTCAGAAGAAATTTCTTCGGCTTCTAATTGTTTTTTCTTAGCTTCTTTATCGGCTCTGGCTTTCATAATTCCGCCAACAGCCCAGAAGACGCCCAGTACCAAAAACACCAATAACTGCACCCAGCCGCTCTCATCACCATCATTTCGGCGGGCAGCAAGAATTAATTGGCCTAATATAAGGTCCATTCTCAATTCCCAATAAAAACAGCAGCATTATTTAATCCGCTGTTATGAGATTATTCTTTATTTTTGGACTTACCTAAATTTTCACGCATCGAGGTATCAGCGTTTATATTTTTCATTCGGTAATAATCCATAACACCCAAGTTGCCTTTTTGGAACGCTTCTGCCATCGCCAGAGGCACTTTTGCTTCGTTTTCAACAACAAGGGCTCGCATTTCCTGCTCACGGGCAACAGCCATAGCTCTGCGTTTTTCCGCTTCGGCTTTGGCACGTCTCATATCAGCTTCGGCTTGAGCTACTTGAAGCTGTGCGCCGACGTTTTCACCGACATCGACATCTGCTATATCAATCGAAAGAATTTCAAATGCCGTTCCGGCATCAAGCCCTTTTGCAAGAACCTGTTTTGAAATTTTATCCGGGTTCTCAAGAACTGTTTTATATGTTATCGAACTGCCTATTGTGGTAACGATACCCTCGCCTACGCGGGCGATAATTGTCTCTTCGGTAGCTCCGCCGATGAGCCGGTCGATATTCATCCGGACGGTAACTCTGGCTTTGGCTTTAAGCTGAATTCCATCTTGAGCTACCGCGTCGATTGTTTCCCTTCCTTTTCCGGGGTCAGGACAATCAATCACTTTCGGTTTAACACTTGTAGTTACAGCGTCCAAAATATCACGCCCCGCCAAATCAATCGCCGTTGCGGTCTTAAAAGATAGAGTTATATTCGCTCGGTTCGCTGCAATAAGAGCCCGAACAACATTCGGTACTCGTCCGCCCGCCAGATAATGGCTTTCTAAATCGCGAGTTGTCAGTTTTAAACCGGCCTGAACAGCGGTAATTTTGCTGATAACTATCACGCGAGCATCGACTTTTCTGAGCCACATACCGATAAGCTCGCTTAACCTAACCTCGGCGTGGGCAAAAAACGCCTGTATCCAAAGCCGAGCAAATTTGAGTATCAGCATAACTGCTACAAGTACAACTATACCAAGGATAATCAATCCGATTACTACAGCGACTGTTTTTGGGTTTGACTGTGCTGCGACTGCGTTTATAAGTTCAAACATTGATTCACCCTTTCATTAATTTTCTTCAACCTCTCGAACGGTTAATTGTGTGCTTTCGACTTTTATCACTTTAACTTTTTTTCCTTTATCAACATAACCGCTTTCAGCGACACATTCAACTCTGCGGCCTGAAAAATCGCACATCCCCACAGGCCGAAGCGGCGTTATTACCTGCCCTATAATACCCAATAAATTCTTTAATTCTGCCGTATCCGGTATACCTTCGCCATCAAGAGGTTCACGCGGCGATAAGGCTACAGACTTGCCAAACCCCGTCAACGGGAAAATTTTATACGCTATGACGAGTGATATGGGTATTACAACCAAAGCTACGACAATTCCCACCCAGCCGGGAACTGTGTCGCTCTGGAAAAATATCATCAGCCCCCCTATCAGACATGCCATCGCACAGACACTTATCAGCCCCCCGCTCGGTACGAATATCTCGGCTATGATAAGCACCGCACAGGCAAAATACAGAAAAACCGCGAGTAACAGCCACCAGTCCATTTGTTCCCTCTTAGAATTTTACGCTGTTCTTACTATAACACGATTCCCTTTTATTTCAATTATCTCGACTTTTGTCCCTTTGTCAAGAAATTCACCTTTGCATAAAACCTCTACAACAGAATCTCCGAATTTGGCTTTTCCTGTCGGACGAAGCATCGTCAGGGTTTGGCCTACGTCACCAACTTTGAGCTGATTAGCCTGCCCTTGAACGGAGGTTGAGCTGACTTCATATTCCTGACCGGTTTTCGCAGGTGTCGGTTCCAGAGCCAATCCTGAAAAGGCACTGAATTTCGGCAGAAATTTCGTTAAAAGCGCAGCAATAACCAAAAATGCCACAAATCCGATTAAAAGCCCCAATGCTCCGTCGGTAAATATCTGCCAATCGACCGGAGTCTGAGGCCAAGGAATTTCATGCGGCTGATTCCGCACAAGCATCCCGAAAAGACCTGCGATAATACAGATTATGCCCAATATTCCGGCGATACCAAAACCCGGAAGAATGAAAAATTCCACAAGCAGTAAAATAATTCCAATTACAAATACGGCCACTTCGACCCAGTTAGCCAGACCGATTAAATATTTACTTCCGATGATTATTGCAAAGCATGTTACCGCAACTAATCCCGGCAGTCCGACTCCGGGGGTATTCAATTCTATATAAATCCCCAGCAATGCTATCAAGAACAGAACTCCGACAACCGCAGGGGAATTGATAAGCCTTACCATCTCTTCAGACCAGTTTGTCGTTAAAACTACGGGGTCTTTGGATATTTTGACGCCGTCGCGCTGAGATAAATAAGCGATAGCCTCATCAATATCTTTAACCACCGCTCTGGCAATACCATATTCGAATGCTCGGCTGGCTGTCAGGGTCAATATCTCGTCATCCTTTACAATCAATTCTTTATTATCAAGGTCATAAAGATTAGGGTCTCTGGGCAGGCGTTCCCCTTCGAAAAATTCGTACTGCTGTGTCTGAAGATTTTTAATCCTGTAAACTGCAATCTGAATGCTAACCATCGCCCTAAGCAATGCCTGAGGGTATCCATTTGCTTCTGAGGCCCTGTCAAACGCCGCTCTGGTAAAACTTTCCATTTTTTCGCGCTCGACGCCTTCTATGGCTTGGCCCATAGCAATCGGCGCGCAATCTCCGATTGTGGTATTCTCGCGCATAATAATATCCTGACAGGAAACGCTTATCATCGCGCCTGCGGATATTGCTTCGGTATTAATATATGCGACGGTATGAGCTTTTTTGCCGACTTCGAGTATAAAATACTTCGCGATATCGTCTGCCGCCTGTAAAAGCCCGCCATAAGTCTCTATTTCATAAATCAGATATTCAGCCCCCATGTCCAAAGCTTCTTGGGTTCTTCTTCTGATAGACTTATATAATCCGTCATCAATCAGGCCCTTGCAGACTATAATAGCGGCCTTGTGTTCCTTTATAGCAGCGTTAGGCTCGGCAACACTGACTATATTAACATCAGCGTGAACAAGCCAAGTTACCAGTAAACAAGTTCCTATAATAACAGCTAATTTCAAGAATTTTCTGTTCATAGCCTGAATTTCCATCCAAGAATTTATGCTAAAGAACAAAGAACTTCAATTCCCTGAGCTATTTTTTCATCAGTAGTTGCGTAGCTTATCCGAAAATGCGTATCTTTCTCGCTGAATACATTTCCCGGTATAACTAATACGTTGTTGGTGATAGCTTTCTTCACGAATTCCGTCCCCGAAATTCCATTCGGAGCCTTAACAAACGCATAAAAAGCGCCTCCCGGCTTAACTATCTCGAATTTATCCTTCAATCCTTCGTAAAGCATATCCCGCTTCTTGGCGTATTTCCTTACTAAAGGATTTACATCATAATCTATCGCTGCAAGTGCCGCATCCTGAAACGGTCTGGGTGCGCAGACAAATGTGTACTGCTGAATCTTTATCATTTCCTCAATCAAATTTTTCAAAGATTCGTGAACAGCAGCATAGCCAAGACGCCAGCCGGTCATCGCATAGCTTTTGCTGAAACCTTTTAGTATCAGTGACTTTTCGTAGAACTTCGCTATGCTGGTCGGTACTTCATCATATGAAAATTTTTCGTAGATTTCATCGGTCATTACGACAATATCATGTTTAGCGGCGACTTTCGCCAATTCTTTTATCTGTTCAACCGGATATACAATTCCTGTCGGGTTACACGGAGAATTGACAATAATAAGCTTAGTCCGGTTAGTAATAGCCGCTTCGATTTTCTCGACATGCAAACCGAAATCAGGATATGTGTCGATAAAAACACATTTTCCGCCGAGCATATTTATAACGTGTTTATAAATCACAAAATACGGGTCGGGGATTATCACCTCATCGCCGGGATTTATCATTGCCATAAACGCAAGCAGCAGCCCCCCGCTGACACCGCTGGTAACCATAGCTCCGGGATTCGACCAGCCGATTTCCTCTTTGACCTGCTCGATGATTTTCGCCTTGAGGGTCTCATCTCCGGCGGTTTGGGAATATTTATTTTGGCCTTTGGTGATTGCCTTTATAGCAGCTTCTTTAAGCTCGTCCGGTACGTCGAAATCCGGCTGACCTATAGAGAAATTTATGGGGTCCTTTAATTGTGCAGCTAATGCGAAGACTTTGCGTATTCCGCTTGCATCTATCAGTTTTGCCCTGTCAGCAATGATGTCCTTCATTTATCCGCCCTTAAAAACGTTGTAATATCAAATACGCTCAGCATTCTAACGCTATATGCCCTATTATTCAATGTTCAATATTTAATTCCATTTATCCTGTCCTGCAACAGCAATTACGGCGGCGAATACTTTCGAAGCCCCGGCATCTTTTAAAACTTTGGCGCATTCATTTAAAGTAGCCCCGCTTGTTTTTATATCATCGACAAGACAGACGGTTTTTCCTGTAAACCGATGTCCTTTACGAACCGCAAAAGCTCCTTTGACATTCTTCGCCCGCTGACTGAAAGTATTGCATCCTGCCTGCTGCTCTGTATATCTTATTCTGACCAAATCTGCCGAAATTTTTATACCCTTAGGCCGGATTGCTTTTGCCATGAGAAACGATTGATTGTACCCGCGTGATAATCGTCTTAACCAATGAAGCGGCACAGGGGCAAACACCTCGATTTCTTCGTAAAATACACAAGTTTCCAAAGCAGTCTTGACTAATTTTCCCAGAAATTGTTTTAATTCAGTCCCGTCATTCTTGAATTTTAGTATTAATTGACTCAGGCTTTGACCGTAAATCCCCGCCCTTGCAATACCGTCGAAATGATAATCCTCATTCTGACACAGAGGACAATACCCCCCTGTCATCGCATATCTGCTGACATCACGCCCGCAGCGGGGACAATAATCCGAGCCGACACAAGACTGAATTGCTAACCAGCATTCATCACACAAACCGCTGTTTTGTTCGCTTATATTCTTTGAACAGCCGCTGCATACTGCCGGCCAGAGCAAATGATTTATACCGTCAATCGCAAATCTGCTATATGAACTTATTTTTGCCGTTATCATCTTTAAATAGCCGCTCAGAATATTTCTTCGAAGAACACCTTCATATGCTGCCATGAGCGAATATCAGCCTTTTTATTATATGCCGAGCCGCTTGAGTTATCACTTCCGGCATCAGGATTGCTAAAGCTGTGCACGGCGTTGCCGTAATAAATCATCTGCCAGTCAACCTTGGCGTCACGCATTTCCTTTTCAAAAGCAGCAATCTGTTCTTTCGGAACATAAGGGTCATCGGCTCCGTGAAGAACAAGAACTTTGGCCTTAATATTTTTCGCATCGTCAGGATTAGGCGTATCAAGATTTCCATGAAAGCTGACCACCCCTTTAACATCAGCCCCGCTGCGAGCCAGCTCCATGACAACACCGCCGCCGAAGCAATACCCGATTGCAGCTATTCGGTTCGGGTCGGCAAAATCGAATTTTTTCACCTGTTCAAGACCTGCAATCATACGTCTTCGCATTAGCTGTCTGTCGCTGCGATAAATTGCGGCTTGTCCGGCGGCTTCTTGGCGATTGGAAGGCCTGATATCCTTGCCGTAAATATCGACTGCAAACGCAATATATCCCATTGCCGCTAACTGCCGGGCACGTTGTTTTACATACTCGCCGACTCCCATCCAATCATGAACTATTAGAACAGCCGGGGCATTTTGCTTAAGATTCTCGTCAAACGCCAAATACCCCTCAAGAACCGTATCGCCGTCAGTATATTCGACGGCTTGAGTTTTTATCTGAGCAGACACATGATTTTGGCAAAAAACCGCAAATAGAATTGTTGTAATAAGCAGTTTGTTCATTTTTTTACCTCCCAAATTAATAACCGGCTTATAGATATTTTTCCTGAGATAATTATAACCGGATAGACGCCGCAGTAAAAGATGTAAAACACAAAAATAATGATTCACCGCAAGGGTTTATATTCAGAGGTAAAATCATAGCGGATTATTATCGCGGGTCGGCTACGGGATGAAGGGCTATTATTCTAACCTTATCGCCGCCGTTATAAATGCCGCTTCTATCCAAAATCGCAACCATTCTCCGCTGAGGCCCGTCAGCGCCGAGCCGGACAAGGATATAAGCTGTAAATACATCGCTGCGAACCGTTACAAGATTGCTTATTCGGGCGAAAATAAGGTCTCTCTTTTCAAAATCATCCTCAGCCCCGTCGCCGCCTGTCAAGTCAGGAAAACCCAAAGGACCGGATTCGAGAGCGTATTTATGTATGCTGTAAATGACAGAACCTTCTTTTACATTAAGCAGCTCGCCGATATTTCTAAAACCGAGTTCTCCATCGCGGTTTATATAATTCGGATCGCTGATGGGTAACTTATCTCTATAAGCGACAATCGCTTCGGCTATTTCAGGCTCCATCCAAGGAAGCTGTTCAATTACAAAACGCGGCGCGGTATTGATGTTTATTCTGCCGTATATCTTCCTATTATCCGCCTCGGCAGGAGGGTCAAAAACTGTAATATAATTGAAAATTTGCTGGATATCACGAAAATCAGGGTCATTCGAAGCTAAATCGATTCTGACATCCCTCTCACCACCTGCATATGCCAACTGCTGGCCGATTGTATTAGTGCCCGGCCCTATTATTAAAGGCCGTACTACGTCGCCCACTGTAACAAAAGGTTTATTTGCAATAGCAAGGTTATAATTATTAGCATCAATCACAGCTGAATTGTAAGTCCCCAAAGAGCCCGCTTCTGTATTCATCGTATCATAAACAACATGCCAGTTACTGGTGTCTCTTTCTCTGTGAAAAGAAGAACCTTGTGAAAAATCACTCTGAACTGTGTCCTGAAAATCAAGCACTATAGTCGGAGTTGTTCGTTTAAGGGTAATGCTATAATTATCCCAACTCTCAAAAACGCCGTCACCGCCGGGTGGAACAGCATCTATATAGTTTCCGGAAAGTACCAACGATGTATCTTCCTTATCCCCCAAAAAAATGCTGGATTTACTGGTAATTACAATAAAGTCACATGGGTCTATTGTTAGACCGGTCAACGGAATTTCAGCTCCATTACTAATCGAAATTGTAAAATCATCCAAAAGAATTGGAATATTGAAAGGATTATATAATTCGAGTGCATAAGCGTTATTGTTGGGGTCTGTTGGGTCTATCGGGTCTATATTAGCGGCGATTTCACTGATAAACGGCTGAACCTCGAAACCGTAATAATCGACGCCGTCTTTGTTAAATACTGTAACATCCGAATCGGCATCACGGTAATCAACAATATTGACCGCCAGTTGAGAGGCAATTCTCTTAATAGAAGGATTATTAACATCGAGCACTTTCGCAAAGGCATTATATAAATCATCTACACTTGCTGTATTTATATTCAGCATATTGTTGCCGTCAGGGATGATTATCCGGTCGGCGTTGTAGGTCGTTAGAATATGACGGAAACTATAATCGTCATCCGGATCGTCTCGATCCATCATTTCTTTCCAATCATCAAAACCATCGTTTGTAGTAATTGGAACATACCTATTTCTATACTGGTTTCCATTATAGAATGGTAAAGTCTTTGGCAAGGCAGTTTCAATTCGGGAAACATTATCTTTAAAATCTAATATAAATCTGTTTCGTAAATCGAGTTCATCGCTTATGTCATAAGGCAAATACATTGTATTCGTACGGTCAGGACTTTCCATGCGAATTGCAAATTCATCATTAAATTCGACCAGGCCGGGTGCGGGACTTTTATTGTCACATCTAATCTTATGAATATCTTCAGGATCGTCAGTGGAACCCTTGGCAAGGTTCATTAAATTTATTTGAGCAACCCTAAAGCCGTCAATTAACAGTGAATCCGTCTCATTTTCATCAAACTTATAAGCCGTGTTGACATTAAGCATCGCACCGTTGTCGATTACCCTAACAGCCGCGTAAATCGGCTTGCCTGTACTTGTAGATACATTTTCAAGCTCAATCCATTTAGAATCAACTATTCCGTCCCCATCCGCATCAGCGAATTGTTCTTCAAGATAGCCTTGAGTTGTTAGTGCAATTTTAGGATATTGGCTGATAACTTGCGCACGAATATCTTGAGTATCCCAACTACTTTTTATACCTGGAATACTTTTGCTGATATAACCCGTTACATCACTAATCTGTCTCCATCTGAAATTAGTTCCGTCCTGATAAGGCTCAAGACTTGCCAGCCACGGGTTATTACTGTCGGGATAATCGTAATAATTATTTGGGTCAGTATTAACCCCTTTTATTGGAGTATCTCGTACAAGTTCATTTGCCAGTTTTGCGATGATAGATTCTATCGCCGCATCGAGGTCTTTTTCCTGATTGACGGCTTTGGTGCTTATAGCGTCCAGACGGGCGGCTATCATAAACAATGACCCGGTAATCGCCAGTATACTCATCAGTACAACCACTAATATCAGGGTCGAGCCGTTCGATTTTTTATGTTCAGGTATCATTATCAATCCGTGCCTAATTTTGCATTTATCCTTCAATCATTCAAATAAACAATATGCGTAAACGTCCGCCCCCCCTTTATTATCCCCTTCGAATCATATATCCGTAACGTAAATTTCAATGCGTCAGGAAATGGAGGGAATATATAATCATTTCCGTTTGTTCGATTTAAAGGTGGATTAGGTGCTCTGCTGTTATTTAGCGCATCAATACTATTAAACCATTCCTCATCCCAATCTATCGGGGCAGACAGGTTAAAAAGTAAACCGTATTCACCTTCAATACCTCCAAAATGTGATTCTGTTCCGCTGGGGTCATAGATTGGAAACCATCTCAATTCCCAGTCGGTATTATTTTTTTCCCAATACGCTATCTCAATTGAAAAACTCCCGATTCCTTGAGCCAATAGCTTATGCAAAGTATCAGGGTCTAAATTCTCCAAGGTGATTCCCGGCGTTTTTGTTCCTGTAGGACCGGGGTCGCGTCTAAAGGTATTTAAAATAACACGCTTTACCATAGCTCCCTTATCATCGTCGGGCCCTAATGTAGCAAGCAACTGCCATTGAGCAAGAGAAGCTCTATCATATTCGTATTTGCCGTTGCCTGTACTGCTGAAATCTGCAAAAGTATCCGCATTAAACCAAGGGATAAAACTGATGTCCTGCGTCAATATGTGTGCGCTTCTGGCTAAGCATAAATCTAATTTTTCCCTTTCTTTTTCTTTCTGCTTCACTATGTCTTTCTGGTCTAAATAGACATGGCCGTAAAATATCCTTGCGGTATTTCCTCGAACAGTTTTATCCTCGTATGTTAGCCACGATGAGAAATCCCCATCGGCAAAAAACATGATTTGGTCATAACGATTTAGTTCATTTGTTTCCAATTGTAGAAATTTGACAAACATCGGAGCGTCTTTTCGCAATCCGCGAAAATCACGGTTAAGCTGGCCTGTTATCGCCCTGAACTTCTGCATAATCTCAGAATTGGCGGTTGAAACCCTGTGAGCGTCTATGCTGAATTTGAAGATAACGCTGCTGAAACCTATCATCAAAGCCAAAATACCGATAGACACCACAAGTTCAATAATCGTAAACCCGCGGATTGCGCCGGGTTTTTTCAGACCGTATTTTAAATTGTATCTATTCGTATCCATTCGCGCTTCGTTCAATTTATACTAAAATCTCATTATCTTCTGATAAACTCCGATACACGGATATTGTCCGCCCCGAACCGGAGGAGGAACAACCCAAATATTATTAGGAGTTCCGTTCCAATCTTTATCAAGCAGAACAATATCGTCATCGGGGGCTGCATATCGTTTCAGAACACGGTATATACTGCCGGTCTCATCATCTACTATCGTGTATCCATCTCTCAAAAGATCTTTATTAGGAATTCGAATCTCATTATTTTTATTCGGTACTGCACTAACTTGGATGCGAACAGGAACAGGAAAATCAGATGTCTGAGCCGTCCCTGCTCTTCGGGATACAAATACCGTTACCTGAACAAGACGATTAGTCTCTAAAACAGGGTCGCAGTCAATATCTTTCTGCAATAAACGGCAAATCGCAGACCAGTAATACTGCTTATTTTTTAGCTGCTCTGACATCGCTGATGGATATTCAAAAACATCTTGATTAAGTTCATAGCCGGCAGAATCATCAAACCATTTGCTAAAATCCTTCATTTCATTATCTTCAAGCCTGCATATATTAAGACTCTGCGAGCCGTCTGCGGAATCGGCATAAAGCTTTATTTTCGCAAACGCCTCATCCGCAACCGCCGCCGCCATCGTCCGGTCAATCGATAGATTTGTAAAATAAATCCCAACAGGGAAAACCCCGGCTATGAATATCATCCCAACCGTAAGGATTCCAAGGGCAATCAGCGTCTCTGCCAGAGAAAAACCGTATTTATTAGACACGGATTTACACCGATTAACACTGTTTAAATCAAAACAAAGGCAGCCACGGATTTTTGCGGATTTTCGCGGATTATATTCAAATTTGTGTTTATTCGTGTCCATTCGTGGTTATATTCCTGTCATCTGTAGATTATTGTCCCCGTATGCGGATTAATATATACCGGTTCTATATCCTTCAAATAGTCCGTCCATCTTCTGTTTTCGCTTACGCTTTTAAGCTTGTTTCGGTCATATATAATGAAACTTCTGCGGCTCGGCTCCTGCACAAGCTTATATGCCGGATAATCATCCTGCAAAAACATAGCTGTTCCATTCTGGACAAGCTCTTCCTTATTAAAAATATCATCATCGCTGTCAGATGCATGAGTTTTAGGATAACCATCCTTATTTCTTGTCTGGGTATCACGAATTATTACCTTTCCTGCAGGTGAAAAAATAATAGAAAATGTCGTAGCGTCTATAAGCTTCTGATCCGTATCGAGCCGATTATCACTAATCGCATTATTACCTCCTACAAACATATCCATCACACCGATATGTTTGGGCAGTTCTATCGGTTCCATTCCTTTAACCGCTCTAAAGCAAGTCGCATCATTGCCCATATTTCTTGGTTCTTCGTAAACAATAAAAATTATATACTGCGGCATAGTTAACGGCGATTTAAGAGGATTAGACATATCATAAGCATGCTGAAATCTTATCCCCGCATAACGCTGCTCTCTTGCCGCAATAGCTCTGGCTGTCGCCATCGCCGAGCTGATTGTCGCCTGAACCCCAGCCGGAGTGTGCATCTGGTCGAATAGCGTTCTGGCTGTCGGCAGACCTATAAACATAAGCAGCGCAACCGCACTGATTACGACCACCTGCTCAGTCAGCGTCATACCAAGTTGTCTTTTTTTAGTCTTCATTACACTTTTCGACTCTCATATTTTTTTGCCGCTTAGGGCACAGGTATTGCCGCCGCCCTATTGGTAATATCATCAGCCGTGCCGAATTCTCTGTCCGGCCCTGCCGAGGTTATCAATGGAAAAGTCCTTACAGTCTTTAATGCATTCCTGAAACCTGCCGCAGTATTTAATAATACCTCTTGTTCATCGTAGTAATCATACCTCAGCGGCGTTCCCCAAGAATCAACTATCCGAATAAGAAACTCCTGCCTGCCGTCAATTGTTATGAGAATAGGCTCGCCGTTTTTGCCTTTGTTCGTAAGAAACTGACGGTTTATCATATCGAGCACCTGTCGGCTTTGCGGAACACGCTGCAGGAAAAAGTACATAACAGAGCTTCCCGAATACTGCTCATCGTATGTCCCGCCGGTGATATTCACAGTAACACCCCTGCCAAGAAGATTCGCAATCGCGACCTCAACCTGATTCTCAGTAAAATCGTTGCAGTCCGGCGGAAATTTTAAGGACTGATAAAATAGCTGTTCATCTGCGGCAGCGCCGCTTGGATATTGATATTCGAATCCATAATTACCAAACGCAGATAATGCAGTGTTAAGTGTCGCCATAAGACCTGCGGTCAGATCTTTTTTACCTCTATCATCAATTCGAGAGCCAACTGTCATTACTATTGAAATCAGAACAATAACGATACCGACAGTTATCACCATTTCGACAAGCGTAAAACCATGTTTTTTTACTTGGTTTTTCATTTTAATTTCGCCGTCTGCGTTCCATTTGTTTTTGCTTTTCAGCTTTTATGATTTTCGAAATTCTTTCGGTTTTTTTGCTTTGAGTATTTATTTTTGGCCTGCCGCGTGCAGAACCTTAAATTATGCAAATCGGCTTAAATTCTACCGAAAGTTTGTTATATCATCCGAAGTCCCGTATTCGCCGTCTGCTCCCGCTGAAATCAGAATGTAGGAATCAGGCCTATAAGGCCACGGTCTGTTAGGCACACTCGTCAGCGGGTCCCGAAGGCTGTAATTATAATCAGCAGCCTCACCGTAAAACTTAGCTCGGTCGAACCATTCATGTTCTTTTTCTGCTGTTCCTGCCAGAACACCGTCCTGTACCCCTTTGGCCCTTATCAGCGTGCCGTTATCTCTCCAGTCATATCGGCTCGTACTTAGCTCAGAACTGTCGAAGTCATAATGGTTAGTCCGAGCTTTGTAATAAAGAATCGGCGCGCCTGCCCAAACCATCGAACCGCCCGGGCCGGTTATTTTTCTGTAATTAAAAACATCGCAAATTACAAACGTTTGGGCTGCAAGATTCTGAGTATTATTGAAAAGCTGTCCGACACGTGCTACTTGTATCTGAGACCTGTCAATATAAGGTTTGTAACGCTCTTCAAGATTCCGTTGCCTTAGTTCATCTGAATAAGACCCAAGGGTCGCCCTTTCATATAGATGAGCAAAATTGTCCGCGCCGTCATTATATCGCCCATCAGCTCGCCATTCGGATTTTGGATGAAACCCGAGCAGGTCCCAGCCGAGCAGCGCTTCTGAAAGCATCTGCGCTCCACTGTAATCACGCTGATTGTTACTGAGATTCCAAAAGTCGGAGGCCGGATAATCGCCGTACTCATTTTTAAATGCCTCGATAGCCAGACTCAATGTAACTATCTGAGCGGTTTGCTGGGTATTCTTGGCAAATCTGCGTACCGCCGTCAGAGAAGGTATAAGAATACCTATCAGAATGACGATGATTCCCATCACCATCAGCATTTCAATCATCGTAAATCCGTTTTTTTGCGTTTTCACGTTTATTTCCTTTATAAACCACAGAAAAATAAAATCTGTGTTAATCCCGGTCTATGTAATAAATCCAATTTTTGTCGCCCCACTGAGCGGCAAGGACGGCAAAATCTTTAAAATTGATGATATTGTCGCCGCTTAGTTCGATTTGGGCACAGTTTCCATTGGACAGCCAGTATTCACTAAGTACCCCGATGTCGCCTAAATCTATCTGTCCGGACAAATCAAAATCAGCTTTCAATAATCCCATTTCATACGTGCCTTGCTGTCCCCATTTAGTCCAATCGCTGTTTAACAGCCAATCCTCGGCGAAAAGCATTAAGTCAATATCGTTAACTTCACCATCTTCATACAAATCTATTTTTTCAGGGAAATTCGGTTCCAGCCAATGGCCCGCCAGCATTGCAAAATCACTAAAATCAACGTAACAATCCTGACTTAAATCACCTGCCAGATAACCGAATCCGCCGCAGTATTTATCGAATTTAACAAAATCCCACCGGCTGTAGTATGATTCGAAAGGAAATGATTCACTAACAAGCGATACTATTGCCAGACTAAGGCTATGCTGCTCATCGTCCAAAAACTCCGGATGTTGGCTCAAATCAACGGCTATAGTACCGCTGAATCTGCCCTGACTATCCAAAACCAGCAAACTCGAATCCCAAACGATAATATCATCGATAAGCACCGCCGCTTTTATCCTTTGATGGTCCCACCCTGCCCCGCCTGCTTCGCCGAGCACCAAATCAAAAATGATACTCTGAACATCATTCTCTATATATACTTGCTGTGTAACCATAGCCGTTTGACCTGCGAATATCGAGTTGAAATACTCCGTTTCAAGTGCCAGAGAAAAAGCCCCGTGTGAAGCCCATGTAGAAATAACTCTGCCTTTAAAAGCATTAGACGGAATAACCACGCTGCACCAGTGCATAGGCTTTTCAGACGCAATATTATTAATCGTATGACCGTTTTGTTCAAAACTGCCGTTCATAATCAAACTTCTGCTGCCAAAAGCAAGCTCGCAAGTTATCAAAACAACACAACACAATTCAATCAGCAATCGCTTCATCACCGCTTCCTCTGAGCTAATAAAATTTAATTCCTATTGCCGCTGGAAATTATAAATATCGTCAGCTGTTCCATACAGACCGTCTTCACCGGCGCTTATAAGAATATAGCTGTCAGCCTTATAAGGCCTGCCGTCATCCAGAGGAATATTATCGTTGTTAATCCGCCAGTAAAACGATTCAGGCAAAGGTGGAGCTGCCGGCGGCGCGAGATTATACAGGTCGTCAAGCGGATGTCTGGGTACTGTAGCTGACCATGGTACCCCAAGCGCAACTAAATCATCGTTATCTTCGTGCCGATAAATTCTGTTAGGATAATCTTTGGCGTATGCATTTTCTCGATTAGGATTGACCGAACCTTCTAAACGAGCGCGGTAATATAGAATAGGCATACCCATTTTTAAGCCTGTAGCAGGTATAGTCCGGCTGAAAACATCACAAAGAACAAATATTTTGCCGGCATTCGCACCGGTAAAATCTCCTAAGCTTGTTCCATAGATATCTTCCATTCTTGTTGCATTTGCGTTTTCAGGCTGAAGATACGGGCCTTTACGGGCGCTGCGGTTAAGTTCATCCACATCAGTTTCAGATGCTGCCACGCCGGCTATTCTATAAAGATACCTTGTGTTATCGGAATTTCTGCGGTCACTTCTGAAAACTGAATCAGGATGATATCCAAGAATGTCCTGCCCAACCATAGCTTCAGCCAGCTTCATCGCTCCGCAGTACGGCAAGCCGTCGCCGCCTAACTCGCCCGAGTCGGGATACTCTCCATTCTCAGCTTGAAAAAGGTTCATAGCGATAGAGATACTGTGAAATTGCGCTTTTTGCCTTACTTCTCTGGCATACCGCCGGACTTGATTTACTGCAGGGACTAAAAGACCGATGAGGATTACGATAATACTCATAACCGTCAACATCTCTATAATAGTAAACCCGCCCTTTTTACCTGATTTTCTTTTTCTCGTTAACATTTTATTCTCCTTTGGACTAAATTATAAATACGTTTCATAAATTTCGTTTTTATTAGCTTGCGCCGCCTAAGCCCGCGATAACGTCAATCATAGGAAGGAATACAGCCAGAACAATTAATCCTACCATACCTCCCAAAAGAATAATCATTACAGGTTCGAGCAGAGACATCAAAGATGAAACTAAAACGTCAACCTGCTCATCATAGTTATCCGCAACTTTTAAAAGCATCTTATCTAAATCACCGGTTTCTTCACCGACCGCCACCATGTTTGACACAATTAAATCCACCGTTTTTGATTGACGCAAAGGACCGGCAAAGGTATCGCCTTGACGAATTGAATTATGCACATTTCCAAGCATTCGGGCAAATACTTCGTTTCCTGCTGTCTCTCGAGTAACATTTAATGCGTCGAGAATAGGAACACCCGCCCCGATTAGTGTTCCGAGAGTTCGAGTCCAGCGGGTAACCGAGACTTTATTTGTAAGCTGGCCGATAACAGGCAGTCTAAGTTTAATAGAATCGAGAACAAAACGACCAACGTAAAATTTTCTCACAATTCTTAAAAGTATAATTATCACAAATGGAACAGCGATAAGTTTCGCCCATCCCCA
This sequence comes from uncultured Pirellulales bacterium, assembly GCA_964391985.1. Classification (GTDB taxonomy): domain Bacteria; phylum Planctomycetota; class Phycisphaerae; order Sedimentisphaerales; family Anaerobacaceae; genus CAYMOE01. Next base: position 64,869 of record CAYMOE010000007.1, read on the forward strand.
CTCATAGGCTATCCACGAACTTACAGTAAGCATTGTTTGAGTAATCGGATTCAAATCACCTTGCACCATGTCAGTAAGTACTTCGATAAATTTCGGTACAACAAATTTCATTAATAAAAGAAGCATAGCAAAAGCCGCCGTTAATACTGTCATGGGATATATCATTGCACCTTTAACTCGAGATTTAAGCTTTTGCGCTTTTTCCATAAAGTCAGAAACACGCGAGAGAATCAAGTCCAACACACCGCCAGTTTCGCCGGCTGCGACCATATTTACAAATAACCTGTCAAAAGTCCGGGGATACCGGCCTAAAGCTTCGGAAAGTGTGGAGCCGCCTTCGATATCGTCTGCAACATAGCCGATTATTCGTTTAAAGGTCCCGGCTTTCTGCTGTTCCTGCAAAATACGCAATGAACGCAATATAGGAAGACCCGCATCTTGCAGAGTAGACATTTGTCTTGCAAACTGTGTAACATATTTTACTTTAACCTTTCCGCCTGAACCGCGGCGTCTTGGTGCCCTTGCAGATTTGGCTGCTTTTTTTCTGGCACCGGCAATCTGAACCTTAGTAGGAAAATATCCCATATTCCGGATTTTGCTTACAGCCTCCTGCTGGCTCAGGGCTTCAACTTCATCCTTTACCGCCACACCCTGCGAATCAAGTGCTTCATATTTGAACATAGGCATAATTATATCTCCTAACAACTGACTGTTTTATTTCAGCCCGTTTTTTATCCTTCAATCATCGTTTCTTTGACAACTTCGTCGATGGTTGTAAGACCGTCGTAAATAGCCGCAAGGCCGTTATCCCTTAACAGCGTCATTCCTGCTTTAACGGCCGCGTTTCGAAGTACGTTTGTCGAAGCGTGATTCATTATCAAATCTCGTATTTCGTCGTTGAACACCATTATTTCAAACAATGCGGTTCGTCCACGATATCCTGTTCCGTTACATCTGCTGCATCCTTTACCGCGGTAAAACTTTTTGTCTTGAATGTCATCTGGCGTCAGACTTAACTCGCGGAGCTGAGTCTCTGTAGGTTCGAATTCGGCTTTGCATCCTTCGCATATTCTTCGTACCAGTCTTTGGGCAAGTATTCCTTCAAGGGTGGCTGTAAGCAAAAATGGTTCGACACCCAAATCCAAAAGACGTGCAATACTGCTCGGAGCATCATTGGTATGAAGCGTTGTAAATACCAAATGGCCTGTAAGAGAAGCCTGAGCAGAAATTTCGGCTGTTTCAAGGTCACGTATTTCACCGACCATCACAACATCAGGGTCCTGACGCAAAATAGACCTTAAACATTTACCGAAAGTAAGACCGATTTCGCTCTTCATCTGAACCTGAATAATACCGTCAATATCGTACTCAACAGGGTCCTCGGTCGTAATGATTTTAGATTCTATGCTGTTTAGCTCTGTCAGGGCCGCGTAAAGAGTCGTTGTTTTACCGCAGCCTGTCGGGCCTGTTACGATAATAATCCCATTAGGTTTGCGAATAAGCTGTCGAACCATCTTCAAATCATTAGGACGAAAACCCAGCTTGTCAAGGTTCAAACTTACCTGAGATCTATCCAGAACACGAAGCACTACGCTTTCGCCAAACATTGTCGGAAGAACACTGACACGCAGGTCAATAGGATTTCCGCTCACTGCTAACGAAATACGACCGTCCTGAGGTAAACGCCTTTCTGCAATATCGAGGTCAGCCATAACCTTTATTCTGGAACTCAAAGCCGCAGCTATATGTCTTGGAGGAGGTATCATTTCATACAATACACCATCTATACGGTAACGCATTTTATATTCGTTTTCAAAAGGCTCGAAGTGTATATCTGAAGCCTTATCCCTGATGGCTTGGAGCAAAACAAGATTGAGAAGTTTCTTAACAGGGTTAGATTCGGACAATTCCTTAAGTTCTTCGAGGTCGATACTTTGGTTACGGCCCTCGAATTCGGCGAGAAAACTATCCTTCTGTATTTCGTCGATTAAATCATCGATACCTTCTTTGTCTTCCTGCCCTTCGTAATACTTTGTAATTGAAGCCTCAAGAACTTCAGGGTCAGTAAACTTGGCAATAATTTTCATTCCCATCAGTCTTGAAAGGTCATCCGTAGAACCGGCATTTTCAGGGTTATCCAAAACTACCGTCAGCTCATTTTTATCTTTATTGAATTCAATAGGCAAAACATGGTAAGTTTTGGCCATTTGGGCAGGAACCTGGCTGATAATTTCAGGTTTGATATCGATGCCCGATAAATCAACGTATTCCAATCCTCGCTGGGCAGCCAATGCTGCATTTAACTGCTTTTTATCGACTAAGCCTAACTCAAGGAAAATCTCCCCTATTTTAACTTTTCCTTGCTTTTGTTTTTGAATCTGAAGACAGTGGTGAACCTTCTCTCTTGTTAAAACCCCCATTTTAATCAAAATTCGCCCCAGAGTTCTACTTCTGAGTTGGTCTATCGGGGGCAAATTTTTGGTTGTTTCTGACTTGGCCATTGTCAGTTCCTTTTAAAATATGTTTATCCCAACATTAGTATTATACGTCAATAAATGCTTTTTTCAAAAAGAATTATAAATTAGACACCTGTTATAGTAGACTAATTTTCAAGCAATATTAAACAGCTTTAGACTGATATAACGCCTTATTTTACAGGAAGTTAAAAAACTTAAACCAAAAATTTTCTCTAAAACCACAGATGCATTAGTTGACACAAAAAAATAAAATATTTTATCGGAACAGACTGCAATTACCCCCAAGATAAAATGTATATATCAAGTACGAAGTATTTCGACCTCTTCGCCGCCGCCCTTTTTCTTGTCTTTTGACAGCTTGGCCTTTGAATCTGCCTTATCTTTGAGCATGCCGGGCTGGCGAGCTTTATCGAGCATTTCCTGCTGACTTATCTTGCCGGCATCATATAATTGCCACAAATGCTCATCTAATAACTGCATACCCAGTTTTTTACCTGTCTGAATACTCGAATCTATTCGGTATGTTTTATTTTCTCTTATAAGATTTGATATAGCCGGTGTTACAACCATAAATTCATACGCAGCCACCCTGCCTCGGCCAACTGCTAAAGGACATAATGCTTGGCTTAATACAGCAATAAGGTTGCTGGCTAATTGAGTACGAATTTGTTCCTGCTGGTTAGGCGGAAAAACGTCAATAAGTCGTGTAATAGTACCGGCAGCACTCGTAGTATGAACAGTGCTAAACACCAAGTGGCCCGTTTCGGCAGCTCGTATCGCAGCCTCGATAGTTTCCAAGTCTCGAAGCTCACCGACTAAAATAACGTCAGGGTCTTGTCGAAGCACGCGTCTAAGAGCCTCAGCAAAGCTCGGAACATCGTTTCCTACTTCCCTTTGGTTAATAATCGATTTTTTATGCATGTGGTAGTATTCAATCGGGTCCTCGATTGTTACGATATGGTGGTCAAGACTTTCGTTAATATAATTAACCATTGTGGCTAACGTCGTTGTTTTACCGCTACCGGTCGGCCCTGTTACAAGAAATAAGCCTCGAGGCCTTCTGCAAAGAGCTGCGCATATTTTCGGCAACCCTAATTGTTCAAAAGTAAGGATTTTTGAAGGAATTAACCGCAAAACTAAGGCAAGATTGCCTTTTTGTTTAAAAACCGAAACACGGAATCGGGCTTTATCGCCGAATGCAAAACCAAAGTCTGTACCGCCTTCTTCCTGAAGCTCCTGCTGGTTTCTTTCCGGTGTGATGCTTTTCATCAAAGCAACTGTATCGTCAGGTTCAAGAACCTTGGTCTCTAATGAGCGTAATCTGCCGTGGATACGAATAACCGGCGGCCTGCCCACTGTAAGATGAATATCCGAACCATCCTGTGTATAGCAGGCGTGTAATAATCGATCCATGTTTACTGTTGCCATTACTGCTTATCCCTTACAAATTAATTAGCATTTATTTAAGTTTTAAAACCCCCATCTATGCACCGGCAGCATAAGCGGTTTCCGCTTGCGCGATGTCAACAACTTCACTTGGGGCCGTCAGGCCGGCAAATATTTTTAATTTCCCGTCTTCCATTAAAGTTCTCATTCCACTGGCAATAGCGGCTTTTCTTATTTCACCTATAGGCGCTCGTGAGAAAGCCAGCTCTCGTATTTCGTTGTTCATCTCAAGCATTTCAAAAACACCTTTTCGCCCCTTAAAACCCGAGCCGTGACATTTACTGCAGCCTGCTCCTTTGAAGATTTTATGTTTTTTCAAGTCCGCAGAAGAAATTCTAAGCATCTCAAGTTCCCGGCGGTCAGGATTCTCGTCGATTGTTCTGCAGTTGTCGCAAATCAGTCGAATCAGTCTTTGTGCCATAATCGCCTGAATAGAGCTTGCAACTAAGAATGGCTTGACCCCCATATCTATCAAACGGGTTATAGCGCTGACCGCGTCATTGGTATGCAGTGTACTGAAAACCAAGTGTCCCGTAAGAGCTGCCTGAATAGCAATATCCGCAACGATGCCGTCACGAATTTCGCCGACGAGAATGATATTAGGAGCCTGTCTTAACATAGCTCTGAGAATTTTGTCGAAAGTTAGACCGATTTCGTCCCTGATTTGGCATTGGTTCATCCCCGGAAAGTTGTATTCGACAGGGTCTTCGGCTGTGATAATTTTCTTGTCAGGCCTGTTTAATTCCTGCAAAGCCGCGTACAGCGTTGTTGTTTTACCGCTACCGGTCGGGCCTGTTACAAGAAAGATACCGTTAGGTCTTTTGATGATTTTCTGGAATCGCTCGTAGTCATCTGCTTCAAATCCGAGCGACTGAACACCGATATTAACAGAATCAGGCCTTAAAATACGAAGCACCACGCTTGGCCCATGATATCCCGGCAGAGATGAAACACGGAAATCAATATCTTGGCCGCCGATTTCTCGTTTTATACGACCATCCTGCGGAAGTCTTTTCTCGGCAATATCCATGCCTGAAAGAATTTTAAAACGCGTAACCAAAGGGGCTTGCATGTTTTTGGGGATATTATCTTTTTCAAGACAGACACCATCGACACGGTATCTAATTCGCACTCTGTCGGACATCGGTTCAATGTGAATATCGCTTGCCCGCATAAAATACGCGTTGTCAATTATCAGATTCGCGAGCCTGACTATAGGCCCATCGTCATCACCTCCGGCCTGCTGGGCACGAAGAGCTTCGGCTTGAAGTTCATGACCGGCTTCTGCAAGCTCGGCTGCGGTCGCGTCAATGCTGTGTTTAAGTGCATCATCTTTTTCTTTGTTGGCTTGGTCGTAAGTACTTTCGATTCGCTGACGGATTTTATTCGGATTGCCCAGTCTGTAATCAAGCTCTTTGTTAAGTCTCAATCGCAGCATATCAAGAGCTTCGAGGTCCATCGGGTCACTAATAGCAATCGTCAGCTTACCGTTATCCAAACCCAGAGCAAGCACGTTATGCCGTTTCATTAAATCTTGAGGGATAACGGTTTCTACTTCCGGAGGTATTATTGCCTGTTCGACATTAACGTAAGGAATACCATGCTGTTTTGCCAAAGCTTTCGTTAAGGTTTCCTCGTCAATGAGTCTTTGCTGAACCAGTATTTGTCCAAGTCTTTTATTGGTTTCTTTTGATGTCTTTATTGCGCGCAGTAGCGGTTCTTTCTGAACGATGCCAGCTTTGTATAGAATCTCACCTAAATGTTTGCGTTGCTTAGCCATTATGCAGCTTTCTGCCCCACGTCAAACCCCAATTCTATCCTATTATAACAATCTTCGTGCATTACGTCAAACCATAAGCTTTAATCTGAGCATATTTAATGCGTTCATGGCAGCTCTGGTTCGGATTGTGCTTCTTTCGCCGCGGAAAACAAACTGCTGAACAATACAATCATTATGCCATGAAAGCCCGATAAAAACCAGCCCTGTCGGTTTTTCCTTGCTTGCACCGCCCGGCCCTGCGATGCCTGTTATACCGATACCGAAATCCGATTCGGCTTTTATTCTTGCCCCTGAGGCCAAAGCACCGGCTGTCTGTTCGCTTACGGCCCCGAATTGTTTGATAATATCGGGCGATACACCAAGTTCGTTAATTTTTGCCTCATTGCTGTATGTTACCCAGCCTGCCTTGAAATAATCGCTGGAACCGGGAATATCTGTAAGCATTTTAGCCAAAAGCCCGCCTGTGCAGGATTCGGCTATCGCGATAGTTTGTTTATTTTTTTTCAATAATTTTCCGGCTATTTCTTCAAGATTTTCATCATCTTTTCCAAAAATATCGTTTCCGAGCAAAGCTGATATTTTTTCCTCATCGGCTCGAACTAAAGCCATAGCCTTATCATTGGAATCAGCCGAGGCTAAAATGTGAATTGTAATAACTCCGTAATGCACAGTAGTATTTACAAGGGGGTTTCGCTCCCTATTCATCATTTCGCCAAGTATTTGCGCGACCCTTGATTCTCCTGAACCAAAACATTTAAGCTTTTTAAGAATAACCGCTTGTGCCGCAGCTTTATTTTTGAGTTCCGGCATAACCGATCGCTCGAACATTATTTTCATTTCATACGGGACACCGGGCAGTGCAAAAATCAGCTTGCCGGATGTTTCGAATCTGATACCAGCAGCCGTACCGTTATTGTTTTTAATAGCTTGAGCTCCGGCGGGGATATATGCTTGAATTTTGTTGAGTTCGGGCATTTCCTTGTTAATAGAGGCAAAGTAATCACATATGTCATTGAGGCTTTGCGTATCACAGCATAATTGCACGCCCCCGAAAGCCGCAATCCCCTGCCTTGTCAAATCGTCACCGGTAGGCCCGAGTCCGCCGGTACAAATTATGAAATCAGCGTCTTCAGCGGCTCGATTTAACGCTTTAACTATTTCCGAAATATTATCCGAAACTGTATGTACGCTTGCGACCGTAAGACCGCAAGACAGGATTTTCTCGCCAAGATAAGACGTATTTTTATTAACGGTATGACCGCTGAGAAGCTCATTTCCGATACTGATAAGACTGACAGTTTTCATAATCTTAAATCTCAATCAATGCTTTAAGTACTCCGTCGCAATATCCTGATACTATTTCAAAAACTTCTTTAATATCCTCAAGCTTGAAGCGGTGCGTTACCATAAAATCGGGCTTTATTTGGCCGCTCTGAACTAAATCGACGCATTTTTTTGTGAAATTATTCTGTCTTCTAACGTTTATCAGAGTTATTTCTTTTCTGCGGATTAAATCTGCTGATAATGTTATACATGCTTGTCTTGGAATGCCAATAAGCATAAGTTTTCCGCCCGGCTTGAGAATTTCGACAGCTTGGTCGATTGTTTCCTGCTGACCGGCGCATTCGAAAACGAAATCAACACCGTTAGGTTCGAATTTTATTATTTCTTGAACTACATTCTGTTCGAGAGGATTACCAATCCAGGCCGGAGAGGTGTTTTGAGCCAACTTAATACGTTCCTCTATTTTTTCGGTAATATAAAAACGATTAATTCCGTTATTTTTGGCGGCCAAAACACAGCTTAATCCTATAGGGCCTGCTCCAAGTACGGCTATGCTTGAATTTGTGGTAAGATTAGCCCGCTGAACAGCATATAAACCTATCGCCAGAGGTTCACACATTACAGCCTTTTCGAAAGACATATCATTGTCAATTGCAAAGCAGCAATCCTCAGGCATAACTATATATTCGCAAAAACATCCGGATAGCTGGCCGGGGCAGCCTAAAAATTTCAGATTTCGACAGGTATTTTCACGGCCTGATTTACATTGGTCGCACTGATGACAGCAAACCGCCGCTTCGACGGCTACTCTATCACCGGTTTTGACGCGGATAACATTTTTCCCTGTTCGCATCACGGTTGCGGCACATTCATGCCCGACAACAAAAGGATACTTGATTACCTGAGAACCGATTCGGCCTGTTTCATAATAATGAATATCCGAACCGCACACCCCTGCCATTTCAATTTTTAGCAGAACATCCGTATCGTTCTGAATTATAGGCGGCGGTATATCGGCTATTTCGATTTTTTTAAGCCCTGTAAGTACCGCAGCCTTCATATCAGTAACAGTTCCGTTTAAACATTGAATCTGAAATTAATAATATCGCCGTCTTTGACTATATATTCTTTTCCTTCGAGCCGGGCTTTTCCGGCGGCTTTAACAGCTTTTTCATCGCCGAGAGATTTGAGGTCATCGTAACCCATTGTTTCGGCGCGGATAAAACCGCGTTTAATATCTGTGTGAACTTTTCCGGCTGCGTTTACGGCATTGGTTCCTTTTTTTATAGGCCATGCCCTAACTTCATCCTGTCCTACGGTCAAAAAACTTATAAGACCCAAAGCCGAATAACAGCTTGCTACAAATCTGCTCACGGCCGATTCTTTTAGAGGTAAATCAGCCATAAATTCTGCCCTGCTTTGAGCATCAAGCCGGGCCAACTCAAATTCCAAACCCGCGGATATTACTACAGTCTGAACATCTTTGCCCATCTGTGCCGTAAAATCGAATTTATCTGTCAGCTTATCCTCACCTACATTGACAGCGATAACCGTAGGTTTTAAGGTTAGAAATCCGAGATTCCTAACCATTTCGCGTTCGGCTTCGGTTTCGATAACAGCGGATATCGGTTTTTCAGATTCGATAGCAGCCTGTAATTTTTGAAACAGACCTAATTCGTGTTGGTCGGCAGATTTTGTTTTGGTGGGTTTTTTAACCTGTTTTTGAAGATTTTCGATTCTTGTGACAACAAGCTCTAAGTCAGCGAGCAGCAGTTCTGTTTTCAATTCTTCCAAATCTCTCATCATGTTAACGCTGCCCCGATACGGCGGAACCGATGAACTTTCAAAAGCTCTTATTACCAACACAATAACTTCCGTGGTTCTTAACTGCTGAATAAAACGCCTTGCCGCCGAGCGTCCGTGTTCATCGGCAAAATTAAATCCGGGGACATCGAGACAATCAATCGTCGCGTGTACGGTTTTTTGAGGCTTATATAAACCTGTCAAAAAATCGAGTCTTTCATCAGGCACCGGAACAATGGCTTCGTCGATATTTGTTAAACCCGGGGGCGGAAGAGCTTTTCCGCTGATAGCCGAGAACAAAGTACTTTTGCCCGATTGTAAAAGACCGATTAACGCTACCTTCACTTATATACTCCTGATTTGGATTTATTTAAAAATACTGCCGCCGTAAGAATCATACGCCACGACAAGAGGCAATTCATTAACTTCGAGTTTTCTTATTGCCTCTGTGCCAAGGTCTTCATATGCAATAACTTCGGCGGAAACTATATATTTACTAAGCAAAGCTCCTGCTCCGCCGAGTGCGGCAAAATGCACGGCTTTATGTTGTTTCATTGCGTCTCTGACTGTTTGGTTTCGATAACCTTTTCCGATTGTCGCTTTTAAACCGCATTCAATAAGCTGCGGACTAAAAGCATCCATTCTCGAAGCAGTGGTAGGCCCGGCTGAGCCTATTACTTTTCCGGGACGAGCGGGAGTCGGGCCGAGAAAATATATGACCGCTCCGTTAAGCTCGAATGGAATATTACCGCCGGATTTTAAGGTTTCGCAGAGTCTTTTATGAGCCATATCCCTTGCAGCATAAATTATACCGCTTAGCTGTACTTGCTCACCTGCTCGCAGTTCTGTTATATCAGAGCCGCTTAGAGGGGTTTTAAGTTTTTTGAAGTTATTCATAATTTAGATAATATATTGTCGCCAAGGCCTCTTGAAAAGCTCAAAATGCGCGTATCTCAAGCATCTAACCTTGAAAAAATACAGGCAGGATATTTCAGGCACTGCAGTTATGCTTTAATCTCATCAACTCGGACTTGCAGGTATTTTTGGCGATGACCGATGCGATTTTTACTGGCTTTTCTGCGTCTAAAGTATGTCGGGTACAGTTTAGGCCCTTTTATAACCGCATCAGAAGCTGTGGAAGCGAAAGAAACAACAACTTTGGCTCCGTCAACATAGGGCGAGCCGAGTTTAATGTCTTTGCCGTCGGCTAAAAATAGCACCTTATCAATTTCCAAAGTTTGGGCATCATCAGGTACATCGGCAAGCTCTATATTAATCATATCGCCCTGAGCGACTTTATATTGCTTCGAACCTTGTTCTATAATCGCGTACATCGTATTCTCCTGAGTCTTTATTGCTCTAAATGTTAACAACCGAATCGAGGATTCTACGTAATTTACATAGCTTTGTAAAGCAAAATTACCGGATTTTTCTGTTCTGCAAGCAAAACCCCTGATAAAATCCCGCAAAACGGTCTTAGGAGCCCTGCTATGAAATTAGCTATGATTAATGATAAAATCGTACCTTACGAACAGCTTGAACCGGCATATTTGGACAGGGGTTTGTATTTCGGGGATGGTGTTTATGAGGTTTTAAGAAGCTATAACGGCAAAATATTCGCACTGGATGAACATCTGGAGCGATTCCAAAGAAGCCTCGACGGGATAGAAATAACGGGTATTAAGATAGACCAGATAAGGCAGAAAATCGTCCAAGCCTTTGAAAAAGCCGGCTTTGCCAACGCCAAGATATATTTTCATATAACACGCGGCTCGGCTCCCCGAAATCATACATGGTCTGAAGATATAAAACCGAATTTCTTTTTGACGATTGAGGGGATTACAGACCACCCCGAAGACTTGGAAAAAGGTATTTGGGTGTGTACTTACCCGGACCAGCGATGGCAAAGATGCGATATAAAAAGTCTTAATCTGCTTGCTAACGTAATGGCTCGTCAGTTTGCCGCCAAAAAGGGCTGCGAGGAAGCTATATTAGTCAATGAAGATGGTTTAATTACCGAAGGCGCGGCTTCGGCGTTTTTCGGCGTTTTCGGAAACACCCTGCAGACCTCACCGCTTGCAGACAATATTCTGCCCTCGGTTAGCCGCAAATATGTTATTAAAGCAGCTATGAACCTTAAAATGACACTGCTCGAGCAGAATATGACCGTTGATGCCGCCAAACATGCCGATGAGCTTTTTACGGCTGTTACAACCAAGGATATTATCGCTGTAACCAAATTTGATGAAGTTACAATCGGGAATGGAAAGATAGGCGGCTATACACGCAAACTAAAAGAGCAGTTTCAGACGTTTACTAAATAACCTGCTATTGAGATGCTTGCGTTTCTGTTTCGGCCGCTTGTTCGGCGGCAGCCCCTGCTGGAACGGTAAACCAGAAGGTTGAACCTTCCCCGTAAACCGAGGTAACACCGATTTCACCGTTGTGACGCTCGACAATTTTCTTGCAAACCGCCAAACCGATACCGGTACCTTCGTATTCCTGCTTGGTATGCAGACGTTTGAACATTACAAAAATATTCTTGTACTGGTTCTCAGGAATTCCTATACCATTATCCGAAACCTCGACCTTAATCTTTCCATTATCAGTTGGCTGTGAACGAATTATTATCTTAGGTAAAGTATCCTTTTTCTGATACTTAAGTCCGTTTGCAATCAGGTTCTGGATAAGCTGTCTTATCTGTACCGGGTCGCAGTTTATCGTATGCAGCGGCTGCGGAACTTCGACAGTAGCGTGGGTTTCCTCGATTTTCATCGAAAGTTCGAGTTCGGAAAGTTCTTTAACAACTTTATTCAGGTCCACCGGCTCAAACGCAACGCCTTTGGTTGTAACTCTCGAATAGGTAAGCAGAGCTTCGACCATCTGCTGCATTCTGTTTGCGCCGTCTATCATAAAGTTGAGGTTTTCCTTGTCATCGTCTTCGAGCTTCTCGCTAATAGAAGCCGAGAGAAGCTGACCGAAAGATGAGATTTTTCTTAAAGGCTCTCTAAGGTCATGCGAAGCAATATATGTAAATTCCTGAAGCTGCTGGTTAGACCTGTTAAGTTTGTCTACGGTTGCTTCAAGATCTGATGTTCTTTCAGCAACTTTTGCCTCTAACTGGGTATTAGCGCCGACCAATGCACGGTCTCGCTCCTGAATTTGGTCAAGCATTTGATTAAATGCATCTATCAAGAACCCTATTTCGTCATTGCTGGCTTTAACACCGCGAACAGCATAATCTCTTTGTTCTGATACGTTTTTTGCCAGACCCGCAAGATTAAGAATCGGCACTGATACGACGCTTTGCAGTCTCGAAGAAAGCAGATACGCCACAGCAATACTGATTAGCATAATAGCCAATACTATTTTAACGCTGTCGGCCAGCATAGCGTATAAAGGACTAAGGTCGGAACGAATGCAAACGGTTCCTATGACCTCGCCATCGAGAATAATTTTATCATAAACTGTCAAATAACCGCCGGCAAACTCAGAACCTTTTTGTAGAATAACTTTCGGCTGAACATTTTTATCTTCGCCCTGCCGATAATAAGCAGCCATTAATTTGCCTGATTCGTCGTAAATTCCGCCGAAAACAATAGAACTATGCACTCTCAGGGAACTTAATGTTTCCTTGGCATCTTCTGAATCATTAAATGCAACCGCTGCTTTGCATGTATCTGCGACAATCCCCGTCTGAGAAGACAGACTCCAATCCATAAACCGACGCAAAACAACCCATTCATAGGCCACAAATGTAACTGCAGCTATTAACAAGCATGTAATACATGCAAGCATAATGATAAGAGTCAGCTTGCGTCTTATCGTCAGATTGCTCGATAAGGTTTTATAAAACCCCAGTACACCGTGTTTGTTATCGAATGTTGTTCCTGCCATAGGACTCATCTCTTAATCCTCCTGTTCTCTGCCTAAAACTCTAACGGCAAGTCTCAGGAGTCCTGAACGAACTTTAATATGTGATTTTTTAGCCTGTGTAAGACTTACTTCAAATCTCACTTTCTGGTCCTGTTTAACAAAATTTATAATACTGTATTCCTCGGAAAAATCTGATGATTCGGTTACCGTAAGAACAGGAGATTCTCCGACTATTCGGATTATATCGTTATGTTTTTTAATCGCAGATTTGCAGATAAACAGAAGATGGCATTGCTTGACTTGCTGAATGTTTGTCTGAAATTCTTCGAGGCTGTCATCTTCGGGTTTTGTCGGCAGCACCAACTTATTCATATGCATTAATATTATGTTTTTGCCTTTTACTTGTTCTTTTTCCAAGGGAACATAAGCATCTTTATGTGTGCCTTCATCGCAAATAATACCTATAATAAAAGGCTGAGAGGCATCCGACATTATCTCGTCGGGCCAATCTACAAATTTCGTAAAATTGTAAAGGAATGCGGCTTTGACTTGATATTCACGAAATTCGGCAGAATCATTTCCTGCGGCCGGAGTTGCCGTACAGAAAAAGAGCGTAAAAATAAGCAAAATTATATGGTACGTTTTACGTCGCATTAGAAAGTATTCTTTTCAATATCTTCCTTCAGTCCCCGCAAACAACCTTAATCAGTGTGTTTATAGAACGATTGCGGAGATATAAAAATCCATTATTATAAAAACAGTATTCGAGGAGCCGGCTATACTTATTAAGGCCTGAATTACGAGTTAAATCGATAAATAAGCGCACTAAACCGATACTCCTTAATTATAAACTCACACACTGAAGGAAATATCGGCTTATTTAAACATTTATTTAACCAAACGTTTGAGCCTGTTACTACAACAGAAATAAAGAAAAAGCCCAAAAACCTGTTTTTTCGCATAATAACGCCATAGTAAAGTATCGAAGACGGAGAAAAAGCGGGATTGTTCCGATAAATACTGCGTTAATCATTCGCCATCTTTGTGCAGTTTATACTCGACACTATCAACCAGTGCCTGCCAGCTTGCCTCAATAATATTCTCAGAAACCCCTACAGTGCCCCATATATGCGTTTTATCGCGGGATTCGATTATTACTCGGACCTTAGCTGCTGTACCTGCGCGGGCATTTACAACCCTTACTTTATAGTCTATTAGGTGCACATCTTTTATGCCGGGATAAAAATTCTCGAGCGATTTACGCAGTGCCGCGTCAAGGGCATTAACAGGGCCATCTCCTTCGGCGACGACATGCTCACAGACGCCGTCCACTTTTAACTTCACGGTAGCTTCTGTAATAGGCTTTCCGTCGGTATGCTGCTCTACATCGATATGATATTTTAACAGCTCGAAAGCAGGTTTATACTTTCCCATTATTTTCTTAACCAGAAGGTCGAAACTTCCATCAGCGGCTTCGAACTGATAACCCTGATTCTCAAGCTCTTGTACTTTCATCAAAATTTGTTTGGCAAGTTTTTTATCTTCAGCAATTTTCGCTTTTTCGAGCTTGGCAAGAACGTTCGATTTTCCGCTCAATTCTGAAACTAAAAACCGCCGCTCGTTCCCGACAAGAGCAGGGTCTATATGTTCATATGTTTTTTTGTTTTTACGCAGGGCATCTACATGCAGTCCGGCTTTATGCGCAAACGCACTTTCACCTACATAAGGCATATTCATAACCGGCGAAATATTACAAATTTCAAATATAAAACGCGATGCTTCGGTCAAGGCCTTCAACTTTTCAGGCGTCAATATCTGTTTATTCATTTTCAGGGCAAGGTTAGGAATTAACACGCAAAGGTTCGCATTTCCGCACCTTTCGCCAAGGCCGTTCAATGTTCCCTGAATGTGTACGGCGCCTGCTCTGACAGCGGCTAACGAATTAGCTGTGGCGCAGTCGCCGTCATTGTGGGTATGAATCCCGATTCGAACCTGATTGAATTTTTCGCAGACAAGTTTGACTATCTGATATATATCCTCAGGCATTGTTCCGCCGTTTGTATCGCACAAAGTAATAACATCCGCTCCGGCTTGGGCGGCAGAATCTAAAACTTTCATTGTGTAATCAGGATTTTCTTTATATCCGTCAAAAAAATGTTCCGCATCAAAGATTACTTCCAAGCCTTTCTTTTTCAGATAACGCACTGAGTCACCGCACATTTCGAGATTTTTATCAAGTGAACAGCCCAGAACATTTGTAACGTGAAAATCCCAAGTTTTTCCGACAAGCGTCGCCGCCTTGGCCTTACATTCGAGAATAGCTCTCATAGAAGCGTCATCTTCAACTTTTGAATCCGCCCTGCGGGTATTTCCGAAAGCAACCAGCTTTGAGTTTTTCAGCCCCTGCTTATAAACCTCGTGAAAAAACTCCATCTCTTTTGGATTAGATACAGCGTATCCACCTTCGATATAATCAACACAAAGCTCATCAAGGCATTTAGCAATAGCTAACTTATCCGCAAGCGAGAAACTAACCCCTTCGGACTGCATTCCGTCACGCAGGGTCGTATCATATACTTCGATTTTGTTTTGTTGCATATTCAAAATAATCCTTTTTTGCAAATAACCCAATTTCACATATTTTAACCATTATTCAGACGAGTGTAAACAGCGAATCGTAAAGTCGGATGAAGCAGCCGGTTTGGCGGATTTTACCATTTACAGAAGGGATTTCGAGCAAGATTAACATTAAAATAACGCGGGTCTCCTGATACTTCCGTGCCTACCCAAGAAGGTTTGGTTATTTTTTGCTCAGACGAGCCAAGATGAACTTCTGCTATTATCAACCCGTTATTTAGACCCTCAAATTCATCTACATCCCATACAAGGTTGTTAACCTTAACCGTGTATCTTTTTTTTTCTATGAACGGTTTACCGCAAAACTCATTTAGCATTATATTCGCATCTTCCAAAGGTATTTCGTATTCGAATTCGGGCCGTGACAGCCCTTTCGTAAGGCCTTTGATTGTTATAAAACCTCTATTATCTATTACTCTTATGCGGAAAGTGCAATCGGGCCCGCTTGAAATATATCCCTGTTTGCATAATAAAGCGGTGCCAAGATTACGGTAATCTGTTCCAACAACTAAAAATTTTCGCTCAATTTCAACCGCCATTTTGCAGAAACCTTTAAATAGTACGGCAAGCCTTTTCCGGGGCATATGTTATACTCAAATAAGGCTTATTTAAAGGCTAATATTTGAGTCGACAGGATTAAATTTAATTTTTTATCAATATACCCTATTGATTCTATCCCTTCGAATTTATATAGTATCATCTTTTATGCCTGAACCGACTTTCGATTTTTAACGGGCTTAGATTATGATATTAACACACATACTTCAGCAAAGCTGCGTAAAAGTGCCTTTAGAAAGCACTGATAAACAGGCTGCAATAACAGAACTGGTAAATTTGCTCGATGCGGGCGGCTTATTGCAGGACAAAGAAACTGTCCTTAGTTCAGTTCTAACCCGCGAACAGACTCGAAGTACAGGAATTGGTTCAGGAGTGGCTATCCCTCACGGAAAGTGCAATGCGGTTAAAGAACTTGTAATGGCTTTAGGCATCGCAAAAGAACCTATAGAATTTGCCAGCGTTGATAATAAACCTGTTAAATTAATCCTTTTGCTCGTATCTCCGTCGGACCAAACAGGCCCGCATATTCAGGCATTGGCCAGAATAAGCAGATTAATGCTCGATAACAAATTTAAGACACAGCTTGAAAACAGCAGTTCTGCTAAAGAGGCTTATGACTTACTAAGCCGCCGAGAGAACGACTAATACTGATTGCACCGGCTATTTGGATACCTGATTTTCCCAAAGAACCAATCCCGGCTCCCAAGGATTAGGAAGGTCTTGATGCTTAGGAACTATACGAACAGCAAGCCCCATCTGCCCTGAATGCCTGCATTTCACAGTCGCAGTGAACCACCTTTGGTTGTCAGGGGTTTGCGAAGAGGTTTCCTCGCATTTCATAGTAACAGTTCTACCCTGTGAAATACCGCCCCATGAATTAAGAGGCCCTTTATACAACTGCACCGCTATATCTTCGGGCTGGATTTTACCAAGTTTAATTAAGGCTTTAACATCAAGTGATGCTCCGACCTTTAACTCCTGACGATTAGCCTGAAGCTGCCCGTCACCATTTCTTCCATGCAGACGAACATCTACATCAAGAATATTTAATCCGTTCCAAGAATTTTTAATTTGGGCATTCCACGCAGACAGCGCCTTGGCTCTGGCACTATTGTCTTTTGTCAGATGATTCCATCTGATAGCGGCGGGAATGTAGAATTTTTCCATATATTCTTTAAACATTCTGAAGGTGTTAAAGCGAGGTGTAATCCATTTCATCGAATTTTTCATTCTCGCAATCCAAGCACGCGGCAACTGGTCCGCCGAACGTGTGTAATAAAGCGGAATAATTTCATTTTCGAGCAGATTATAAATCGCCTGTGATTCGACGGCGTCCTGATAATTCAAGTCGTCGTAACTTTCACCGGCACCGATAATCCAGCCTCCTTCGGGCTTATAACCCTCACACCACCATCCGTCAAGGGTGCTCAGATTCAAAGCTCCGTTCAATGCCGCTTTCATACCGCTGGTGCCGCTTGCTTCCATAGGCCTGCGCGGATTATTCAGCCAAACATCAACTCCGCGAACCATATAGCGGGCTACGTTCATATCATAATCTTCGAGAAAAGCTATTCTCCGCCTTACGTTATATTGAGAAGCAAAATGTATAATCTGGCGGATTAATTCTTTTCCTTCGGCATCGCGAGGGTGCGCTTTTCCGGCAAAAACAATCTGAACAGGACGCTCTGTATTGCTAAGAATTTTTATCAGTCTTTGAGGGTCCCTTAACAACAGCGTTCCCCGCTTATAAGAAGCGAATCTTCGAGCAAAACCAATCGTTAAAGCTTCAGGGTCTAATACTTCCTCTGCCCAATTAAGCTCTGTATGATATGTCCCTCTTCGCTGCATCTGTGCTTTGAGACGGCTTCTGGTAAAAGCTATCAGCCCGACTTTACTTCTCTGATGAGGCCGCCATAATTCTTCGTCGGGAACCGAGTCGATATCGTTCCATACTGGGCTATTTGCAGGCTCTTCCGGCCATCCGGGACCGAGATAACGTTCGAAAAGAACATTCATCTCTTCACTAAGCCAGCTTTTAATATGCACGCCATTTGTAACAGAATCAATCGGTATTTCATCGATTGGAACCTCAGGCCACAAAGGCGACCATATCTGCCTTGAGACTTCCCCGTGAAGCTTGCTTACGCCGTTACGATACGAGCTTAATCTAATCGCAAGCACCGGCATTTTAAATAATTCCTGATTATTTTCAGGATTCACCCGGCCCAATGCCAGAAGCTGTTCTTTACTAATACGAAGAACCGAGCACAGCGAGCCGAGATACTTTTCAACAAGGTCCTGAGGAAATTCGTCATTTCCGGCTTTAACCGGAGTATGAACTGTAAAAACATTTCCTCCTTTGGTTGCCTCGAGAGCCTCGTGGAACGTCATATTGCCTTCCGTCATAAGCTCTCTTATACGTTCAAGACCTAAAAATGCGGCGTGGCCTTCATTCATATGGCAGACCGTAGGATTAATCCCGACCGCTCGAAGCGCCCGCAAACCGCCTATACCAAGCATTATTTCCTGCCGGATGCGCATCTCGTTATCACCGCTGTAAAGACTTGATGTGATGATCCTCGCTTGCGGAGAGTTTTCATCGATGTTAGCGTCAAGCAGATATAATTTAACTCGTCCTATATTGATAAACCATACCCTTGCGCGAACTAAGCCGTCGGGGTATTCTATTGATATGACAACTTCATTGCCGTCTTTATCTCTGGCAAGCTCGACCGGCATATTATAGAAATCCGAAGCTACATAAGCTTCCTGCTGCCAGCCGTCTATGTTCAAATACTGACGGAAATATCCCTTCTGATACAGCAAGCCCACTCCGACCATCGGAACCGCTAAATCCGAAGCTGTTTTGAGATGGTCGCCTGCAAGTATCCCAAGACCTCCGGAATAAATCGGCAGACATTCGTGCAAACCAAACTCGGCGCTGAAATAGGCTATATTTTCAACGTCTTCGGTACCGATTTTCTTTTGAAACCAGCCGGTACTGCTGATATACGATTTTAATTTTTCGGTGCATCTTTTCAGTTCGCACAGAAAACTATCGTTTCTGGCAAGCTCGTTTAATCTATCCTGCGCAACGCTGGATAAAAGCTTAACGGGATTATACCCGCAGCCTCTCCAAAGCGCACTGTCGATACGTTTGAATAAACGAACCAATTCGAGATTCCAGCACCAGAACATATTCCGAGCCAGAAATTCGAGGTCTTTTAACGGTTCCGGCAAAGCCGGTAAAACTACAAAGCTTCTCATATTCGGCATACATCGGCCTCCGAAAATAAATACAAGACTACTTGCGCATTTGTTCTGCAATAAATTAATCGACAGAACTATCGGTAGGCTTAATCATAAATAAATATAACTATTTGGAATAGTCCCATAAATATAGGGATGTATGCGTTCAAACGCATAAAAAAAGGTCTGCCGAAACAGACCTTTTGCATTTATCAAGCTACCTCCGCTGATGCCGTAAACAGAGCGTTTGAAATAAACCCTGTATTGTCAAGTGGGTAATCGTTGCTCGTGTCCGGCAATCCCAGCGAATGGGCATAACCAATCCATCAAGGTCTGATTTCCCTGAGAAAGGTTTATCGGTTTCTTCAAATCGTTCTCTATTATACGAACACCGCAGGGGTAAGCCCGCAATTCTCTTATAGCATATTTGAAAAACAAAATCAAGCAAAACCTTTTGAAAAAACCGGTTAAAAACGGTGTAAAGCGGAAAATACACAACCAAAAGCCGCAGTCGATAAATTAAAACTTTCGCCAACTTCATATTTTTTTCACTAACAAGCTCGCAAAGACCGCAGAGATTGAAAAAACCGAAATAGTAAATACTGGCCGGTGAACATAAACGGATTATCAAAGCCGCTATCGCTGTCGATTGTCTCGCCGAACGGATTATAAGTATAAAATTGCTTCACCTCAGCCCTGTTATTAATAATCTGCCGGACCGAACCTAACCGGTCGTGCAGATAGAAGTATTTATCCGCATCATTCCGCCAATCTCCTTTATAAACAGCCAGAATTTGGCTGTTGGCATAAATATATCCCTTTTTTACGCTTATATCAATAGGGTCAATTTTCAACAAGATAATAGGACGAAATATGTTTTAAGTTTTCAAAGAGCATATAATTCTATCTTGCGAGCATTTGTTCGTACCATTGCCAGTTAGTATATTCTTCTAACTTTACATGAGCCTCATATTTACTGAGCAAGTGCATTTTATTCGATTTTTTGAAATAGTATCGATTGCTGGGATTGTTAAGAAATGACCTAATTTCTCTGTTATTCTCTGGTTTCTCCGGTTGGTAAACGACAGTAATCAAATCACCTATAGATAAACCGTTGTAATACTTTTTAGGGCCTTGTGATTGTCCAACGAATTGGGTATTTTCTCCATTATCTTCAATTGAAAAAATGTACTCTACTTTCCAGCCAGCAGGAGAACCTTGTTCGTAATACACATCAGTTACTTTTCCTTTCGCAATCAAACCTTCTTCTAATAATGCTAATATGTACTTAGGGCTCCTTGTCATAGTGAAGTATGCTATTCCTTTACGCTTTGGGAAAATGATTATGATGGATATTATAATTAGCACAAGAAAACATACTACCCATGAAGCAATACTATATCTATATCTCCTAATCAACAAGAAGCCAATTTTCTTTTCAGAAACGATAGACTTGTTAAATATATCAGCCATATAAAACTCGCTTTTGATATTATTAATTCGCAATCATATTTAGAGCACCGTAAATAAAGTACATCTGATAAGCATCAGCTTGAGATTGTACGTCCCAGATCCATTCAAAACTTGTAAAGTGCTCATTCAGTTGCCGGAACTGGCGACGCATATCCCTTTCCCAAAGCTTATAATGTAAGTCTGCATTTCTTAACATATCATCAAATAGATCGAGAGAGTTATAACTGGGAAAGGCCTCTATTGTAGTCTTATAACGCATAACTTGAAGATCGACTGGCAACAATGGATTTTCAATAGAAATTTGTCCCAATACGGAAAACTCAAAAGCCCATCTACCGTTGTCTCCTGTAACACTGTTAGCTCCAAGACCTATTAAACCAAATGTTTTCGATGGTCCGAGAAAATTAAAGGTGCAGAAAATTAAAGGTGTCCGGAAAATTAAAGGTGTCCGGTACATTTTTTAGGTCTTCCTCTCGGCCTCATTGTCGATTCCAGTTTTAGCTTCTTAGCGGTTTTAATTTGCCAGTCTGACTTCCCGAACGGAGTGCCTCGTTTAAGGCTGTTCTCCAGACAACCAAGCTGCTTTGAGTCGATTACTTCATTAACCAGCTCTTCCCATTGCTCCGGCAGTTTAACAGGACCACCGCTTAATTCAAAAAGAGACTCTGCACCTTTTCTTGCCGCAAAACTCGACCATGGCCAATCATTTAAATGTTTTACAATCCCAGCACTGAGCGGATTTGCTTCGACATAACGCATTGCAGTTAAGTAGTACTCATCATCCTGAACGGGGAAACTTTTAAAGCGCCCCTGATACAGGTGACCGATTCCGACAGTGCCGTGCGAAACATGATAACGCTGAGTGTGAGTTAATGTAATCCACCGCATAAAATCTGATAAATCCCCATCTTTTCTGGGCCACAGAATCAGGTGCCAGTGATTGCTCATAATACACCAGCCGCACACACGCATATTAAATATTTCAACGCCTTCTGCGATTATCTGCTCGAAGGCCAGAAAATCATCTTGCTTGCGGAATATCCGCAGACGCCCGTTTGCACGGTTTACTACATGATAAATATATCCGCCTAATGTTATTCGTTTTGCTCGCGGCATGATTATTATGGTATAAACAAATGAATAGCTTGTCAATTAATAAATGTACCGGACACCTTTATTTCGCCCCGGAAAGCAGCAATCAAAACTGATATAATTGCCAGCACCCAAAAATACTGCGAAAAGAGAGTGAAAATAACCTTTGGAATATTCATGGATTCTTCCTTACCGCAAATATCGTTAGAATGATAAACATTAAAAGACAATAACTTAGGAGAAATATTATAGCCGTAGATTGATAATTTTTAACTTTGTTTTTTAATTTTAAAATTTCCGGATCAGTAACTTCGGGCCAGTTCTCACATATAGACTTGGCAAATTTAATACCGCATAACCCGATTTGCCTTAATCGCTCAGGATACTTATTCTTAAGTTCTTTACGGAGCCGTAAAGCATATAATGTACCTATTATATGTAACGCAAGCATTATTAAAAACGCTGTAAAAAAAGAGATTGTCATAAATTGCGACATCGAATAAGCCCTTACACTCAAGTATTTTAATCTAAATTTCCCCAAATTAAAAGATATCCATAAGCTTCACCTGTTGTGCGCGAAGACAACAAAGCCTCTTCAACATAAGCCCCCATAGCTTTTTTCAGTTCATAAATAGTTGCATGAGTCATGTGGCCATGAAATTCTAAAGGTATAGGCGGAACACTTCCAGCAACAGTAGCTTGTAATCCCCAGAATCCATCACCAACTATGAAATCAACACCTATTGCCCAACCTATACCCCCACCAGACCCTCCAGTTGTCGCTCCCCAACCTTTTAAATCATAGATTGTATCGGCCGTTGTAAAACCAAAAGTTACTCCTGCGCTTGCAGATGGCGTTCCTCCTCCAGCACCTGTAACATTTAACCAGCCAATATTCCCTTTATCATCCCAAGTAATTCCGCTTTGCCTTCCCATGCTCCATCCAAAAGAACCTAGCACACTACCCGTAAGATGATATGTTCTTAGTCCCTGT
The DNA here is from genome assembly GCA_964391985.1 of uncultured Pirellulales bacterium. Lineage (GTDB taxonomy): Bacteria > Planctomycetota > Phycisphaerae > Sedimentisphaerales > Anaerobacaceae > CAYMOE01. The sequence goes on from CAYMOE010000007.1 coordinate 87,538, forward strand.
GGGTCGATTCCGTTTAAAGGATCATTCCCGCAATACAGATACTTATGCAGCGTCAGAGGTTGCTGGAAATCGCCTAAGATCGGGTCGCGGCCGGTAAATCGGCCAAGATACGGGTCGTACATTCTGGCACGAAGGTAATACTGACCGATTTGGTTATCGTACCACTGGCCGGTAAATTTAAACGGATTCTCTGTGTTCTCAGCGGTCTCGGCGGTGAATAGATTACCAAATGGGTCATAGGTATAGGAATTTACCACATTGCCTTGTTCATCTAAAACCAGCCTTATACTGCCGAGCCTGTCATGAATATAGAAGTATTCATCCGGTTCGGACTGGCCGACAAAGGTCTGCTTGAGGATTTGACCGTCGGGCGTATAGATGTATTTTTTTGTCAAAGAGCCTGTATCAGGGTCAATTTCCAACAGTATTTTCGACAATCCGCCGGATATGTCAATAATATATTTGCATTTGGCGGGATGGGTTTAGGTAAGATATTAATGCGCAGAAAATATGCTGGCTATACGAAGAAAGCTGATTGCAGGACTAAAACCTAAAATAGGAAAAGCTATTTTGCCGGTTTAGCGGGCTTGGCAGCGGCTGCGGGCTTTTTGGCCTTTGCGTCAGCAGCTTTATCAGCAGCGGCAGGAGCGCCAGCAGCAGGAGCAGCAGCGGCGGCTGTGCCTTCAGCGGCGGCTTCTTTAGCTTCGGCAGTTTTCTTGCCTGCGTGACTTTTACGATGTGCGACTTTCGGCAATCCGAATACGCTTTGTTCTTCGGTCCACTTCTGTTCGTCTTTAAGTTTCTCTAATCGCTCTGCGCGTTTTAATACATTGCGATGCCTCGTCAATGCACCTTTAATCTTCAATGATGGGTCAATACTCATTTAATACTTTCCTAAAAAACTAATCATCAAACTTCATTCCGTACGCACTTCTAAAATCAAACGAACCAAATCCCGGCGGAGGAACATAACCGGTTCCCAGTTCTATGATTCTCTGTCTTGCCTTATATCCGTCAGTACCTGACCTCTGCGGATTATCGTATTTATCTTTCGTTACAAGATAAAAAGTCGGGCCGACTTTTCTTATCTCAGTTTCAATACCATGCCCGTCAAAAAACGCCTGCACAGGTTTTAGCTGGTTTTCATCTCGCCAAGTTTGTATCACAATCCTGTTAGTACCGGCTGCCTCGGTTACAACCAACTGCTCTGTGCCATCAGAAACAGCTGGTATAGAACCTATATCCGCAACTCGCGCCGCCGAAGCTTCCGAATCGCCCTGCTCCGAAGACACTTGGGCCGGTAAAACCAAACCGCTTATAGCCTGATGCTGACCGAATCGGTAGGCAATCAGAGCCAAAAGCAAAAAACCAAGCAAAATAGCCACGGCCAACTGATAAGGTATAGAAATTTCTACCCTGCCGCGGTTAATCTGAAACATACGGTTTTTTTGAACCGCAAGAGCATCTTTAGCAGGAATCTGCTGAGAAGCTGCCTGCGGCTGTCCCGTTTTATAAGCTTCGCTCGGATGTAACTTTTCTAAGTCCTTGCTGTGACGGGAGTTAGAGATACTCTTAGAAAATACCTCATACAGCGCCATTTTCTTATTTTTCCGCGCCATAAATTGACCGTATTTATCTTTAGTGTTCATATTTACACGATTTCCCGTTTAATTTCAATAATAAACTGACTTTTATCATTTTATTACGGCAAAAACAATAAGATATGCGATTTTTTTCGAAGTCTCAATACTTCTTTCTTAATTTCGCTGCGGGAATATTCAAAAGTTTTCTATATTTCGCAATCGTCCGGCGGGCAAGATTGCTGATTCCCTGCTCTTCGAGCGTCTGCCTGATTTTGTCGTCGCTTAAGGGTTCGGATTTATCCTCGGAATCGATAATCTGAACAAGCTTGGCTCGGATAGCTTCCCAGCTATGGCTGGTACCGTCTTGCTCTTCCGTTCCGCCGCTGAAAAATTTTCTAAGCGGCATTACCCCCCACTGACATTGCAAATATTTTCCCGCTACCGCTCGCGATACAGTCGCAAGATGCACCCCGATATCATCGGCGACTTTGGACATAGGTAAAGGCCTGAGGTACATCTCGCCTTTATCGAAAAAATCACGCTGAAATTTTACAATAGAATTACATACCCGAAGCAAAGTATTTTTTCGCTGTTCTATAGCGTCTATTATCCACTGGGCCGAACGTATGTTATTCTGCAGAAAATCTCTGGCACCAGCGCCGATAGCCGGGTCTTTGGCCATCTTCGAATAATAATCACTAATTCTAAGATTCGGCAGATTCGAACTTACCAGACGTACAGAATATCCCGAAGCATCATCCGAGGGCTCGACAATTACATCGGCGGTTATCGCATGGTTTCTTGCTTGAGCGATTTGCAGGCCGGGTGAAGTATCGAACTTGCTGGTTTTTCTTATCGCTTCGTTGATGCGTTCTATCGAACAATTCATTTTCTGAGCAATCAAAGGAAGATTATTAGCCAGCAGCTCATCCATATGATTCGATATTAATTCTTTTTCTAAACTAAAATCCTCGGAACTGTTGGCCATCTGAATAAGAAGACATTCTTTCAGGTCTCTGGCTCCGACACCAAGCGGCTCGAGTTTTTGAACCAGCGGTAAAGCCTGTTTCAAATCCTCGTAGTTATAATCGTTGCGGTCTTTATTATGGAGCTGTTCGAGGCGAACGCTCAAATATCCTCTATTATCGATAAAATCTATTATTGTCTGTCCGGCACTTTTCACAGCCGCCGGAGCATCGACAAGACCCCATTGTTCAGACAAATATTCGTGAAGAGATTTGGGGCTTGCTTCGGTATTCTTTATGGCTTCAAGCTTGGAATCAGTCTCGTCATATGAGGTATTTCGTCTGAACATACTGACTTGGTCGATATAATCGCGATAATCATAATCGAGGCTGTCAACACGTTCGAAAGATTCGAGCGACTTATCACTGGGCACAGCCGAATCAGGAATATCTTTAGTTTCCGGGCCGGATGATTCGGGCTGTGAACTTTCGATACTTCCTGACGGTTCTTCGGATTCGAGAACAGGATTGCTGTTTAATTCCTGCTCGATACGCTCCTGAAGCGCTAATAACGGAAGCTGGAGAATTTCCATAGACTGAATCATATGCGGAGCGAGCTTCATCTTCATCTCCATCCGCATGTGAGGTGTCATTTCCAGCTTCATAAATTCAACCTGCTACGTTAAAAAGGCTAAATAATTTTCTTCTGATTTTCAATTATACCATATATACACAGATAAGTTGTCAAACAAATCATTCATTTCGAAAATGATAAATTATTTCAGTTCCTGCCGCCCGGTTATTGCGTCGGCAAGATTTCTGGCATTGGCGTATTCTATTGTTGTTCCGCTTGCCAAACCGCGGGCTAATCGGGTTATTTTAATATCATAAGCTTTCAGCAAAGAGCATATATACAGCGCCGTTCCGTCTCCGGTCATATTCGGATTAGTAGCCATAATAATCTCTTTTACACCGCCCTGCCGGATTCTGTCGATTAATTTATCGATTGTCAAATCTTCCGGTTCGATTCCGTCCAAAGGAGCAATATGGCCGCCTAAAACATGGTAAACCCATTTACAAGCTCCGGTTTTTTCGAGACTGATTACATCTTTAGGCTGCTCGACAACGCAAATTACACCTTTATCCCTTCTTGTGTCGGAGCAAACCGGACAGAGATTGTTTTCGGCAAGGTTGCAGCAGACCGCACATCTTTTTATTTTTGTTTTTACATCGCTTATAGCCTCTGCGAGTTTCATAGCCTCATCCGTATCGGATTTTAAAATATGAAAGGCAAGCCTCTCAGCCGATTTAGGCCCGACTCCTGGTAATTTTCCAAGCTCTTCTATAAGTTTATTCAGCGTCTGTGTATATGCGTTGCTCATTTATATATTTCTCAAAAAAATTTGCTAATCTTCGATATTGACAACCCTCGCGCCAAGCCCCGTCAAAACCGTTCTAACGGCAGGGTCATTAAGAATTTCGTTTCTTTTCTGCGACGAGGTTTTATTCCTGTTCTGACCGCCAGTATTTTTATCTTGTTCGGCTGTCTGTAATTTCAATAATATCTGCTTGGAAAAATGTCTGCTTAATACCGATTGAATCTGCTCTAAGCGGCCATTGCTTTGGCAAAGCAGCTTAGATGCCGAATCAAGCGCAATTGTAAAAACAGAATCATTTAAATCAAGAGGCTCTGCCCTTTTTAATAATCCGGCTGTGGCGCCGCCAAGCTCTGCAGCGATTGCCTCAACAATGCCATTCCAGTTTTCTTTAATCGCATTTATATCGCTAATCGCAGGAAGACTAGCCGTTTCGGCAGCAGAATTGTTCGTGTTTTGTAAAATCGGTTCGGAACCGCTATTTGTTATAGGTTTTTTTTTTACTGTTTTACTTTCACCCGAAACAGGGGTATTCGCCAATTGTTCGATATTGAGGAAATGTTCACTCAAAGTGAGTCTTAACAACAGCGTTTCGAGCAGTGCTCTTGCGGTTTCGCTGTTTTTTATAGTCCAGCGGTTTTTTTCGAGTGCTGTAATGCTATATACTATCGCCGCCAAATCAAACTTGCCGCTAAGCCCATTAACTATTTGCCGCTGCTGGGAAGTTAATATAAGCAAATCCGAATCGGCACCTGCGGACTTAACTATCATAAGGTCTCTCATAAAATCGACCAAAGCATCCACAAGCTGCACCTCGCTCAATCCGCCGCTTAGCAAATCATCTGCCGACCGAAGAACTGCTGCAGCGTCATTTTCAGAAACCGCTTTTACAAGCATCGCAATTTTTTGGCTGTTCGGGCAGCCCAAAAACTGCTCTATCAAATCAACATTAAGAGGTTCTTTGCCTATTGCAATTAGCCTGTCGAGCAGACTCAATCCGTCACGCATCGAACCGTTTGCCATTCTCGCCACTGAAACAACTAAATCATCCTCATATTTTATTTTTTCACTTTCGAGAATTTTGCGAAGCTGTTCGGCGATTTTGTTCACATTTATATTGCTGAAATCGAACCGCTGACATCGCGACTGAATAGTTGCAATCACTTTATTAGGGTCTGTAGTGGCAAAAATGAATTTTACATGGTCAGGCGGTTCTTCGAGTATTTTCAAAAGTGCATTAAAAGCGCTTGTGCTGAGCATATGCACTTCGTCAATAATATATATTTTGTATCTTGCCCGTGCAGGCCGATAAATAGCGTTTTCTCTAAGCCGGCGAACTTCTTCAACACCGTTATTAGAGGCTCCGTCAATTTCTATAACGTCTATATCCTCGCCGATATTAACGGCGATACAGCTTTCGCATTTGCAGCAAGGCGATTCTGTCGGCTCATCGTACTTTAGGCAGTTTAAAGCTTTTGCCAATATCCTTGCCATTGTAGTTTTGCCGACACCGCGAGTTCCGGTAAAAAGATAGGCATGGGCAACTCGCTTTGTACGTATTGCGTTTTTGAGTGTCTGTGAAATAGCTTCCTGTCCGATGACGTCATCGAAGCTCTGCGAACGGTATTTTCTTGCAAGGACGGTATAAGCCATAATAAAAGGCGGCCGGGTTTGCCAGGCACCACCAAGCATCCGCTTATGGCTGCTCGGTTCCCCGCCTGACCAGGTTCACGGGCTCAGTCTGCATGGGACCCGGCCGTAATCTTCAAAAAAATCTTATTTTCTATTGACTATTTGCTTACTAAAATCCCATAATAATAGAATATTTCACGGCAGTCAATTATATATGATAAACAACGGAAGGGATTTAGTATGAAAGTCAGAATAGAAGATACCTGCACAAGCTGCGGATTATGCTGCGACACCTGTCCGGACGTCTTTGAAATGGGGCCTGATATGGCTCAGGTTATCGTTGACGAAGTACCGCCTGAATTCGAAGAAGCGGTTCAGCAGGCCGCCGATGAATGTCCGGTCGAGGCAATTATTGTCGAATAATTTATTTCGATAACTGTCTGCTTCTTTGCGCGGCTTTATTAATCGCGGCTGTTACAATCGACCCAAATTTACTTTCATTAAAAAAGGTAATGGCAGCTTCTGTGGTACCACCCGGAGATGTTACCTTTTTCCTAAGTTCAGCCGGGCTTTCTCCGGTCTTGTCAGCTTCTACCGAAAGCATCGCCGCTCCTTTTGCGGTTTGCAAAACGAGTTTTTTTGCGATATCTGATTTTAATCCCATCTGCTCGGCGGATTTAATCATTTCTTCCATCAGCAAGAAGAAATAGGCAGGCCCGCTGCCGCTGATTGCTGTAACAGCATCCATAAGCTGCTCATCTTCGACAAAAACCGCCAAGCCGACCGCTGCGAAAATTCTTTCAGCTTTTCTAAGAAACGGTTTGGCCAAATCATTCGCATAAATGGCACTAGCTCCTTCACCGATTAACGAAGGCGTATTAGGCATTACTCTGACAATCGGAATCTGTCCGAGCACCGATGTAATTTTGGATGTTTTCATCCCCGCTGCGATAGAGATTACAAGGGCATCAGGGGCTAATTGCCCTTTTATACTGTTTAATGCTTCGGTCATTATCTGAGGCTTGACGCTTAAAATCAAAATATCAGCGGCCTGAGAAACCGAGGCATTGTCCGATTCCGTTCGCACGGCAAATCTGGCTTTGAGGTATTCGAGCCTTTCAGGGCGTACATCACTAACTACGATATTCTCCGGCGGGTAAACTTTTGCAGAAGTAATGCCGTTAATCAAAGCTTCCGCCATATTCCCGCCGCCGATAAATCCAACGGTATCCATCTGATTCTCCTTGCCAAGCGATTGCTCTATATTATAATTTTAAGCAAAAGTATAATAGCGTTTAAGGAGGCTTGCAAATGCAAAAGCAGGTAGAATATGAAAAGGCTATAAAAACAAAATATCCTGAACAAATTGTCATAGCCGTTGCCAAAGATAAAAACGGCAAGGCAAATCCGGTCACACTGGGCTGGACTATGATAGCTTCGGGAGACCCGCCGATGATGGCCATTGGTGTTTATAAAGGCCATTATTCTGTTAAATGCATCAATCATTCGAAGTGTTTTACTATTGTTTATCCATCGACAGATATGGCGAAAGAAGCATTATTCTTCGGCAGCAAATCAGGCAGAGATACGGATAAAATTAAAGCATCAGGATGCAAAACGGCTGCTGCTAAAAAGATTGACTCGGTATTACTGAGCGATGCGGTTGCTAATTTCGAATGTAAACTCGTAAAAAAGGTTCTGACCGGGGACCATATAATTTTTGTCGGTAAGGTTGCGGCTTGTCATATAAACGCAAAACGCAAAAAACGCCTTTATTCAATAGCCCCCGGCCATAAACTCGGTCCGGCCTGATATTGCCGATAATAACCTCTAAAAGACCTAAATTATGAGAAGAACGGCTGTTTTTATTAACCCGGAGGTGAAAAAAGCCGAAATACACATATATTTTTAACCGAAATTTTCTTTGACAACCTCATTGTATATAGCCGATAATTATATTTTAGCATTGACCGGCAATTCTTTGGGGCTGTTATAAAGGATTATATGGCTGCCGAAATAAACTACGATTCATTATTCGGCAAGGTCGCAGTTGAACAGGGGCTGTGCACCGAGCAGGAACTGCGCGCGGCAATCGAAAGACTTAAAAAACATGGTCAGGTAAATCAAGCCAATCTTCAGCAGCTGCTTATACAATTAGGTTATATAACCGCCAATCAGGCCGAGCGTCTGAAAAAAAATCTTAAAGAAAGTCGTGCACCCGGCCAATCGCATCAGATACCGGGATACCAAATACTCGGAAAACTCGGTGCCGGAGCAATGGCAGTTGTTTATAAAGCCAAGCAGCTAAGCCTTAACCGCACAGTCGCAATAAAAATCCTTCCTCGCAGGTTCAGTGAAAACCCCGAATATGTCGAGCGATTTTACAAGGAAGGTCAGGCCGCTGCGAAATTAAACCACAATAACATCGTTCAGGCTGTCGACGTCGGCGAAGCCGGAGGCTATCATTATTTTGTTATGGAATATGTCGAAGGCCGTACAGTTTATGAGGACTTGGCGGCAAATCGAATCTTCAGTGAGGAAGATGCTCTGGACATAGCCATACAGATAGCCGATGCGTTGGCTCATGCTCATTCGTTAGGGCTGATACACCGTGACGTCAAACCCAAGAACATAATGATTAACAAAGACAGCATAGCCAAACTTGCCGATATGGGTCTGGCCAGAGAAACAACGGATACCGCCGCCGCCCAAGCAGAAAAAGGAAAAGCCTACGGAACACCTTATTACATTGCTCCTGAACAAATTCGCGGAGAAGTCGATATCGACGGCAGAGCTGATATATACGGGCTTGGGGCAACTCTCTATCACATGATAACCGGACGAGTTCCGTTTATGGCCGATGACCCTTCCGATGTTATGCGAAAACATCTTCGAGAACAGCTTGTCCCGCCGGACCATATAAATACTTCGCTTTCGGCGGGGATATCGGAAGTAGTTGAAGTTATGATGTCCAAGGATAAAAAAGACCGATATGCGAACTGCAAGGAGCTTTTGGAGGATTTAAGGGCAGTTCGAGCCGGTAATCCTCCGATTCGCGCCAGAAGCAAATTCGATGTCTCAGCGCTTGAACAGCTCGAACAGGGAGAAGATGTCAGTGACTCCGAACAATATTACACGGATGAGAGAATTGCAAAATATCGAATAGCTATAGTTCTTTTAGCTTCACTCTTAGGCGTGAGTATTCTTACAATAATTCTGATTGCCTCACGATAGCCGGTTTATAATACTTATTATCCAATCACGGTTTACACATCTTACAGGGCCTTTTTCCTGATTTTACGGCTTCTTCAGCAGTTTTATAAGTTATCAGATTGTCGGAACTAATTCGAGCCGCAGAAGAACAGCTTGACCTGTGAAACACCGGACTGTTTTTAGATGAGATAAACTCTAATTGGCTATCCTCGGCAGCCTGCTCAGCATTTTTCGAATCTCTCGAAGACGGTGCCGGTCTATTTTGTCTTTGGCTGCGGGTTTCACTACCAACCGCCCTGCCGCTGTTAGCATTTTTATATTCTGCTATGAATCTTTTAACCTGTTCTTCTACAGCAGAGTTAAGCATAATTTCGAAATTATTCGCATCAACAGCACTTGGAGATGAATCTATGCGCCAAACTTCGGCTTTAGTCATAGAACGAACAGATTGTGCCGTATAAACTTTTCTTGCAACAGAAGTCTGAACATTAAAAACATAGCTATTAGTCGGCTGATGTCTGATTGCATAAATTCGTACTATAAGCTCAGGTATCTCCAGCCGCGCTCTTATTTTTAAATTCTGCTTCGCCATTCTTTGCTCAATAACGCTTTTCAGCGCTTTATTCAGTTCATATACCCCGATTTTAATCCCTGTGTCATCGAGCATTTTTCTTATACTTTCCTCAATATTATCACTAAGCTGCAGCATCTGCTCATCTTCAGAGCAGTAAATCATAACATAAGGAACAATCTCTTTTATTCCCAGCAGCGAAGTATCAGTAACAGATTCGTCGAAATATGTATATGTAAGAGCCTCTGATAAACATATTGTCGGCATAACAGCAAGAAATGCGCATACTAACATCGGCAAGCTTTTCGCAGTATTCATAATCATATCCCTCAAAAATCATCATGCGATAAGAGCAAAAGCCTCTTCGACATCCATTCCTTCCTTTATGCCGAGCTCTTTTGCTTTTTGATTTATCTTCGTCACCTTGCGATTCGGAAAACGTTCGAGCGTTTTAATGGGATTGTCCGGAGTGCTTTCGACAAGTGCAGCGGCAATACCATATCTTTGACACGCTTCGACATCAATTACAGGACACGCCAGAAATCCTTTCGAACCTGTTACTAAAAGAATATTAAAGCCTTCCCAAACCGGCTGAACGCCTTCGACAATTCCGTTGGGAGTTTCAAATTGTTTTCTGTTTACATGCATAGCCCGACTCCTTACTAAACTGGATTACCGAGCTGTTTTTTCAGTTCGGCCAGTTTTTCCTTCAGTAAATCAGAGGTTTTAGCTTCGACGTTCAATCTTAAAAGAGGTTCTGTATTGCTCGGCCTGCAATTAAACCACCAGTCTTTATATATAATTGTAACACCGTCAAGATTGTCAATCTGGGCATCGTTATATCTTTTGGTCAATCCTGCCATAGCAATCTTTTTATCAGGCACTTCGAAATTCATCTCGCCGCTGCTGTAATATCTTCGAAGAGGTTTAATTAATTCACTTACGGGCATATCGGCTTTGCTGATAATATTCAGCACATGCGTTAATGTAATCATCCCCGAATCCGCCCAGAAATTGTCACGGTAATAAAAATGCCCCGAAAGCTCTCCGCCGAAAACAGCTCGCGAATCCCTCAACGCTTTTTTCATAAAGGCATGACCTACTCTTTCTCTTCGCGGTGTTCCTCCGTGTTTGACAATCTCTTCGGAAACCACCCAGCTGCTCCGCAAGTCATACACAATTGTAGAGCGGGGATTTTGCTCGAGAAAGTACCCCGCCAGTAACGCAGTCAGCAAATCACATCCTATATTTTTTCCTTTTTCATCAACCATCATCAACCTGTCGGCATCACCGTCGAAACAAATTCCGAAATGGCATTTTTCTTTCTTTACCACTTTTTTTAATTCGGCAAGGTTCGCTTCAACAAGCGGATTCGGTTCATGTTTGAATTTTCCCTTATGCTCGAAATTCAGTTTAATAATTTCAATCGGCAAATCACCGAATACCGCCGGTACGGACTTGCCCGCCATTCCGTTCGATGCGTCAATCGCGATTTTCAATGGTTTTATTCTGGGACTGAGAAATTTCAACACATGATTTTTATATTCGCTGGTCAGGTCATACTTTTCTACGGTACCATCAGACTTGCCTTTGGTATGAACCAAAGCCATTGCAATATGCTCAATATCCCTTAGTCCTGTATCTACACCGACCGGCTTGGCCTGAAGACCTGATATTTTAAAACCGTTATACTTGGCCGGATTATGCGAAGCAGTAACCTGTACCCCCCCGCAAGTGCCTAAGAAATTAATTGCGAAATACATCTGGGGAGTATCAATCATACCGATATCTATTACATTGGCTCCTGTAGCTGTCATTCCCTCAATCAAGGCATTAGCTATTCGCTCGCTGTGCGTTCGCATATCTCTTCCGACGCATATTGACTGACAATTGGCTTGGCCTCGCTCATATCCGCTTAGCATAGACCTTAAAAACCGCGCTGCGGCATAACCGATTTTCCAAACATCGGTAAGATCGAACTGTTCTTCGTAAATCCCTCTAATATCATAAGCTTTGAAAATTGCAGGGTCCATTTTATCACTCCATTGAAAAAAATAATTATAACGAATGTTAAGTATAAACTCTCCCCGCATTAAAATCAACATAACTAAGCAGACAAATTACTGTTTAATAAGCGGCTGTTTTTTGTGCAGCGATTTAAGGACTTTACGGCGCAAACGGCGAATCGGAGTCGCAATGACTCTATGGATTTTAATAAGTCCGCTGGGGGAATAAGATGCTTGCCATTCAGATGGTTTAAGACTCATAGGCTTCAGCCTGCGTTTATGTTTCAAAACATGATAACGGTCGGCTTTTTCAAGTTTGTTCTGAATCATTTTGGAAAAAGCAGGCAGACCGAGAGAATATTTGCCGATTTGAACGGATATTTGAAAATCTATTAAATTAGGCTGGCCGTCTTTTCCCACGATGATATTATCCCGCTTGTTCATATCGACATAACATATGTTTCGGCGATGCAAGTTTTGCAGTAATTCTTCGAGTTTATCAAAAAAATCCTCCGGTGTTTCTTTGACTTTGCTCAGGGGCTTGCCGTTTATATACTGATACACAAAACCATAATCGCCGTATCTGCAGACAAAATTCTGGACATTTTCAATATCTCGGACTTTCTTGAGAATCCTTACTTCCCGCTCGCACAATGCTTTACCCAGCCATTGAAGGGGCAATCCCAAAAAATGCTGCCTGCGGGCAAGCTTTAGTACGATTTTTTTAGGTCATTCTTTGTCATATGAACCATTACTGTTAGAATGGCTGTACATAGCGGTGACGGCAAAAAAATCATGCTTAAAGACCTGATGAAGTTTATAGGTCTGACCGCTAAACTTTATCTCGCGAGCAGGTGACTCGCTCCCGAAAGCATGGAATTGCTGCACAATCTTCTGCCGCATTGTCTATTACCAAAATCCAAACGTCATTTCGCAAAACAATCTTAAGTAAGCTATATCGGCATCATTACTGCTGCACGACGGATTTCTTAAAGCCTCTCGCTTCTGATAATAGCTCTATATAACCCATTAATCCTTTTGCCATCAACTATCATCGGTGAATAATTTTCATTTCGAGGCTGAAGGCGAACTTTATTATCTTCTTCGAAGTAAACACGCTTAAAGGTCGTCTCGTGCGGACTCGAAAATCTCACAAAACAATCATCTCCGTTTCGTACTTCCATTGCCGGAGAAAAAACAACAATGTCGCCTTCGTGAAATTTCGGCTCCATCGAGTCACCGATAACTCTAACGGCAAAAGCATTAGCGTCATGAACATCTGGACATCGGATATAATCATCAGCTATACCGACCGGATATTCTAAATCATCGAAATCATTCGGATAGCCTGCGGAAACTTTATTTATAATAGGTATTGGCCGCCCTGCTGAAATAGTCGAATCTTCGCTGTCGGAATCTTTAAGGCCAGATTCGCCAAGCATCGAGTTAATTTTTGCTTTATCCGGTTTTTTGTTTGCGATAGTCTTTAGAAACTGTTTGAGTTTTTTATTTTCCGCTTCGGTTGATTCGTACTTCTGTCGGATATCGCTCGGCATGCTTTCAAGATGGGCAATATGCAGCAGCAGACCCGGCTCGAATTTTAGGGTGGTTTCGAGTTTCCTAAGCAGCTCATCGCTTGGAGGGTTTTTTACCCGTCCCGTCTCAACAGTCGACAGATAAGGCTTAGAAAAACCCGTCTTACTGCTTACCTCGTCGAGAGTTAAATTCAGCTGTTCGCGTTTTTTACGTATTATTTGTCCAAGTGCCATAAGCGTATTTTATATTTAATTTAACTCAACACAAGGCTTTTTTTGATATTTAGATAACAATTTTTATTTTTTACAACATTTTCGCTGCATGTAACTGCTGAAAGCTTAAAAGCAATGCAAATATAGACTTGTTTAGCTCTGTTCAATCTGATTTGTTTGGCTTGCTCGCAATAAGATTGTATTTTGTAAAGCCTATAAGCATTATCACGCCGAATATCACCAAGCCGATAGAGATATTCTGCGATATCGTCAGTCCGTTTGCTTCGAATGGGTTATCATCCCGCATGAATTCTATAAAAAATCGCGTAAAACCGTACAAAATAAACATCAGTGAAAATGCCGTACCCGGAGCGGTTAAAAAACGATTTACCCGCGGTTCTTGCTGAGCGACTTGCGCCCGCCGCCAAAATAAAAAAAGAATCAGACATATCACGGCGGCATTTAGCGAAGAGTATAATTGCGTGGGATGCACCGGCAAACAGCGATAAGGCCCTGTTGTTACAAGCTCTAACTGCTCAGGGGTTAATTGCTCTTTAGGTTTGAGACCTGTGTACAGCATTCCGTCTTTACCGACATAGCCGAAAAATTCGTCGGGCAATTCGATATACGGCTCAGGGCGATTCCTTTCTAAATCGGGGTTAATCTGATTGTGAAACACGTGTGAACCATACGGAAAACAAACTGCAAGCGGCGAATCGGTCGGTCTGCCGTAACAGCAGCCGCTGAAAAAACATCCGATTCTGCCGAACAAAAGAGCAGCCATCAGACCTATTGCTAATATATCGAGATATTTACGAATCGGCAGCTTATGATATCGCAGATAAACCGCGATAACAGCAATCGCCAGCAGCACACCGCCTAATAATTCTAAGCCCCCGTCCCAAATGGCAAAAACAGAATGCAAATCATCTTTGAATCTGTCGAAATAATGAACTACGAAAAAAAGACGAGCGCCGACTACTCCGGCAATTAGAGAATAAAGGGCGGCATTAGTAATAAGCTGCGGGTCGGGTGTTATTTTACTGCTTAATCTTCTTATAATGTAAATCGCGGTGATAAAACCAATAACCATCAACAGGCCATAACTTTTCACCGTTAAACCTGTAAAGGGTATAGTAAATATTTCAGGGTGCATATTTTTTTCCGCGTCTGTGTCTTGCTTGAAATTAACCGACCATATTATTTTTTTCGTCGAACATGATAACCGTCGGTTTATGCTTTTTAACTTCGTCGGGACTATAGTATCCGAAATTCATGATAATCACCCGGTCCTTGGGATTTATTAATTTCACGGCGGCACCTAATATAATAATGTTTTTAGAGCCTGCTTTGCCCGGCACCACATACGTTTCAAGTCTGTTTCCGTTATTTAAATCGGCGACAAGAACAGACTCGTACGGCAAAATTCCGGCAGCTTCCATAATCTCCGAATCAATTTCAATACTTCCCGGATAATCCAGTTTAGCATCGGTTACAGTAGCCCGATGAAGTTTACTTTTCAATAATTTTAAGAACATTTCTTATAACCCCTGTCAGAACAAATAATTAGGGTGATTATACAATAATTTTAAGGCGCGTCCAATATAATGTTATCTATAAGCCTTGTCAGTCCGATTTTGGCCGCGACCGCAATAAGCGTTTTACCTTTGACAGATTCTTGCGGTTCGAGATTTTCAAAATTTGCTATTTCAACGTATTCGACTGCAATTTTTTGCGACTCGGCTAAAATCTTTTTAATTTCTGCCGAAATTACCGAGCTGTCGTAAACGCCTGTTTTTACAAGCTCGGAAACTTTCTGCAAAGATTTATAAATCAACGGTGCATCTTTTCTTTCCTGAGGGCTTAGATATTTGTTCCTGCTGCTCATTGCAAGACCATCTTCTTCGCGCACGGTCGGACAGATAATAATTTCCAGCGGCATATTCAAATCGGCTGCCATACGTTTTATAACTATTGCCTGCTGAGCGTCTTTTTGTCCGAAGAAAGCAAAATCCGGCGTTATGATATTAAAAAGTTTTGTACAGACCGTCGTAACCCCTCGAAAATGCCCCGGACGAAACCGCCCGCATAAAGTTTCGGTCAGTTTATCAACATAGACCCATGTAAGCTGTTCGCCGGAATATATTTCATCGCTCGAAGGGCAAAAAACCAAATCCACACCGCAGTTGCGGCAAATCTGCAAATCCTGTTCAATCGGACGAGGGTATTTCTCGAAATCTTCGTTAGGGCCGAATTGAGCCGGATTAACAAAAATACTGACTGCGACAAAATCAGATTCTTTTTTTGCACGCTCTATCAGTGAAATATGCCCCGAATGAAGAGCTCCCATAGTCGGAACAAAACCGATGGACAATCCGTTTTTACGGGCGTTTCTGACCAGAACTCGAACCTGTTGAATTGTTTGAGCTATCTGCATATTTATTCCGCGATTCTCGCTGCCGTATAGGCTTGTATCTGAATAACTAATTTTTCAAGGTCAACCGGATTATTACAGTCGAAATTTGCTTTGGGAATCCTGATAACAGGACAAAGCTGCCAATCATTAAACATCTTTTCATATTCGGCATCAAGAGCTTTGAGAAACGGCGATTTTATGCTTTGTTCATAGGGCCGATTACGCAAACGGATTCGTTCGAGACAGTTATCAGCCGAGTCGGTCATATAAATAATTAAAACCGGCTGAGCAACCATTTTTTCACAGGAACAATACAGCTTGCGGTATATCGATAGCTGATTTTCATCCAGCAGCAAATCGGCATAAACCTTGTCCTTCTGAAAGACATAATCAGCTATCGCAAGATTTCCCGCTTTAAGATTTTTAGGGTTTAGCTGTTCCGTCCTGTTAAAAAGAAAAAATAATTGCGAATGCAAAGCTAATTCTTTTTGTCCCGCATAAACCGCAGGCATAAACGGATTTTTATCATACGGCTCGGCAAGCAGTTCGGTTTTAAATTTTTCGCAAAGTTTTTTCGCTAAAGTGGTTTTGCCTACCCCTATAAGGCCGCCGATTGATATAAGCTGAGGAATATTCTCGTTTAATTTAAAATTCAATCCGTTCAGCCGCGAGAATAATTCCGCCACAGTAACCTCAAAAATCGGATGGCAAAGCCGTGAATTCAGCTCACAAAGTCCGCTCAGCACGAATGACCGCAGATGCATTTGGCTGTGCGGGACGGTTAAATTTTTTGTTCGAATAATTTCATCGCCGTAAAGCAGTAAATCGAGGTCGATGGTGCGCGATTCCCATTTTTCCTGACGTTTTCTTCCGAGTTTTTTTTCTATCCCCGACATCTTTTCGAACAATTCTGACGGTTCGAGGCTTGTACACAGCTCGGCAACGGTATTCAGGTATTTCGGCTGAGCCGCCGAACCTACAGGCTCGGTTTCGATTAATTCGGATACGCGCAAACCATCAACATCGGGCGAAAATTTCAAAAGCTCAATCGCTCTTGCGATATTTGCCTGCCTGTCGCCGAGATTACTGCCGATGCCGATATAGGCTTTATGCTGCATTTTTATTATGAGATGTTTTTAATTCGTTCCATTGCTTTTCGAACATTTTCCGCCTGACCAAACGCCGTCAGCCTGAAATATCCCTCGCCTGCCGCGCCGAATCCCGCTCCGGGAGTGCCGACTACATTAGCTTTGCTCAATAAATAATCGAAAAATTCCCAAGAGCTAAGACCCTTTGGCGTTTTCATCCAGATATAAGGAGCGTTAACTCCGCCGTAAACCGTATAGCCGAATTTTGTCAGCGATTCGCGGATGGTTTTGGCGTTATTCATATAAATATCGATTGTTTGACGAATCTGTTTTTTGCCTTCTTTCGAATAGACCGCCTCTGCTGCTCTTTGGGTAATATAGGAAACACCGTTAAACTTAGTGCAGTGACGCCTGTTCCAAATAGGATTTACGGCAGCGGCGGTACCGTCTTTTTTATATGCCTTTAAAGATTTCGGGACAATACAATAAGCACAGCGAACACCTGTAAAACCCGCTGTTTTGGAAAAACTCCTGAATTCTATCGCGACTTCTTTTGCCCCTTCGATTTGGTAAATCGAATGCGGAATATCAGGCTCGCTGATAAAAGCCTCATAAGCCGAATCGAACAGAAGAACAGATTTATTTGCTCTGGCATAATCGACCCAAACTTTTAGCTGCTGCTTTGTCGCAACCGCGCCGGTCGGATTATTCGGATAGCAAAGATAAATCATATCGACGCGCTGTTTCGGCAAATCCGGCACGAAATTATTTTCCGCGGTGCAAGGCAAATAAACAATACCTTCATATTTATTTTCGGCAGCCGCAGCGGTTCGTCCTGCCATTACGTTCGTATCGACATAGACCGGATAGACAGGGTCCGTTACAGCGACCACGTTATCTAATCCGAAGATTTCCTGCATATTTCCGGTATCAGATTTGGCTCCGTCACTGATGAAAATTTCGTCAAGCTCAATATCAACGTCGAGGGCTTTATAGTCGTTATCTCTGACAGCTTGACGCAGAAATTCATAGCCGATTCCGCCGTCGTCATAGCCGCGGAAAGTCTCTTTATCCGCCATCTCATCGACAGCTTTGTGCATCGCCTCAATAACCGCCGGTGCAAGCGGCTCGGTTACGTCGCCGATTCCCATACGGATTATGTCTGCCTTGGGATTTTCCGCCTTAAAAGCCCGGATTCGCCGCCCTATTTCAGGAAAAAGATAACCAGCCTGTAATTTCAAATAGTTTTCGTTTACTTTTATCATCGTTCGTCCTTCAAAAAAGATTTACCGCCAAGCCCGCAGAGAAAAAAGAGATTTATTTTATGAAAAACTATTCTCGGTGCTCTCAGCAGTAAAATAAACTGTGATTCTATTAATTCCCGCCCCGCCGGTCAATATTCTTTGTGGCACGGGCTGGAAGCCCGTGATTATATTCTACATCCGCCTTTAATTACATCTATCCAGCTATCCTGTCTAAAAATAAATCCGTGAAATCCACGTAATCCGCGATTAAAATAGCCAGTCTATGATTAACTTTGGAATCACGGAACGGAAGAGGCAGGAGCTTGAGCAGCGGATGCAGAAATGCGGCCTGTTCGAAAAGGATATAGAGGAAAAATTTATCAGAAGCTCCGGTGCCGGCGGCCAGAAAGTCAATAAAACTTCAACCTGCGTTGTTCTTACGCATATTCCAAGCGGATTAACGGTAAAGATGCAAAAAAGCCGCAGTCAAGGCCTAAACCGTTATTACGCCAGAAAACGGCTTTGCGAACTGCTTGAAAATAAATTGTTAGGCAAATCAAGCCCGCAATCCCAAAAAATAGAAAAAATTCGCAAGCAGAAAAACCGAAATTCCCGGCGAAGACGCAGATTAAAATCCGAAACTCAAAATACGAACTAAAGCAACTCAAAACTTCCATTTAAAGGATAAGCTTTACTATTATCGAAAGTTAAGTTACAAAAGACGGTATGAATATCATTACAGCAGCAATATTGTTGGCCATCGGCCTGCTGATGCTATGGAAATCGGCTGACTGGCTGGTCGTCGGTGCGGTCAGTCTCGCCGAGCGGTTAAAAATAAGCCCGCTGGTTATCGGCCTTACAATTATCGCTATGGGTACAAGCGCCCCCGAAGCGGCAACGAGCATCGCCGCGGCGATTCGAAACAGCGGCGAAGTGGCAATCGGAAATGTTTTCGGTTCGAATATAGCCAATCTATTACTCGCAGGCGGCCTGTGCGCCTTGATAAGACCAATATTAATTCAACCCAAAATACTCAAACGCGAGATGCCTGTTATGCTGCTCTCGGCACTGGCACTTTGGCCTATATTAGCAAATATGTATTTATCGCGGACAGAAAGCATAATCCTGCTGGTCGCTTTTGCGGGTTTGATTATTCTTACCGCTTGGTCAGCCAAAAGACAACCGGATAAAAAACCGTTAATCGAAGAAGCCCTCGAACAGCAGGCAGGCAAAATCAAACCTAAGACTTTGGAAATCAGTATTACATTCATAGTAATCGGAATTTTGGGTCTTGGATTAGGCGCAGAGTTTTCAATACGGGGAGCAATCTACATTGGCCAAGTGTTAGGTCTGAGCAACACCGTAATCGGACTGACAATAATCGCTGTAGGAACAAGCCTTCCTGAAATCGCAACCTGTATTGTTGCTGCCGTAAAGGGACAGCATGATATTTCCATCGGAAATCTTGTCGGCTCGAATATTTTCAATACGCTTTTGGTAACAGGCATAGCCGGAGCAGCTCGGCCTTTCGCACTGCCGCCGCGGTTAGCCGGTACTGATTTTTGGATTATGGTTGTGGTTTCTGCCGTTTTTATTGCTATGGCGGCCGTGGGGAAGAAAATTTCGAGAATCAAAGGGGCATTTCTTGTCGCAGGCTATGCGGGTTATATAGCATATCTGCTTATGTTAACAGCTAATGTTTGAAATTAGAAAAACATAAATCCGGCGTAAACATCGGCAAAATCGGGCTGATTGGCTATTTCAACATATTTGATACCCCGTGCTAATTTTCCTGCTAATTCGCGGGCGAGGCTGTTTCTCAGGATAATTTGGGCACCTTCCAAAGCCGCATTGCCTATAAAATGAATTTTTTCAGGAGCAACTTTCGGAAGCAGACCTATCCGCAAAGCACTGTCTTTTCTTAGGTAATTTCCGAACGCACCGGCAAGAAAAACCTGCCCAATATCACTATCGCTAATATTTAAATTTTTCATCAGGAAATATATCCCTGTTCTGATAGCTGCTTTTGCAAGCTGAAGCTCTCTAATATCTTTTTGAGTAATAACTACAGAAGGTTCATTATTTTCTTTGTCAAAAGCTATAACAAAAGCCGGCTGAGAGTCTTTTTGTATGACACGTCTGAATATTTTCGGCGGAAGTTTATCTCTAAGCGGCTGAGCCTGAATAAAACGTCCCGACGAATCAATAACGCCCAAATCAAGCAGAACTGCGGCGGCATCGAGCAGCCCGCTGCCGCATAGCGAGACCGGCGAACAATCGCCAATCACATCTATATCAATATCGTCATCATCTAAAATCACAGATTCGACAGCGCCGCGTATCGCCCTGCTGCCGCTGCTGATTCTCGCACCTTCGAAGGCAGGCCCGGCCGCGCAGCTTGCGCAAAGAAGTTTATCTTTTGTTCCCAGAACAACTTCGCCGTTAGTTCCTATGTCGATAAGCAGTGATATCTGCTCGGCCAAATCCATCCCACCCGCAAGAACCGCCGCAGTCGTATCCGAACCGACAAAACCCGCGATATTTTCGACTGTATGAATTACAGCCTGAGGATTAATCGATATTCCAAGTTCTTCGGCTTTCAAATCATGGGCATCTAAAGAATAAGCATTGTATGGAGCTTGGCCTAACTGCTTAACAGGCAGTCCAAGAAAAATATGATTCATCGCTGTATTTCCGACAGCCGTAAGCTCATAAATATCATGAGGGCTAACTGAAGCCTTTTCGCAAAGTTTATTTATAAGCGAATTAACACAGCCGATAATTATCCGCTGAAGCTCGGCAAGTTTTTGCTCATCATCGGCGTATGAGATTCTGCTTATAACATCATCACCGTAACGCATCTGCGGGTTGTAATCGGACTCGACTGCAATAGAATTTGCGTCTCGAAGGTTAATTAATTTTGCTACTATTGTTGTTGTTCCGATATCGAGGGACACTCCGAATATTCGGTTTTCATCGGAAAATTTAAGATAGCGTTTATATATATCGGGCTGAAATTCAGTTTTGGCGGATGCTCCGTGCTCAAGGATTTTTTGTTCGAAAAAACGAGAAGTCTGGGGGATGGTAACTGTTAAATCGGAATTTATCTTATACCGGCAGGCAAGAACCTCTTGGCCGGACTGTTCTATGCGCACAACGCATTTACCGCACGTACCCTGCCCGCCGCATATTGTATTAAGAATAATCCCAAGCTGTTCCGCAGCTTCGAGAATCGTCGCGCCGCTGTGGATTGATATTTGCCTGCCGTCAGGCTCAAAAATTATCTTAAAGTGCCGCATTATCCATATCGAGCAAAAAGCCTGTTAAATCGGCAATCAGTTCCGTGTGTATCGAACCGCAAATAAGGCTCGAGGTTTAAATACACCGAAACTTCAGATAACGGACTAACTGCTGATTTTGTGACGAACTTTCCATTTCGCACGTCTTTTTTTACTTCCAATTTTACGTCGTCTTCTCGGTTTTGCCATTTGCATCTCCAACAGGTAATCGGCATCAATATTTTTAAAAGACTTTCCAAGTCATTACTAAGTGTGTTATTATATGAGTTAACGCTTAATCGTACAAGAGGCAATTAGAATAATAACATACTGGGAGCTTTCCGGATGATTCAGTGCAAAGACTGCGAACTGTGCGAATTCGGGCCTGACGGTCAGCGGACTTTCAAGTGCGACCCGTTCTCAAATATCAAAGAACCCGAATGTCTAGCAAAATGGCAGCTTATCAGGCTCGATATGCTCGTCAGCAGCTATCAAAATATGCTCCAATGGTACAATAAGATGGGCCCCCTGCAGGATAAACTGTTCAAGTATATGCAGCGGGAAATCGACACAATGGAGGAAAATGACGGCTGGAAGTATGACGAGGAGCAGGATGAGGACGAACCGAATCAGGAAGAATTTTAGCCTACGAATCGGTTTTTTCTTCAAACGTATAGCCGCAAACTTCCGTCGTGATATGTTCGGACTGGCTGCGGGGATATTTTCGGCAGTTTAGAGGTCTGAAGTGATAAATTTTACAAACAGCAAGGCCTTGTTCGTCAAAATCAAGAAATTTGCAGACATTTGGCAATTTGCAGCAGGCTCCGCATCGGCGGCATTGGCCTTTGCGATTCGGGCAGACCGCAAGAACACTCGTGAAGGTACGCCTGAGTTTGGCCAGCCATGTATTTTTATTATCTTTATTTTTTTCTACGACCATATACGACAATTATAAACTAACAGTTTTTCTGATTAATGCAATAAAACCCTTGTCTAAAAACGTCTTTATATACAGAAGAAACTGAATTAATGGCCGAAATAAACGATTTAGCTCGCATAATAGACGGTTGTAAAAATGGCAATTCCGAGAGCTTTGAAAAGCTCCTAAGTCTTTATTCGGGAAAGCTTTATGGATATTTTTTTCGATTAACAAATAATCGCTCGGTTAGTGATGACTTATTGAGCGAGCTCTTTGTCAAATTGGTTGAAAAAATTAAATTTTACAGAGGCGGCAATTTCGATGCATGGATATTCAAAATAGCCTCGAATATTTTTAATGATTATCTGCGAGCCAAACAGCGGGATAAACGGCTTGGAACAAGGCTGGATGATTTGGACCTTGACCAGATAAAAACACCGGAGAAAGAAACCAGCCCTGACACAACAGATAAAATCCAGACTATACTTGAGACGCTCGACAGTGATACGAGGGAATTAGTAATGCTGAGATTTTACGGACAGCTTAGTTTTAAAGAACTGGCGGAACTTCGCCGAGAGCCTATCGGCACAGTTTTGTCAAAAGTCCACCGCGGATTAAAAACCATTCGGCAAATGCTGGAGTAATATTAAGATGAAACCTGAAAATGAAAATCTCGAAGAGCTCTTCGGTAAATTCTTGAATGAGAATGATGCCCGAAAAGCAGCCGAAGATATTACGCAGGGTGAAAAACTGCTTAATGAATATCCTGCGCCGAAACCCGAAGCCGCATTGCTTCTGTCAATTCAAGCGAGAATAAATAACAAGCTTAGGCAGACCAAAAAGCACAGGTCTATCTCAATCGGTTACTGGTCAACGGCTACAGCAGCCGCAGTGCTTATCATCGGATTTATCTCAATAACACTTTTAAATCGTACACAGCATCCGCAAATAACAGACAGACCTGCATTTGCGGTTTCATTAGAAACAGAAGATGATTTTTTGCAGGATGATTACGAACTGCTCTTGCTCGCCGCCCAGCTGCAGGACATAGAAGATGAATTTATGGCTGTGCAAAGCGGACTAAACGGTTATTACAGCAATATTGCAGACGAGCTTGAAATCGAACTTTTGGAAATAAACAGTGATTTCTGGAAAGGATAAAAATATGAAAATGGAATTTGGAAAAATTTTTACAGTAATTTTCTTGGCGGTTTCTACGGCGATATTTGCCGCATCAGCACAAGATTATACTGCTTCTGAGCAGTTCAGCTTCGACGACGACCAGACCGGCTGGCCAATGCCGGACGAGATGATTGAGAATTTTTTGAATCGCTTGAGAAATGAAGACCCTAACACCGCTGACAGGCTCGCAAAACTACGCGAAGATAATCCCGAAATGTTCGCCAAAGAATTTCATAAAGTAATGCGTGAAAAATGGTCTCAAATGCAGAAAGAACAGCCACAATGGCGAGGACGCCCAAAGCTGCAGCAGCGAGGCGACGAACAGTCCCAAGGTCGAAGATGGCAAATGTCTCCGGACGGCCAAATGCCCGGTCCCGGCCCTGAACGAATGGCTCAAATGAGACAAAAACACGAAGAATACATACAGTGGCTGGCAGTTAATTATCCTCAAGACGCTAATGACCTCGAACAAATTCGCGAAAATAACCCTGAATTATATATGCGAAGATTAATGCAAAGCATAAGAAGATACGGGAGAATAGCTGAGACTGCCAAGACAAATCCCCAACTGGCTGAAGTGCTTAAACAGGACATAATACTCAAAGACAGCAGAGACCAAGTTTTGAAAAAACTGCGAACCTCTGATGAATCCCGAAAAGAAGCATTAGTTAAAGAATTAACGCAAATTACAAGCGAACGGTTCGATTTAATCATAAAACGCAAACAGATTCAGCATCAGCAGCTTTTAGACAGACTCGAAGGCCTGAAAGAGCAGATAAAAAACAGCGAAGAACAGGTCAACCAATGGCAAGCCGCAAAAGATGTAAAAGTAAACGAAAGAGTAAAAGAACTGCTGAGCAGAACAGAAAAATTCGAATGGGATTAAAATATGACCTTGGTTTGTGTCTGAAAGAAACCGGCAGGATCATATATTGTACTGCTGACGATGAAGCTTTGTTGCTCGTTTGAGCGTTTTTTTCTCGCTTCGGGTAAGGCTGTGAATTCCTTGATTATGGACTTTCTCTAAGATTCTATCCACCTCATTTTGCAATCGCTGATATTCAGCAATTTTTTTTTGCCATGAACCGGCTTTTGAACGAAGCTTAAATCGCGTTTTAATCAAAGGCCAGAAAACATAAGCCGCCCCTGTTGCCATACCGGCCAAATGAGCCGCTTCACCGCCGGCATTGGGATATCTATCAGGGCTAAGCACCGCTATAATACTGAAAAATAAAGCTATCAGGGCAATGAAAACAAGCTTAATTGGAAAGATTCCATAAATATAAACGTTGACCATAGGAAAGAGTATCGCCGTCGCAGCTACAATCCCAAGTACCGCCCCTGAAGCTCCGACCATAATACCTACATCGAGCCAGCCGCTAAAAGCAAGTATAGGATATAAAATACCCCCCGCTGCCCCGCAGACAAGGTAAAAAATTAGGAATCTTCTGCTACCCCAAAGGTTCTCCAAAACCGGCCCCATAAAATACAGCCAAAGCATATTTCCGAATATATGCCAAAAACCCGCATGCAGAAATTGATAGGTAATAACCCGCCAAGGCTGCAAAACCACTGTCTGCCAATTAACAGGGTGAACCGAACCGTATGTATAAATGACAGAGCCTATCGGAGGAATCAGAAACGATAAAACAAAAACTGCGATATTTATAAGAAGTAAACGCCCCACCACCGAAGACGGCGCGCGCAAATGAAAAGGCGGACGCGGCGAATAACCGTACGACGCCTGATAATTCTGCTGGGTATAATCTCTGTCGTAAAGGCCCATAGGAAACGCAAATAAATGTTAAAATCAATGGTTCACTTATATAATATCGACTAAAATACCAAGATGTTCAACCCTAAAATATAAGTCTGTCAAACAAAGCCCTGTTTCATTCCGCCAAAAAACAATAAATAACAATAATACGCACTATTAACCGCAAATTTCAGTACATAATAAAATCAGAATTATATTGTGAAAAAACCAATACCTGATAAAATTCCCATATCCGGGGTGACTGTTTTATGATTGTTCTCGAAACAGACAAAATCAGGAAAGAGTTCGGTTCTACCGTAGCGGTCAATGACCTGAGTCTGAGTATTTACAAAGGTCAGGTCTGGGGGCTAATAGGCCCTAACGGTGCAGGGAAAACCACTTTATTGAGAATGCTTGCAACCCTTTTACGCCCGACCTCCGGAACAGCCAAACTCTTGGGACATAACCTTGCGAGTAACTTTCTGGCCATTCGCAAACAAATCGGTTTTATGCCGGATTTTTTCAATCTTTACGGCGACCTGAAATTATGGGAATGTCTCGAATTCTTCGCCCAAGCCTACGGAGTCGAGCCTCGCAGAATACCCGATAAAATCAAAGAAGTGCTGGAGTTTGTCGACCTGCAGGAAAAACGCGATTCGCTGATGCGTCATCTTTCACGGGGCATGGTTCAGCGTATGGGAGTAGCGGTTATGCTCGTTCATGAACCTGAGATTTTTTTGCTCGATGAGCCTGCATCGGGCCTCGACCCCAAAGCCCGTATTCAGCTTCGTCAAATTCTCACCAGACTAAGCCGCGACGGCAAAACAGTTATAATATCATCTCACATATTGACCGAAATGTCGGGCTTTTGCTCGCATATCGCAATTATCGACCGCGGTAGTATCGTTGTTCAAGGCTCTGTCGAAGAAATACAGTCAAAACTTTCCGGAGCGATTAAAGTAATTATCCGGGTTATTGACAACCCGCAGCAGGCAGCGGAGATAGTCAGCCGATTCCCCTCTGCAAAACTGCTGACCAGCCAAGACAATACAATAACAGCAGAACTGGTAGGAACCGAGTCCGATTTGGCAATATTAAACACCCGACTGGTTAATAATGGGGTGAAAGTTTCGGCTTTTTACGAAGAAAAGATTAACCTCGAAGATTTATTTATGAAAATTACATCGAATAAAAACGAGCCGGTGCAAAATGTTTAAAAATCCGCTTATACGAAGATACCGATACAGCCTGATGCGGCCTGCCCAGTTCTGGGTTTATACTTCGATTTATATTTCAATTCTATTTCTGATGCTGCTGATTAATTACAGCCTCTATGATTTTCAGCGGGTATTCAAAACACTTGAAGACCTTCACGTCTCGTTATATACCCAGCTGCTTTTTATTCAGTGTTTGCTTCTGCTGATTTGGGCGGCTTTTAACTCCAGTTCGGCTATTAGTCTGGAGCGAAGCGAACGAACATATGATTTCTTTAGAATTCTTCCGATGCCGGCTTATCAAAAAATGCTTGGTATTTTAGCAGGCAAAAATCTCGTAGTTTTGCTTCTTGCGAGTATTAATTTAGTTTTCCTGTTATTTTACGCCTACAAAGCACAAATCGGCAATCAGATGCTCTTTCAAACTCTTTTTGCTCTTTTTTCAACCGCGTTATTATTCAATACCGGCGGGCTTTTAATTTCGCTTTGCGCCAAAGGTAAAAACAAAGGCAGTAAAATCGGGGGAATTATTCTTCTGGTAATCTTCGGTATGCCGCTGCTAATAAATAGTATGATGGCTTTGAGCCAGCTTAGCATGCTCCAAGGGAAAACGGCTACTTTTTATACTCTCAGGCTTCCGATTTTGGTTCTCATCGGTTCGGCGGCGATATATTACACTATCTGGAATATAATCGGTATTTTGAGGAGGATGAACAAAGAAGACCAGCCTCTTTTCAGCAGATTCGGAGCCTTATTATTTCTTGCCGCCTATTATGCTTTTGTCATCGGACTGCTTTTTCCGCATGTTTCTGTAGTAAGAAACGAAATGCTCGCTGCGTTTTGGTGGCTGACCCTCATCCCGGCCCTGATTGTCCCTTATATAACATTTTTCAAGACGGAAAATTATCTCGAACTTTCAGCATCTTACCGCAGAAAAAATCTCTCGCGTGCCAAGACTCTGGTGTCTTTTTTGTTTATATCGAATCTTTCGATTGCCGCGGTTCTATTCGCGATATGGGTAATAGCTGTCTATGTTATTAAACTGTATTATAAAATTTATATCCCCAATCTGACGCACATTGTATTGGTTATAGCAAGCTTTTACCTGTTTTTAATGCTTTTATTGGAAATTACCAAAACATACGATTCTGAACATGGTAAGATTTTTCTCCTTGCGGGATTCATTGCGGCGGCATATCTGATTCTCCCCCCGATATTCGCAAGCATCTTCGAGAAGGAGGCGGTTGCCTTTTACAGTCCGGCAGGCTTTTTGTTTATGGTTCTGACAAGAGGTTTGAATAATGTTTATTCTGCTGCCGGAATCTGCTTGTATAATTTACTGCTTTCTGTAATACCGGCTATATTAATCATCCGAAGATATATACAGATACTCAGCCCGCAGCATCCGGCCTGATATTATCAAAACAAAGCCAATACAGCGCTTAAAGATAATATAGAAAGTATCGTACTCAACGCGACAATAGCAGCGGAAAGTTTCTCATCTCCGCCAAGCTGTTCGGTCATAACATAAGAAACCGCCGCCGTAGGACAAGCCATAAAAACTAAAGCCATTCTCGTCTCGTCCGCACCGAGACTAAAAAGATAAGCCGCCAGCAGGCCCGCCAAAGGTGCTATTACAATTTTTATACCCGAAGCGGTAAATGCCCAGTTTACATAACCGGAGATTCTTATATCCACCAATGCCGTCCCGATAGTAACAAGTGCAAGCGGTAAAGATATCTGGCCTATCGAAGTCAAAGCCCTTGAAACATACTCCGGCATAGGCGGG
This sequence comes from uncultured Pirellulales bacterium, assembly GCA_964391985.1. Classification (GTDB taxonomy): domain Bacteria; phylum Planctomycetota; class Phycisphaerae; order Sedimentisphaerales; family Anaerobacaceae; genus CAYMOE01. Next base: position 115,518 of record CAYMOE010000007.1, read on the forward strand.
AAAATAACAGGGTAAATCAGACCTGCCAAACACGCAATAAAAAGCGGATTAGTCATCACCTGCTTTGCGAGTTTAAACAAAATATAGCGGTCGAGTTTATGCCGCCCCGAAAGCAGAATGATTACCGCAGCCATATTATAAATCGGAATTATAAGAGCCAGCACAAGAACAGCGATATTCTGAAGCCGAGCAGCATTCTCCGGAGTTTCGGATGCAAAGCTGAAAACAAGAACTGCCAAGCCAACATAATATAAATTCCCGCGAAAAGCACCCTGAACAAATGCGCCTACGGAACGAACCGGCATACGGAAAAAATACGCCGTGATATATCCGACAATAATACAGAAGATTGTAGCCGATAAAACAACAAGAAAGGTTTTGCCTGCCAAATGATAATCGTATTTTGCCGTTGCCACCTCATAAAATAAAAGACTCGGCAGCCCGACCCAGAAAACAAGGCGATTCAGCCCCAAAGCCACTTCCTGACTCATAAAATTCGTCCGACGCAGGATAGTGCCAAGAGCTATTATTATAAAAACCGGCAGCAATATGTTTATAACTTCCATAAGCCGCTCATTATTAAACGACAATAACCCACAAGTCAAAGAATTTATATGTGCAGATATTGGGCTGCTCTTTCCTTTTGGCTTATCCTATCTTTTTGGCGCACGGTCTTTTTTGAGATATATGTATATATCGAAATCGTCTTTGTAAGGCTCTACGTTAAACAACTGACAAATTAGGGTATTTTTTTACGAGGTGAATCAACTCAAACTAACAGGGTGTTAAGTGATGATTTGATAGGGCCGTTTTCTGTAATTAGCAAGCTTTTAACTCCGTTAAGAAATAGTGCCAAATTTTAGACTATCGCTTAACTGGAAGCAGTATAACGGTGTAAAAGACACACAAAAAAAGCCAGATCCTACAAGGCAGAATCTGGCTTCGGAGGAGGGTGATGAAAAGCTATATAGAACAAAAATTGCGAATGAACCCAAAAACCCTAATTTCCGCCGCATTCTAATCTATTTTCTTATCGAAAAAACCCTCCCAAAACCTTTAATTAAAATTGGCTTTGGTAACTACAAAACACTTTACAATCAATTTATCAAGAAGTATTCTTAAAAATGTTTGATTTTTCTTTATTTTTTAAAGAAAAGCCTTGAAATTAGCTTAATATTCTCATTAACTGCTACGAAGTTATAGGCTGTTTTGTTCTTATAATTTAACGGATTAGCTGTTAGTTTCTATATAAAAAAGATAAGAAAGTCGCTATGAATACAAGATTTACGTTATTTGAAATTTATCAGGAAAAAATTAAAAATCATAAAATCGCCGCGGTTACCTGTTATGATTACACCACCGCCAAATTAATTGCCCAAACCCCCATCCAGATGGTTCTCGTCGGTGACTCGGCTGCCCAGCTCGTACTCGGACATGATTCGACGCTTCCGGCAACTATGGATTTTATGGTTACTATAACCGCCGCGGTAAGACGAGGCGCTCCAAATGTTTGCCTTGTAGCCGATATGCCTTTCCTATCTTACCAAACAGGTCTCTCCGAAGCAGTTAAAAACGCCGGCAGGTTCGCGGCTGAGGCCGGTGTTCAAATGATTAAAATTGAGGCTGCCAGCGCACATCTGAATGTTATAAAAGCTGTCAGTGACGCAGGTATGGCAGTGATGGCACATATCGGAATGCTTCCTCAGACGATTGGGAAGATAGGTAAATTAAAAGCAGAAGGAACTACCGCCGAAATGGCAGCTCAGCTTATCGACCTTTCCAAGCAAATGATACAGGCCGGTGCTTCAAGTCTGCTTTTAGAAGGTATTGCCGCCGAGGTCGCCCAGATTATCACGCAAAATACCGAAGTACCTGTAATAAGCTGCGGTTCAGGCCCTTATTGCGACGGACAAATCTTAGTAGCTCCTGATGTGCTGGGTTTGACTTCCGGGCCAAAACCGAAATTCGCTAAAAGTTTCGCGGATTTATCAAACGCTACAATCGAAGCTTTAAAAGCTTACGCACTTGCAGTATCAAACGGCAGTTTTCCAGACTATGACCATTGCTATCACATTAAAAACGGAGAACTGGAAAAACTGCAAAAAATGCTCAAAGAGTAATGCTATTCTTATTTAAGCAATCCGTATTCTTTCAGTGCCTGCAGTAAAACAGCTTTTTTGTTTTCTTCCAGCGGCGTCATCGGAAGCCTCAGCTCATCCGAAGCCAAATTCATCATCGCCGCGGCAGTTTTGATTGGAATAGGATTTGTCGCTAAAGACAGCATATTTTTGCTTAGAGCAAATAATTTTCTGTGCCACTTCAATGCCGAAACAAAATCGCCTTCAAGAATCAAATCCGTCATAGCTTTTACATCGGCAGGAACAATATTGGCAACGACGCTGATTACACCTTTGCCCCCTACCGAACAAATCGGAAGAGTAAGCGAATCATCGCCGGATATTACAGTAATATCGCAGCTTGTAATAATCTCGCTGGCCATATCGAGTTTTCCCGTAGCTTCTTTAATTGCTACGATATTATCTATCTCTGCCAGCCTTGCAACTGTCGCACAAGTCAATCCCTCGCCTCCGCATCGGCCGGGTATATTATAAAGCACCATAGGCAAATCGACTTCTTCGGCTATAGCTTTGAAATGCTGATAAAACCCTTCCTGTGTCGGTTTGTTATAATACGGACAGACCTGCAATGTCGCATCTGCACCGACTTTCTTACTGAAAGCCGTAAGCTCAATCGCTTCGGCGGTACTGTTCGAACCCGAACCGGCTATAACAGGAACCTGACCGGCAACTTTTTTAACGACCCGTTCGACAACCTGTTTGTGTTCGGAATGGCTGAGTGTAGGTGATTCCCCGGTCGTTCCTACCGGAACAATCGCGTCTATACCCCCTTCTAACTGAAACTCAATAAGTTCATCGAGAGTTTCAAAATCGATTTGTCCATCCTGAAACGGTGTGATTAAGGCTACCATCGCTCCATTAAACATTTCCGGCTCCTGTCATTGTGTTTCTAATATTCCAAGGTATTGCCTGACGGTATCATGCAACCCCATATATAAAGATTCAGCTATCAAAGCATGGCCTATTGAAACTTCGAGTATATTATCAACATTTTCTAAAAATAAGCTTAGATTCTCAAGGTTTAAATCATGGCCCGCGTTAACGCCCAGTCCAGCATCTTGAGCAGCCGCTGCGGCATCGGCAAATCGCTGTAAAGTTTCTTCGAGATTTTGGTTTTCCCTAAAAGCTGCGGCATAAGGTTCGGTATAAAGCTCGACCCTGTCGGCGAGGGTTTTGGCGGCTTGTTCGATTCCGGGTTGGGCATCCATAAACAAACTGACCCGAATATCGAGCAGCTTTAATTCTTCGACAATTGGTTTTAATCTTTCAATATTAGGGCAGATATCCCAGCCGTGGTCGCTGGTATTTTGGCCGGGCTCATCGGGCACTAACGTAGCCTGATTTGGCCTTATATCTTTAACCAACTTCATATAATCGCCGGTAAACGGATTGCCCTCGATATTATACTCAACCCCGCCGAAATTGCTGAGCATTTGCTTAAGCTGGTACACATCTGAATATCTTATATGCCTTTGGTCCGGACGAGGATGTACCGTTATTCCATGCGCACCGGCTACGATGACAGCCTCGGCCGCCTCTACGACAGACGGTATCTCAATATCGCGCTGATTTCTCAGCAACGCTATTTTGTTCAAGTTGACGCTCAATTTTGCCATGCTGAAAGGATTATACTTTGCGGTTCATTTACATCAAGAAAATTCGATATAAAGACCTAAGATATGTTTTTGTGCTTGACAATAATTTTCAGCAAAATATCCTAATGGTCAAAGCAAATAATACACAAAAAAGGAATGCCGATGGTTTCAAAGCTGACGACCGAACAAAACTGGCTTATAATACTATCACTTTTAACTATAGCAGCCCTTGCCTTGGGGATAGTGCTCGTCTATGCCCAGCCGGTGCTTATACCGTTTATCTTAGCTGCTTTTATATCTATTATGGTATATCCCTTGCTTGATTTTCAGGTGCTCAAATTGAAATTCCCAAGACCATTAGCATCTGCGATTGCTCTTTGCGCGGGATTATTGCTGCTTGGGCTGCTGTTCGCTTTTATCATAAAATCCGTTGAGGCAATCGTTTCCACCGCCGGCCAGTACAGTGAAAACTTCGCCAGTTTTGCTGAGAGAATCATCATAAAACTGCAAAGCTGGGGCCTTGATGTTAACCAATCTAATATTATCGAAAACCTT